>NZ_JAIYCP010000033.1 GCF_027487935.1 Brevundimonas sp.
CAACGGACACGACGGGACCGTGCGGTTGCCGCGTGTGTCGATCCTTCCCGGCAACGAAACGAGACAAGGGCGGCTTTGCCGCCGATCCTCCCTTCGACGAAAAATCGAGCCTGAAGGAAACGATCCGCGATGGTGCCACCGTCTCGATCCCGTCGTGTCCGCTGTGACCTCGTTGTGCTCGTTGTGATGAACCCTTGTCGCTGGAGGCCAATGCGTCAACTGGAGCGCCGATTGCTCTGGACCGCGCCCGGCACCATGAAAAAGGCGCCGGACGGTTTCCCGTCCGGCGCCGTCTTTCGTTCGACCTCAGCCGCCGATCAGCAGCTGTAGTACATGTCGAATTCGACCGGGTGCGGGTGCAGTTGCAGGCGCATCACCTCTTCCATCTTCAGCTCGATATAGCTGTCGATGAAGTCGTCATCCATGACGCCGCCCTTCTTGAGGAAGGCGCGGTCCTGGTCGAGGCTGTCGAGCGCCTCCTTCAACGAGCCGCAGACCTCGGGGATCGAGCCGCGCTCTTCCGGCGGCAGGTCGTAGAGGTTCTTGTCGGCAGGCGCGCCCGGATCGATGCGGTTCTCGATCCCGTCGAGGCCGGCCATCAGCAGGGCAACGAAGGTCAGATAGGGGTTGCCCATCGGATCGGGGAAGCGGGCTTCGATCCGCTTGGCCTTCGGCGAATTGACCCACGGAATCCGGATCGAGGCCGAGCGGTTGCGCGAGGAATAGGCCAGTTTGACCGGGGCTTCATAGCCGGGAACCAGCCGCTTGTAGGAGTTGGTGGTCGAGTTGGCGAAGGCGTTGATGGCCTTGGCGTGTTTGATGATGCCGCCGATGTACCAGAGACAGAGGTCCGACAGGCCGGCGTATTTGTCACCGGCGAACAGCGGCTTGCCGTCACGCCAGATCGACTGGTGCACATGCATGCCCGAGCCGTTGTCGCCGAAGGTCGGCTTGGCCATGAAGGTGGCCGACTTGCCGTAGGCGGCGGCGACGTTGTGGATGACGTATTTGTAGAGCTGCAGGCGGTCGGCCATGGTCAGCAGGTCGCTGAACTTCAGACCCAGTTCGTGCTGGGCCGGAGCGACCTCGTGGTGGTGCTTCTCGGGCTGCATGCCCAGATCGCGCATCACGCCCAGCATCTCGCCGCGCAGGTCCTGGGCGCTGTCGGTCGGGTTGACGGGGAAATAGCCGCCCTTGTGCCCGGGGCGGTGCCCCATATTGCCTTCAGAATACTCGGCACCCGTATTGGCCGGCAGTTCGATCGAATCGTAGGTGTAGCCGGTGTCGTGCGGGGCCGTGCTCCAGCGCACGTCGTCGAAGATGAAGAACTCGGCTTCCGGGCCGAAGAAGACGGTGTCGCCCACGCCCGAGGACTGGACATAGGCCAGGGCCTTCTTGGCCATCGAGCGGCTGTCGCGGTTGTAGGGCTCGCCGGTGTCGGGGTTCAGCACGTCGCAGAACAGGAACATGGTCGTCTGCTGGTAGAACGGGTCAATCCAGAAACCGTTCAGATCCGGCTTGAGCAGCATGTCGGACTCATTGATCGCCTTCCAGCCGGCGATCGACGAACCGTCGAACATGGTGCCCTCTTCGAGGAACTCTTCATCGACCAGGTCGATATCGAAGGTCACGTGCTGCATCCGACCCTTGGTGTCGGTGAAACGGAGATCGACGTATTTTACGTCCTTTTCCTTGATCTCCTTGAGAATCTTGCCGGCGCTCATGTCTTGCGAATCCTGTCTGGCGGGGGAGGAGAAGTAATGGGACGCGCCTCTCGGAACGACCCGTCGAGGGTGCGGTTATACGGCCTGGGCGCCGGATTCCCCGGTGCGAATACGGATAACGTCGATAACGTCGGAGATGAAGATCTTGCCGTCGCCGATCTTGCCGGTGCGGGCGGCCGCCTGGATCGCGTCGACGACCGAATTGACCATGTCGTCCGGAACCACCACCTCGATCTTGATCTTGGGGAGGAAGTCGATGACGTATTCTGCCCCGCGGTAGAGCTCGGAATGGCCCTTCTGACGGCCATAACCCTTGGCCTCCAGCACCGTCATGCCTTGCACTCCGGCGTCCTGCAGCGCTTCCTTCACTTCATCCAGCTTGAAAGGCTTGATGACGGCTTCAATTTTTTTCATCGGCGATCCCAGGCGGGCTGCTTCGAGCCGCACACTTGGACCGCAAGGGGACATTGCATTGCACAATAAGGCAAGTGTTTTTCGTCCGGGCGCGCCATACGTGAACGGAGACAAGCAGGGATGACACGCCCCGCCCTGCCCGACTGGCGCGCGGCCCTGCCCTGGCCGGGGGTCGAGACCCACAAACACGCGCGAGGACGGCTCGGCGTGGTGTCCGGAAAGGCGAACCAGACCGGTGCGGCGCGACTTGCGGCACGAGCAGGCCTGCGGATCGGGGCCGGTGTGGTGCGTATCCTGTGCCCGCCGGATGCGACCGCCGTCATCGCCCCTGCCATCGAGGCGATCATGCTGACCCCGTTCGGCTCCGACGAGGCCCTGGCCGAAGCGGCCGCCAACCTCGACGCCGTCGTCATAGGCCCGGCAGCCGGGATCAACGACGCCACCCAGGCCAATGTCCGCGCCCTTGCCGCGACGGGCGCGGCGCTGGTCGTGGACGCCGACGGGCTGACCGTGTTCGAGGGCTGGCCCGAGGACCTGTTCGAGGTGCTGGATCGCGACGACGTCCTGACGCCGCATGAAGGCGAGTTCCGGCGCCTGTTTCCCGGCCTGCTGGAGCAGGGCCGCGAGGCGGCGGCGGCCGAGGCGGCGACGCGGGCGGGTGCGGTCGTGGTGCTCAAGGGGGCCGCAACCGTCATCGCGGCACCGGACGGGCGGCTGAGCGTCAACGACAACGGGACGCCCTGGCTGGCGACAGCGGGCAGCGGCGATGTGCTGGCAGGCATGATCGCCGGGTTGATCGCGCAGCGGATGGACAGTTTCGACGCCGCACGGGCAGCGGTGTGGATGCACGCCGAGGCGGCGCGGGGTTTCGGCCCCGGGCTGATCGCGGAAGACCTGCCGGACCTGATTCCGGCCGTGCTGGCGGCGCTTTATTCACAGGTCCCCTGACCGCGACTTCCCGACCGGTTCAATTCGTCATCGAAGCGGCCTAGAGAGCCCGCCATGTTGATCGTCCTGTCACCGGCCAAGCGGCTGGATTTCACCGAAGCCGATAGCGGCCTGCCCGCGAGCGAGCGGCGTTTCCTTGAGGATACGGCGTCGCTGGCCCGGACCGCGCGCGCCCGCTCCGTGTCCGAGCTGCGCCAGCTGATGGGCATCTCCGACGATCTGGCACGGCTGAATCGCGAGCGGTTCCAGGCCTTCGATCCGGATTCGACCGACGGCGTGCAGGCGGCCTTTGCCTTCGCGGGTGACGTCTATGAGGGGCTGAGGGCGCGTGAGCTCGATGCCGCCGGCCTGGCCTTCGCCCAGGACCATGTGCGTATCCTGTCGGGTCTGTACGGCCTGCTGAGGCCGCTCGACCGCATCCAGCCCTACCGGCTGGAGATGGGGACGCGGCTGAAGACGCGGCGCGGTTCCAGCCTGTACGACTTCTGGGGGGACCGCATTGCGCACCAGCTGAACGCCGACGCCGAAGGCCAGGGCCGGCGCGTCCTGGTGAACCTGGCCAGCCAGGAGTATTTCGGGGCTGTCGACGCCCGGGCCCTGAAGCTGCCGGTCGTGACGCCGCAGTTCCGGGAATCGAAGGACGGCGAGAGCCGGATCATCTCCTTCTTCGCCAAGAAGGCTCGCGGCAGCATGACCCGTTTCGCCATCGACGCGCGGATCGACCGGGCCGAAGACCTCAAGGCGTTCGATCGCGACGGCTATCGCTTTGACAAGGCGGCTTCCAGCGAGACAGAGTGGATATTCACCAGATCAGGAAATTAATCCCGGCTGTCGCCTTCGCAACCGCGAACAGCTAGGCTGGCGATACGAGACTGACAGACGGACGAGACCTCCATGTTCCAATGGCCCAAACGCGGTGACGGCTTACAGACGGCCGGCGAGCCCTTCCGCGACATCGGCGACCTGAAGGGTCAGGTGGCGGTGATCTCGGGCTCGACGTCCGGTATCGGCCTGGCGTTCGCCCGCGCGATCGCCTCCCGCGGCGGCGACGTGGTGCTCAACGGTCTCGGTGACCCCTCTGAGATCGAGCGCACCCGGTCGGAGCTGGAGGCCAGCTGCGGTGTGCAGGTTCGTTATCATGCGGCCAATATGCTGCGCGGCGACGAGGTCGCGGACATGGTCGCCTATGGCCGGCACCAGCTGGGCCGGGTCGACATCCTGATCAACAACGCCGGTATCCAGCATGTCGAGGCGGTGGAGAAATTCCCGTCCGACAAATGGGAACAGATCATCGCCATCAACCTGTCCTCGGCCTTCTACGCCACCCGCGCGGCGATCCCGATCATGAAGGCGCAAGGGCGCGGACGGATCATCAATGTGGCCTCGGCGCATGGTCTGGTCGCCAGCCCGTTCAAGTCGGCCTATGTCGCGGCCAAGCACGGCGTCATCGGCTTCACCAAGACGGTGGCGCTGGAAGTCGCGCAGGACAACATCACCTGCAACGCCATCTGCCCCGGCTTCGTCGAGACGCCGATCGTCGAAAAGCAGATCGCCGACCAGGCCCGCACACGCGGGATGTCGAAGGAAGCGGTGCTCAAGGACATCATCCTCGGCTCCCAGCCGACCAAGCGGTTCGTCACCACGGACGAACTGACGGGAATGATGCTCTATCTGGTCAGCGACCTCGGGGCCTCGGCCAACGGGGCGAGCTTCTCCATCGATGGCGGCTGGACGGCGCAGTGAGCCCCGACCCTGATCCCAGGGCAGGGTTTGCGCTTTCAGCGCAGGACGGCACTGTCCGGATCGTCGCCTGTACCCTCGAGACCCTGGATGCCGAGGATGACGGTGGCCCGGCCCTGGCGCGAGCCCTGAATTCGGCAGACCCGCTGAGCTGGCCGCCGGAACACAACGAGGCCTCGACCCGCGACTGGATGCGGTCGCTGATCCGTGACCATCCGGACCGACCGGGATGGGGTAGCTGGTATATCCTGGCCAACGGCCGGCCGGTGGGGATCTGCGGCTACCAGGGTCCACCGGACGGTTCAGGCTGTGTCGAGATCGGCTATTCGGTTGTCGGGGGCGATCAGAGGCAAGGCTACGCCGGCCGGGCGGTGACCCTGTTGGTCGCGAGGGCATTCAGTGATCCGCAGGTAGCGGTGATCGCCGCCGGGACCTTGCCTGCCCTCATCGCCTCGCAACGTGTCCTGATCCGCCAAGGCTTCGTCCTTACCGGTTCCAGCTTCGATGACGAGGTCGGCGAGATCCTGCGGTTCACCCTGAACCGACCTCAGCCGACATAGCCCGCCGCCCGCCTCAGCCGGTCGTTGATCGCTTCGCCGAGGCCGGTCGCGGGAATGGGCGACACCGCGATCCCCGACGGCCGCTCACGGTCCGCCTCGCGCAGCCGGCGGAACAGATTGGCCGCCGCCTCGCGCAGGTCGCCGGTCGGGCTCAGGCTCCAGCGCGGCTCACCGACGCCGGGGCCGAAACCGAGCAGGATTTCACCGTCTGCCACGCCGTCCGCCTCGATCCGCACGGGGGCGTCCGGCGCATAGTGCAGCGCCATCCGGCCGGGTGAGCGATGCCCCTCCCCGTCCCGGTCCAAGGGACCGACAACGGCCTCGATCTCCTCGCGGGTGACCGAGCCGGGGCGCAGCAGGGAGACGCGGCCGTCCAGCACCGAGACCACGGTGCTCTCGACCCCCACGGCGCAGTCGCCGCCGTCCAGCGCCGCTTCGGCAAAGGCTCCGGTCTCCTCGACGGCGTCCGCGAAGGTGGTGGGACTGGGCCGTCCGGAGCGGTTGGCGGACGGCGCGACGACCGGGCGGCCGAAGGCAGCGATCACGGCGCGGGCACGGGCATGGCCCGGCACGCGCACAGCCACGCTGTCCAGACCGGCGCGCGCCAGGTCGCAGACCCGGTCGCGGTCCCGGACCGGGGCCACGATCGTCAGGGGCCCAGGCCAGAAGGCCTCGGCGAGGGCCCGCGCCCGGGCGTCGAACACGGCGATGGCTTCGGCCTGCACGGCGTCAGCGACATGGGCGATCAGGGGGTTGAAGCGGGGCCGGCCCTTGGCCTCGAAGATGGCCGCCACCGCGACGGCGTTGCCGGCGTCGGCGGCCAGGCCATAGACCGTCTCGGTCGGAAGGATGACGAGATCGCCACTGGAAAGGGCGCGAACGGCCTCGGCGTCGGCCACGGTCAGCCGCGCTGCGCCTGAAGCGCCACCCGCACTGTCACCTGCCGTCCCACCAGCCCGTTCCACGGCCCCGATGTCCCTATGCCGAAATCCGCGCGGTCCAGAGAGAACGCGCCGGTCAGATGCGCCCGGTCGCCACTGACGCGCAAGTCCACCGGAAAGGCGATCGTCCGGGTCTGCCCCCGGATGGTCACCTCTGCCTCGGCCATATAGCGCGCGCCGCCCTCGGGTCGCAGCCCCTTAAGGTCAAGGCGGATGTCGGGATATCGGGCCGAGTCGAGGAAGGCCGGACCGATCGCGCGTGAACTGGCGGCCGAGGGTGACATCCTCAGCGAACGCGACTGAACCACCACCCTGGCGCGGGTCTGAACGGGCGAATCCGGGTCGAACACCACATCGGCGCGCCAGTCTTCAAAGCGGCCGGTGTGGGACCCGCCAAAGGCCCGCACGGCCATCTCGATCCGGGATGACTCCCGCGTGACCGTCCAGTCGGGCGGCGCCGCTGCCGCAGACGTCAGGAGCAGCAGGCCACAGAGACCCGCAAGGCGAAGGGCTAACCGACCTGGTCGCGGCGCGGTATCCATGGAATCATCCGGTGAAGGACATTGTCCTTTTCGATGAACTGGTGCTTCAGCGCCGCCAGAACGTGCAGCGCCACCAGGGCGTACATACCCTTCATCACCAGTTCGTGCACATCCATCAGCTGCCGAGACACGGCACGCCCGCCCTCGATCGGCAGCAGCGGCCAGTTGAACAGGCCGAACCAGCTGATGTCACGGCCCGAGGCCGAACTGGCCAGCCAGCCGGTCAGTGGCATGGCGATCAGGGCGACATAGAAGAGGATGTGGATGCCCCGGGCCAGAAACTTCTCCCAGTCCTTCATCGTTCCGGGCATCGGCGGAGCGGGATTGGCCAGCCGCCAGCCGATCCGGACCAGGGTGAGGATCAGGACCGTCAGCCCGGCCGCCCTGTGAATCTGGACGAATTCCCTGGAGATGGCCTGCCCCTCCGTCGCCTCATGCGCGGTAATCAGGAGGACCTGCGACAGGATCATCAGGGCGATGAGCCAGTGAAGGATCACCGAGACGGTCGAATAACGACTGCGTGGCTCTGCCATGAGATGTCTCCAATATAGGTCATATTTATGGACTATATCGCCGTCCGCGCCAACCCCACTTGCGTGCCGTCGCGGCAAGGCGTCAAGAACGCATCCAGACAATGCAGATTCAGGCCCGACTGCCGATGACATACCAAGCCCCCGTTCGCGATCTCGCCTTCACCCTCCAGGCCGTGGCGGGCATCGACCAGGTCGCGGCCACCGGTGCCTTCCCAGACTATGACGCCGACCTGCTGGGCGCGGTGCTTGAGGCCGCGGGACAGTTTTCGGAAGGCGTGCTGGCCCCGCTGAACCGGATCGGCGACCAGAAGGGCTCGACCTTCGCCGACGGAAATGTGACGGCGGCCCCGGGTTTTGCCGACGCCTATCGCCAGTTCGCCGAGGGCGGCTGGACCGGCCTGTCCGCCCCGACCCACGCCGGCGGCCAGCAACTGCCCAAGGCGCTGGAACTGGCGGCCTTTGAGACCGTCCACGCCGCCAACATGGCCTTCGGCCTGTGTCCCATGCTTTCGCTGGCGGCGATCGAAGCTCTGGAGGCGCACGGCACGCCCTCGCAGAAGGACATCTATCTGACCAGGCTGGTGTCCGGCGAATGGACCGGGGCCATGGTCCTGACCGAGCCCCAGGCGGGTTCGGACCTCGGGGCCCTGACCACCACGGCGACGCCGAACGGTGACGGGACCTATGCCCTCAACGGCCAGAAGATCTACATCACCTGGGGCGACCACGACGCCACCGACAACATCGTCCACCTCGTGCTGGCCCGCCTGCCCGACGCCCCCCCGGGACCCAAGGGGATCAGCCTGTTCCTGGCCTCGAAATTCCACGTCATGGCCGACGGATCCCTGGGAGAGCGCAACGGCTTCCGCCCCGTGGGCGTCGAGCACAAGCTCGGCATCCATGCCTCGCCGACCTGCGTCATGGCCTTCGAGGGCGCGACGGCCGAACTGGTCGGTCAGCCCAATCAGGGCCTGGCCCACATGTTCATCATGATGAACGCCGCCCGCCTCGCCGTCGGGGTCCAGGGCGTCGGCATCGCCGAGCGGGCCTATCAGCATGCCCTCGCCTATGCCCGTGACCGGCGGCAGGGCCGATCGGCCTGGACCGGTGAGGCCAACGCCCCGATCGTCGACCATCCCGACGTCCGCCGCATGCTGGCGGTGATGAAGGCCAGGATCGCCGCCGCCCGCGGCATCTGCCTGTCGACCGGCGTCGCCGCCGATCTGGCGAAGTATGCGGCCACCGAAGAGGATCGTCGCCGCTGGAAGGGCCGCGAGGACCTGTTCACCCCGATCGCCAAGGCCTGGTCGACCGACGTCGGCTGCGACATCGCCTCGCAGGGCATCCAGATCCACGGCGGCATGGGCTTCATCGAGGAAACCGGCGCGGCCCAGCACTATCGCGATGCCCGCATCGCCCCGATCTATGAAGGCACCAACGGCATCCAGGCCATGGACCTCGTCGGCCGCAAGCTGTCGCAGGACGCCGGGCAGGCCGCCCATGACCTGATCGCCGACATGAAGGTCACCCTGGCCGCCCTGCCGCGCCTCTATTCCGGCCAGCCGCTCGACGCCTTCGCCGAGGGGGTCGTGGCCGTCGAGGCGGCGACCGACTGGGTCCTCGAACGCAAGGGTGCCGCGGATGGGGCTGCCGATGTGCTGACCGCCGCCGACGCCTATCTGAAACTGGTCGGCGACGTCACCGGCGGCTGGATGCTGGCCCTCGGCGCGCTCCATGCCCGCGACCAGCTGGACAGCGGCCAGGGCGACCCGGTCTGGCTCGAAGGCAAGATCACCCTGTACGAGGTCTATGCCGCCAATGTGCTGGTCGGGGCCGGTGGCCGGATGGCCGCCATCCGTCAGGGCGGGGCCCTGCTGGAGCGGATGACCGCGGACGTGCTGGCGGGCTGAGGCGCTTGTCATCCCGGCCGAAGCGAAGCGGAGAGCCGGGACGGGCAGGACAGCCCTGACTTCTCTCTCCCGGACAGCCCGCTTGGGCTGAGCCGGGAGGCAGCCGGACGCCGCACGGGGCTATTCTGAACGCGGCGCAGGAAACCCCGGGACCGGGTTTTGCAGTCGCCCGTCTCCCGGCTCAGCCCAAGCGGGCTGTCCGGGAGGAGCCAAGGGGCAGCACGCCGTCCCGGATCACCGCTTCGCGGCGTCCGGGATGACAAGGAGTCCGGACCTTCTCGAAGGTCAGATGTGGATCACCCGCCCCCAGGCGTCCAGCGCGGCCTCATGCATGGCCTCGGACATGGTCGGGTGGGGATAGACGATGCCGTGGATGTCCTCTTCCGTCGCCTCCATGGCGATGGCGGTGACATAGCCCTGGATCATCTCGGTGACCTCGGCGCCGATCATATGGGCCCCGATCAGGGCCCCGGTCTTCGCATCGAAGATGACCTTTACGAAACCGTCGGTATCGCCCGAGGCGATGGCCTTGCCGTTCACCTTGAAGGGGAAGCGGCCGATCTTGACGTCCAGCTTCGCCTCGCGAGCCCCCTGCTCTGTGATCCCGACCGAAGCCACCTGTGGCTGGGCGTAGGTGCAGCCGGCGATGGGCGAATGGACGTTCGGGGTCTTGAAGCCGGCGATATGTTCGGCGGCGTGGATACCTTCATGGCTGGCCTTGTGCGCCAGCCAGGGCGCGCCGGCACAGTCACCGATGGCATAGAGACCCTTCACATTGGTCTGGCAGTGGCCGTCGATGGTGATGTGACCGCGGTCCATGTTGACGCCCAGCGCCTCCAGCCCGATGCCGTCGGTGTTGGCGGTGATACCGACCGCCGAGATGCAGACCTCGGCCTCAAGCACCTCGGCCTTGCCGCCGGCCTCGATGGCCACCTGCACGCCCTTGCCGCCCTTCGAGACCCTGGTGACCTTGCAGCCGGTGCGGAACTTCATGCCGCGCTTTTCGAATGACTTCTGCGCCGCCCTGGACACCTCCTCGTCCTCGACCGGCATGATGCGATCGAGGGCCTCGACCACGGTCACCTCGGCCCCGAGGGCGCGGTAGAAGCTTCCGAACTCGATGCCGATGGCCCCCGAGCCGATGACGATGATGGAGCCGGGCATGGCCTTCGGGGCCATGGCCTCACGATAGGCCCAGATGCGGTCGCCGTCGGCCTCCAGACCGATCTGCGGAATGGCCCTGGCGCGGGCCCCGACGGCCAGCATGACCGCCCTGGCCTCGACCGTGCGCGAACCGCCGGCCTTGAGGGCGACGACCACCTTCGGCGCAGCGGCACCCTTCTCCAGCTTCGCCGAGCCCTCGATGACCTCGATCTTGTTCTTCTTCATCAGATAGCCGACGCCGGAGTTCAGCTGTTTCGCCACCGCGCGCGAGCGGGCGATGATGGCGGCGAAGTCGAAGCCGACCTTGTCGGCAGACAGGCCGTAGTCCTTCAGATGGGAAAGGCTCTCGTATTTCTCCCCGGACTTCAGCAGGGCCTTGGTCGGGATACAGCCCCAGTTCAGGCAGATGCCGCCCAGGTTCTCACGCTCGACGATGGCGACCTTCAGGCCCAGCTGGCTGGCGCGGATGGCGGCGACATAACCGCCGGGGCCCGAACCGATGACGATGAGGTCGAATTCTGCGGATTGAGAAGGGGTGGGCATGTCAGATCAGCTTCTCGATATCGGCCGCAATGGCCTCGGGTTCGACCTGCGGGGCGTAGCGCGCGACCACGCGCCCCTCACGGTCGGTCAGGAATTTGGTGAAATTCCACTTGATGTCGCGGGTGCCGAGAAGCCCCTTCTTCTGGCTGGTCAGCCAGGCATAGAGCGGATGACGGCCGGGGCCGTTGACCTCGACCTTGTCGAACATCGGGAAGTCGACGCCAAAGGTCATGGAACAGAAACTGGCGATCTCGGCCGCCTTGCCCGGCTCCTGGGCCCCGAACTGGTTGCAGGGGAAGCCCAGAACCTGAAACGGTTTGTCCGTATACTGACGATGTAGCGCCTCAAGCCCGGCGTACTGGCCGGTGAAGCCGCATTTCGAGGCGGTGTTGACGATCAGCAGGGCCTGGCCGCGATACTGCTCCAGCGCCGTCTCGGCGCCGTCGATGGCCGTGGCGCTGAAGTCGTAGACCGAGGTCATGCCGCGTCTCCGATCAGGCCAGCATCGTCACAGGATCTTCGATCATCGCCTTGAAGACCTGCAGGAATTTCGCGCCGATGGCACCATCGACCACGCGGTGATCGCAGGTCAGGGTGACGGTCATCACGGTGGCGACCGCCAGCTGGCCATTGACCACGACGGGCCGTTGTTCGCCCGCGCCGACGCTCATGATCGCGCCCTGGGGCTCGTTGATGATCGAGGCGAAGGCCTTGATGCCGAACATGCCGAGGTTGGAGACCGAGAAGGTGCCGCCCTGGAACTCTTCGGGCTTGAGCTTGCGGTCGCGGGCGCGTTTGGCCAGGTCCTTGGACTCGGTCGCGATCTGCGAGAGTGTTTTGGTCTCGGCCTTGCGGATGATCGGGGTGATCAGGCCGCCGTCGATCGCCACCGCCATCGCCACATCGGCGTGATGGTGCAGGGCGATGCCCTCGGGCGAATAGCTGGCATTGGCCTCGGGCACGGCCTTCAGGGCCATGGCGCTGGCCTTGATGACGAAGTCATTGACCGAGACCTTGACGCCATCCTTCTCGAGCAGGGCGTTGACCTTGGTCCGGGCGGCCAGCAGGCCGTCGATGCGGCAGTCGATGGTCAGCGGGAAATGCGGCACGTCGCGGAAGCTGTCGGTCAGGCGCCGGGCAATGGCCTTGCGCATGCCGTCCAGGGGGACGAGGTCGTAGCTGCCGTCCGGGATACCCATCTGGGCGAGGGACTGGACCTTGCGGGGCTCGCCGACCGGGGCCGGAGCCGATGCCGTAGCCGGTTTGGCCACGCCCGTCGGCGCACCTTCGAGGTCGCGTTTGACGATCCGGCCGTGCGGGCCTGTGCCCTTGACCCCGGACAGGTCGATATTGCCCAGGGCCGCAAGACGGCGTGCCAGCGGCGAGGCGAAGATCCTGGTCTCCTCCCCGTCGCGCAGCGATGGGGAGGGGGACCGCGAAGCGGTGGAGGGGTCGGCGGCGGGCGTGGTTGGAGCCTTGGGGGTCTGGGCTGCGGGCGCCCCTCCACCAGCCTTCGGCTGGTCCCCCTCCCCATTCTCCGCACGGGGAGGAGACGAGACAGCCGCCCCGTCCTCACCCTTCAGACGGGCGATCGGCGTATTGACCTTCACGGCCTCGGTCCCTTCGGCGACGAGGATGTCGGTGACCTCGCCCTCGTCCACGGCCTCGACCTCCATGGTCGCCTTGTCTGTCTCGATCTCGGCGATGACGTCGCCGGCCTTGACCATGTCGCCGACCTTGACGTGCCATTTGGCCAGCACGCCCTCTTCCATCGTCGGCGACAGGGCAGGCATCAGGATGTCGGTCATGGCATGCTCCCCGAGGCCGGCTCCTCGACCACGGTCTCGACCCCGGGACTGTTCAGAACGTCGGAGATTCCGGCGAGGATCTTGTTGTAGGCCTGCTTCTCATCATGGTCGTGCCGGACCATGTAGCCATGGGCCATGTGTTGGGCCGCCATGGCCAGCACCTGACCAAACTGACGCGGATCGTTGAAGGCCGGCTTGATCACCATGACCGGCTCGCCCTTCGACCACCAGATGCGCAGGATTTCGACCGCCTCGGCGTCGGCGGCGACGCTGGCAGGGGTCTTCAGCTGGAACTCCGAGGCTTCGGTCATGCCATTACCGCCCGGACAGCCTTGATGATCTTGTCCACGCCCGGCAGCGACAGCACTTCCAGATTGGCGGCATAAGGCAGCGGCACATCCTCCTGGTGGACGCGCAACGGCGGCGCGTCCAGGTAGTCGAAGGCGTGTTCGATGACCCGGGCCACGACCTCGGCACCGACGCCCATCGGGCCCCAGCCTTCCTCGGCCGAGACCAGACGGCTGGTCTTCTTAACGCTCTGGACGATGGTCTCGTGATCCAGCGGACGAAGGGTGCGCAGGTCGACGACCTCGCAGGAGATGCCCTCTGCGGCCAGTTGTTCGGCGGCCTGCAGGGCGAAGCCGACCATGCGGCTGTGGGCAGTAATGGTGACGTCGGTTCCCTCGCGCCGCACCTTCGCCTTGCCGATCGGCAGGACGTGGTCGCCCTCGGGCACGTCGAACTCCAGCCCGTACATCATCTCGTGCTCGAGGAAGACGACGGGGTTGGGATCACGGATGGCCGCCTTCAGCAGGCCCTTGGCATCGGCCGCGTCATAGGGGGCAATGACCTTCAGGCCGGGCACCTGGGCATACCAGGCGGAATAGTCCTGGCTGTGCTGGGCACCCACGCGGCTGGCGGCGCCGTTGGGGCCGCGGAAGACGATGCCGGCGCGGATCTGGCCGCCGGACATATACAGGGTCTTGGCCGCCGAATTGATGATGTGGTCGATGGCCTGCATGGCGAAGTTGAACGTCATGAACTCGACGATCGGCTTCAGCCCCGCCATGGCGGCCCCGACGCCCAGGCCGGCAAAGCCGTGCTCGGTGATCGGGGTATCGACGACGCGCTTGTCGCCGAACTCCTGAAGCAGTTCGCGGCTGACCTTGTAGGCGCCCTGGTACTGGGCGACCTCCTCGCCGATCAGGAAGACCTTGTCGTCCCGACGCATCTCCTCGGCCATGGCGTCGCGCAGGGCGTCGCGGATGGTGGTCTTGACCATGGGGGTGCCGGCGGGGATTTCGGGGTCGTGGAGTGCGGCGACGGGCGCCCCTCCACCACCCTTCGGGTGGTGCCCCTCCCCATTGGCATGGGGAGGAGACGCGACGGCGGCCGTCTCCTCCCCGTCCGCGCTTGCGGATGGGGAGGGGGACCGCGAAGCGGTGGAGGGGCTGGCCGCAGCGACATCGCCGGAAAGCCGCGCGATCGGCGTGTTGACCTTCACATTCTCGGAGCCCTCGGCCACGAGAATTTCCAGCACTTCGCCCTCGTCGACGGCCTCGACCTCCATGGTCGCCTTGTCGGTCTCGATCTCGGCGATGACCTGGCCGGCCGAGACGGTGTCACCCGCCTTGATGTGCCATTTGGTCAGCGTGCCCTCTTCCATCGTGGGCGACAGCGCCGGCATCAGAATGTCGGTCACGCTGAGGCCTCCACATAGACGTCGGTGTAGAGCTCGGACGGGTCCGGCTCGGGGCTTTCCTGGGCGAACTGGACGGCCTCGGCGACGATGGCCTTGACCTCGTTGTCGATGGCCTTGAGGTCGTCCTCGGTCGCGCCGGCCTGATCCAGCAGCATCTTCACATGGTCGATCGGGTCGCGGGTCTTCTTGACCTCATCGACCTCTTCCTTGGCCCGGTATTTGGCCGGATCGGACATGGAGTGGCCGCGGTAGCGGTAGGTCTTCATCTCGAGGATGTAGGGTCCGCCGCCTTCACGGGCGCGCTTGACGGCGCGGGCCGTTGCATCGCGGACGGCCAGCACATCCATGCCGTCGACCTGTTCGCCGGGGATGCCGAAGCTCGAGCCGCGCTCGCTCAGCTGCGTCGTGGACGAGGAGCGTTCGATGCTCGTGCCCATGGCGTACTGGTTGTTCTCGATGATGTAGATGGCCGGCAGCTTCCACAGCTGGGCCATGTTGAAGCTCTCATAGACCTGGCCCTGGTTGGCCGCGCCATCGCCGAAATAGATAAAGGCCACGCTGTCATCGCCGCGATAGCGACCGGCGAAGGCCAGGCCGGTGCCGAGCGCCACCTGGGCGCCGACGATGCCGTGGCCGCCGTAGAAGCCCGTGGCCGTGTCGAACATATGCATCGACCCGCCCTTGCCCTTGGACGAACCGCCGATGCGGCCGGTCAGCTCGGCCATCACCTCTTTCGGGTCCATGCCGGCGCACAGCATATGGCCGTGATCGCGATAGCCGGTGATGATCTTGTCGTGGCCCTGTTTGACGCTCTCCTGAACGCCGACCGCCACAGCCTCCTGGCCGATGTAGAGATGGCAGAAGCCGCCGATCAGACCCATGCCGTAGAGCTGGCCCGCCCGCTCCTCGAAGCGACGGATGAGGACCATCTCGCGATAGAAGCGCAGCAGGTCCTCTCGGGACGCCGTCGGCGCGTTCGGAATCTTCTTCGATGCAGTCTTGGCGGCGGGGGCTTTCGCCATCCGTCATCTCCCGGCTGGACCCCGCTGTCAGGGCCTCTTGTCGTTACGGAAAGGGGCTTTAGCAGCCTTCGTTCCTGAAAGGCAAAGTCGTCTCGAGGCTGTAACGAAAGTTCACGCCCGGGGCACGGAGGTTCCGGCGACAACCGGTGCCGAGACCCGGATGACATAGTCGCGGGGGTCGGCGAATCCGAGCACGGCGCGGGCTCTCTCCTCCAGAAGATCACGGGACAGGCTGTCGGTGCGCAGATACCGGACCCGGACCTCGAGGTCCTGCCGCTGCTCAAGGATACCGGCCAGCTGCGCCTCGCGCTGCGCCATCAGGGCGTCGCGCTCATGTCCACTCAGCAGCCCCCGCTGCCCTGTCAGTGCCTGAACGCCCAGATAGGCGACCAGAAACAGCAGGACGGCAGACGGCAAAAATGGCTTCATCCGTTCAGGCATTACAAACGCTCCTTCTGAGCGTGGACTCAAGACTGCCGAATCCTGACCGAAAATGCCTAACGAACCGTAGCTTGATGGCAGGATATGCAGCCGCACACCCTGTTTTTTCGCCCTACCGGTTCAGCAGCATGCCGTCGCCGAAATAGACACCCTGGTCGCCCAGCATTTCCTCGATGCGGAGCAGCTGGTTGTATTTGGCGGTGCGGTCTGACCGGGCCAGCGAGCCGGTCTTGATCTGCCCACAGTTGGTGGCGACGGCGAGGTCCGCGATGATGGAATCCTCGGTCTCGCCCGAACGGTGGCTCATGACGGCCGTGTAGCCGGCACGATGGGCCATATCCACGGCATCCAGAGTCTCGGACAAGGTCCCGATCTGGTTGACCTTCACCAGGATGGAGTTGGCCAGACCCTCGCCGATGCCGGCCGCCAGTCGGGCCGGGTTGGTGACGAACAGGTCGTCGCCGACGATCTGGCAACGATCGCCGAGGCGCTCGGTCAGCAGGCGCCAGCCGTCGAAATCATCCTCGGCGCAGCCGTCCTCGATCGAGACGATGGGGAAGCGTTCGCACAGGTCGGCCAGATAGCTGACCATGGCCTCGGACCCGAGCGTCTTGCCCTCCCCGGCCATGACGTATTTTCCGTCCTTGAAGAATTCCGTGGCGGCGACATCGAGGCCGAGATGGAAATCCTCGCCGGCCAGATAGCCGGCGGCCTGACCCGCGCGGGTGATGAAGCTCAGCGCCTCCTCGGCCGAGGCCAGGTTGGGGGCAAAGCCGCCCTCGTCGCCGACATTGGTGTTGTGGCCCGCGTCCTTCAGCTGTTTGCGCAGGGCGTGAAAGATCTCCGAACCCATGCGCAGCGCCTCCGAGAAGCTCTCGGCACCGGTGGGCAGGATCATGAACTCCTGGATGTCGATCGGATTGTCGGCATGGGCTCCGCCGTTGATGATGTTCATCATCGGGGTCGGCAGGACGCGCGCCGAAACGCCGCCCAGGTAGCGGTGCAGCGGCAGCCCCGAGGAGATGGCGCTGGCCTTGGCGACCGCCAGGGAGACACCGAGAATGGCGTTGGCCCCCAGCCGGCCCTTGTTCTCCGTGCCGTCGAGGGCAATCAGGGCCTCGTCGATACGACGCTGATCCTCGGCGTCCATGCCGCTGAGGGCGTCGAAGATCTCGCCATTGACGTTGTCGACCGCCTTGCCGACGCCCTTGCCGCCCCACAGGTCCTTGTCACCGTCACGCAGTTCCACCGCCTCATGCGCGCCGGTCGAGGCACCCGAAGGCACGGCGGCGCGGCCGAAGCTGCCGTCATCGAGGATCACATCCACCTCGACCGTCGGATTGCCGCGACTGTCGAGAATCTGGCGGGCAACGATGTCGGCGATGTCGGTCATGGGAGCGCTCTGCTGTCAGGGAGAGCGCGGGGTTTAGCCCAACACCCGGGGAATCGCCAACCGTCAGACGCAACGCCGTCAGCCGGCAAGCAGAACGCACGAAAACGGCGCGCGGTGAACCGCGCGCCGTCATTCATTCAGCCGAAGCCGGTGAAAGACCTAGTCTTCCTTGGGCGTCAGAACCTGACGGCCACGATAGGTGCCGGTCTTCAGGTCGATGTGGTGCGAGCGGCGCAGCTCGCCGGTGTCCTTGTCCTCGACGTGCGGGTTGGAACCCAGCGAGTCGTGCGAGCGGCGCATGTTGCGACGCGAGGGCGATACTTTGCGCTTCGGAACGGCCATGTCCGTCTCAATCTTCTTGGAGTGGCACCGGTGAGGGCGCGAAAACAACAGCGGCGGCCCGAAAGAGCCGCCAGCGAGCGCGGGCTTATGCCTCAACCCGGCCCGGAGTTCAAGCGGGAGGTTGTCCTGTCGCCATCATCGCCCGATCCGCCCGTGACAGGGCGAAATACAGACTGTCCTTCCAGACCCCGCCGACATTCCAGGTGCGCGCGCCAAAGCCGGTGCGAACGAAGCCCAGCCGCTGCAGCAGCCGAATCGAGGCGGTGTTCTCCGGATCGACATCGGCGGTCAGGGTGTCGACGGCCCGGGTGCTGAACACATGGTCGATGACGGCCCCGACCGCCTCCCTCGCCAGCCCCTGCCTCCAGACGTCGGGATGCAGGATGTAGCCGACGTCGGGCAGGACGTAGAAGCCGGCCTTGCCGATCACCCGCCCATCCCATTCGACCACGAAGTCCGGATGGTCCGGACCGGTGGCGATCATGGCGTCCAGCCATTCCCGGGTCTGTTCCAGCGTCGCGTGCGGCGGGGTCGACCACCACAGCATGGCGCGCGGGTCCGACAGGACGGCGTGCATGGCCTCGAGGTCCCCAGGCTGTGCCGGACGCAGGATCAGGCGCGGGGTGACGATCCGGGTCACGTGAGAGCCCTGTCGAGCACCACGAAGGCCAGGTCGCTTCGACGCGGAACGCCGAAGCGAGGGTCCGTGGTTGGAAACGGCCGCCTTTCGCCGGTCAGCGCATAGCCCCGCCGCTCATACCAGGCGATCAGCTCGGTTCGTTGAACAATGACCGTCATCTCCATGCGGTCAGCGGCAAAACGGGAGCGGGCAATGGCCTCGGCCTGATCGATCAGGCGGCGACCCAATCCGCCGCCCTGCAAGGTCGCATCGACGGTGAGCATACCCAGGTAGGCCAGCCCACCGCCCTTGTCGGTCACATGGACGCAGCCGATCAGCGATCCCTCGCGCTCGGCCAGCAGGATAACCTGACCCGGGTTGCTGACGCTTTCAGCCAATGCCTCTTCGTCGATGCGGGCCGCGTCCAGCAGATCGGCCTCATGGGTCCAGCCTGCTCGCGCCCGGTCGCCGCGATAGGCATGGTGCACCAACGGCTGAATCAGTGCCACGTCAGAAGCCGTTGCCGCGCGGAACGTCACCTCATCCATCCGTCAGCATCCCCGCCACCGCCTCGCCGATCGCCAGCGAACTGGTCAGGCCCGGGCTTTCGATACCGAACAGCACCACCAGACCGTCGAGGCCGTGGATCTCCCGACCATGCAGCTGGAAGTCCGGCTGCGGCTCGCCCGGACCGTGCAGCTTGGGGCGGATGCCGGCGTAGTCGGGCGTCAGCGCGCCGTCCGGCAGGCCGGGCCAGAGGCGCCGGATATAGCCCTCGAACTCCGCGGCCTTGGCGGGATCGACCGAATAGTCCTCGGCCGTGACATAGCTCAGGTCCGGCCCGAACACGGCCTGTCCGCCCAGATCCTTGCGATAGTGGGTGCCCAGGGCGCCGGGGATGGGCGGCGGATAGATCAGCCGCTCGAACGGGGCCTTGCCGGTCAGCCGGAAATAGACGCCCTTGCCGAAATGTCCGGCCGGAATGCGGTCGGCGGGGTAGCCCTCGATCCGGGCGGCGACGGCCTGTGCGGCCAGTCCGGGCGCGGTAACCAGCAGTCGGGTGGTCAGGGTCGCCCCGCCCTCCCCGCCCGCGGTGATCGTGAAGCCGCCGCCGGGCAGCGGCTCGGCCCGGTCAAACGGCGTGGAGACCACCACCGAGCCGCCGGTGTCCTCGATCTCACCCTGCAGGGCCAGCATATAGCCGTGGCTGTCGAACACCCCGCTCTCTGTCGAGAGGATGGCGGCATGGGCATTCAGGCCGGGCTCCAGCGCCCGGGCCTGGGCACCGGTCAGATGGTCCAGTCCCTCGACGCCGTTGGCGGTGGCCTGGACGAAGATGGCCTCGATCCGCTCAACCTCGGTCTCGTCCGTTGCCACGACCAGCTTGCCGCATTTGCGGTGGTCGACCTTGTGGCTGTCGAGAAAGGCATAGAGCGCCCGCCGCCCCTCGACGCAGAACCGCGCCCTCAGCGAACCGGTCGGATAGTAGAGACCACCGTGGATGACCTCGGAATTGCGCGAGGAGACGCCCTGGCCGATGTGGGGTTCCTTCTCCAGCACCAGCACCGACAGGCCCCGCTTCGCCAGCGCCCGCCCGCAGGCGAGGCCGACCGCGCCGGCGCCCACCACCGTCGCGTCGAAGTCGAAGCTCATCCTTTCGGGCCGTAGAGGCTGGCGGCCCGCGCCTCGAAACAGGCCATCAGCTTGCTGACGGCGCGGTCGAAATTGGCGTGCAGCATCCCGTCCAGCAGCCGCGACTTGAAGGCGAAGTCGATCATGAACTCGACCCGCGTCCCGGCGGGATCGGGATGGAATTCCCAGCGGTTCTTCAGATGTCTGAACGGCCCGCGGATCAGGCCCACCTCGACCGTGTTCCGGTTGCGGTCATGACGGGACCAGGTCGAGAACCGTTCCCTCAGAAAGGAAAAGCCGACCGCCGCCTCGGCATCCAGAACCGATACCCCGGGGGCCTCCTCGCGCTCGTTCCAGACACGCATCGCCGTGACCCAGGGCACGAAGTCGGGATAGGCGCGCACGTCGGCGACCAGCTCGGCCAGCTGGGCCGGCGTCCAGGGCAGGATTTTCGTGACGCGGTGGACGGCCAAGCGCGGCTCAGCGTCCCGTCTGCGCCAGTCGGGCCGCCCTCAGCCGGGCGAAGTCGTCGCCGGCGTGGTGGGAGCTGCGGGTCAGGGGGGAGGACGACACCATGAGGAAGCCCTTGGCGCGGGCGATGGCCTCATAGGCCTTGAACTCGTCCGGGGTGACGAACCGGTCGATGGCGGCGTGTTTGCGGGTCGGCTGCAGGTACTGGCCGATGGTGATGAAGTCGACGCCGGCCGAGCGCATGTCATCCATCACCTGCATGACCTCTTCGCGGGTCTCGCCCAGTCCGACCATGATGCCGGACTTGGTGAACTGGTTGGGGTCGCGCTCCTTGACCATCTGCAGCAGGCGCAGGCTGTGGAAATAGCGGGCTCCGGGCCGGATCTTGAGATACAGCCGCGGCACGGTCTCGAGGTTGTGATTGAACACGTCGGGCGTGGCGTCGATCATCACCTCGGCCGCTCCGTCCTTGCGCAGGAAGTCGGGCGTCAGGATCTCGATCGTGGTGTCCGGGGCCTGCAGGCGAATTTGCCGCACCACCTCGGCGAAATGGGCGGCACCGCCGTCGGAGACGTCGTCCCGGTCCACGCTGGTGATGACGACGTGGTTCAGGCCCAGTTGCGCCACGGCCAGGCCGACCTTGGCCGGCTCTTCCGGATCCAGCGGCTGGGGCAGGCCCGTCTTGACGTTGCAGAAGGCGCAGGCCCGCGTGCAGGTGTCGCCCATGATCATCAGGGTGGCGTGCTTCTGGCTCCAGCACTCGCCGATATTCGGGCAGGCCGCCTCCTCGCAGACGGTGACGAGGCCCTTGTCCTTCACGATGGCTTTTGTCGCATTGTACTGACCCGAGCCTGGTGCCTTGACGCGCAGCCAGTCGGGCTTTTTCAGCACCGCCGTCTCGGGGCGGTTCTGTTTTTCAGGGTGACGCAGTTCAGCCGGCGTCTTCGTCAGGGTGTCGATCAGCGTGACCAAGGCGTCGCGGGCTCCGGGCTGTGCGATGCCGCTATGTCGGCCTTCCGCGGGGCTAAGGCAAGGCGGGCCGGTTCTCACGCCCGGTAACGCACCTTTTCAACGCGTCGCGGTGCCCCTAGTCTGGTGGGAGCAGAACAAGGATGCGGAACAACCGCATCCGCACGGAGGATGGACTTGCGCGTACCCCTGGACCCCCGTCACGTCGAGGAAACGGTCTTTGACGCCCTCATCTCCGCCCGGGAGAAATTTGGCGACAAGGAGATTCTCGAGGACATCGACCGGAATCCCCTGACCTACACCGGACTCATCCGGGCCGCTTTCGTACTGGGCCGCAAGATCGCGGAAATGACCCAGCCGGGCGAGCGGGTCGGCATCCTCCTGCCGTCCAGTTCCGGCGTGGTGGTGACCTATTTCGGGCTTCATGCCCACGGCCGTGTGCCGGTGATGCTCAACTTCACCTCGGGCGTCAGCAACATCAAGGCGGCCATCAAGGCGGCCGGGCTGAAAAAGATCCTGTCGGCCAAGCGATTCATCAACCAGGCCAAGCTCGAGGACCTCATGGAGGAACTGGGCAAGGTGGCGGAGATCGTCTGGCTGGATGACGTCCGCAAAACCATCGGCCTGCAGGACAAGCTGTATGGACTGATGGCCGGCATGATGCCGAGGAAGTTCCGGGTGAAGACCGATCCGCACTCTACCGGGGTGATCCTGTTCACCTCAGGCAGTTTCGGTACGCCCAAGGGCGTGGTGCTGAGCCAGTGGAACCTGGTCGCCAACGTCCGGCAGGGGTCCCAGTTCATCGAGCTGAAGCCGGAATGGGTGATGTTCAACCCCCTGCCGACCTTCCATTGCTTCGGCCTGACCGGCGGCATCCTGCTGCCGCTGCTGAACGGCATGAAGGCCTTCCAGTATCCGTCGCCCCTGCATGCCAAACAGATCGTGGAACTGCTGCCCGAGGTGAAGGCCTCGATCCTGTTCGCGACCGATACCTTCCTGAACCAGTACGCCCGCGTTGCGTCGCCGGACGATTTCGACACGCTCGAATTCGTGGTGGCGGGAGCGGAACGGGTCCGGCCCGAAACCCACCATCTGTTCAACACCCGCTTCCATGGCCTCAAACTGCTCGAAGGCTATGGCGCGACCGAGGCTGCGCCGATCGTGGCCATCAACCACCCCGACCGCAATCGGCCGGGCACGGTCGGCCAGATGATCCCCGGCATGGAGTGGCGGCTTGATCCGGTCGAGGGCATCCCGGAAGGCGGGCGGCTCTTCCTGCGCGGGCCGAACGTGATGCAGGGATATCTGTCGCCGGATGATCCCGAGGTTGTCGAACCCCTGGCCGGCGGCTGGCACGACACGGGCGACATCGTCGACATCGACAAGGACGGCTATGTCTCGATCCTCGGCCGCATGAAGCGGTTCGCCAAGATCGGCGGCGAGATGGTCTCACTGACCGCCGTGGAAGGCCTTGCGAGCGCGGTCTGGCCAGAAGCGCGGCATGCCGTGGTCTCCATCCCCGACCCCCGCAAGGGCGAGAAGCTGGTGCTGGTCACGGACCGGCGCGATGCAGACGTCGGCCGCCTGGCCGAGTGGGCCCGCAACCATGGGGCACCCGAACTGGCCGTGCCCAAGAAGATCGTGCACGTCGCCGAGGTCCCTGTGCTGGGCACGGGAAAGACCGATTATGTGCGGATCCAGAAGATGGCGGAGCTCGACAAGGCCGCCTGACCCGGCACCCTCCCGGGGGAAACAGCGGTCGTTTCAGCGCGGCGAGGGTCCCGCGCGCGGCACGGCTGCGTGGTCGTCGTCCATCTGCAGTCCCCGACCTGTCCGCGGACCGATCGGACAGACCCGGTCATAGAAGGCCGCATCCGCCGGCACCGTCTCGCCATGCGACAGGCGGAACCGGTGCTCGACGACCATGGCCTGCTGCTCGATGTTCAACCGATGCCAGTCGCAGGCGTTGCCGACCGGATAGCAATAGGAATCCGGGCGATCGCCCGCCCGGATCTTGCCGACCAGCAGATTGATCCCCTGCCGGGCCTGCCAGACGTGGGTCAGTTCGTGAACCAGCAGGGCCTGCAGGTGCAGGGGGGCCTCTGCGAGGTCGGATGGCAGGCTATGCTTCGGCCAGACGATCCAGTCACGCCCGAACCAGCGACCCGGCACGAAGGCGCGGGTGAAGGGCCAGGGCGCGGGCAGGAAGCGGATGGAGGAGAGCGCAAGGGAGTCCCCGAAGACCTCCGCGGCCAGGCTCCGCTCGGCGTCGGTCAGTCGCCGGATCACGTCGGCGGCGGCGGGCCGGTATAGCCGCCGGCCGGGCTCACCCACTCCCAGTGCCAGGGCTCGAACGCATAGGGGACGAAGCCGAACCGCCCGGCGTTTCTGACCAGCCAGCGATAGGTCGCGCCCCGGCTCATATGCAGGCGGCTGGCCGGTGACGTGTTGTCGACCCCAAGGCCGGCAGCCTGGCCGACATAAAGATCAACCGCCGTCCCGGTCCGGTGGGGCGAACAGACCGCACGCCGCAGACCGTCGCAATTGCCGGCGGCCGCACACCGCGCGGCATCGGCCTCGGGGTCCCGGAAGCCGGAAAAAATCTGCAGCAGTTCCGGATCATTGGCGATCTCGGGGACCTCCGCGCGGGCCGCAGCGACCATTCTGCGATAGGCCTCCAGGACGTCGCGGCGCAGGAGCCGGGTCAGCCGGTCGGCATGCTCCTCGGACTCGACCAGATAGCCCAGCTGGTAAAGCGGCGGCGGCTCCGGACAGGGTTCTTCGCGAACCCGCGCCATGATGAAGGGGCGCCGCTCCTGCCAGAGGCCGCGGAAGGTCTGGAAGGTGGCCTGGTCGAAGATTCCGCTCGAGGGCAGCTGATGGGCGGTCTGGAATTCGGCAAGGAGGCGGGCGAAGGTCGGCGAACTGGCAGAACACACCGTGCCCAGCTCCTGCTGGATCAGCGGGACATAGGTCTCCCAGCCCCATTCGGCCGAGCCGAACGGAGCCCATTCCAGCGAATGCAGCGAGATGCCGTTGGCGAGGGCGGGGCCGCCCCAGTCCTCGATCTGGCTGTTGCACGGTTCGGCCTGCGCCTTCGCCGGACCGGCGACGAGGATGTTCGCAAGGGCGATGACCAGCAGCAGGAACAGACGCATCGGCATGGCGGAAACTGACCCCACCTCTGTGTCCGCCGCAAGGCCCTTTCCGAGGGGCCGGAACGCGGGGTGACGGCTCGCGTCAGGCGCGCAAAGACGGCATGGTGATGCGACGGCCGACTCAGGGCCGAACCGCCGGACTCGATCATGACCGACGCCGCCCCGACTGCTCCCGCCGCCGCCGTTCCGGCACGCCGATCCAACGCCATCCTTGCCGCCTTCTCGGGCCCCTGCCTGCCACTGGCAGCCTTCGGCGTCGCCCTGCCGGTGACCCTGCCGGAGTTCTACGCCACCTATGTCGGTCTGGAGCTCGGCGTGGTCGCCGCCGTCTTCATGATCGTGCGGCTGATCGACATCGCCTTCGACCCCTTCATCGGCTGGGGCATGGACAAGACCCGGACCCGGTGGGGGCGTTATCGGCCCTGGATGGCGATCTCGACGCCGATCCTGATGCTGTCGGCCCTGATGATGTTCGTGCTGGTCCAGCCGGGCGCCGGCGCGGCCTATCTCTTCGGCTGGTTGCTGGTCCTCTATCTCGGCTTCTCCATAGGGACCCTGGGCCAGCTGGGCTGGGCCTCGGTTCTGGCTCCGCAATACGACCAGCGCAGCCGCGTCTATGGCTGGTGGCAGGTGTTCAACATCATCGGGGTGATCCTGATCCTGATCCTGCCGACCGTGGTGGTGAAGACCGGCCTCGGCGACTATGCCGCCGGCGTGCGCATCATGGGCTGGGCCATCATGATCGCCCTGCCGGTCACCATCGGCCTGGCCATGTTCGTGGTGCCCGAGCCCGTCAATGCCGGGGCCACACCGCACGGCGGGCCGAAGGCCTACCTCGGCCTTTTCGGCAAGAAGACCGTGCGCAAGCTGCTGTTCGCCGACCTGCTGCTGGGCGTGGCCCCGGGGATTACCGGCTCGCTGCTGTTCTTCTTCTTCGGGCAGATCAAGGGCTACGACCACACCGAGGCCTCGCTGTTCATGCTGTTCTATTTCGTCGCCGGACTGGTCGGGGCACCCTTCTGGGCCTGGCTGGCGACGAAGATCGGCAAGGACAGGGCGCTGGCAACGGCCAGTCTTGTTTTCGCGGTCTTCTACATCGGCGCGACCCTGGTCCCGGGCGGGAATTTCGCCCTGACCGCGACGGCCATGTTCATCGCGGGCCTGCCCTATGCCGCCGGCCTGTTCCTGCTGCGGGCCATGATGGCCGATGCGGGCGACGAGATCCGGCTGGAGACGGGCGTGGACCGGACCGGCCTGATGTTCTCCATCCTCTCGGCCACGACCAAGATCGGCCATGTCGTGGCCCTGATCCCCTATCTGATCCTCCAGGCCGTCGGCTTCCGTGCGATTCCGGGGGTTGAGGGCAACAGCGAGATGTCGCTGCTGACGCTGCAGATCCTCTTCATCCTCGTCCCCGGCCTGCTGCTGGCGGCGGCGGCCCTGGTGCTGAGGGGCTATCCGCTGACGCCGGCGCGGCACGATGAAATCCGCAAGGCGCTGGAAGAGCGCGACGGCACGGCGACGGCCTCTGCATGACGCCCATCGACCGCCTGATCGGGATCATGGCCCGGCTGCGCGACCCGGTGGGCGGCTGTCCGTGGGATGTGGAGCAGACCTTCGCCACCATTGCCCCCTATACGATCGAGGAGGCCTATGAGGTCGCCGACGCGATCCAACGCGGCGACATGGACGAGCTGAAGTCCGAACTGGGCGACCTGCTGTTCCAGACCGTCTTCCACGCCCGCATGGCCGAGGAACAGGGACTGTTCGTCTTCGACGATGTCGCCAATGCCATCGCCGACAAGCTGGAGCGGCGGCATCCGCATGTCTTCGGAGACGAGACGGCGAAGCCGGACGGCGCGGCCCAGAAGGCGCGCTGGGAGGACATCAAGGCCGCTGAACGGGTGGCGAAAGCCCAGCATGGGGTGCTCGACGACGTCCCCGTCGGCCTGCCCGCCCTGGCCCGCGCCGCCAAACTGACCAAACGCGCCGCCCGCGTCGGCTTCGACTGGCCCTCCACCGACGAGGTCTTCGACAAGCTGCACGAGGAGGTCGCCGAACTCCGCGTCGAGATCGCGGCCGGGGACCTGGACAAGGCCCGCGATGAGGTCGGCGACCTGCTGTTCGTGGTCGCCAATCTGGCGCGGAAGCTGGGGGTGGAGCCGGAGGATGCGCTCCGCGGAGCGAACGCGAAATTCGTGCGGCGGTTCGGCTTTATCGAAGCCGAGCTGGCGAAGGACGGGCGGGGGCCAGAGCAGAGCGATCTCGCCGAGATGGACGGGCTGTGGGACGCGGCGAAGGCGGCGGAGCGCGGCGGCGGCTGATACCCACCATCACAAGGTGGGGCGGTGACGAAATAACCGTTTAGATTGTATATCGTAGACACTCATAGAATGCGCACTTACCGTCTCCTCCCTGTGGCGAAGCCATGGGGAGGGGGACCATGCGAAGCATGGTGGAGGGGTGACAGCGCTCCTGACAGTCGAGAGGGCCCGCGAGCTCCGCCGGCGCATGACGCCGCCGGAACTGCGATTATGGGCCTGTCTGCGCGGCAAGCGGCTGGCGGGACTGAAGTTCCGTCGCCAGCATCCGATCGGCCCCTATGTCCTCGACTTCTACTGCGCCTCAGCGAAGCTGGCGATCGAGGTGGATGGACGGGGTCACGAGCGACCGGATCGCATCGCCCATGACCGACGGCGGACAGTATGGCTGCGGGAGCGGAACATCCGGGTTATCCGGCTCGCAGCGGAGAGCGTGAGGACGGAGCTCGACGGGGTCCTCGACTTCATCGCGCGCATCGCCCGGGAGCGGTGCGGCTGATACCCCTCCACCATCCTTCGGATGGTCCCCCTCCCCATTCGCTTCGCGAACGGGGAGGAGACAGTTAGCCGAACTGCCGCTCGAACCGTCCCAGCGCCGCCGGGTGAAGGCGGACCACAACATGGGTGCGGCCCTCCTCGTCCGTCTCGCGCCCCGTGACCCGCCCGTTCTCGTAAAGCCAGGCCAGCGCCTCGCCCTGTGAGGGCAGCAGGGTCAGTTCCGTCTCCGGATCATCGTCGATCAGGCCGGCGATGGTGTCGCGCAGGGGTTCGATCCCCTCCCCGGTCCAGGCCGAGACCGCCACCGCCCGGCCCTCGCGGGACAGGCGTTCGGCGAGGCCGAGCACGCTCTCGCGCGCATCCTCATCCAGCAGGTCGATCTTGTTCCAGACCTCCAGCACCCGACGGGTCTTGCCCTCGAGCGTGGGGATCTGTTTCAGCACCGCCTCGACGTCCTTCGACTGGGCCTCGCTGTCGGGGGACGCGATATCGCGGACATGCAGGATCAGGTCGGCCTCGCCCACCTCCTCCAGCGTGGCGCGGAAGCTCTCGACCAGTTCGTGCGGCAGGTCGGAGATGAAGCCCACGGTGTCGGCGACGATGGCCGGCCGGCCCTGCGGCAGGCGGATGGTGCGCTGGGTGGTATCGAGGGTGGCGAACAGCAGGTCCTTGGCCACCACGTCCGAGCCGGTCAGGCGGTTGAACAGGGTGGACTTGCCGGCGTTGGTGTATCCGACCAGGGCGATGGTCGGGAACGGCACCTTCTGGCGCTGTTTGCGGTGCAGACCGCGGGTGCGCCGCACCTCATCCAGTTCGACCTTCAGCTTGACGATCCGGTCGGCGATCAGACGGCGGTCGAGTTCGATCTGGGTCTCGCCGGGGCCGCCCGTCGAGCCGGTGCCACCGCGTTGGCGTTCCAGGTGGGTCCAGGTGCGGACGAGGCGGGACCTCTCGTAGTCCAGCCGCGCCAGTTCGACCTGCAGACGGCCCTCCTTGGTGCGGGCGCGGCGGCCGAAAATCTCGAGGATCAGGCCGGTGCGATCGATGACCTTGCAGTCCCAGGCCTTTTCCAGATTGCGTTGCTGCACCGGCGACAGGGCGTCATCGATGACCACCGCCTCGGCCTCGGCGGCGCGAACCAGGGCGGCCAGTTCATCGACCTTGCCCGAACCGAACAGGGTGGCGGGTGTCACCTTGCGGATGCGCACGATCTCCTCCCCGCGCACATCAAGGTCGAGCGCCCGCGCCAGTCCGACGGCTTCTTCCAGACGCTCGACCGACTGGCGCGAGCTTTCACTCGCGCCGGCGTCGGAGCGGTCGGGATGGATGACGACCGCCCGGATCAGGGGGACGGCGTGGTCGATCAGATGGGAAGCCAAACAGGTCTCTTTCGTGCGTCATCCTCGGGCTTGACCCGAGGATCAGACGATCCGGTGTGCAGCGTCAGATAGGTGCCCGGAGGCCGCAGGGCCACCCCGGACGCACAGGCACACAACGTCTGGCCCTCGGGTCAAGCCCGAGGGTGACGGCCGAAGGGGCTGGGTCAATCAGTCTTCGTCCGCGTCGGGCTCGTACAGCTGCACGGGCGCGGACGGCATGATGGTCGAGATGGCGTGTTTGTAGACCAGCTGCGACTGCCCATCGCGGCGCAGCAGCACACAGAAATTGTCGAACCAGGTCACGATGCCCTGCAGCTTGACGCCATTCACCAGAAAGATGGTCAGGGGCGTCTTGGTCTTGCGGACGCTGTTGAGGAAGGTGTCCTGAAGGTTTTTGGACTTGTCTTGCGACATGGCAGGTTCAGCCTGTTCTTGCTTGTTCTCCGGCCGGGGGAGCGGCGCGGGGCTGGATCGAATGTCCGGCCCGTCACCTTAGCCACCGGCCGCACACGCCCGCAACGCCTAGATGGCGTCGCGCCTTGCCTGATCCAGATACAGGGTCCGCAAACGCTTCGTGATCGGCCCCGGCTTGCCGTCGCCGATCTTCACCCCGTCGATCGACACGGCCGGCATGACGAAGGCTCCGGCGGCGGTGAAGAAGGCCTCCTTCGCCCGCTTGGCCTCGTCGACGCTGAACGGTCGCTCGTCCAGTTCGACGCCCTCTTCCGCGATCAACGCCATCACGGCGGTCCGGGTGATCCCTTTCAGGATATTGGCCTGGGCATCCCGGGTCCGTAGCTTGCCGTGCTCGTCGACGATCCAGGCATTGGTCGATGAGCCCTCGGTGACCAGTCCCATCTCGTCGACCATCCAGGCCTCATAGGCCCCACGCTCGCGGGCCGCCTGTTTGGCCAGGACATTGGCGAGCAGGCCGACGGTCTTGATGTCACAACGACCCCAGCGGATGTCGGGCACGGTGACGACGGCGACGCCCTTCTTCGCGGTTGCCTCGCTCTTGAAGGCACTGATCGAGCGGGCCGTGACGATGACGCTGGGCGGCGTGCCCTCCGCCGGGAAGGGATGGTCGCGCCGGGCCGTGCCGCGCGTGACCTGCAGATAGACGATCCCGTTGCTGACCCGGTTGCGCCGGATCGTCTCCTTGAGCACCCGGGTCAGGGACTCGCGCGTCATCGGAATGTCGATGCGCAGCTCGTTCAGACTGCGGTGCAGCCGGGTCATGTGGCCGTCGAAATCCGCCATCCGGCCGTCGAAGATCGACCAGACCTCATAGACCCCGTCCGCGAACTGGAAACCGCGGTCCTCGACGTGGATCACAGCCTGGCCGTGCGGCTGGTACTGGCCATTCACATAGGCGACACGGCTCATTCTTCGACTGCCTCTTCGAGATCATCCTCGCCGCCGCGCGACGGCGACACACCCAGCGATTTGAGCTTACGGTGCAGGGCTGACCGCTCCATGCCGATGAAGGCGGCCGTGCGCGAGATATTGCCGCCGAAGCGCATGATCTGCGCCGCCAGATATTCGCGCTCGAACACCTCACGGGCCTCGCGCAACGGCAGGGCAATGATCCGCTCGCCGCCCAGGGTGCCGGTCGAATTGGCGTTGGTCGCCTCGGACGGCAGCATGTCGGCACTGATCGGCTGGTCCGGGTCACCGGTGGCCAGGATCAGCAGGCGCTCGACATTGTTGCGCAGCTGACGGACGTTGCCGGGCCAGGGATGGACCTGCAGCACGGCGATGGCGTCTTCACCGAGCCGTCGCTTGGGAAGACCCTGGGACGCCGACAGGGTGTCGATGAAGTAGTCGATCAGTTCCTGGATATCCTCACGCCGCTCGGACAGGGCGGGCACCCGGATCGGCACCACATTCAGGCGGTGGAACAGGTCCTCGCGGAACCGGCCCTCGGCGATTTCGACCTTGAGGTCCCGCGATGTCGAGGTGACCACCCGGATGTCGACCTGGACGTCCTGTTCGCCACCCACCCGACGGAAGCGTTGCTCGACCAGCACGCGCAGGACCCGGCTCTGGCTCTCGCGCGGCATGTCGCCGACGTCGTCGAGATAGAGGGTGCCGTTGTGGGCCCGCTCGAACACGCCGATCTTGCGCGGCCGGCCGTCGTGGCCCTCCTCGCCGAACAGTTCGATATCCAGCCGTTCGGGGGTCATGCCGGCAGCGGAGATGGCGACGAACTCGCCCCTGGACCGGGCGCTGGCCTCGTGGATCTGGCGCGCCACGAGCTCCTTGCCCGAGCCGGGCGGGCCCGAGATCAGGACACGGCTGTTGGCCGGTGCGACCTTGGCGACGGTGCTGCGCAGGGTCTGGGCTGCAGCGGATCGACCTATGAAGCCCGAAGGGGCAGCCACCTGGGCCCGCAGCCGCCTGTTCTCGCGCTTGAGCGAGGACGCCTCAAGCGCCCTCTGAACCACGACCACCAGACGATCGGATTTGAATGGCTTTTCGATGAAGTCATAGGCTCCGCGCTGCAGGGCTGTGACCGCCGTCTCGATATTGCCGTGGCCCGAGATCATCACCACCGGCAGATCGGGATCCAGTTCCTTGATCACATCCAGCAGTTCCAGCCCGTCCAGACCGCCGCCCTGCATCCAGATATCGAGCAGCGCCAGCGACGGCCGTCGGGCCCGGATCGCCGCCAGGGCCTCATCGGAGTTCGACGCAACCCGCACGGCGTGGCCCTCGTCCTCCAGCAGGCCTGAGACCAGCTCGCGGATGTCGGCCTCGTCGTCGACGACCAGAATGTCGGCGCCCGTGGATCGCATGATGCCTCGCTATTCGGCGGCCGGAACCGTGCGGGACCGGGAGGCTTTCGCCTCCCTGGTCCCGGCGGCGCCGGTCGGCTTCGGTTGGGATTTCAGGGGGAAGATCAGGCAGACGCGCGCGCCTGCCAGGGTCTCGGCATCGGCCAGCTTCAGTTCGCCGCCGTGCTCCTCACAGATGCGTTTGACGATGGCCAGGCCGAGGCCGGTGCCCTTCTCGCGCGTGGTCACATAGGGTTCCGTCAGCCGGTCGCGGTCCTTGGCGGGCAGGCCCAGACCGTCGTCCTCGATGATGAAGACCGCGGACTCGTCCTCGACCAGCAGCCGGGCGGAAATCCCCGGGCGGTCGCTGTCTCCGTCGCGCGGAGCAATGGCGCGCCGGGCGGCCACGGCCTCACCGGCGTTCTTGAGGATATTGGTCAGGGCCTGTCCGACCATGGGCCGGTCTGCGTGCAGGACAAGGCTGGGCAAGGGCTCGATCAGTTCGACACCGACCCCGGCCGCCGCGACCCGCTGGGCAAAGACAGCTTCACGCAGCAACTCGGCCGGATCGCAGGCGGTGAAGCGCGGTGCCGGCATCCGGGCAAAGGACGAGAACTCATCGACCATCCGGCCGATGTCACCGACCTGACGGATGATGGTCTCGGTACAGCGGTCAAACACCTCGACATCGTCGCCGACCTGACTGCGATAGCGCCGCCGCAGTCGCTCCGCCGACAGCTGGATGGGGGTCAGGGGGTTCTTGATCTCGTGGGCGATACGCCGGGCCACGTCACGCCAGGCGGCATTGCGCTGGGCCGTGACCAGCCGGGTGATGTCGTCGAAGGTCAGCACCATCTCGCCGCCGACACCGCCCTCGATCCGCACGCGCAGGCGCCGGGTCTCGCCTTCGAGGCTGACGTCGATCTCTTCCTCGATATGGGCCTCGGCGCGGGCGGCCAACTGGCTGAGTTCCGGCGACACCTCACCCAGAGGACGGCCGATGATCGCCGGGTCGCGGATGGCCAGAAGCTCGACCGCGCTGTCGTTGATGGCCGAGACACGACGCTGACGATCAAGGCCGATCACGCCTGCAGACACGCCGGAGAGCACGGTCTCGATGAACCGGCTACGGCCCGTGGCCTCCTCGCTGGCGGCCCTCAACGCAGCCTGCTGGGCCTCCAGGTCGCCGGTCATGCGGTTGAAGGCGGCCGACAGGGTCTTGATCTCGCCGGGCCCGTCGTCGCCGTTTACACGGGCGGTCAGGTCGCCGCCGGCAACCTTGTCCGCCGCCTCGACCAGACGGCCGATGGGCGCGGAGATGGCGCTGGCCGCCGACATCCCCAGCCACACGGCCCCGACGAGTACCAGCAGGGCGGTCTCGAAATAGCCGAGGGCAAAGGCGGTCTGGATACGGGCCCGGCTCTGTTTTGCGTCGCGGAAGGCGACGATGGACTCCCGGCCATTGCGCATCTGGGCCATCAATCCGGGCTGCATCGGCCGGACCAGATACAGATAGGCCTCGCCGTAGCCGGTCAGCGGATAAAGGGTCCGGATGGCATCCGGATTTTCGGTCACTGCAATGGGGGCCGTCTCCCCACGCGCGGCCGTTTCGAGGTCCTGAAGCGACGGCGCGAAATAAGGGGGCGCGCCCGGCAACTCACCGCGCGCCAGCACCTGCCCCTGCCCATCGACAATGTAGAGCGCCGGATAGCCGAACAGGTCCGCGACCTGGGTCAGGAGTTCCGAGAACTGGATCGGATATTCAAATCGGGCAATGGCCTCCGGCGCCGCCAGTTCGTCGGTTATGGTCTCCAGATCGGATTCGACCTGCAGGCTGACATCCCGGACATAGGCCTGGCCGATGAGGGCCCCGTTCTGGACCGCCGAGGTGACATTGTCGCTGAACCACTGGTCCACGCCACGATTGACCAGCAGGCCGAAGACCAGGGCGATCAGCACCGCCGGGATCAGGGCCACCATCGAGAACAGGGTCACAAAGCGCAGATGCAAACGCGCCCCCGCGTCAGTCCGGCGGCGGAACAGCATCAGGGCCCTTCGACCGACGACGGCGGCCAGACACCCGATCAGCAGCAGATTGACGCCGAGGATGACCAGAACAGCCTGGCTTGCGGCCGCCCGGGCTCCGGGCCCGTTGGCATCCGGCGACACAGCCACCAGCCAGATGGCGGCGGCGGTGACGAGGAAGGCGACGGCATAGGCAATCAGGAAGGCATTGCGACGACGATCCTCGGACCAGCCGGCAAACCAGCGAACCGCGCCGCGTCGATCAGCGGGCGGAGCGGGATCGACATCGGCGGCAGGTGTATCCGTCATGCCACGGCAGCTTCAACCAACTGTGGCGAAATATCAACACCCTGGTTGCTGGAATGCGTCACTTAGGCCCAGAGCGCCTCAAGGGCAGACTCAACCGCCGCAGCGGTTTCCAGCCGGCACAGGCGGGCCTTCGCCGCGCGCCGCTCCACCGGATCCTCCGGCCAGGGGGCCTGTTCGACATACCAGCCGAGGTGTTTGCGAAACATCTTCAGCCCCAGGGGCAGGTCATAGAAGGCGACAGAGGCGCGCAGGTGTTCAATGACGATGGCCAGCCGCTCCTGGCGATCCGGCTCCAGCAGCACCGTCCCGTCGGCCAGGGCACGCTCCAGATGCGCCGCCAGCCAGGGACGACCATAGACGCCCCGGCCCAGCATCAGGGCGTCGGCCCCCGACTGGCGAAGGGCCTCGCGCGCATCATCCGCGGTCAGGATGTCTCCGTTGACGATGACCGGAATGCCCACCGCCGCCTTGACCTCGCCGACCGCCGTCCAGTCGGCAACGCCGGTATAGAACTGCTGCCGCGTCCGCCCGTGGACCGTCACGGCCCGGATGCCGATCTCCTCGGCCCGCTTCGCCAGCAGCGGCGCATTGCGGTGGGCATCGTCCCAGCCCAGCCGCATCTTGACCGTCACTGGCCGACTGGTGGCCTCGACCGCGGCCTGCATCAGCCGGGCGGCCAGCTCGGGGGTGCGCATCAGGGCCGATCCGCAGGCCGAGCCGGTGACCTCCTTGGCCGGACAGCCGAAATTCAGATCCACGATGTCGGCACCAGCCTTTTCGGCCATGCGCGCGCCCTCGGCCATGGCCGCCGGGTCCCTGCCGACCAGCTGGATCACGGTCAGGGGCAGGCCCTCACCCACAGCGGCGCGGCGCACGACATCGGGCCGGGCCCGGGCCAGCTCGGCGGCGGCCACCATCTCGGTCGCCACATAGGCCGCGCCCAGCCGTGAGGCGAGCCGCCGGAACGGCAGGTCCGTGATCCCGGTCATGGGGGCGGTCAGCACCCGGCCGGGTACCCAGACGTCGCCGATCTGCAGGCCGTTTTGCATGGCGGGCAGATAGGGCCTTTGGCGGCCCGGGTCCAACCCGGACTCAGACCTGGAAGACAGCCATCGCAGCGCGCACTGCGAGAAGGACGAGGACGCTGCTCGCCACCATGAAGACGGCGAACCGCAAAATGATCACATTGATCAATGCCTGGATCAGGCTGTGCACAAGGCGCAACCCAACATAGGCCCAGGCCAGCGCGAGGTTCAGCCCGTCGCCCTGCCCGACCAGCGCCAGGGTCAGCGCCGTCGCGTAGAACAGCGTCGGCTGCTCCATCAGATGGTTGTAGTTGTCCGCCTTCCACCGCACACGAGGGGGCAGCCCGCCCATCATGATGTCCCTCGGCAAATCGGGGTCCAGCTTCGTTCCGGCCTGAACCATCGCAGGCAGGCGGGTGGCGTACAGCCAACCCCACATGACCATCGACCAGAGCACCAGGACAATGACGGGTTGCAGGATTGCAGAGTGCATCGGAGCTCCTCCCGTCAACAGGCTGGCCGAGGCCTTGTCCGTTGTCAAACAGGATGCACCCGATGCCATGGGGCCTCGTCAGCACAGCACAGGGCCGGTAGAAGCGGCCCCATGAGCTTCTCCGCCATCATCGTCGCCGCCGGAACAGGAAGCCGTGCCGGCGAAGCCAAGCAATGGCGCAGGCTGGGCGGCAAGCCGGTCATACGCTGGTCCGTCGAGGCGATGCTCAGGGCCGGCGCGTCGGATGTGGTCGTCGTCGTGGCGGCCGGGTCCGAGACGGCGGCGGCCGCCGCCCTCACCGATCTCTCCGGCTGGCGACTGGCGACCGGCGGTTCTTCGCGGGCCGCTTCGGTCCGCAATGGGCTTCGGACGCTCGGTGGTCCGGGCGTCCGGCCCGTCCTGATCCATGACGCCGCCCGCCCCTTCCTTGACGGCCCCGTGATTCATCGCCTGATCGCAGCCCTCGATTCCGCCGATGGAGCCCTGCCGGCCCTGCCGGTCGCCGACAGTCTGCGCCGGGCCACCGACGGTCATGTGGCGGGCTCGGTGGATCGGGCAGACCTGTGGCGGGCCCAGACCCCGCAGGCCTTCCGCTATCAGGTCATCGTCGATGCCTATGCGGCCTGGCCGGAAGACGAGACGGCCACGGACGAGGCGGCCGTGGTCGAGCGCGCGGGCGGCAGGGTCCTGATCGTCCCGGGCGACACACGACTGATGAAACTGACCTGGCCTGAGGATTTCGCCATGGCTGAAGCGCTCATTCCCCGTCAGACACGCGTCGGCCAGGGCTTTGACGCCCATCGCTGGGGGCCCGGTTCCTCGGTCTGGCTGTGCGGCGTGGAAATCCCGCATGACCAGACCCTGATCGGCCATTCCGATGCCGACGCCGGGCTGCACGCCCTCACCGACGCCATTCTCGGAGCCATGGGTGACGGCGACATCGGCGACCATTTCCCACCCACCGATCCGCAGTGGAAGGGGGCCTCGTCCGACCGCTTCCTGATCCATGCGGTCGAGCGGCTGACCGCGCGCGGCGGTCGGCTGGTCAATGTCGATGTCACTCTGATCTGCGAGCGGCCGAAGGTGAAGCCACATCGTCAGGCCATGCGCGAACGGCTGGCTGAATTGCTGTCCCTTCCGCTCGATGCCGTCAGCGTCAAGGCCACCACGACCGAGGCCATGGGCTTCACCGGCCGCGGCGAGGGTCTGGCCGCCCAGGCCCTTGCGACGATCGAGCTTACTGGCGCCTGAGCGCCTGCAGTTCCGGCGTGTCGAACATGCTGCGCTGGAGCGATCCGAACAGATTGACATAGTCGTCCGTCCACGGTCGCACCGCGGTCTGCGCCGGGGTGTTCCAGCGGCTGTCGGCCCTGAAATCCGCAAGCCCCTCCGGGGTCGGCGAAAGGATCAGAACTTCCGTCGATGCCTCGGCCATCTCGGGCGTGTTGTCGCTCTCATAGTAGAGCTGGTGCAGGCTCGACTTGCCCAGCGCCTGTGCGGCGGCGACGGCCGGCAGTGTAATGTCGAGATTGCGGTTCGACAGGTGCAGCAACACGACCCCATCAGGCTTGAGCAAGCCCAGATAACCCTCGATGGCCTCCACCGTCAGCAGATGGGTCGGCACCGCGTCCGATGAGAAGGCATCGATGATCAGCAGGTCATAGGACCCCGGCACCTCGTTCCCCAGCGTCAGCCGCGCATCACCGAGCACGGTGTTGATCGGGCCGGACGCACAGTCGGAGATAAAGCTGAACCACTGCGGATCGCGCGACAGCCGGTCCACCATGGGATCGATCTCGAAGAAGGTCATGGTGTCTTCGGTGCGTTTGTAGGACGCCATTGCGCCCGAGCCCTGGCCGACGACACCGATCCGCGCCGGACCGCGGTTCCCGATCATGGTCGCGGCCTGCCCGATCGGCGTCGCTGCCGCATAGTATAGGGTCGGGACGCAGGCGAACCGGCTGTCACGGGCCTGGGCACCGTGCAGGGTCGTGCCGTGCATCAGCACATGGACGTCGCCCCCCAGTCGGGGGTCCGGTGCATTGGCCACCCGCATCACGCCGAAGAAGCTGCGCTCGGAATAGCTCCAGTCATAGCCGCGCGCGATCCACTGCGCCGACAGGGTGATCATCACGAGGATGGCGGTAAAGGCCAGCGCCCGGTCGCGGAGCAGGAAGGCGCAGATTGCCGCCGGCATCAGCAGGACCATGGTCAGCTGGTCCATGCCGAGCGGAAAATTGGCGTGGAACCAGGCGCGCGCACCGTCATTGGCGTCGAGCCCGATCGCCACCAGCACCGGCGAGGCCGCAACCGCCACGGCGGCGATCAGGGTGCCCAGCGGGGCTCCGCTCAGGTGCCCCCTGCCCCAGGGCCGCGCCAGGCCGACGAGCACCAGCACCAGCGGATACTCCCACACCATGTTGAAGATCACCGGTGCCAGCAGGGCCGTGAACGCTCCGCCGACCACGCCGCCCAGCGACATCAGCAGATAGAATTCCGTCAGCCGGTCCGGCGGTGGCCGTCTGGCGGCCAGCAGCTGGTGGCACATCAGGGCCGCGAAGAAGAAGGCGATCAGGTGCAGGCCGAAAGCCAGCGACCAGTTGGCCGAGCGGAAGGCCACGATCAGGACCACGATCGCGCCCGTCGCCCCCTGGATGATCAGGGTAACATTCAGCGGAATCCAGGGCCGGTTCTGGAAGGCGATGACAAAGGTCAGCAGGTACAATGCCAGCGGCAGAACCCACAGGAATGGTGCCGAGGCGACATCGGTCGACAGGTGGGAGGTGACCCCCAGCATCAGGCTGGACGGCGCGGCCGCCAGGAGGACCAGAATGCCCTTCTCACGCCATGACAGCGGGGCGCTGGCCGCGAGCTGAGCGGGCTCGGACGTCTGGTCCAGCCGCCGACGCCAGACCGTGAAGGCAAGGGCCACGACCAGCAGCACAAAAATGGCATAGCCGCCGCTCCAGCCGAACCAGCCGCGCTGTCCGGACAGGGTCGCCAGCGGCTCGATCAGGATCGGGTAGGACAGCAGGGCCAGGAAGCTGCCGAGGTTGGAGGCGGCATAGAGGACATAGGGGTTCTGGCCGTCGGCATGGCCGACCCGGACCCGGGCGTACCAGGCCTGGAGCAGCGGTGCCGTCGCCGACAGCACCGCGAACGGTGCGCCGACCGAAAGGGTCAGGGTCGCCAACAACCACATGATGGGCGCCGCCGGGTCGGGGTCTCCCAGCAGGCCATTGACGCTGAGCGGCAGGAACAGGGCGGCCGCCACCAGCAGGCCCAGATGGATGCCCACCTGGGTCTTGATCGATCCGACCTTCTGCAGCAGGTGGGCGTAGCCGTAGCCGGCCAGCAGGGCCGTCTGGAAAAAGACCATGGCGGTGTTCCACACCGCCGGCGATCCACCCAGCATGGGCAGGACCAGTTTGGTCACCATCGGCTGGACCACGAACACCAGCGCCGCCGAGGTGAAGATGGCGACCGCAAACAGGATGGGCGTAAGCCGGTCCGGTGCCGCACCGATGCCGGAGACCGCTGTAGTATCGCTCATGCCCGCCCCGTATGCTGTCGCCACCTACGGCGCAGAGCGCCACACTAGACCGACTCGCGCCGCCTTCGGAAAGTCCCTCGATTCATGTTCCCCGAAGACATCCAGACCCTCGCCCGTCAGGTGATCGAGACCGCCGCCGCAAGGGGGCTTGTCCTTGTCACGGCGGAGAGCTGTACCGGCGGACTGGTGGCCGGAGCCCTGACCGCGATCGCCGGCTCCTCGGCGGTCGTTGAGCGCGGTTTCGTGACCTACAGCAATGGGTCCAAGACGGAGCTGCTGGCTGTACCGGCGGATCTGATCGAAGCCTGCGGTGCCGTGTCGGAACCGGTAGCGCGCGCCATGGCCCGGGGAGCCCTGGCAGGGTCCGGTGCCGACCTCTCGGTCTCGGTGACGGGCGTCGCCGGACCTGGCGGGGGCACGGCTGAAAAGCCCGTGGGCCTCGTCCATTTCAGCGCCGTCGGTCCGAGTGGTGAGATCCACGCGATGCACCGCTTCGGCGACATCGGGCGCGAACAGGTCCGGCTGGCCAGTGTCCGCGTGGCCCTCGGCCTGCTGCTTGACCGGATGCGCGCATGATCGTGGACGCACGCGGCCACCGCTGCCCGACCCCCGGCCTGAAGCTTCAGAAGGCGATGCGCGGAGCGGCCCCCGGTGCCTGTTTCACCCTGCTGGCCACGGACCCGATGGCGCGGATCGATGTGCCGCACCTGATGAACGCGGTCGGCGGAAAAACCGTGTCGATCACGGAGACGGACGGGGTCCTGACTATCGTGGTCGCGACGCCCGGCGCTCCGACAGGCTGACGACCGAGTCCGGCAGGGGTGTGTCGGGCTCGATCCCGGTTTCATCCCCGGAGCGCGCGGCGATCTCCATCTCGGTGGCGAAGGCACCACCGTAGAAGATGGCGTTGACGTTCCATGACAGCCAGATCAGCAGCACCACCACCGCGCCGACCGAGCCATAGGTCGCGCCCAGGGGCGCGATCTGCTCGACGTAGATGGCGCAGAGCCAGGACGAGACCGTCGACATCACGGTGGCGACCAGGCCACCGGCGATCGAAGGCCCCCAAGCCACCGGCGTCCGGTGGGACATGGCGTACCGGTAGAGCATGGTCAGGCCGATCGCCAGGCCGAGCGCCGGCCAGAGGCCCTCCAGCGGCAGCGCCCCGCCGGTCTGCTGTGCGCTTCCCGGCCCGGCATGCTCCAGCAGTCTCGAGGTCACCACGGCCCCGGACACCACCGTGAACAGAAGAAAGGCCGCAAGGGCCACGAAGAAGGCTAGGAGGTTGAATTTGAAGAATCCGTGCGGCTCTGACTCGTCGTGGATCAGGTTCAGTCCGGCCAGCAGGGCCTTGAACCCGCGATGCGCCGCATAGCCGCCGATGACCACAGCGAAGAAACTCTGGGCAGAAACAGTCCGGGCCGAGGCATTGGCCAGACGCTCGATCTCCTGGTGGAAGATGGCGCGGGCAGCCGTCGGCAAGACATCGGCGAGCGCGGCCGCCTGTTCACTGACCTGACCGATGGACAGCACCGCCTTGTAGAAGCCGATCAAAATGGCGATGGCCGGAAAGACCGCCAGCAGGGCGAAGAAGGATACGCCGCCGGTATAGAGCATGACGTCGCGGCCCCAGCTGCGTGTGAACGCCTTGACCGACAGGCGACCCCACAGCCTGGGCCTCGCCCAGCGCGTCACTGCCTCGATGTCCGACCTTGCCCGCAATCCAGTCACCGCAACCTGCAAATTCGCACTACTACTCCAATTCGGCCCAGGGGAAACCCGCTGCGAAAAGCGTCGGTCAGCCCGTTGCTTGGTGCCGCCTGCCCTCGCTATGGTCCTCAGACATGAGACCGCGCCCGGAGCCGGGAGCGGCTGGAGATTTATCCTTGGGTTCCGATCCGCGCATACTGGTCGTCGCGCCTGACGACGGCCTCGTAGGCCCACTCTGTCCGGGGCTGGACGCGCTCGGCTGGCGGACCCTGACCGCCCGTTCACTGGACGGTGCCCTTCAGGCCTTGATCGACTGGCCGCTGGAAGCCGTGATCCTGGACTCCCGCTTGCCGGATTCCGCCGAGGGCATTCGGGCCCTTCGCGCGGCGGTGATTCCGCGGCGGCTGCCGGTTCTCGTGATTGATCCGGATACGGCGACCTGGGAGCCGGGACTGGTCGATATCGTGATGTCCAGAGCCCCCCACCCCGCCCAGGCGGCCTTGCGGCTCGAGAACATGGTCCGCTCCGCCATCGCAGAGGAGGAAGTCTCGCTACGCGAGGCGACCTTCGCTGCCCGGGGGCAGCCTCTGGTGCTCCCGGGGGTCGACTCCGCACCCTTGCGGGTGCTGGCCGCCGGCAAGGCGGACCGGCATTTCATAGCCCTGTCCAACGCCCTGACCGCGCGCGGGTGTGAGGTGGTGGCGGCCCCGACGCCTTACACGGCCTTCGACTATCTGCATGAACGGGCGTTCGACGCTGTGGTGCTCTGGGGCGCCGAGGACCATACGCCCGCCCTGTCCATCGCTTCGGGCATGAAGCGGAACACCCGCCTGTATCATATCCCGGCCGTCCTCTATCTTCGCGGCTCGGGCGAGATCAATCTGTCGGAACTCTATAGCCGCGGCTTTGCGGACGTCGCCGCAGCCGACACGCCGGAGGATGAAACCGCCGGACGCGTGACGGCCCTGGCGCGTGCACATCGTCGCCATGTGGCCATCCGCAAGGCGCTGGAGAGCGCGCGCGGGTCGGGCCTGACCGATCCCATGACCGGCCTGTTCACACCCGAGCTGTTCGCCAGCCATCTCGCGCGCGTGGCCGAAGGGGCCCGCCTGCGTCGGCGCCCGCTCTCGGTTGCGGTCCTGCGGGTGTCCGAGACCAACGCCGTGGTCGAGGCCCGCAGCGGCGGCTGGCTGGATCGCGCCCTGCCCCAGATCGGGGCCATGGTTTCGCGCCTGATCCGCACGGAGGATACAGCCGCCCGCCTGTCGCCTGACGTCTTTGCCCTCGCCCTGCCGGCGACCGAGGGCCCGGCCGGGCGGGTCGCAGCCGACCGGATCGCCGCCGTCATCGGCTGTACCGCCTTCGATGCCGGCCCTGACCGATCGCCCTTTGTGGTCGAGTTCGAGGTCGGTGTCGCTCAGGTCACCGCCGGCGAATCGCCGGCAGCCGTGCTGGAACGCGCCTCGAGGGACGTCCGCAGCAACGCCTGATGGCTGTCGGGACAATCCTTTGTGCCGTAACGGCTGGAGCCATTGGCGGCTGAGGCGGACGATCAGAAACATGTGCAACACCTACCGGTTCCGTCCGTTGACCGGGCAGCCCTTCGAGGAAATCCGCCAGACCGGGATTTCGCTCGAATTCCCGCAAGGCAGACCGAACATCGAGCCCCGCGACGACATCCGCATCGGCGACTCCGCTCCGGTGGTCACGCGCACGAAAGACGGCGTCGCAGTCCGGATGACGACCTGGGCCTGGAAGTCCCCGCAGGGACGGCCGGTGTTCAATTTCAGGTCGGACGAGCGGTCGTTCGCCAACAGCCTGCGCTGCGCCATCCCGGCAGACGGCTTCTATGAATTCACCGACGCCCTCGCCGGTCAGAAGCGCAAGACCAGATGGCTTTTCACCATGGTTGAGGCACCGGCGTTCTGGATCGCCGGTGTGATCCGCGACGGCGCCTTCAGCATGCTGACCACGACGCCGGGGCCGGATGTTGCGCCCTATCACGACCGCCAGATCGTGCTGCTTGAACCGGGGCGCGCCATGGAATGGCTCGACCTGACCACCCCCGAGGCGGAACTGCTGCGGCCCCTGCCCGCAAGCCGGCTTGCGGTCGAACGGGTCTTTCCGCCCGCGGAGACAGGCCGGTTGTTCTAGTGAGCGAAAGTCACTCCCACTCGATCGTCCCCGGCGGCTTGGACGTCACGTCATAGACCACGCGGTTCACGCCCCGGACCTCATTGACGATCCGCGTGGCGCAGCGACCCAGGACATCCCACGGAAACTCGAAGAAGTCGGCGGTCATGCCGTCGGTCGAGGTGACCGCGCGCAGGGCCAGCACCTTCTCATAGGTGCGGGCGTCGCCCATGACGCCGACGGTCTTGACCGGCAAGAGGACGGCGAACGCCTGCCAGATGCTGTCGTAGAGTCCGGCCTTGCGGATCTCTTCCAGATAGATGGCGTCGGCCTGCTGCAGGGTCTCGACGGCCTCCGGCGTGATCTCGCCGGGGATGCGGATGGCAAGGCCCGGCCCGGGGAAGGGATGGCGTCCGACGAAGGCATCGGTCAGGCCCAGCTCGCGACCGAGCGCCCGGACCTCGTCCTTGAACAGCTCCCGCAGCGGCTCGACCAGCTTCAGCTTCATGAAGTCCGGCAGGCCACCGACATTGTGGTGGCTCTTGATCACATGGGCCTTGCCGCTCGAGGACGAGACGCTCTCGATCACATCGGGATAGAGGGTGCCCTGGGCCAGGAATTCGGCTCCCTCGATCTTGCCCGCCTCGCGGTCGAAGATCTCGATGAAGACACGACCGATGGTCTTGCGCTTGGTCTCGGGGTCCGACTGTCCGGCCAGTGCGCCGAGGAATTCCTTCGACGCATCAACGTGGATCAGGGGGATGTTGTAGTGCTCCCTGAACAGGGTCGTGACCTGGGTCGCCTCGTCCTTGCGCAGCAGGCCCGTGTCCACGAACACGCAGGTCAGCTGGTCGCCGATCGCCTCATGGATCAGGACCGCGGCCACCGAGCTGTCGACGCCGCCCGACAGGCCGCAGACCACCCTGGCCGATCCGACCTGTTCGCGGATCTGGGCGATCTTCTCGTCGCGATAGGCGGCCATGGTCCAGTCGCCCTTCAGACCCGCGATACCGTGGGTGAAGTTTCGCAGCATGGTGGCACCGCGCGGGGTGTGCATGACCTCGGGATGGAACTGCACGCCGTAGAAGCGGCGCGCCTCGTCAGCGATCACCGCATAGGGCGAACCGGCCGAGCTGGCGACCACCTCGAACCCCTCGGGAATGGCGACAATCTTGTCCCCATGGCTCATCCAGACCGTCTCGTCCTCGCCGACAGCAGCAAGGTCGGCCAGCAGGGGCGAAGCCCGCTCGACGGTGATTTCCGCGCGGCCGAACTCGCGGTGATGGCCGCCCTCGACCTTGCCGCCCAGCTGCTCACACATGGTCATCTCGCCGTAGCAGATGCCCAGCACCGGCACCCCGGCTTCGAAGACAGCCTGCGGTGCCCGCGGACTGCCTTCCTCATGCACGCTCTCCGGCCCGCCCGACAGGATGATCGCCTGCGGCTGCATGGCCTGGAGCGCAGCCTCGGCCTTGGCATAGGGGTGGATCTCGCAATAGACCCGCGCCTCGCGCAGGCGCCGGGCGATCAACTGGGTCACCTGGCTGCCGAAATCGACGATCAGGACCTTCTGGTGATCAGCGGGGGCGGTCATGCGGGCTCCGTGAGAACAGGCGTGAAATGGTCATGCAACAGGTCGAGGGCCTCGGCCAGCCGGAGATCGATCCCGGCCAGGGCGTCGGTCCAGTGTTCCAGGCGGGACAGGTCCGTGCGGCCGTCCGAAACGCCGCGCAGGCCGATCACCGGCACGCCGAACCGGGCCGCGGCGCGGACGACGGCGAAGGTCTCCATATCGACCATGTCAGCGTCGACAGCGTCGTAACCGGTGCCCGAGACGACACTCCCGCCCGTGGCCAGCCGGGCCGTCGGCAGGACCGACGGGCCATCCGCCAGCGGCAGGACGGCCGGAATGCGGGGATAGGGCGTCTCGCCCTTCGGAAAGCCAAGGGCACTGGCGTCCATGTCGCGGTAGCTGACCTCGGCGATGCGATAGACACGCCCATGATCAAGGATACGGGAGCCGGCCGAGCCGAGCGAAACCACAACATCAGGCAAGGTGCCTTCCGCCTTCAAACCCGCAAGGACGTGGGCGACCCCGGCCGCCGCCTCGACCGGGCCGACGCCCGTGATCAGCGGACGGATGCGGGCGCGAAGGGCCGGGCCGTACTCAGGCTCGGCCGCCATGACGCAGAGGGCGGTCTTCGGACCGAAACGGGCAAGGGTCCAGTCCCGGCTCACGCCCGCCGCTCATAGAGGGCCACGAAGAAGCCGTCGGTGCCGGTCGAGGCCGGCGACAGGCGCAGACGTCCGCCCGTCGCAGCCCCCGCCAGACGCGTACGCGCGGCGTCGGTGAGCGTCGGGGCAGCGAGCACCTCGGCGACAGGCAGTGGGTGGAAGCCCTTGTGGTTGGCTTCAAAGGCGTCGGCCACCGCCTCGTTCTCGCGGCTGAGGATCGAGCAGGTGACATAGACCAGTCGCCCGCCCGGCTTCACGAGGACAGCGGCCTGGGCGAGGATTCGCAGCTGCAGGGCATGCAGCCGCTCGATCTCGTCGGCCTTGAGCCGCCAGGCATCCTCGGGGCGGCGGCGCCAGGCACCCGAACCGCTGCAGGGCGCATCGACGAACACCAGATCGGCCTTGCCGTTGAACGCCTCGACCCCGCCACCGTTCTGGCCGATCAGCCGCAGGTCGGCAGCGACGCCGGCGCGGGCGAGACGCGGGCGAATGTTATCGAGCCGCTTCTGCACAACATCGCAGGCGACCAGCCGCATCGGCACGGCCGCGGGCGCAGATTTCGCGGCCGCCAGTTCATCGGCACCGGTCGGCGACCAGCCGGCGGGGCTGGGTGCCGCAACCCGCGCCGGATCGGCCGCAGGCAGGCCCTGCACCGCGAGCGCCAGCGTCTTGCCACCGCCACCTGCGCAATAATCGATGACGACACTGTCCGGCGTGAACGACAGGCCGGCCCCTGCCACCCAGGCCGTCAACTGGCTGCCCTCGTCCTGGATCTCGACCCGGCCCGCGTTGAAAGCCTCAAGGGCCTGGACATTCGGCGCAGGCTCCGACGGCAGTCGCAGGCCGACGGCCGACCAGGGAGTCCGTAAAGGCGAAAGACCCGTCGCCTTCAGCTCCGCCTGCGCAGCCTCGACTGTGGTTTTGGCCGTATTGACCCGCAGATCGACCGGCGCGCGCGCCATCAGACCGGCGGCTTCCTCGCTCCAGCGGTCGCCGAAGGTCGCCTTCAGGTCCTCGACCACAAAGGGAGGCAGGTCGGCGGCGATTCCGGGCCGGTCACCCTCCCCCGCCGCGATCCGGGCCCGCTCCTGTTTCGACAATGGGCGGGGGCCATAGCCCTCACCCGAGTGCAACGCCTCGATCTCCTCAAGCGACAGTCTGTCGAGGAAGGCCAGCGCGCCGACCACCAGCGCACGCCCGTCCTCCCGTCCGCCCATGGCCGTGACCAGCCGGCCGCGCGCGCGCAGCACCTGATAGACACGCTCGGCGACAGCACGGCGGTCACCGGAGCCCGCGTAGCGGTTGGCAGCGCCCCAGGCCTTGATCACGACCTCGGCGGAGGCGCGGCCCTGGGCGATGCTGTCCAGAACGGAGGCGGCGGCGGCGAGACGGGCAGCTGGGGTCAATGCGGGCTTTCAGACGAACAGGGCGGCGATGACCATGAACAGCCCCACCAGAGACGCCACCCAGACGAGGGAGCGGACATAGGGGATGCCCAGGGCGTAGACCGGCAGATAGATCAGGCGACCGAAGAGATAGAGATGCGTCCCCCAGAGAGTCAGGGGGCCGCCGTCCTTGCCCGCGACATGCGCCATAATGACGGCGGCGGCGAACAGCGGAAGGGTCTCGTAGAGATTGGCCTGGGCGCGGTCCAGCCGTCCGGCCAATTTGCCGGGCGGCGGAACGTCCCCGTCACGCGCACCGGCATTCCATTTGAGGCCCCGCTCAGCGGTCCGGGCACTGGCCGCCCAGAAGATCTGAACGATGGCCAGCACCAGCACGCAGGCAAGAGCGATGAATTCCGGTGTCATATCCATGGCCTGAGCCTCCCTGCTCATCCCTGACGATAGTTGGGTGCCTCGCGCGTGATCATCACGTCATGAACGTGGCTCTCCCGCAGCCCGGCACCGGTAATGCGCACGAAACGGGCGCGTTCCTGAAGGTCCGCAATGGTCGCCGCACCGACATAGCCCATGGCGGCGCGCAGGCCGCCGACCATCTGATGCAACACGGGTGCGATCGGCCCCTTGTAGGGCGTCTGGCCTTCGATGCCCTCGGGCACCAGCTTCTGGGTGTCCTCGACTTCCTTCTGGAAATAGCGGTCGGCCGAGCCGGCACCCATGGCTCCAACCGAGCCCATGCCACGGTACGACTTGTAGGACCGCCCCTGGTACAGGAAGACCTCGCCCGGGCTTTCGTCCGTGCCGGCGAACATCGAACCCATCATGGCGCAGGAGGCCCCGGCCGCGATAGCCTTGGCCAGATCACCCGAATACTTGATGCCGCCGTCGGCGATCACCGGGGCGCCCGAAGCCTTCGCCGCGCGGGCCGCGTCCATGATGGCCGTCAACTGCGGCACCCCGACGCCCGCGACGATACGGGTGGTGCAGATGCTGCCCGGGCCGATGCCGACCTTCACAGCGTCCGCGCCGGCGTCGATCAGGGCCCGCGCCGCGTCGTGGGTCGCGACATTGCCCGCGATGATCTGGATGCGGTTGGACTCGCGCTTGATTCGCTCGACCACGCGGCTGACCTGGATCGAGTGTCCGTGGGCGGTGTCGATCACGACCACGTCCACACCGGCCTCGGCCAGCGCCATGGCCCGCTCATAGCCGGCATCGCCCACGGTCGAGGCGGCACCGACCAGCAAGCGGCCCTGATCGTCCTTGGCGGCGTGAGGGTGGGCCTGGGCCTTCTCGATGTCCTTCATCGTGATCAGGCCGGTCGCCCGATAGTCCTCGTCGACGACGATGACCCGCTCGACCTTGCGGTCGCGAAGCAGGGCACGGGCCTCGTCACGTCCGGCCCCTTCGCGCACAGTGACCAGATCGCCTGTGGTCATCAGCTCGATGGCCTTGCGATTCGGGTCGGTGTCGAACCGCATGTCGCGGTTGGTGAGGATGCCGACCAGTCTGCCGGTGCCGGGGTCCACGACCGGAAAGCCCGAAATCTTCCGCTTGGCCACGATGGCGCGGATTTCACCGAGCGTCGTCTGCGGCGTGATGGTCACCGGATTGATGACCATCCCGCTTTCGTAGCGTTTGACCTCGCGGACCATGTCGGCCTGTTCCTCGACCGTCATATTGCGGTGGAGGATACCCAGACCGCCAGCCTGGGCCATGGCGATGGCCAGCCGGCTTTCGGTGACCGTGTCCATGGCGGACGAGGTCAGCGGGATCTTCAGCCTGATGTCGCGGGTCAGCTGCGTCGAGACGTCCGCGTCCGCGGGCATGATCTCTGACGGGCCGGGTTCCAGCAAAACATCGTCGAAGGTGAGCCCTTCGCGTATCTCCATGAGGAGTCTCCGTTTTGCGGGCCGCGTATAGCGGTGACCGGCGGGGAACCGCAAGGGCCGCCCGCCCTTATCGTCGTGATAAGAACAATTGGCTTGCCGGATGCGGCAGCGGCCCCACATCTGGGCGACCCATGGTCCGACTTTTCATCAACACGGCCCGCCGCCTCGCGCTCAAGATCGCGAGCTATGGCGTGATGCACCTGGTGGTCGCCGTCCTGGTGGCCTTCGCCGTCACGCGCGACTGGCGGGTGGCCCTGGCGGTGGGGCTGGTGGAGCCCTTCTTCCAGACCATCGCCTATTCCATCCACGACCGCGTGTGGCACCGGATCGAACACCGTCGGATGCTATCGGGGCTGGAAGAGGCGTCCGAGGCCTTCACCGCCCGTCTGCAGATCATGGCCCCCGAGGAACAGACCCGTGCCCATGGCCACGCCGGCCATAGCCATGCCCTGCCCCGCTCCCTGAAACAGGTCGCGGCCAAGTCCGTCACCTACGGCCTGATGCATTTCGTCGTCGCTGTGACCGTCGCCTTCGCCCTGACCCGCGACTGGCGCGTGTCCCTCGCCATCGGCCTGATCGAGCCGCTGGTGCAGACGGTGTTCTTCACCGTCCACGACCGCATCTGGAGCCGGATCGAAGCGAAGAAGGCCGCGCGGGCGGCGGACATGGCCTCGGCCTAGCGCCGGTTCATCGCCACGAGAAACACCTCGGCGCTGTCCTTTCGGCTCGACTCCGGCTTGACGTACTTCACCGTCTCGAACTCGGCGCGCAGCCGGGCCAGCACCCCGCCGGCGTCGCCGCCCTGGAAATTCTTCGACACGAAATGGCCGCCGGGCTTCAGCGTGCGGATGGCGAAGTCGGCGGCGATCTCGATCAGGGCGATGATCTTCAGGTGATCCGTCTGGCGATGGCCGACCGTGTTGTGGGCCATGTCGGACAGGACCAGGTCCGGCGCGCCGCCCAGCAGCTCCATCATCTGCTGATCGACCCCCGGATGGGTGAAGTCGGCCTGGATCATGATCGCGCCCGGCACCGGCTCGACCGGCAGCAGGTCGACGCCGACCACCGAGATCGCCCCCCGCTTGACCGCCACCTGGGCCCAGCCGCCCGGCGCGGCACCCAGGTCGATGACCCGGCTTCCCTGCCGGATCAGGTGAAACCGGTCGTCGATCTCCAGCAGTTTGAAGGCCGCGCGGCTGCGCCAGCCCTCGGCGCGCGCGCGCTCGGACCATTTGTCGGACAGCTGGCGCTTGATCCATTGCTGGCTGGACATCGACTTGGTGTCCGCCGTCTTCATCTTGGTGCCCATGCCGCGGCCGGCGGCGGTGCCGCCCGAGGGCGGGCGCACCATCCGTCTGCGCTCTGCGGGCTTTTCTTCGTCAGTCATCGCATCCACATAGCCGTCAGCGGGTTTGCGGGCTATGGACCCGCGACAATTCAAAAAGGAGCGCGCCGATGGCCGATCAGACCCTGACCTTTTCACTCGACACCGGCGACGGCGCCGACCGCGACGTGATCATCAAGCTTCGTCCCGACCTGGCCCCCGGCCATGTCGCCCGTATCACCGAACTGGCCAGCGAAGGCTTCTATGACGGCGTGGTCTTCCACCGCGTCATCGCCGGCTTCATGGCCCAGGGCGGCGATCCGACCGGCACGGGCACCTCGGGCTCGAAGAAGCCGAACCTGAAGGCCGAATTCTCGAAAGAGCGCCACGCCCGCGGCGTCTGCTCCATGGCCCGCACCCAGGACCCCAACAGCGCCAACAGCCAGTTCTTCATCTGCCTGGACGACGCCTCCTTCCTCGACGGCCAGTACACCGTCTGGGGCGAGGTCATCGAGGGCATGGAGCACGTCGACGCCCTGCCCAAGGGCGAGCCGCCGCGTTCGCCGGGCAAGATCCTCAAGGCGACGGTGGGCTGATGGAAGGTCTTAGGGCTTAGGGCTTAGGGCTTGGTGAGGTCTCGCTGGGACCTAAGCCCTATGCCCTATGCCCTATGCCCTATGCCCCAAGCCCCAAGCCCCGGTCCCTACTCGATCTCCACGACCTCGACCCGGGCGCCGTTCAGGACCAGGGCGATCTCGCCGCGTTTGAGCTTGAGCGCGTCCTCGCCGAACAGCTGGCGGCGCCAGCCCTTGAGGGCGTCGACGTCGGCCTCGTCGTCGAGGGCGATCTTCTCGAGGTCGGCGACATTGGCCAGCAGTTTGGTCGCCACCCCGGCGTTGTCGCTCTTGGCCTTGAGCAGAACCTTGAGCAATTCGACCACGGACGGCGGAGCCGGCTGGTTGTGGGCCGGGCGGTCCAGCTTGGGTGCAAAGGCCTCGGGGTCGGCCAACACCCGCTTCAGCTCGGCCGACAGCTCCAGCCCGAGACGCGAGGCACCGAATCCCTTGGGCACGGAACGCAGGCGGTTGAAGGCGTCGGGATCGGTCGGCCCCTGGGCCGCGATCTCGTCGATCGCCTCGTCCTTGAGGATTCGGCCGCGCGGCTGGTCGCGTTCCTGGGCGGTGCGCTCGCGCCAGACCGCCGTGGCGACGAAGGCTGAGAGGTATCGGGCGCTGAACTTCTTCGGCTTGAGCCGCTTCCAGGCCTTTTCCGGATCGGTGTCATAGAGGTCCGGATCGGTCAGGCTCTCCATCTCGGACATGACCCAGTCCAGACGGCCCTCCTTCTGCAGCCGGTCGCGCAGTTTGGGATAGAGGGCGGCCAGATGGGTGACGTCGCCGAGCGCATAGACCAGCTGGGCCTCCGACAGCGGACGACGGGCCCAGTCAGTGAAACGGCTGCCCTTGTCGACCTCCTGCTTCAACATCTGGCGCACCAGCGCCTCATACGAGACCTGATCGCCGAAGCCGGCGGCCATGGCCGCCACCTGGGTGTCGAACATCGGCTTCGGCATGGCACCGAGCTTGACGAAGATCTCCGTGTCCTGACGCGCGGCGTGGAAGACCTTGATGATCTTCGGATCGCGCAGCAGGTCGAGGAAGGGCTCCAGATCCAGCCCGTCCGCCATCGGGTCGATGATGGCTGCATCCGTGGCCGACGCGGCCTGAATCAGGCACAGCCGCGGCCAATAGGTCGTCTCCCGCATGAACTCGGTGTCGACGGTGATGAAGGGCTGGTCGGCCAGGCGCTGACAGAATGCGCGAAGCGCCTCGGTGGTGGTGATGGGCGTCATTCGGATGCTATAGCCCCGCGCGACGTGGTTGTGGCAAGACCCGCCGCACAAATCCGCCCACTGATTCAGGCCCGTGACCGATGAGCGACACCTCCGACAGCCTGCACAACGGCCTCACCTATGCCGATGCGGGGGTGGATATCGACGCCGGCGAGATGCTGGTGGACGCCATCAAGCCGCTGGCGAAGTCGACCCGCCGTCCCGGTGCGGAGGCCTCGCTCGGGGGATTCGGTGCCTTGTTCGATCTCAAGGCGGCCGGATTCGAGGATCCGCTGATCGTCGCCACCACGGACGGCGTCGGCACCAAGCTGAAAATCGCCATCGAGACCGGGCGGCATGACGGCGTCGGGGTCGATCTGGTCGCCATGTGCGTCAACGACCTCCTGGCGCAGGGTGCCGAACCGCTGCTGTTCCTCGACTATTATGCCACCGGCAAGCTCGAGATCGACGCCGCCCGGCGCGTCGTGGCCGGAATCGCCGAGGGCTGCCGTCAGGCCGGCTGCGCCCTCGTCGGCGGCGAGACGGCCGAAATGCCCGGCATGTATGCCGGCGGCGACTACGATCTGGCGGGCTTTTCGCTGGGGGCCGTCGAGCGCGGCCATGCCCTGCCGTATCTGGACCGTCAGGCCGCGGGCGACATCATCATCGGTCTCGCCTCCTCGGGGCCCCACTCGAACGGCTATTCCCTGATCCGCAAGGTGGTCGAAAAGTCGGGCCTGTCGTGGGGCGATGATGCGCCCTTCGCCCGTGACCGGACGCTGGCGCAGGCCCTGATGGAACCGACCCGTATCTATGTGAAGCCGGTCCTGCCGCTGATGAAGGCCGGTCTGGTCAAGGGCGCGGCCCACATCACCGGCGGCGGCCTGATCGAGAACCCGCCGCGCTGTATCGCCGAAGGCCTTCAGGCGTCCTTCGACTGGAACGCCTGGCCTGTGCCGCACGTCTTCCAGTGGCTGGGCGAGGTCGGCGGCATCTCGGATCACGAACTGCGCCGCACCTTCAACTGCGGCATCGGCTTCATCCTGATCGTGGCACCGGAGAATGCCGAGCCGGTGCTGGCCGCGCTGCTGGAAGCGGGCGAGGTCGCCTTCGTCTGCGGCCAGCTGGAAGCCGCCTAATAGCCTTCGGCGTCGAGACTGCTGAAGGTCACCCGGACCAGCGCCGCGGCCCCGGGGTTCTGTCTCAGCGAGACCGTGACCCCGGCCTTCGTCCAGATGGGACGGTTGGCAGGCAGTCCTGCCTCCGGAGCAAAGCCTCCCTCACGCATGACCGGCAGGATCGACGCCCTCGCCCCGTCGAATCCGCCGCGGCGCGCCTGGATCACGCAGACCCGGTTGAGATTGCCGTCGGCAAGGCTGCCCTCGGTCGTCAGGCGCAACAGATAGGCCTCATCCTCGCTCTGGAAGGTGCGGGTATCGGCCTCCGGAGCGGGGGTCTCGACAAAGCCGAGAAACTCCAGCGCGACGGTGTCGCTGGTCTCGCCGGTCACATAGGGCAGACAGACGTCGGTCAGAATGCTGCGGGTCATGTCGGTGGGCGGAGCCGCCGCCGTGATCATGGTGGCGGCCAGGACGAGAGCAAGCATGGACGAAACTCCGGAACGACCATCACACTGTTTCCGAGGCCGCCGCGATGCGCAAGCGCCGGGCCGTTGACCGGCAGAGGCGCGCCCGGCAAGGTCCACGTCTTCCCTTGTCTGTGAGGTCACCTGTGCCCGACACCTCCACGGGCCGCACCCGCGTGGCCGTCCTGATCTCCGGGGCCGGCTCCAACATGGCTGCCCTGATCGACGCGGCCCGTCAGCCCGGCGCACCGTTCGAGGTGGTTCTGGTCCTGTCCAACAGGCCCGAGGCCGGCGGTCTGGCCGTTGCCGAAATCAAGGGCGTCGCCACAGCCGTTGTAGACCACGCCCCCTTCGGCAAGGACCGGGCGGCCCATGAGCAGGCGATCCAGACTGCATTGGATGCTCATGGCGTCGAGGTTGTGGCCCTGGCCGGCTATATGCGCCTGCTGACCCCCTTCCTTGTCGGGCGATGGGCCGGGCGAATGCTCAACATCCACCCCAGTCTGCTGCCGAGATATCCGGGGCTGGATACCCATGCGCGCGCCATCGCGGCAGGCGACGCCGAGGCCGGCTGCACGGTGCATCTGGTCACCGAGGGCGTCGACGAAGGCCGGGTACTGGGGCAGGCCGCGGTGCCGATCCAGCCGGGTGACACGCCGGCAACCCTCGCCCGGCGGGTACTGTCGGCAGAACATGACCTCTACCCGCGAGTTCTGGCCGGGTTTTGCCGTCGACCCTGACCTCCCCGCCGGGCGGCATGAATCCAGCGACCTGTTGATCGCCGGCCGCCACCGGGCGGGTCGAAGGAACCTCATGCCGTGTGGCCTTGGCCCTTCAAGCCGATTTCTTGATCAAGCAACAGCCGGATGTGAAAACGGCCGGATCGTTTCCGATCCGGCCGCAGCAGGTCCAAGGCTTTCGCCCGGATCAGCCGACGATCTGGTCGGCGGTGAAGAACTGGGCGATCTCGATGCCGGCGTTCTCGAGGCTGTCCGAACCATGGACCGAGTTCTCGCCGATCGACAGGGCGAACAGCTTGCGGATGGTGCCGTCAGCGGCGTCCTTGGGGTTGGTGGCGCCCATGACTTCGCGATAGGCGGCGACGGCGTTCGGGCCTTCCAGCACCTGCACCACGACCGGCTCGGCGGTCATCTGGCCGACCAGTTCACCGTAGAAGGGGCGTTCGGCGTGGACTTCGTAGAATTTCTTCGCCTGGGCTTCGGTCAGATGCACACGGCGTTGGGCCACGATACGCAGGCCGGCACCCTCGATCACGGCGTTGATCGCCCCGGTCAGGTTGCGGCGCGTGGCGTCGGGCTTGATGATCGAGAAGGTACGTTCGGTCATGGGAGTGACTTCTTGTTGGGAGATTGAAGGTCGCGGGCTTATAGCGGCGCCCTCCCCGGTTTCCAACCGCCACACAAATTTGCCTCTTTCGCGCGTCTCCAGGCAGCGCGATGCCCCAGGGGCCGCCCGAGATTACGACCGACCATGCTCCAGATCACCGACCTGACCTTCAACGCCTGGGGCCGCAAATTCCTCGAGGACGCCTCCGTCTCCCTGCCGCCCGGTGCCAAGGTCGGTCTGGTGGGCCGCAACGGCATCGGCAAATCGACCCTGTTCAAGCTGATCCTCGGAGAGCTGGCCGCCGGCGGTGACGAGATCAGCCTGCCAAGGACAGCCCGCATCGGTTCCGTCGACCAGGAACACCCGGCCACCCCCGTCAGCGTGATCGAGACCATCCTCGAGGCCGATGAGGAACGCCACAGCCTGCTCGGCCGACTGGAAACCGCCGAGCCTGAGGAGATGGGCGAGATCTGGACCCGGCTGATCGAGATTGACGCCGACGCCGCTCCCGCCCGCGCCGCCGAAATCCTCGTCGGCCTCGGCTTCGACCATGAAAACCAGTCGCGGCCGATGTCGGAATTCTCCGGCGGCTGGCGCATGCGGGTGGCCCTGGCCGCCGCCCTGTTCGCCGAGCCGGACATGCTGCTGCTCGACGAGCCGACCAACTATCTCGACCTGGAAGGTGCGCTCTGGCTTGAGGCCCGCCTCAAGAAATACCCGCACACCGCCCTGATCATCTCCCACGACCGCGAGATGCTGAACGAGGTCTGCACCCATATCCTGCACCTCGCGAACCGCAATCTGACGCTCTACACGGGCAACTACGACCAGTTCGAAAAGGCCCGTGCCGAAAAGGCCCGGCTGCAGCTGTCGGCCAAGGCCAAGCAGGACGCCGAACGCGCCCACCTCCAGGCCTTCGTCGACCGCTTCAAGGCCAAGGCCTCCAAGGCCGCCCAGGCCCAGTCGCGCATGAAGCGGCTGGCCAAGATGCAGCCCGTGGCCACCACCATCGAGGAGCGGGTCGCCCCCTTCATCCTGCCCTCCCCGCCCCGCCCCCTGGCCCCGCCCCTGATCCGGCTGGAGCGGGCCAACGTCGGCTATGAGACCGGCAGGCCGATCCTGCGCAATCTGAACCTGCGCATGGATCTGGACGACCGCATCGGCCTGCTGGGCGTCAACGGCGCGGGCAAGTCGACCTTCGCCAAGATGATCGCCGGGGCGCTGAGTGTCTCGGACGGCGAACTGCACCGAGACCGCAAGATGCGCGTCGGCTGGTTCCACCAGCACCAGATCGAGGCCATGGACCCGACCGACACACCGCTGGAGATCATCCGCCGCGCCATGCCCGAGGCCTCGGAGAGCAGCCGCCGCTCGAAACTGGCGCAATGGGGTCTGGGCTATGAGAAGCAGGAGACCACGGTCGCCAGCCTGTCCGGCGGCGAGCGCGCCCGCCTGCTGCTCAATCAGGTGGCCATGGATGCGCCCCACATCCTGATCCTCGACGAACCGACCAACCACCTCGACATCGACAGCCGCCGGGCCCTGCTGGATGCGCTCAACGACTATTCCGGCGCCGTCATCCTGATCACCCACGACCGTTCACTGATGGAGATGGTCGCCGACCGCCTGTGGCTGGCCGCCGACGGCACGGTGAAGCCGTTCGACGGCGACATGGACGACTACGCCAAGTTCGTCCTCGACCGCGCCAAGGCCGCTGCGGTCAAGCCGAGCCAGATCAGGGAAGAGACAGTCGCAAGCACCGCCGCGCCCGCTCAGAACAACAAGGGCAAGAAGAACGAGAAAAAATCAGGTCCTTCCCCCTCGACCCTGCGTCATGCGGTCAAGAAGGCCGAGGAGCGGATGGCCCAGCTGACCGCCGAGATCGCCCGCATTGACGACGACATGGCCAATGCCTCGGTCAGCAACCCCAAGGCGCTTGAGGGCCTGACCCGCGCGCGGGCGAAGACCCAGTTTGATCTCGACGCAGCCGAAGCGGCCTGGGTGTCGGCGGAAGAGGCGCTGGCGGAGGTGAGCTGAGATGAAACCCATCCCGTTCAGCCGCGAGGAAACCGCCGACATCACGGCCAGGCTGCGGGCCTATTTCCGCGACGAGCTGGAGATCGAGCTGGCTGCCCTGCCCGCGGAGATGTTGCTCGATTTTCTGGGTCGGGAGATTGGACCGTTCTTCTACAATCGCGCCGTCTATGACGCCCAGGCTGTGGTGGCGAAGAAGGCCGGAGACATCAACGAAGCGCTCGCGGGGTTGGAACGGTCGGGATGACGTTGGTGTTCGGACAACAGGAATCGACGTACCAGATTCAACGCCCTTTCCGGAGTCACCCATGATCCGCCCAGCCTTGGTCGCGATAACCCTGATTCTCGCGACCCCCGCGCTCGCTCAGACGCCCGCCGCGGCCCCGCCGACCGCATCGACGCCGAGCTTGCAACGCTATCAGCTGGACCTGGAGGTCATCCGCAACGGTGTCACGCTCTTTTGGACCGTCACCCAGATCGTCGAGGGCGCGCCGGTCGAGGCGTCGGCCACGGTCAACGGTGTCACCTATGACTTCTCCGCCAACCTGTTCGCGGTGCAAGGCGACGGCGATGAGGCGCAGATGATGCTGGAAGCGCATTTCGCGGGAGGCGAGACCGAGCTCGCGGCTCCGCGGCTGACCTTCCTGCGCGACCGGATGGCCCTGATCGAGGTCGGCGACAAGTCGGGCGACCTGCTGAAGATGTCGATCGCCCCGATCCGGTAGGACTGCGACAGCCCTCCCGTTCGAACCCGCACAACATCGCCTTCTTGCCGGGGCCGGATCGCGCCATACTTGCGAATCCATGCCCATCCGCCGCCTCCCCCCTGAAACCGTCAACCGCATCGCCGCCGGCGAGGTGGTCGAACGCCCGGCCAGCGCCATCAAGGAGCTGGTCGAGAATGCACTCGACGCAGGCGCGACGCGGATCGAGGTCCAGGCGGACGGCGGCGGGCTGACGCGCATCCTGATCGCCGACGACGGGCACGGCATGGCGGCGGACCAGCTGGCCCTGGCGGTCGAGCGCCACGCCACCTCCAAGCTGGAGGCCGACGACGCCGGTGATGTCGACCTGCTGCGCATCTCGACCCTCGGCTTCCGCGGCGAGGCCCTGCCGTCGATCGGCTCGGTCGCGCGGCTGACGATTACCAGCCGACCCCGCGAGGGTGGCGACGCCCACCAGATCACCGTCGAGGGCGGCGACCAGCGGCCCGTCGCGCCGGCCGGCTTCCCCGGCCCGCACGGGGCCCGGGTCGAGGTCCGCGACCTGTTCTACGCCACCCCTGCCCGGCTGAAATTCATGAAGTCCGAGCGGTCCGAGGCCATGGCCATCTCGGAAGAGATCAAGCGTCAGGCCATGGCCCATGAAGGAGTCGCCTTCACCCTCGACCTGGACGGCAAGACCACCCTTCGCCTGCCGGCCGAACACCCCGGCGACGCAGGCCGTCTGAAGCGCCTGGCCGCCCTTCTGGGCCGGGATTTCGAGGCCAACGCCCTGCTGATCGACCAGGCCCGGGACAATGTCCGCCTTACCGGCTACGCAGGCCTGCCGACCTATTCGCGCGGCAATGCCGGCCACCAGTATCTGTTCGTCAACGGCCGTCCGGTGAAGGACAGGCTGCTGCAAGGGGCCCTGCGCGGGGCCTATGCCGACTTCCTCGCCCGCGACCGTCACCCGGCTGCGGTGCTGTTCCTCGAGATCGACCCGCTCTACGTCGATGTGAACGTCCACCCGGCCAAGGCCGAGGTGCGGTTCCGCGACCCGGCGCTGGTGCGGGGCCTGATCGTCGGTGCCCTGCGCCACGCGCTCGCCGCAGCCGGCCACCGCGCCTCGACCACGGTGGCGGCGGATGCGCTGGCGGGGTTCCGCGCGCACGAGGGTGTGGGGGCTGGGGTATGGGGTGTGGGGGACAACCGTGCCGCTCCCGGCTACAGCGGCTGGCAGGGCTGGGCCGCGCCTGCGACCCGGACCGCCCAACTCATTCCGGGCCTCAACGAGCGATCCGCCCGCGTCGAGCCGGGCTTCACCCCCACACCCCACACCCCATACCCCACACCCCAAGCCCACGACCCCGTCGACTTCCCCCTCGGGGCCGCCCGCGCCCAGCTGCACGGCACCTATATCGTCGCCCAGACCCGCGACGGCCTCGTCGTGGTCGACCAGCATGCCGCCCACGAACGCCTCGTCTATGAGCGGATGAAGGTCCAGATGGCGCGCGGCGCGGTCACCCGTCAGGCCCTGCTGACCCCCGAGGTCGTCGAACTGGACCCCGCCGAGGCCGAGCGCGTCTCGGCCCGCGCCGACGAGCTGGCGGAGCTCGGGCTGATCGTCGAGGCGTTCGGCGCCGGCGCGGTGCTGGTGCGCGAGACCCCCGCCCTGCTGGGCGACACCGACGTCCAGGGTCTGATCCGCGATATCGCGGATGATCTGGCCGAGCATGGCGCAGCCCTGGCCCTGTCAGAGCGTCTGGGTGAGGTCTGTGGCACCATGGCCTGTCACGGCAGCGTCCGGGCCGGCCGGGTGCTGTCTGGCCCCGAGATGAACGCCCTGCTGCGCGAGATGGAGGCCACCCCCCACTCCGGCCAGTGCAACCACGGCCGCCCGACCTATGTGGAGCTCAAGCTGTCCGACCTCGAGAAGCTGTTCGGGCGGCGCTAGGCCTCTGCCGGCAGGCACATATCGACGACCGTCTCTACCGGGCGCGAGCGCAGATCCGCCATGATCGCCTCCCGGTCCGGAGCCCTCAGGATCATCCATGCGAGGGCCGCAGACTGGATGATCACGACGGCCGACAGAACCATCATGAGCGCCGGTCCCAGCCCCATACGCCTCGTCGACATCCCGCACCCCCACCCGTTGCCGATCGTGATGTTGCCGCCCGGCCGGGCCGCCAACAATCGTCAATTTGTGAAACCGGAGTTTCTGGCCCCGGGGTGTGTCCCGGCGCACACCGGACCCGCCACCCGGACCTTACCCCTCCGCTGACCCTGCCCTGAGGAACAGGACCCTTGCGGCCCCATAGTTGCGCGCATCCAGCCGCTGATAGCCGGGCGTGTCGATTTCCGGCTCGTCAGAACCGCGCTCGAACACCACCAGAGCGCCCGGCTTCAGCCAGCCGCCCTCGAGCAGCCGCGCCAGGGTCTGTTCGCCCAACCCTTTGCGGTAAGGCGGATCAAGGAAGGCCAGATCGAAGGCCTCCCCGTCAGAACCCGGCCGGCTGCCCAGATCGATGGCGCTGCGCCGGTGCACCCGCGAGCGGCCCATGACCCCATAGGCGTCGGCATTCTCGCGGATGGCTCCGCGCGCCTCCTCATCGGTCTCGACAAACAGGGCGAAGGCCGCGCCGCGACTGATGGCCTCGAACCCGAGGGCACCTGAGCCGGCGTAAAGGTCCATCACCCGCATACCCTCGAGCGGCTCGGCCCAGGCGGCGTGTTCCAGCACATTGAACACGGCCTGCCGCGCCCGATCCGAGGTCGGGCGCGTGCCCTGCCCCTCCGGCGTAGTAATGGTCCGGCCCTTCAGGTTTCCAGCGACGATTCTCATGGAAAAGCCTCTGGACCGGAACGGGCCGCGAATGCAACGTTGGCACCATGGTTCAACCATTCCGCTCGCAACTCGACGCTACCCTTGCAGCGGCGGCGCGATCCCCACTCATCACCGGCATGACTGTGACGCACCCCTGGCGGAGGCTGGGGAGCTTTATCTTCCTGGCCGCCTTGCTCGTGATGGTGCTGGCTCTTGCGGTCGGCGTCGCAATCGCCGGCATTCCCGGCTTGCGCGATCAGCTCGTTAGCCTGGAACCCCTGCCCGACGGCCCCTTGCGCCTGATCGACGAGAGCCTCCAGGTTCTGGTGCTTGGGGCCATTCTGGGCGCTATGGCTCTCGGCATTCTGCTGGCGGCCGCCCTGACCTATCGTCGGCCAATCAGGGACTTCCTGTGGCCCGGGCGACGTTTTGACGCCGGACAACTCGGCGCCGGCTTTCTGGCCATGGCCTGCATCTTCATCATCTCGATACCCATCTATCTGGCGATGGGCAGCGAATGGGCTCCGCCTGTCCTCGACCCGCTGTATCTCGACCACACGCGACTGACCTATGTGCTGGCGATGATCGTCGGCCTTCTCGTCGCCGCGGCCGCGGAGGAAGTCGTCTGTCGGGGCGTGCTGTTGCGGCTGACCGGGCTCGTCACCCGTCGCCCGCTCGTCCTGTGCCTCATCAATGGCGTTGTATTCTCGGCCATCCACATGGACCCCGACCCTGTCTCCTTCGTGGCGCGAGCGCTCTCCGGCGGCATCTGGACCTGGGCGGCGCTGCGGCTCGGCGGACTGGAGTTCGCCGTCGGCGCCCACCTGGCCAACAATCTGGGGATCGCATTGTTCTGGGAGCCGTTCTCACAAGCCACGGTCAGTCGGGAGTCGGCATGGATTGACCTCGCCCCGGAAGTCCTGACCACAGTGGTCATGGTCATCATGATCGAACGTGTCGCCCGGCGCTACGTCGACCCCGCTGACCGACTACCGGCGCGGCCCGCTCCGTGATCCGCCGCCGGGCTTGCCCTTGAACGGAGAGCCACCGGGCTTGGCCGCAAACGGACGCTTGGGACCGCCCTTGTCGCCGGGCCGGTCGTCAGACCGGGCCGCCGGCCGGGTGCCGGTGCGGGCGTTGCCGCGGGGGCGGTCGATGAACTGGTCCTCGCGGGGCTTGAACACGCGTTTGGGGCGTTCGCCCGCGGCCTCCGCACCTTCGGGCCGGGCGCGAGGGGTGAAATTCTTTTTCGGATGTTCGAATTTCGGCGTCGCCTTCGCCCAGCCAGGCTTTTTCTGCGGGCGGGCTGCCCGGTCGGCGGCAGCATCGGCGGCGGCTCCGGCGGCGCGGACCCGGCTGGGCTTGCGCGACGGATCGGAGATGGCCGAGCCCGAGGTCCCCTTCCTGATCGGAGCCGAGGTGCGGCGCCCCGGAACCGGCGCAGGCGTCGAGACCGTGTTCCCCGTCGGCAGGTTCTCAGGCCGGATATGGTCAGCCAGCATCTCCCGGATCACGCGCGGGCCGACTTCCTCGACCGAGCCGACCGGCAGGGTCCCGAGCTGGAACGGGCCGTAGGCGAGGCGGATCAGCCGGTTCACGGTCAGACCCAGATGCTCCAGGACCTTGCGGACCTCGCGGTTCTTGCCCTCGGTTATGGAGACGCTGATCCAGAGATTGGCGGGGGTGTTGCCCTCGGTCTCCTTGGCCTTGTCCAGCGTGGCCTCGATCGGGCCGTAGCGGATGCCGTCGACGGTGACGCCGTCCTTGAGCGAATCAAGCTGCAGCTGGCTGACCCGGCCCCGGGCCCGGGCCCGGTACTGGCGGACCAGTTCGGTCGACGGCAGTTCCAGCGCGCGGCTGAGTTCCCCGTCATTGGTCAGCAGCAGCAGGCCCTCGGTGTTCAGGTCGAGTCGACCGACCGAGATCACGCGCGGCAGGCCGCTCGGCAGGGCGTCGAACACGGTCGGCCGTCCGCCGGGATCATTGTGCGAGGTCACCAGTCCGGCCGGCTTGTGATAGCGCCAGACGCGGGTCGCCTCGGCCGAGCCGATCGGCTTGCCGTCGACCGTGATGACATCGTCGCGGGTGACCAGGGTCGCGGGGGTATCGAGGATCTTGCCGTTCACGGCGACCTTGCCCAGGCCGATCAGCCGCTCGACCTCGCGGCGCGAGGCGATACCGGCCCGGGCCATGGCCTTGGCGATCCGTTCGCTACGCTTCGGACCGTCGTCGGCTTTCGGGGCGGGCTTGCCGTCCCTGGCGAAGGGCTTGCCGCCGGGTTTGCCGAAAGGTTTTCCGCCCTTGGGCGGGCCACGATCATCGCTGCTCTCGACGCGCTTCACGTAGGGTTTGCGGGGACCGTCGCGGCTGTCGTCTTGACGCGGGCGCGGCTTCTTGTCGTTGTCTCGGGGATGGCTGGCCATGATGAGCGGTTCATGCACATGGCCTTGGCATGTGCGCAAGCGGCGGCAGACGCGGGAGAGACTCCTGTGGGCTGCGTGATCGTCGATGAATCGACCGGCGAGGTCGTCGCCGAGGGTCGCAACGGCCCCATCGGAGCCCATGACCCGACCGCCCATGCCGAGATTGTCGCCCTGCGCGCTGCGGCCTCGAAACTTGGAAACTATCGCCTCACCGGCCTGACCCTCTATGTGACGCTTGAGCCCTGCGCGATGTGCGCCGGGGCCATCAGCCACGCCCGCATCGGCCGCGTGGTCTGGGGGGCCGACGATCCCAAGGGCGGGGCGGTGGCGCATGGCCCGCGATTCTTCGAACAGCCGACCTGCCACTGGAAGCCTGTGTTCGAGGGCGGGGTCCTGGCCGCTGAGGGCGGAGACCTGCTGCGCACCTTCTTCCGCGTCCGACGCAAGGGAACAGCGACGCCCGAGGCCGGTTAGCGCAGACGGCGCGTGGATCAGCCGAACGCTGCCAGTCGTGCATCCAGCCGGGCCCGGACCCCGGGCCAGTCATCGTCGAGGATGGCGAACTGGGCCGTGTCGCGGACCCGACCCTTGAAGGTGATCTTGTGCTTGCGCAGCACCCCTTCGTCCCGCGCCCCCAGCTTGCGGATCGCGGCCTGGCTCCCGGGGTTGATTGCGTCGGTGAGGATCTCGACCCGCACGGCACCGCCGTCAAAGGCGTGGCCCAGCAACAACCGTTTGCACGACGGATTGACCGGCCCGCCCCTCGCCTCCGGCCGGTAGAAGGTTGAGCCGACCTCGCAGCGGCGATAGTCGGGCCTGATCTCATAGAGGCTGGTCGTCCCAACAACCGCGCCATCGTCCATCCGCCGGACGGCCCAGGCGATCCGCGTGCCCTGTGCCATGGCCCTGAGCGCCGCATGCCACCAGTCGTCGAAATACGGCCCATAGGCGGCGGCGACCATGATGTCCCAGGAGGCCGGATCGCAATCGAGGGCGGCGCGCACCTCGTCTTCCAGCGTCGGTGCAAGGGGCTCCAGTCGCACGAACCGGTTCTCGAGCGGCACGGCGTCCAGGCGCATGGCGGACCGGCTCACGCCGCGCCTTCGGTCTTCAGAAACGCCCCAATGGCAGCCCGGTCGACATTGCGTTCGACGAAGGTATCGCCGATCGCCCGGGCGAGGATCAGGGTCAGCCGGCCGCCCTCGACCTTCTTGTCGCCGGCCATACGGTCGAGCAGCGCTTCAGCCGTGAAGCTCCCCGCGTCCGCCAGCCGCACGGGCAGGCCGGCGGCGGCGATCACCTGTTTGACCCGATCCGCGACGCGTTCATCGCAAAATCCGGCGGCGGCAGAAAAGCGGAAGGCCATAACGCAGCCGAGGGCGACGGCCCCACCATGCGTGATCCGGGCCTCGTCAAATCCCAGCTCGGCCTCAATGGCATGGCCGAAGGTATGGCCGAGATTCAGCAGGGCCCGTCGCCCGGCCTCCTTCTCGTCCTCGCCGACGATGGTGCTCTTGATCTCGACCGACCGCACCACCGCACGGGTCAGGGCAGCAGGATCACCACCGGCCCCGGCAGAACCTTCACCCGCCAGCCAGTCGAAGAAGGCCGCATCGCAGATCAGGCCGTGTTTCAGCACCTCGGCCCAGCCGGATCGCAGCTGATCCGGCGGCAGGGTAGCCAGCAGGTCAATGTCAGCAACGACGAGCCGCGGCTGGTGAAACGCACCGACCAGGTTCTTGCCGCGTGGGGTATCGATCGCCGTCTTGCCCCCGACCGAGGAATCCACCTGCGCCAGCAGTGTGGTCGGCACCTGAACGAAATCGATCCCGCGCATGTAGAGCGCCGCCGCCAGCCCGGCCAGGTCGCCGACCACCCCGCCGCCGAGCGACACGATCAGGTCGCGCCGATCGAGGCCGAAGGCCAGAAGCCGGTCGATCACATGTTCCAGTTGGGCGAAGGATTTCGACGCCTCACCGGGCGGCACGGTCAGCAGCCGTGCCCGGACCCCGGCCGCCTCCAGCCCCGCCAGAACCGCCGGACCATGCAGGGCAGCGACCGTCTCGTCCGTGACGATGACCGTCCGCCCCTGAGCCAGGCCTGCGACCCGGGTGCCCAGTTGCGCGATCAGCCCGCGCCCGATGACGACGTCATAGGGTTGGAAACCGCCGCCGGAGACGCGGATAGTCTCGCTCATGCCGCCACCCCGGCCCCATGGGCTGCCAGGGCCCGCATGATGCTTTCCACGGCCTCGGCATGGGCACCGCTGCTGACATCAACCGTCAAATCTGCGGTCGCGTAGTAGGGATTGCGAACCTCGGCCATGGCCGTCAACGCCTCCAAAGGATCCCGGCCGCGCAACAGCGGGCGGGTATCCCGTCGCTGGACCCTGGCGGCGACGGTTTCAAGGTCGGCGCGCATCCAGACGGTGATCGCCCGCGCCTTCAGCTCTTTCCTTGTCTCAGGGTTCAATACGGCCCCGCCGCCCGTCGCCAACACCATACGGGGGGCGTGCAGGAGACGCTTCAGTACCCGCGCTTCTCCGGCCCGGAACCCGGCCTCGCCGAGCTGGGCAAAGATGTCAGACACGGTCATTTTCGCCGCCGCCTCGATCTCGCTGTCGCCGTCGGCGAAGGGCAGGCCCAGCCGCTTGGCCAGCCGGCGTCCGACCGTCGATTTGCCCACCCCCATCAGCCCGACCAGCGCTATGGTGCGTTCATGTACGGGAATCGGTTCGTCAGGACTCATCGCCGGCCTCTTGCGAGGCCGCTGGATGTCGACGGAACGGGCGGCGGCAGGCACGGCATGACCCCACCACCCTCTACACCAAGCGCAGCTGTCGCAAAGCGCCCACGCGCATGAGCACGCCGCAGGTCGAGGCCTTTCTCGAGATGATGGCGGTGGAGCGCGATGCTTCGCCCCATACCCTGTCCGCCTACGGCCGCGATCTGGCCGATGCGGAGGCCGGGATCGACGGTGGCCTGATGGGCGGCGACGAGGCGGGGATCGAGGCCTGGTATGCAGACCTCGGACGGCGTGGCCTGTCCCCGGCCACCCAGGCGCGACGGCGCTCGGCGGTGCGGCAGTTCTACCGGTTCGCCCTGGGCGAGGGCTGGCGGGCCGATGACCCCTCGCGACGGCTAGATGCCCCGAAACAGGGGCGCAGCCTTCCAAGGACGCTCAGCGGCGACGAAGTGGAACGGCTGTTGGCCACCGCTGCGACCCATGACGGAGCCGCCGGGCTGCGGCTGGTGGCTCTGGTGGAGCTGGCCTATGCCTCGGGCCTGCGGGTGTCGGAGTTGCTGGGACTCAGGGTCGAGGCCGTACGGCGCGACCCCGCCTTCCTGATCGTGCGCGGCAAGGGCGGCAAGGAACGGCTGGCCCCGCTGAACGCCTCCGCCCGCGAGGCGGTGAAGGTCTGGCTGATCGCCCGTGACGCTGCGCGGCCGGAAAAGACCCCGGACAGCCCCTGGCTGTTCCCCTCGGCCTCGGCCAAGGGCCATCTCACCCCCCGCCGCTTCGCCCAGCTGCTGGACCAGGCCGCTCTCGACGCCGGCATCGACCCCGCCCGGGTCAGCCCCCACGTCCTGCGCCACGCCTTCGCCACCCACCTGCTGGAAGGCGGAGCCGACCTTCGGGTGGTCCAGACCCTGCTGGGCCACGCCGATATCTCTACGACCCAGATCTACACCCACGTCGCCACCGACCGTCTGGCCCGGGTGGTGCGTGACAAACATCCGCTGGCGCGGGAGGAGTGAACCGTCGCTTGCTCCCGGGCGCTGACCTGACTAGGTTCCGCCGCCTTCCGATGCGCCACGCGGCGCGCCTGTTCCGGATGCCTTATGGCCGTGCACTACCTCGAGTTTGAAAAGCCGATCGCCGATCTGGAGGCGAAGATCGAGGAGCTGAATCTGCTCTCCTCGACCTCCGGCTCGTTCGACGCCGAGGTCGAGCAGTTGCGCAAGAAGGCTGAGCAGCTGAGGAAGAAGACCTACGCCAGCCTTGATCCCTGGATGAAGACCCAGGTGGCGCGTCATCCGCAGCGGCCCCATTTCGTGGACTATGTCGAAGGCCTGTTCACCGATTTCGTCGAGCTGAAGGGTGACCGCCAGTTCGGCGACGATCAGGCCATCCTCGGCGGCCTGGCGCGCTTCCGCGGCGCGCCCGTGGTCCTGATGGGCCATGAGAAGGGCCACGACACCCAGACCCGTGTCGTTCACAATTTCGGCATGGCCCGGCCCGAGGGCTACCGCAAGGCCGTCCGCCTGATGGACCTGGCCGAACAGTATGGCCTGCCGGTCCTGACCTTCGTCGACACAGCGGGGGCCTATCCGGGCCTGGGGGCCGAGGAGCGCGGCCAGGCCGAGGCCATCGCCCGCTCGACCGAACGCTGCCTGACCCTGGGCGTGCCCTCCATCGCCACCATCACCGGCGAAGGCGGCTCCGGCGGGGCCATCGCCATTGCCGCCGCAGGCCGGGTGCTGATGCTGGAGCATTCGATCTATTCGGTCATCTCGCCCGAGGGGGCAGCCGGAATCCTCTGGCGGGACGGGGCCCGGGCGCGGGACGCCGCCATGGCCATGAAGATCACCGCCCCCGACCTCCTCGAACTGAAGATCGTCGACCGGATCATTCCTGAACCCGTCGGCGGGGCCCATGCCGACCGCGCCGCCGCTGTCGCCGCCGTCGGCAATGTCCTTGCCGAGGAACTGGCGACCCTGTCAGCCCTTACCCCGGCCCAGCTGCGCAAGGCCCGGTCGGACCGGTTCTACGCCATCGGTCGGGCCGGCTGATTCGGTCGTTTTTGGTCCGGTCCATCCATTAATCTTTCCTCTACCGGAAGCTGCAATAACGGCTGGTATGTATAACCGTCGTTACCCCTCAGCGGCTCGTCCCCCTAAGTGAGCGCGATCGGCGAAAAGCTGCGCGAGAGCGCGTCGGTCAATCTGAGCGGCGCGGTGACCATGGTCGTCGACGACTCAGCCTTCGCCCTCGACCTGACCGGCCAGGCCCTCATGGCGTTCGGCGTCCGGGCCCGACACGCCTGTCTGAGCGCGGCCGAGGCAAAGGAGATCCTCAAGGAGCACACCATCGATCTGCTCCTGGTCGACTGCGAAATGCCCGGCATGGACGGTTTTGAACTGGTTCGCTGGTTGCGCCGTTCGGGGCTCGAACCCAATGCTTTCGTGCCGGTGATCATGACGGCTGCCCATATCCGTCGTCCGCGCGTGGCAGAGGCCCGGGACTGCGGTGCCAGTTTCATCATCACCAAGCCTTTCTCCGCCACCACCCTGCTTGAGCGGATCATCTGGGTGGCACGAGACACTCGCCCCTTCCTCGAGGTTGGGGACTATTTCGGGCCTGATCGCCGGTTTCGAAAAACGTTGGGACTGGGCGAGGAACGTCGCGCCGACATGATCCGGAAGCGGGAACTGGAAGCCGCGAAAGCCGCAGAAGCCGCCAGCCTGGCTGAGGGAGAGGCCGCTTGAGTGTCATCACACACGCTGTTCGCAAGTCGAACCTTGCGACCATGATCAACACACCGGGCGGCATCAGTGTCGGCACCGCCATTGCCCGGGCGCGCGCCAACCTGGAGACGATGCGCGAGCAGGCGCTGCAGGTGATCGAGGCGAGTATCAGTGCCCTGGAGGCAATCCCGGAACCGACGGGGCCGGGAGACACGTCGGAGCGGCGGGAGCAGGTCTACCGGGAGGCCACGAGCCTGATCGATGCGGCGGGGCCCTTCGAGCTTTTCGACCTGTGCCGCGCCGCCTCCGGCCTTTGCGACCTGATCGGAGTCCTCGATCCGGAACAGCCTTTCGACTGGCGCATCGTCACCGTCCACGCACGCTCCCTGAGGCTCCTGCAGGCCCTGCCTCCGGAAGCCGCACTGGAGCGCGCGCATATCCTCGACAGTCTCAACGAGGTCGTACAGCGGAAGCTGGCTCAGACCGGTTGACGCTCGGTCCGGGCTCCGCGCGTCTGTTTGCGCCACAGGGCCGCATATTCTCCGCCCAGACGCGCCACCAACTCGTGATGGGCTCCGCGTTCCACGATCTGCCCCGCCTTGAGGACCAGGATCTGGTCTGCGTCGGCGATCGTCGACAGGCGATGGGCCACGACCAGCGTGGTTCGGCCCGCCCGCGCCTTGCGCAGCGTCTTCTGGATGGCCGCCTCCGTCCGGCTGTCGAGCGCGCTGGTGGCCTCATCGAGGATGAGGATACAGGGGTCGGCCAGAAGGGCGCGGGCGATGCCAACCCGTTGGCGCTCGCCGCCAGAGAGCTTGAGTCCGCGCTCCCCGACTCGGGTTTCCATTCCCTCGGGCAGTTCCCGGATGAAACTGGCCAGTTCCGCAGCCTCGGCCGCTGCCCAGATGGCGGCCTCGTCAGCGTCCGGGCGGGCGAAGCCGATGTTGGCGCGAATGCTGTCGTTGAACAGCGCCACATCCTGCGGCACGAGGGCGACGGCGGCGCGCAGGGACGTCTGGGTCACGGCCCGCGCGTCCAGGCCATCGATGAGCACCCGGCCTTCCTTGGGATCCAGCAGCCGCAGGGCCAGTTTCACAATGGTCGACTTGCCGGACCCGGACGGCCCGACCAGGGCGGTCGTGGTGCCCGGAGGTGCCATGAAGCTGACATCCCGGAGGCCGTTGGCCCGGGAGTCGTGACGAAAACCGACCCCCTCAAAGGCCAGGGCCGCCCCGCGGGCGTCCGCTGGATGGGGCAAGGGCAAGGCATCCGGTGCATCAGCGACCTGGGGCGTCTGACGCGTGACCTTCAGCATCTCCTCCATGTCGATGAAGGACTGGCGGATTTCCCGATAGGCGAAGCCGAGAATGTTCAACGGGGCATAGAGGGAGATCATGATGAGCACGGCGGCCATCACGTCGCCCGGACCCATCCGGCCCGCTGCGGCCTCGAACCCGGCCATCACGGCCATCACGGCAAGACCGATGTTCATGATGACCGCCTGCATGACGTTCAGCATGGCCAGAGAGCTGTTGGCCTTCAGGGCGGCGCGTGTGTAGTCGTCCAGCGCCCGGTCATAGGCACCGGCGGCCCGGGCCTCGGCCCCGAACGACTTGACCGTCTCATAGTTGAGCAGGGCATCCACCGAGACGCCCGCAGCCTCGGTGTCGGCGGCATTCATTTCGCGCCGGTGCTCCAGTCGCCAGTTGGCCAGGGCGAAGGTCGAGGCGGCGTAGACGACGACCACCACCACCGCGACCGCGCCGAACCGCCAGTCATACCGTCCGGCCAGAACGCCCGCCGCCAGCACCAGTTCGACGCCGGTCGGGATCAGGTTGAACGCCAGGATACGCAGCAGGAAGTCTACCGCTCGCGACCCCCGGTCCATGGTCCGTGAAAGCGACCCGGACCGTTTGGTCTGGTGAAAATCCAGTGAAAGACTGAGGGCATGGGCGAACGTCTCGGTCGCCGCCCGACGCTGGGCGGCTGCCCGCACCGGCGCGAACACCACATCCGAGGCGTTCGGGGCGATCGCCGACAACAGTCGGACAAAGGCCCAGCCCACAGCAAAGCCGGCGAAGCCGAGGCCGACAGCGACCGCTGTCCCCTGCCCTGCCGCGAGATGGTTGACCGCCGCACCCAGGACCAGCGGGCCCAGCACCCCCAGCCCCTTGCCGGCGAGGGTCATGCCGATGGCCGCGATCAGGCGCAGCCGCAGGTGGGGCGCGTTTGATCGACCGACCAGCCGGATCAGATCACCGAGGGCCCGCCAGAACGGCGGTCCATCGGCTACGGGCATGAGCGTTCCTGCCTGTGCCGCCTTTGCCACGGAATCCCCGTGCCGCCCCGCCCGCTCGCCTCGCATTGCCATGGCTGGTGGTATGGACTGTGCCGCCGGTTGCGCAAAGGGCAGGCCGCCGAAAGACACACGTCAATATCGGTCGCAGGCCCGCGAACGCCCCCTGCCCCGCCGCGTCCGACTCCTGTAAGTCGGTCCCATGGCTCGTGACGGCGCAATCTATGTCTGCCAGGCCTGCGGGGCCGTCCATGGCAAATGGTCGGGCCAGTGCGGGGCCTGCAATCAGTGGAACTCCATCGTCGAGGAGAGCCGCTCGGCTCCGCCCGGCGCGATGAAGCCTGCGACCGGCGCGGCGGCGCGTGGCCGCGGCCTCCAGTTCGAGACGCTGCAGTCCGACACACCCGAGCCGCCACGCATCATAACCGGCGTGACCGAGTTCGACCGGGTCTGCGGCGGCGGGGTGGTGCCGGGATCAGCCCTGCTGCTCAGCGGCGACCCCGGCGTCGGCAAATCGACGCTGCTGCTCGACGTGGCCGGGCGGGCAGCCCTCGCAGGACGGCGGGTCGCCTATATCTCGGGCGAGGAGGCGGTCGAGCAGATCCGCGCCCGGGCGAAGCGGATGGGGCTTGAAAAGGCCCCGGTCGAGCTCGCCTCGGCCACCGCATTGCGGGACATCCTCGGGACGCTGAAGCGCGAGAAGTTCGACATCGTCATCGTCGATTCCATCCAGACCCTGTGGTCCGACGCCCATGAGGCCGGGCCGGGTTCGGTCACCCAGGTCCGCGCCTGCGCCGGCGAGATGGTCCGGCTGGCCAAGACCCAGGGCGTGGCGGTCATCCTGGTCGGCCACGTCACAAAGGACGGTCAGGTCGCCGGCCCGAGGGTGGTCGAGCATATGGTCGATGCCGTCCTGAGTTTCGAAGGCGAGCGGGGCTATCCGTTTCGTATCCTGCGGGCCGGCAAGAACCGGTTCGGCGCCACGGACGAGATCGGCGTGTTCGAAATGGGGGACGCGGGCCTGCGTGAGGTTGCCAATCCATCGGCCCTCTTCCTCGGCGAGAGCAAGGACCGGGCCCCGGGCGCGGCCGTCTTCGCCGGTATCGAGGGTTCAAGGCCGGTGCTGGTCGAGATGCAGGCCCTTGTGTCGAAATCCGCCTATGGCACCCCGCGCCGGGCCGTCGTGGGCTGGGATACCGGCCGGCTGGCCATGGTGCTGGCCGTGCTGGAGGCGCGTTGTGGCTTCGGCTTCGGTGATCAGGACGTCTATCTGAACGTGGCAGGCGGCCTGCGCATCAATGAGCCTGCGGCCGATCTGGCTGCGGCGGCCGCCCTGATCAGTTCCGCGACCGATACCCCCCTGCCCCAGGGCTGCGTCGTGTTCGGCGAGATCAGCCTGTCGGGCGAGATACGGGCTGTGGGGCGGGCCGAGGCGCGGCTGCGGGAGGCGCAGAAACTGGGCTTCGACCGGGCCCTGACCCCACCCCTGACTGTCAAACACAAGGGCGTGGGGGTGACATCCGTGACGCGGCTGGCGGAAGCGGTCGAACGAATCTCGCAAAACCGCTATTGAGATACGGAAGAACTCAGTTCGGGCGCGCATGACCGGTTTCGACGTAATCGCCATTCTGGTCATCCTCGCCTCGGCGGCGGCCGGCTGGGTGCGCGGCGGTACGCGCGAGATCATCACCCTGCTGAGCTTTGTGCTCGCGGCCTTCATCGCCCTCGTGGCCCTGCCGCTGACGGCGCCCCTCGGGCGAGCGCTGGTCAACCCGGACTGGGCCGGTACGATCGCGGCAGCGGTGACCTCCTTCCTGCTGATCTATTTCGGCATCCGCATCTTCGGATCGTTTCTGTCGAAGCAGGCCCAGGCTCATCCGCAGCTCGGCGGTCTGGACCGCGCCCTCGGAATCTTCGTCGGCGCAGCCCGCGCACTGGTGTTGCTGGGAGCCATCCATCTGGTTGTCGTCGCCGCCATGCCGGGCGAGCGAACCCCGCGCTGGCTCAGCGAGGCGGCCCTGCGACCAGTCACGGCGGGCGCGGCTCGGCTGATCCAGATCGTGCTGCCGGGCATCGGCCGCGGTGCCGACGCCCTGGCACCGGTGGTGACTTCGTCCGTGAACGAGGGATTTTCCAGCGAAGAAGCCTTGCCCTCGCCCCAAACAAACAATACTCCGCCCGCGTCCGCCACCGACTAGCGTTCCCCGCATCATCGGAGCCCCACGATGAGCAGTCCCGTGCATTCCATCGCTGATCCTGTTGTCCACCGGGATCACTACCGCGAAGCCGATGATGATCGGCCGCGGCTGGAATGCGGCGTCTGTGGCGTCTGGGGTGCCGACAAGAATGCCGCCTCGGCCATCGTCGCCCTGGGCCTGCACGCCCTGCAGCACCGCGGCCAGGAGGCCTGCGGCATCGCCAGCGTCAACGACACCCGCTTTCACACCGAACGCCACATGGGGCTGGTCGGCGAGGCTTTCGGCGGCACGGACCTGCCGGAACGGCTACCGGGGTCCGCCGCGGTCGGCCACACCCGCTATTCCACCGCCGGCGGCAGCTTCCTGCGCAACATCCAGCCGATGTTCGCCGATCTCGATCAGGGCGGCATCGCCATCGCCCACAACGGCAACCTGACCAACCATCTGTATGTGCGGAACCAGCTGGTCGGCGAAGGGGCCATCTTCCAGTCGACGTCCGACTCCGAGGTCATCCTTCACCTGATCGCCCGTAGCCGGAAGGCCAAGATCGTCGATCGCTTCATCGACGCCATCGGCCGGATCGAGGGCGGCTACGCCCTGGTCTGCGCCACCCGCTCCAAACTGATCGGCGCGCGCGACCCGCTCGGCATCCGTCCGCTGGTCCTGGGCCGGCTCGGCGACGCCTGGGTGCTGGCGTCGGAAACCTGCGCGCTGGACACCATCGGCGCGACCTTCGAGCGTGATGTCGAGCACGGCGAGGTCATCGTCATCGACCATGAGGGACTGAAGTCGCTCAAGCCCTTCCCGACCCGTGCAGCCCGCCCCTGCCTGTTCGAATATGTCTATTTCGCCCGCCCGGACAGCATCGTGAACGGCCGCTCGGTCTATGGCGTGCGCAAGCGGATGGGCATGAAACTGGCCCGGGAGCATGCGATCGAGGCTGACGTCGTCGTGCCCGTGCCGGACTCCGGCGTGCCCGCGGCGCTCGGTTATGCCCAGGAGAGCGGCATTCCCTATGAGATGGGGATCATCCGCAGCCACTATCTGGGTCGCACCTTCATCCAGCCCAGCCAGGGGGCACGGCAGAAGGGCGTACAGATGAAGCACAGCCCCAACCGGTCGGTACTGGAGGGCAAGCGGGTCGTCCTGATCGACGATTCCATCGTGCGCGGCACGACCTCGGTGAAACTGGTGAGGGCCGTGCGCGCGGCCGGCGCGACCGAGGTGCATCTTCGCTCGGCCTCGCCGCCGATCCTGTGGCCGGATTTCTACGGCATCGACATGCCGGAGCGGGACCAGCTGATCGCCGCCAACCATACGCTTGAGGAGATGCGGGCCCACCTCGAGGTCGATTCGCTCGGCTTCCTGTCGGTCGAAGGCCTCTATGACGCCATGGAGGCCGGACCGCGCGATCCGCGCAATCCACAGTTCACCGATCACTATTTCACCGGCGAATACCCAACCCGTCTGCTGGATCGCGAGATCGAGGAGGGCGGCCGCGAGGTTGCTGCGCGGCAACTTTCGCTGCTGGTGAGCGCTTAAGGGCGAAACCGGACCGGACGCGCAGAGCGTTCGGGCCCCGATCTTCGCGCATCCGGAGGCCTCTGTGGTCCAGCTCGGCTATTTCACCGTCGACACCCCCGATATCGCCAGAGCCCGCGCCTTCTTCAGCGCCCTGTTCGGCTGGACCTTTGACGAAGATGCGTCAGGCCCGACCTATGCCCATGTCGCCGACAGCGACCCGCCCTTCGGCTTCACCCGGTCCGAACGGGCCAGCCAGCTGCCCCACCTGTATTTCCGGGTCGAGGATATCGATGCCCTGTGCGAGCGGGTCGTGGAGCTGGGCGGCAAGGCGGCCATCCCTTCGGACAGCGCCACCGGCCGTTCGGTCGTGGTCTGCGACGACCAGGGCTGCAGTTTCAGCCTGTGGCAGCCGGCAGCGGGCTTTTAGGGAAGCTCTTCAGGCCCGGTCGACCACGCTGTCCAGTTCTGGGCGGTATGGTAGATGCGCAGAATGCGGAGCTGTCCTTCGGGTCCGCCCACCAGCGAATAGATCACCAGATACGCGGTGCGAAGAACCGCCTTCTCATAGGTTCCCTCGCGCTGACCGGGGCGCCCGATGGGACGGCGCGCCAATCCTTCGACGGTCGCCTGGATACGCTCGGCCAGCCGCTCCGCCGCCTCCGGATTGCGTTCCGCCAGCCAGTCGATGGCGTTTTCATACTGGTCGATCGCCGTTTCCGACCAATCGACGGTTCTCAAGGCTGCTTCTTGTGCTTGTCGAGCGTGGCGCGAATGCGCCGCATGGCCTCGGCGTGGGGTACAGTTCGACCCACACGGAAGTCCTCAAGGCTCTGGTCGACGGCCGCCAGCATTTCCAGCTCTCGATCCAGAAAAACTTCGAGCGTGCGTTCGGCCACCGACGATGGTGTCCGGTTGGTCTGTTCGGCGAACCGGCCGAGTTTGTCCTTGAGCTCTTCGCTGACCCGGAGCGTGAGGGTGGCTGTTTTCGCCATGGAATGACCTCGTTCGACTGTAGGGCAATGTAACACATTGACGGTGATCAACGCCATGCCTACCAACCCCGCCATGACTGACCTCCCCCTCAAGGACCGCATCGCCCTCGTCGTGGGGGCCTCGCGCGGCATCGGCTATGAGAGTGCCCTCGCCCTGGCGAAGGCCGGTGCCCATGTCATCGCTACAGCGCGCACCGTCGGTGGGCTGGAAGAGCTGGACGATGCCATCTTCGCCGCCACCGGCAAGCACGCCACCCTGATCCCCTTCGACCTGGTGGACGGCGGCGCGATCGACCGTCTGGGCGGTGCCATCTATGAGCGCTTCGGGCGGCTGGACATCTGGGTGCAGGCTGCGGCGACCATGGGGGCCTCGGGTCTGACCCCCGTCAGCCACGCCGACCCGCGCATCTGGGGCAAGGTCGAGAAGACCAATTTCACCGCCGTCTATCGCCTGATCCGCTCGCTGGAGCCCCTGCTGAAGGTCTCCGATGCCGGCCGCGCCGTCTATCTCACCACCAGCGTCGCCGCCGCCCCCAGGGCCTTCTGGGGCCTGTATGCCGCGACCAAGGCCGGCGCCGAGGCGCTGCTGAAATGCTGGGCGGACGAGATCGAATCCATGCCGATCCGGGTCTCGATCGTCGATCCGGGCCGGATGCGCACGGCGATGCGCGCCCAGGCCTTTCCGGGCGAGGACCCGCAGGACGTCATCCATCCCTCGGCGATCGGCCCGCTGATCGTCGAACTGGCCCGCGGCGATCTCGAGCCGCCGCTGGAGGTCCGCTTCAGGGACTGGAGCCAGGGGCCGGGTGTGGCGGCGCTGATCTGACCTACTTCTTCGGCGCGTGCTTCTGCCCGGTCCGGATCCGACCTGACCGCGAGACCTGCCTCGCCCCGCCCCGCGCGCCCTTCTGGACCGCGACGGACGAGCCGGCCTTCTTGTTGGCGCTGGCCTTCAGCCCCGCCAGCGGCTTCAGCTTGGTCTTGCCGGCCTTCTTCTGCTCCAGCGCCTTGCCGGGCAGGTTGGACAGCATCTCGGCGCGTTCGGCCTTTTTGATGACCTTACGCGGCGCGGTCTTGGCGTCGCCCTTGTAGCGTTCGGGACCCGACTTGGACCCGCCCGGCGCATAGGGGTTCTCACTGCCTGACTTCACGATCAGACGGATCGGCGTGCCCGGCAGGTCGAAGGACTCGCGCAGATTGTTGACCAGATAGCGTTTGTACTGCTCCGGCATGGCCTCGGCGCGGCTGGCCATGAGCACGAAGGTCGGCGGGCGGGCCTTGGTCTGGGCCATGTATTTGGGCTTGATCCGCTTGCCGTCGACGGCGGGGGGCGGATGCCTCTGGGTCGCCATGGACAGCCAGTCGTTCAGGTCCTTGGTCTTGACCTTGACCGACCAGGTGGCGTGGGCCTGAAGCACGGCAGGCATCAGCCGCTCGACGCCGCGGCCGCTGTGCGACGACAGGGCCACGAACGGCGAGCCCTTCAGCTGGGGCAGCTTGTCCTCGGCCATCTGGCTGAGCTTGGCCAGCCTGGCCTGCGGGTTTTCCTCAAGGTCCCATTTGGCCGCGACATAGACCAGCGCCCGCCCTTCGCGCTCGACCAGATCGGCCAGCTGCAGGTCCTGAGTGTCGAAGGCATCGTCCTTGTCCATGACCAGAACGACCACCTCGGCGAAGGTGATGGCGCGGATGGTGTCGGCGACCGACAGCTTCTCCAGCTTCTCCTGCACACGGGCCTTGCGACGCATGCCGGCGGTGTCGACGAGCCGGATGTTCTGGCCCTCGTATTCCCAGTCGACCGAGATGGAGTCACGGGTAATGCCGGCCTCGGGGCCGGTCAGCATCCGGTCCTCGCCGATCAGGCGGTTGATCAGGGTCGACTTGCCCGCATTGGGGCGACCGATGATGGCGATGCGGATCGGCTTGTCCGGTTCGTCGACCTCCTCGACGAAGATGTCGGCCGATGCGGCGACCACGGCGGCATACAGGTCCGCCATACCCTCGCCGTGCTCGGCCGAGATGGCGACCGGCTCTCCGAAGCCCAGAGAATAGGCCTCGCCGATGCCGCCGCCGCTCTCGCGGCTCTCGGACTTGTTGGCCAGCAGGATGACGGGCTTGTGCTGTTTGCGCAGGCGTTCGGCGAAGATCTGGTCCAGCGAGGTCACGCCCTCGCGGGCGTCCATCATGAACAGGATCAGGTCGCCGTCCTCCAGCGCCGCCTCGGTCTGTTCGCGCATCCGGGATTCGAGGCTGTCGTCGGTGACGTCCTCATAGCCGGCGGTGTCGATCAGGGTCAGGTCCATGTCGCCGATGTTGCCGTCAGCATACCGGCGATCGCGGGTCACGCCCGGCCGGTCATCGACCAGCGCCAGGCGCTTGCCGACGAGGCGGTTGAACAATGTCGACTTGCCCACATTGGGGCGGCCGACGATGGCGACTTTGAGAGCCATGTCGGCCTTCTAACGCAGTTCGGTTGGGAACGTCAGCGAATGCTGACGAGATCGCCCTTGTCGGTGAGAACATAGAGGGCGCCGTTGTAGGCGGCGGGGGCGATATAGACCGGGCCACCCATGCGGATCGAGGCGGTCTGGGCACCGGTCTTGGGATCAAGCGCGACCAGCTCGCCGTCCGAATTGGTCAGGACAAGTCGGCTCGAGGCCATCAGGGGACCGGACCAGATCGGCCGTACGGTCCGATCGAAGAAGCCGAACATGCCGCCTTCCTGGCGAACACGGCCCTCGTTGAGGTCACGGGTCCAGTAGATCTGGCCGCTGTCGCGGTTGATGACGGTCAGTTCGCCTTCCTTGGACACGACATAGACCACCTCACCCACCGGCAGGGGCGCATTGACGCCGCCAATCGGCAGCGGCGCCCATTTCGGCTGGCCCGACCGGATGTCCATGGCGGACATCACACCGGAATGGCTGACGGCATAGACGACCCCGCGGCTGATGACCGGGCGGCCGGCGATGTCGCGGATTTCGGAAAGGGCGCTGGTGCGGCTCGTGCGCGACAGCACCTGCTGCCAGAGGGACTGGCCCGTGGAGGCGCGCAGGGCAATGACTTCGCCGGACGAGAAGGGTGCGATCACCGTGTCGCCGATCACTGCCGGGCTGGAGGCGCGCAGCAGCCGGGCCGGCTCGGGAATGCCGCGATAGGACCAGTCCTGACGGCCGGTGGCGGTGTCGAAGGCCTGGATCTGGTTCTCGACGTCGACAACAAAGACCCGGCTGCCCGAGACCGTCGGGGCCCCATGGATCGGCACATCGACCGGGGTGGTCCAGATCACGGCACCGGAGGCCTGGTCGATGGCGGTGATGGTGCGATAGCCCGAAGCCACAAACACCTTGCCGCCGCCAACGGCCACGCCACCGCCGAAGCCGCCGCCATCCGAGCGGCCGCCCATGCCGAGGAAACCGGTTCGGCGCGCGCTCTCTGCCGGCTTGACGTTGACACGCCAGGCCTGGGCACCCGTTCCGGCATCGAGGGCCGAAACGGTGGATTCGCCATCCAGCACAAACACGCGGCCATTGTCCGCGACGACGGGGGCCATGACCTGACGCGTGCGCGAGGAGCCGACACCAATGCCGCGACGCCAGGCGACCGTGAACTCGGCACCCGCGATCACGTGCTCCACGGCGTTGTCAGCGTTACCGCCCGGCTGGGTCCAGGCAATCGCCGCCTGGGGGCCCGGAATGAAGAAGTCACGGCCGGACAGGGCAGCCGAAGGAACCAGCGCCTGTTCGAACTCCAGCACCGAGATGCGTTGTCCCTCCGTGGCCGTGGCCTGCGGTGCGTTGTTCTTGCCGAGGCCGAACGGCAACATGCCCTGCACCGTGCTGCACGAAGCGAGGGTGACGGCGAGCCCGCTCATCAGGGCGACTTTAAGCACGCGATTCATGGGGTACGTCCTGAAGGCGATAATCACGGGCGGGTCGAAGCCGCGGCGGCAGCCGGAGGGGCGGCCGAAGCGGGCGGGGGGACGGGGATGGCAGCCTGCGCGCGCACAATGGCCGCAAGGCCGGGCGCACCACCGGCGTCGATCGTCGCAATGGCGAGGTCGGCGCGCTGGATGATGATCTCGGGGGTGTCCAGACCGTTCTTCAGCAGCACCAGGGCCTCCCGGGCCGGCGCGACCTGACCGTTCTGGAGGCGGGCCATGGCCAGGGCTTCCAGGGCGAAGGCACTCAGCGGGCGGCCATCCTTGGCCAGGGGCTCGAGACGGGCCTCGATCTGCGCAAGGGTTTCACCGCTGTCCATAGCCAGCAGCGCGGCCTTGTAGCCGGCGGTGTCGGAGAGCAGAGGGTCGCCGGAGGCCCGGGCAGCCTCGTCCAGATGCGCGATCGCCTCCGGCACCTTGTTGGCCTCCAGGGCGATGCCGGCGCGCTGCATCAGGGCCATGGCCCGATAGGCGCCGTTGCCTTCCTTGGCCGCCTGGATGAAGGCCGCGTCCGCACCGACCGGATTTCCGGACTGCAAGGATTCCAGACCGCGGTCATAGGCGACCGAGGCCTTGTCAGCCTTCGAGGTTTGCCAGCTGTCCCAGCCCCAGAAGGCCAGGGCCGCGACCAGGGCGACCAGAAGAACACCGCCCGCAACGGGCAGCCAGGTGCGGGCCAGCCGCTTGTAGCGATCGGAGCGAAGCTCCTCCTCGACCTGCTCGAAGACATCAACCACGGATACGTCGCCCCCACAAAACGGCTTTCAGGCCGCTGAAACTCAATCCGGCCGGACCCTAGAGGGTCCCCTGCCCCGCCGCAACGCACCGCTTAGGGCGTCGCGGGCTTTTTCGAGAAGTAGGTCTCGACTTCGGCAGGAAAACGGCGGGCCTTCACATCGGCGGCATAGGCCCCCACGGCCCGATCGATATCACTGCGCAGATCGGCGTAGCGGCGGACGAATTTCGGCGTCCAGTCGAACAATCCCAGCATGTCGGGCGTCACCAGGATCTGGCCGTCGCAGGCCGAGGAGGCCCCGATACCGATGGTCGGCTTGTCGATGGCGAGGGTGATCTCGCGCGCCAGCCCCTCGGCCACGCCCTCGACCACCACGGCGAAGGCCCCCGCATCGGCGGTCGCCTCGGCCTCGCTCATGACCCGCAGCCGCTCCTCGTCGGTCTTGCCCTTGGCCTTGAAGGACCCGTCGGTCAGCACCGCCTGGGGGCGCAGACCGACATGACCCATGACCGGAATGCCGCGCTGGACCAGATAGGCGATGGTTTCCGCGACCGTGGGACCGCTCTCGACCTTCACCCCCTGGGCTCCGGTCTCCTTCATGACGCGGGCGCAGTTCTGGTAGGCCTGCTCCTTGCCCCCCTCATAGCTGCCGAACGGCATGTCGATGACCACCATGGCCCGCTTCGAGCCACGCATGACCGCCTGGCCATGCAGGATCATCATCTCCAGGGTCACGCCGACCGTATTGGGCATGCCGTGGACGACCATGCCGACGCTGTCACCGACCAGCAGCAGGTCGCAGTGATCGTCCAGCAGGGCAGCCGTCGGGGCGTCATAGGCCGTCAGGCAGACAATCGGTTCCCCGCCCTTGCGGGCCCGGATGTCGGGCGCGGCGATGCGTTTGACCGCTTCCTGCTTCTGGCTGGACATGGCGAGGCCTCCTGTTCGGACCCTCTAGATAGTCGCCGGCGTCCGTCCCGTCATCCCTTGGGAAGACGGGACGTCGGATCAGAGGTCTTGCGTCAGCCTGGTCACACCGGCCGCAGCCACTGCAATCAGTGCCCCCGCGGCAATCCAGAACAACTGCATTCCGCCCATGGAGCCGAGCTCCAGATTGGCCAGGCCCAGTTGGTCGAGACCCGACTGGATCATGCCCTCGCCGCTCAGCAAGGCACTGCGGATGCCCTGACCGAGGGCGTTACCCGCCACAACACCGTCGCCGGCTGTCAGGCTGACGCTCATGGTTTCGCGGACAGCCACTGCGCCGCCGATGACCCCGGCGAGGCTGAGGGCAAGAAAACGGACCTGTGATCCCTTCTGCAGCTTCTGCTCGACCTGGGCCAGGAAGAGGGCAGAATCGGCCATCTGGGGCGAACGCGCGAACAGGCGCTCGATTTCAGGATCGAACTCGTCAGCCGACATGCTGCGCGCTCCCCAAGGGCTGTCCGGCCTGCGGCTGGAGCCGCGCGCGGAGTTTATCCAGACCACGTTTGACATGAGACTTCACCGTGCCGAGTGGCAAATTGAGGGCGGTGGCGATCTCCGGATGCGCCATGCCGGCCCCGTGACAAAGGGAGACACACAGTCGCTCGGGCTCGCTGAGGCCCTTCAGGGCTTCATCGAGATCGACCCGGCCCGCGTGGTCGGTTGCGGGGGCCGCATCCTCGGTCCCGGTTTCGGCGACATAGCGCGCTTCCCTGGCGACCCGCTTGATATAGAGCCGCGCCGCAATCCGCTTGACCCAGGCCGCAAAGGTGCCCTCGCCGCGAAACTCGGCGCAGCGCTCGAACGCCTGGATGAAGGCGTCCTGGGCGATGTCGTCGGCCAGCGAGGGCTGGGCTCCCATCCGCCGCAGCAGGCCGCGCACCGCCGAGCCGTGGCGACGCACCAGTTCTCCGAACTCCCGCCGTCCGCCCGCCGCCGCAAGGGCGGCGAGCTCGACGTCGTGCAGGTCGACCAGGGATTGGGTCATGTTGGAGTCCCCCTGCCCGCCCGGTCTCAGCCCCTGTTCTTGTTGAAGGCACTCAGGATGATGAAGGCCAGACCGACAGCGCCCGGGATGGCGGCGAAGGCACCGAAGCCCCAGGCCTCGGTCTCGCCGAACGTATAGGCGATGACGGAGAAGGTGACGCCGATACCCAGCGAAAGCGCCAGCAGGATCACACCCATCCGCAGGTCCCGCACCGCGGTCGCCGGCGGTTTCACGGTCTGGCGGGTCAGGGCGTCAATCACCTCGGGCGGCAGCGCCTGCCCCTTGTCGATCGACGCCCGCAACGTCGCCTGCATGTCACGCCGCTCCTTGCTCTTGAGCCAGGTCGGCACGATCACGATCGCAGCGATCATCGCGAACATCGCGATCGGAATGAAGGTTGGTTCCATCTGGTATTCCCCTGATTTTCGTTCCTGACCGGGCGTGATGTCCCGGCCATCTGACAACAAGAGGCACCGTTCGGGCCAAACGGATGCGAAGCGGCAGGTGAAACTTTCGTAAGGTCGGCGAAACCTCTGCCCCGACCGTCAACGGACCCGGAACGAAACCTGGATCGACCCACCGACGCGGCGCGACAGCCAGAGGGCTCACCGCCCCGTCCGCTGGGTCACCGAACGCGCCGACGGCCACGACCGGCCCGAGGTCGAGATCGAGGTCGCCGGCTAGACCACCAGCGCCGCATAGTGCTCGGGCTTGAACCCGACCAGGGTCCGGTCGCCGAGGTCCAGTACCGGCCGTTTGATCATCGACGGCTGGGCCAGCATCAGGGCGACGGCCTTGCCGGCATTCAGATCGGCCTTGTCGGCGTCCGGCAGCGCCCGGAACGTCGTGCCCGCGCGGTTCAGCACCGTCTCCCAACCATGCTCGGCCACCCAGGCCTCCAGCCGCGGCCGGTCGATCCCCGACTTCTTGTAGTCATGAAAGGCGAAGGCCAGGCCGTGCTGGTCCAGCCAGACGCGCGCCTTCTTGACCGTGTCGCAGTTGGGGATGCCGTAGAGGGTGACGGGCATGAAGGGCTTTCAACAGGAGTTCGCTTTGTGGAGCCGGCCGCAGCTCGGCCAGGCGACCTGCTGTTACATCGGCGGGATCACGCCGTCCTTGCCCATGGCCAGGAAGCCGGCAGACGTCGTCCCCTTGGGGATGACGGCATAGACCTTCTGACCGACCGCCAGTGAAGCCCTTTCGGTCGGTTCGAAACGCACGACCGGCGTGCCTTCCGGGATCGTGACATTGGCCGAGCCGCCCGCATAGGTGATGGTCAGCATACGGCCGCCGGACGAGGCTTCATTGCCGGAGACCGTGCCGTTGGTCATGGCGCTCTGGCTCTGGACCGTGCCGTTGGTCATCGCGCTCGACACGACCGAACCGCCCCCGCGGGACGCAACCACGCCCGGAACGTCCCACTCATAGTGGCCTTCGCCGGCGCCGCGCATCGATTCAGGGAAGATCACCAGCTCCAGCGACTGAAGCGCCGTCTTCGGACCCGTCGTCGCGGTCCCGACGAAATCGCCGTCCTTGAGGGTCGAAAGGCTGGATGCCACCACCCAGACAAACCGGGTTGTCTCTGCAACCGGGACGGCGACCGTCCGGCCGTCCCAGGTCTGGACCGTCATCGAACCGTCCGTCACGGCCTGGACCGTGCCGCGCACCCGCACGGTGCTGCTGCTGGCGTCGAGGACCTCGGCTGCGGGGGCCGTCGGTGCCGGGGCTGAGCATGCGGCGAGCGTCGCCAGGACTGCGGAGACAAGGGCCAGGGTTCTGATCGGTCGCATGATGTATCCGTTCGTGGGAGAGGGTTCGGCGATCGCCAACGGTTTCGTCAGCGATAATGCACGTTCTCAGCGGTGCCTGCCATGGCCCGCCGTCTGCGACGAATGGTCCGCAACGGCGCACCGGTTCGGGGATGCCGCGGGGCGTCAGGGTCATGCGCCCGGCTGACCTCAGGCCCCCGCCACCCGCGCCAGATCGGCCGTGATCCGCTCGGCCACCTTCAGGCGCTCGGCCGCCGTGTCCCACTCGCCCTTGACCACGATCTTCTGGTCCGGCCGGATCTTCCAGAAGGCATGGTTCTTCTGGATCAGCCCGACCAGCCCCATGGGGTTGGGGAAGGTGTTGTTGCGCAGGGTCAGCACCGCCCCCTTGGGCCCGATGTCGATCCGCTCGATACTGGCGGTCTTGCAGTTGGCCTTGATGCCGACGATGCGCAGCAGCTGTTTGGCCTCGTCCGGCAGCGGCCCGAACCGGTCGATCAGCTCGGCGGCCAGGGCCTCGCGCGTCTCGGAGTTTTCCGCGTCCGACAGACGGCGGTACAGGCTCAGACGGACGTTCAGGTCGGGGACATATTCCTCGGGGATAAGCACCGCCGCCCCGACATTGATCGCCGGCGACCAGCCGCGATCGACGACCCCGCCGCCCTCGCCTGACAGACGCAGCTCCGACACCGCATCTTCCAGCATCTGCTGGTACAGCTCGACCCCGACCTCACGGATATGGCCGGACTGTTCGTCGCCCAGCAGATTGCCGCCGCCGCGCTGGTCCAGATCATGGCTGGCCAGCTGGAAGCCGGCCCCGAGGTTGTCCAGCGACTGCAGCACCTGCAGCCGGCGCTCGGACGACAGGCTCATCGGCCGGTTCGGCGGCGTGGTCAGATAGGCGAAGGCTCGCGCCTTGGCCCGGCCGATACGGCCCCGGATCTGGTGCAGCTGGGCGAGGCCGAACATGTCGGCCTTGTGCACGATCAATGTGTTGGCAGTCGGAACATCAAGTCCGGACTCAACAATCGTGGTCGACAGCAGCAGGTCGTAACTGCCGTCGTAGAAGGCGCTCATCACGTCTTCGAGCTGGGTCGGTGACATCTGGCCGTGGCCGACCACGAATTTGATCTCGGGCACCTTCTCGCGAAGGAATTGCTCGATGTCCGGCAGGTCCGACAGGCGCGGCACGACATAATAGGCCTGACCCCCGCGATATTTCTCGCGCAGCAGGGCCTCGCGGACCAGCACCGGGTCCCAGGGCGTGACATAGGTCCGCACCGCCAGACGATCGACCGGCGGGGTGGCGATGATCGACATCTCGCGGATGCCCGACAGGGCCATCTGCAGCGTCCGCGGGATGGGCGTGGCGGTCAGGGTCAGCAGATGCACATCGGCGCGAAGGCCCTTGAGCTTCTCCTTGTGCTTGACCCCGAAATGCTGCTCTTCATCAACGATAACAAGGCCCAGATCCTTGAACCCGACCTGATCACTGAGCACCGCATGGGTGCCGACCACGATCTCGAACGCGCCGTCCTTCAGCCCTGCCCGCGTCTCGGCGGCGTCCCTGGCCGTCACCATCCGCGACAGGTGGCGCACCTTGACCGGCCAGCCGGCAAACCGCTCGCTGAAGGTCTTGAAATGCTGCCGCGCCAGCAGGGTCGTCGGGCAGACGATGGCCACCTGCTGCCCGCTCATGGCCACGACAAAGGCGGCCCGCAGCGCGACCTCGGTCTTGCCGAAGCCGACGTCGCCGCAGATCAGGCGATCCATCGGCGTGCCCTTGCCGAGGTCCTCCAGCACATCGCCGATGGCGTTCAGCTGGTCGTCCGTCTCCTCATAGGGGAAGCGGGCGCAGAATTCGTCGAACAGCCCCTGCGGCGGCACAATGGCGGCCGATGTGCGCAACGACCGCTTGGCCGCGAGCGCGATCAGCCCCTCGGCCATGTCGCGCAGGCGCGCCTTGGCCTTGGCCTTGCGCGCCTGCCAGCCCGCCCCGCCCAGCCGGTCCAGCTGCGCCCCGTCGGTCTCCGAGCCGTAGCGGGTCAGGAGGTCGATGTTCTCGACCGGCAGATAGAGTTTGCTGTCGCCGGCGTAGAGCAGCTCCAGACAGTCGTGCGGGGCCTGCTGGATCTCCAGCGTCTTCAGTCCCTCATAACGGCCGATCCCGTGATCCAGGTGGACCACCAGATCGCCGGTCGTCAGGGCCGAGGCCTCGGCCAGGAAGTTGGACGCCCGCCGCTTCTTCTTCGGCCGGGCCAGCCGGTCGCCCAGCATGTCGGTCTCGGAGATGACGGCGATGGCATCCGTCTCGAACCCGTGCTCGACCGGCAGGACGCCGCGCAGATAGAGATCTTTTGGGGCCGCCTGGACATCGGCCCAGTTCCGCACCGCCACCACATGTTCCAGCCCGTGGTCCGACAGCATGGCCGCCAGTCGCTCGGACGAACCCTCGGTCCATGAGGCGAAAAGCACCCGCTTGCCCGCCGCTTTCAGCGCCTCGGCGTGGCGCGCCACGGCCTCGAACAGATTGACGCTGTCCTGCGCCCGCTCGGCGGAGAAATTCCGCCCCAACCGGCCCCCGGCATCCTCACCGGGACCGTGGAAGGGCGACAGCCGTCGCACCCAGCGACCGGCCAGGGCGGTGTTCCAGTCGCCTTCACCCAGATACAGCCGCTCCGGCGGCAGGGCCCGATACGCCGCCCCGCCCTTGCCCATGGCCGCGTCGCGCCGGGCCTCATATGCGTCCCGGGTCAGGTTCCAGCGCTCGGCCCGCGCCGCCTCCACCTGATTGTCGAGGAACAGCCGCGCATCGTCGGGCAGATAGTCGAACAGGGTCTCCAGCCGGTCGTAGAGCAGCGGCAGCCAGTGTTCCATGCCCTGCCGCCGCGCGCCCTCGCTGATCGCGGCGTAGAGCGGATCGTCGCCCGCCGCCCCGAACAGGCCCAGATAGCCGGTGCGGAAACGCGAGATGCTGTCGGGGTCCAGCAGGGCCTCGGACACCGGTGCCAGATGCACCTCGCGGCGCTGACCGGTCGAACGCTGGGTGGCCGGGTCGAAGGTGCGGATCGACTCCAGCTCCGAGCCGAACATGTCCAGCCGCACCGGCTCCTCAAAGCCCGGCGGATAGACGTCGATGACGCCGCCGCGCACCGCGAACTCGCCCTTCTCCGACACGGTCGAGGCCCGCATATAGCCGTTGGCGGCGAAATACCGCTCCAGTGCCGCCGTATCGAGATCAAGTCCGACCGTGGTCTGGAACCCGGCCCCGTTGGTGATCTCGCGTGGCGGCGTCCGCTGCATGGCCGCGCCGACGGTGGTCACGACCAGCATCGCCTTGCGGTCGCCCGGTGCGCGCTGCGCCAGCCGCGTCAGGGCCGCCATCCGCTCCGCCGAAACCGACGAGGTCGGGCTCAGCCGGTCATAGGGCAGGCAGTCCCAGGCCGGGAACTCGACCACCTCGACGCCCTCGGCGAAGAAGCCGAAGGCCTGAACAAACTCGCCCATCCGGGCATAGTCGCGGGCCAGGAAAAGCCCGACGCCGCCCCCGGCCTTCAGCTGTTCGGCCACGACCAGGGCATCGAGCCCCTCGGGGGCGCCGCCCAGTTCCTGTTCGCTGCGTTGCGGACCCGCTCCGTCCATCAACCGGCACCCTCGGCCACGGCCAGTGCCACATGATCGCGCATGAAGACCCGGATCTTCGCCATCACCGGAGTCTCATGCTCCCCGGGCGTCGGCTCGGTGCCGATGATCCAGGCGTACAGCCGGTGATCGTCGTCCTCGGACAGCAGGTGTTCCAGACTGTCCAGTTCGCCCTCGTCGAGCGTCGGCCCGACCTGGTCCACGAACGGACCCAGCACCAGATCGGCTTCGCGGAACCCGCGCCGCCATGCCCGGAAGGTGATCCGGCCGAGTCGTTGCTTCAGACGTGCATCAATATCGGCCACAAGGTTCCTTGCCCGGTCGGTGAGGTTCAATCGCGATGCGGAGATAGCGTTCCAGACGCGCTTTCGCCAGCTATGCTGTCGATCCATGCGGCCGCAGATTCTCTTTCCCCTGTTCGCGGAGGTTTCCAGCCTGAAGGGCGTGGGGCCGAAGATCCTGCCGCTCGTCCAGAAACTGGCCGGGCCGCTGGTCCGCGACCTGGCCTTCCTGTCCCCTGCGGGCCTGATCATGCGCCAGCCGATGACAGCGGCGAATGCGGTCGAGGGACAGGTCGGTATCTTCGAGATCGTCATCGACCGGCTGATCGTCCCCGGCAAGCCGGGCGTCCCGATCAAGGTCCGGGCCTCCGACGACACCGGCTTTGTCCACATGATCTGGTTCGGCGGCTCGGCCCAGCACATCGACCGCCTGCTGCCCAAGGGCCAGAAGCGGCTGGTCTCCGGCAAGGTCGAACGCTTCAACGCCGAGGTCCAGATCGTCCACCCGGACATCTTCACCCCCGAACAGGCCGGCGAGATCGCGGCGATCGAGCCGGTCTATCCGGCGACCGCCGGCCTGTCGTCGCGCGTGGTCCGCAAGCTTGTCCAGACCGCCCTCACCCACGCCCCCGACCTGCCGGAGTGGCAGGACCCGGCCTGGCTGGCGAAAACCCGCTGGCCCGGCTGGCGCGCCGCGCTCGAGGCCCTGCACGCCCCGACCTGCGAGCCCGAGCTGGAACCCGACGCCCCGGCGCGGCAGCGGCTGGCCTATGATGAGCTATTGGCCCACCAGCTGGCGCTGGCCCGTCGCCGTCGGGCGCGCCAGATCACCCCGGGCCCCCGCATCGCCCCGGGCGAAGCCTCCGCCCGGCTTCTGGCCGCCCTCGGCTTCGACCTGACCGGAGCCCAGCAGCAGGCCGTCGCCGAGATCCGCCGCGACCTGGCCTCGGGCGAACAGATGGGCCGGCTGCTGCAGGGCGACGTCGGCTCGGGCAAGACGGCCGTCGCGGCCCTGGCGCTCGCGGATACGGCCGCCTCGGGCTTCCAGGCCGCCCTGATGGCCCCCACGGAAATCCTCGCCCGCCAGCACTGGCAGCGACTGGCCCCCATGCTGGAGGCCGCCGGCGTGCCGACCGTTTTGCTGACCGGCCGCGACACCCCGGCCGAGCGCCGCACGCGTCTCGCCGCCCTGGCCTCGGGCGAGGCCGGGGTCGCTATCGGCACCCATGCCCTGTTCCAGGATGCTGTCCGCTTCGACCGGCTGGCGCTGGCCGTCATCGACGAACAGCACCGGTTCGGCGTCAATGAGCGCCAGAGACTGCAGGCCAAGGGCGATCCCCGCACCGGCGGCGTCCATCTGCTGACCATGTCGGCGACACCCATCCCGCGCACCCTGGAACTGACCCAGTACGGCGAGCTCGAGGTGTCGCGCCTGAACGAAAAGCCGCCGGGCCGTACCCCGATCACCACCGCCGTCCTGCCGCTGGCCCGCATCGGCGAAGTGGCCAAACGGCTCAAGGCCGCGATCGACAGCGGCGCCCAGGCCTACTGGATCTGCCCCCTGGTGGCCGAGAGCGAGACGGTCGACCTCGCCGCCGCCGAGGCCCGCGCCGCCGACCTGCGCCGCATCCTCAAGGTCGAGGTCGGCCTCGCCCACGGCCAGATGCCGGGGGCCGAGCGCGAGGCCGTCATGACCGACTTCGCCGACGGCCGCATCCCCCTGCTGGTCGCCACCACCGTGGTCGAGGTCGGGGTCGATGTGCCCAACGCCACCATCATGGTCATCGAACACGCCGACCGCTTCGGCCTCGCCCAGCTGCACCAGCTGCGCGGCCGGGTCGGGCGCGGGGCCAAGGCCAGTGCCTGCATCCTGCTGTACGGCGGCGGCGACGACGGGCTCGGCGAGACGGCCCGCCTCAGGCTCGAGACCCTGCGCCGGACCGAGGACGGCTTCGAGATCGCGGAGGAGGATTTCCGCCTGCGCGGCGGCGGCGATCCGCTCGGCCTCAAGCAGAGCGGCTTCCCGGCCTACCGCTTCGCCGACCCGATCCGGCACCGGTCCCTGCTGCTGGCGGCCTCCGACGACGCCCGTCTGGTCCTGGGCCGCGACCCGGATCTGACGTCTCCCCGCGGCGATGCCGTCAGGGTGCTGGAAGCCCTGTTCGACTGGCGCAACGACCGGCCGGGGATTGATTAGGCTGAAGCCAGGCTGGATGCCTTGTCATCCCCGACACAGCGAAGCGGAGATAGCGCCTTTGTCATCCCCGACGCAGCGAAGCGGAGATCGGGGACGACTGCTGCACCCCTTCTTTCCGGCCTCCCGGACAGCCCGCTTGGGCTGAGCCGGGAGCAAGGCCGCCACCGCCCAGCAAGAAAGAGCTTGTCCCTCGTTCAGCGATACGATCCCAACGGATGTGCTGTCTCCGCCCGTCTCCCGGCTCAGCCCAAGCGGGCTGTCCGGGAGAGACCAGAGAGGGCTTCTCCCGTCCCCGATCTCCGCTTCGCTGCGTCGGGGATGACAAGACGCTTGGACCTATGTCGCTTGCCTCAAGGGTGCGAAGAGGCTCGGGTTGTGTCGTCGGACAGACTTGGTCGCCCGAAGGAAGTCAGCATCAGAGAAGTTTGCCGTGGCTTCCCGAAACTCTTCAACCACAGTGTCGAGGATGGGGAGACACACGGCCGGATCGGCATCTTGAGCGTTCTTCAGCGCGCCATGGGCTTCGACGACCAGGGTGGCTACGAGCAGCCAATCGTATGAATCCAGCGTCGCCGGTTGTACCAACAACAAATGTGCTCGCTCCGCAGCCAAAGCGGCCCGATTCCGGTGACTTTCGGCCTTATCCATTCGCCAGAGATGCCTTCCCACTCGCTAACGTGCAACGACGCTTTCTGACCTTGGCGAACATCCAGCCGCACACAGCGCCTAGCGCGTGGTCCGTCCCCGCCAGACCGCCATCCGCGCCTGAACATCTGCTTCAATATCACCATAAAATAGATTGTAGGGCCGTGACTTTCTGCGGTCGGCCCAGTTGCCGGTCTCGCGGAAGGACTCGGTCTTCAGCTCGGTATGGCGCAGCAGGCCGCCGCGGCACTGGGTGGCGATTTCGCGGGCCATCAGGGCCGGGCGAACACCCCATTCGAGGCCGGTGGCATTGGTCGCCCCCTGATGCAGGCGCGCCTCGACCGGGGCGGTGTCGGTCGAACCGGTCACCGGGTTGACGCACAGGGCCTCCCGGCCCGCGAGATCGACCAGCCGGCCCCGGGCGTCCCAGACCAGGGCCCGCCTCAGCCGCCGTTGCCCGGCCCCGTCATTGCCCTCGCTGACCGGCGACCAGGCGACGATACAGCCGACCTGGGCGCGGCTGGCGCAGGCCGGAACCTCGGCCGTCAAGGAATCCACGGCGGCCACGACATCCACCAGATAGACCGCCACCAGCCGGGCGCGCAGGGCCGGGTCGCGGGCCACCCGCTCGCGCACCAGACGCTCGACCAGATCGCCCCCCTGCTCCACGCCGGCCAGCACAATGGGGCCGTCCGGATGTTGCTTGATCCAGACATCGAAGGCCGCGGCGATGTCGCGCCAGGCAAAGGCCCGCGCCTCGCGCGCATCCTCGCGTAGCGTCAGCCGGGTGTAGAGGCTGCTCTGGCGATAGCGCGGGGCGCTGATCGCACCGGCCCGCGAAAATGGGCCGGCATAGTTGGGCAGCACTACCCGCCGCAGCCAGGCGTCGGCGGCGCGATCGCCGATGGGGCCATTCCACTCGCGGCCGCCGTCAAAGGTGGTCGAATGGACGAAGAAGATCGACGCCGGGCCCGAATCCGCCCCGCGCTCATCCCACAGCGCCCAGGCCGTCGGCCGGGCATAGTCGGGGGCCGGCGGCGGCGTATAGGTCTGGAACGGCACCTGTGGGTCCAGACCGGCCCGAAGAATGTCACCCCGCCAGATCGCCAGGGCCGTGGCCAGCAGAAGCACGATGCCAAGGCCGGTCCAGCCGGCCCACTGGCGCAGGCTCATCCGGCCGGGCTTCATCGATAGGGATCCGTCTTTGCGAGGAAGCTCTGCACATAACGCCGGACCCCCTCTTCCAGCGGCGTCGACTGGCCCTCGAAGCCTGCGGCCCGAAGCCGCTCCATCCTCGCCTCGGTGAAATACTGGTATTTGTCGCGGATGCTCTCCGGGGTGTCGACATAGTCGACCCGGGGCGTCTTGCCCGCAGCGGCGAAGGTCGCATGGGCGAGGTCGAGGAAGGACCGCGCCTGTCCCGAACCCGCATTGAACACGCCGGAGACATGCGGCGCATCGAGCAGCCATTCGACGATATCGACCACATCCTCGACAAAGACGAAGTCGCGCATCTGGCCGCCGTCGGCATAGGCCGGGTTGTGCGACCGGAACAGCGTGACCGGTTCGTCGGCCGCAACCTTGGGCCAGATCTGGGCCACGACCGACTTCATTCCGCCCTTGTGGCCCTCGTTCGGGCCGTAGACGTTGAAGAATTTCAGCCCGGCCCACTGGCTCGGCGACTGGCCACGATCCGACTGCCGTGCCGCATACTGATCAAACAGCATTTTCGAATAACCATAGGCATTTAGCGGACGAAGTGCGCTCAATGCCTCAAGGCTGTCATCGTCCTCGAACCCGGCCTCGCCGTCGCCGTAGGTCGCCGCCGATGAGGCGTAGATCAGCCGCGCATCCCGCAGGGCGCACCAGTCCCAGATGTCCCGCGACAGGCTGAAATTGGTCCGCAGGATCAGGTCGGCGTCCGCCTCGGTGGTCGAGGAGATCGCCCCCATATGCACCACGGCCTCAATCGATTCCGCATGGCGCTCCAACTGGTCGAACAGTTCCTCCGGCTGCCAGAAGTCGGCGATCGGGTGTTTGGCGATATTCCGCCACTTGCCCAGGGACGCCTCCTCCAGCCGGTCACAGACGATTACGTCGCGCCGGTCCTCGGCACACAGACGGGCGACGATGTTGGAGCCGATGAAGCCCGCACCGCCGGTGACCACGATCATGCGCCGGCTCATGTTTCGTCCTTCATCTTCCCGATCGTCTTCGTCGTCGAATAGCCGTCCTCGAACCTGGCCAGCCTGACCTCCCCGCCCCAGCTCTCGACCAGGTCGCCACCGACCACGGCCTCGCGGCTGTAGTCCGCCCCCTTGATCAGCACATCGGGCCGCAGCCGCTCGATCAGGGCCAGGGGCGTGGGATCGTCAAAGGCCGTCACCCGGTCCACCGACTGCAGCCCGCCGATGACCACGGCCCGGCTGTCGAGGTCGTTGATCGGCCGGCCCTCGCCCTTCAGCCGCCGTACCGAGGCGTCCGTATTCAGCGCCACCACCAGCCGGTCGCACCAGCCGCGCGCCTGGGCCAGATAGGCGACGTGGCCCCGGTGCAGGATGTCGAAACAGCCGTTGGTGAAGCCGACCCTCAGCCCCTGCCGTTTCCAGCCCTCGACCACCTGCGCCAACTCCTCCAGCGGCATGACCTTGGCGTGGGCGCCCGCGGCGTGCTGGCTCATTTCGGCGTCGATCAGCTCCGCCGGGCTGACCACAGCCGTGCCCGCCTTTCCGACCACCACACCCGAGGCGAGGATGGCGAATTCGACGGCCGTCTCCAGCGAGGCACCAGCCCCCAGCGCCAGCCCCAGGGCCGCCAGGCCGGTGTCACCGGCCCCCGAGACGTCAAACACTTCCCGGGCGCGGCCGGGGAAATGGCGCACCGGACCGCCGCGCCGCATCAGGCTCATACCCTTGCCCGCCCGCGTGACCACCACCGCCTTGACCGTCGTGGCATCGAGCAGGGCCGCCAGCGCCGTCTCGACCTCCGCATCCGTCTCGACCGGCAGGCCCGTCGCCCCGGCCAGTTCACTGGCATTGGGCTTGATCAGATCAACCGCACCATAGCGGGCGAAGTCCCGACCCTTGGGGTCGACCACGACCGGCGCACCGGCTTTTTGCGCCGCAGCCAGAGCCTGGGCGATCACCGCATCGCTGACCACACCCTTGGCATAGTCCGACAGCAGATAGACAGAAGCCCCTGTAAAGGCGTCGCTTTCCTTGCCTAACAGGGCCGCAGCCTCATCGTCGAGCCGCAGCAGCTGCTGCCCCGCGGCCACGAAGCGCGTCTTGACGATGGTGGCGACCCCGGCGCGACGCTCGATCACATCCTCAATGCCCGGTTCGGCTGCAATCAGCTCCGCCAGCTCGTCACCGGCCGCGTCCTGACCGGCCACGGCCCCCAGCCGTGCCACGCCGCCCAGGGCCGCGACATTGCGGGCCACATTGCCGACCCCGCCCGGCATGGCCGTCATCCGGCGCGTGCGAAGGATCGGGATCGGCGCTTCCGGCGAGATCCGGCTGACCTCGCCATAGACATAGCGGTCCAGCATCAGGTCGCCGACGCAGGCGACCTTCAGCCCACGCAGCCGCTCCAGCAGCGCCTGCAGTTGTCCGAGATCGAGGGTCCGTTCAGCCATCTGCTTGGCCTATCGGATTCAGGCCGCTTTCGCCATCCGCGCCTTGGTCAGGTCGTCATAGGCGATCAAATCGGCTGCCAGCGCCTCGAACTGGTCAAGCGGTACCATGTTCGGCCCGTCCGACGGCGCATTGTCGGGGTCCTGGTGGGTTTCCATGAAGACGGCGTCCACGCCCACCGCCACGGCGGCGCGCGCCAGCACCGGCACAAACTCCCGCTGCCCGCCCGAGGACGTCCCCTGCCCGCCCGGCTGCTGGACCGAGTGAGTCGCGTCGAACACCACAGGGCAGCCGATCTCGCGCAGGATCGGCAGGGCCCGCATGTCCGACACCAGGGTATTGTAGCCGAAGCTGGCCCCGCGCTCGCAGGCCATGACATTCGGATTGCCCGCCCCGACCACCTTGGCGATGACGTTCTTCATGTCCCAAGGGGCCAGGAACTGGCCCTTCTTGATGTTGATCGCCTTGCCCGTCGCGGCGGCGGCCAGCAACAGGTCGGTCTGACGGCTCAGGAAGGCCGGGATCTGCAGCACATCCACCGCCTCGGCGGCGATGCGGCAATGTTCCTCGGTGTGAACGTCGGTCAGGACCGGCAGGCCTGTAACCTCGCGAATCTCGGCGAAGATGGGCAGGGAGCCTTCCAGACCGAAGCCGCGCGCGGCCGTCGCGGAGGTGCGGTTGGCCTTGTCGAAACTGGTCTTGTAGATGACGCCGACGTTCAGCCGCTCACCGATCTCCTTCAAGGCATGGGCCATTTCCAGCGCGTGCTGGCGGCTCTCCAGCTGGCACGGGCCGGCGATGAAGACGATCCGCTGGCCGCCACCGATGGAGACCGGCCGCTTCAGGCCCTGCGAGATATCGATAACAGCGTTCGGCTTGGACAAGGCGGAATTCCCGGATTTGCGGCTTGGCTATGCGCGGTCAATGCCGCACTCATGCGGCGATCAGGTGGCGTCGGACGACGAGGTTCGCAAGCTATCACGGAGCCCGACCGCATGACCACCAAGGCCGACGACTCCCCGATAATCCTTTGGTTCCGCCGGGATTTGCGACTGGCGGACAATCCGGCCCTGACCCACGCTGTCGAGACCGGCCGCCCGGTCATCCCCGTCTACATCCTCGACCCGGGTGCAGCCGCTTCGACGGGCGGGGCGTCCCGTTGGTGGCTGGACAAGTCCCTGCGCGCTCTCGACGCCTCGCTGCGGGAACTGGGCTCGCGCTTGATCCTGCGACGTGGCGACAGCGAGGCCGAACTGCGACGACTGATTCGTGAGGCCGGGGCCAGCACCGTCTTCCTGAACCGCCGCTTCGAGCCCGAGGCCTTCGCCCGCGACGCCGACATCGCCCAAGGCCTTCAGGCCGAGGGCATCCTTTGCAAGGGCTGGAACGGCACCCTGATGGCGCGACCGGGTTCGGTGCTCAACGGCTCGGGCCAGCCCTACAAGGTTTTCACCCCCTTCCACCGGGCCCTTCTGGCGACCGCGGTCGCACCGCTCCCCACCCTCGCGCCCGATAAGCTGACGACTCCGACAGGGCTCGCTTTCGACGACATCCATAGCTGGGGGCTGCATCCTGCCCGACCGGACTGGTCCGGTGGCTTCGACTGGACGCCGGGGGAAGCCGGGGCCGAGGCCGCCCTGGCGGCCTTTGTGTCACGGGGGCTGAAGTCCTACAGCCTCGGCCGCGACATTCCCGCCGAACCGGCCACCAGTCGCCTTTCGCCCCATCTGCATTTCGGCGAGATCAGCCCCTGGCGCGCGATCGGGGCGGCCCGGGCCGCAGCCGCCGAGGGTCGCGTCCCGGCCGCAGAGGTCGACAAATTCGTCGCCGAGATCGGCTGGCGGGAGTTCTCGGCCCATCTGCTGCACGCCTTCCCGCAGATCACCGACACGGCCTTCCGGCCCGAATATGACGCCATGCCCTGGCGTGATGACCCCGCCGGGCTCAAGGCGTGGCAGCGCGGCCGCACCGGCTATCCCGTCGTGGACGCCGGCATGCGTGAGCTCTGGACGACCGGCTTCATGCACAATCGGGTGCGGATGATCGTGGCCTCCTTCCTGGTCAAACACCTGCTGATCGACTGGCGCGAAGGCGAGCGATGGTTCCGGGATACGCTGGTCGATGCCGATCTGGCGTCGAATCTGCAGAATTGGCAGTGGGTCGCTGGATCCGGAGCCGATGCTGCCCCGTATTTCCGCATCTTCAATCCCGTCACACAGGGTCAGAAATTCGATGCAGACGGTCGCTATGTCCGCCGCTGGGTTCCGGAGCTCCGCAAATTGCCGGATCGGTGGCTTCATGCCCCGTGGACAGCGCCTGTCGGTGTGCTGGATTTCGCCGGCGTCCGGCTGGGTCGCGACTATCCACGGCCCCTGGTCGACCATACCGTGGCGCGGGAGCGGGCCCTTGAAGCCCTCAAGACCGTCGTCGGCAGCCGCGCGGCCGCAGAGGATTGACGGCATCGCCGGTTCGCCCGCAGGGTTCGGGACATGAGTTCTGTAACCGTTGAAAGTCCTGCCGCCGCGCGAACGCCGCCGGTGTTCGCCCTCCTGCTGCGTCTTCTGAGCGCCAACTGGACCTGGGGGCGGCTGACCCTGACCCTGCCCAATGGCGAGGTGCACCAGCTTGAAGGCCGGACGCCCGGGCCGAATGCGGTGATGAATGTGATCGACTATCGTTTCGCCCGGCGTGTGCTCGCAAATGGCGATATCGGCTATGCCGAAGGCTATATCGCCGGCGAGTGGGACAGCCCCCATCTGGCCGTGCTGCTCGAGACCCTGGCCAACAACTACGACCACATCCGCCGGCTGTTCGACGGCAATGCCGTGATGCAGGCGTTCAACTGGCTGTCTCACAAACTCAACCGCAACAGCCGGACCGGTTCGAAAAAGAACATCCACGCCCACTACGATCTGGGCAATGGCTTCTACCGGGCCTGGCTGGATACGACGATGACCTATTCCTCGGCTCGGTTCGCCACGCCGGACCAGTCCCTTGAGGATGCCCAGACCGCCAAATATGCTGCCCTCGCCCGCCTGATCGGGCTTGAACGCGGCCACAAGGTGCTCGAGATCGGCTGTGGCTGGGGCGGGTTTGCCGACTATGCCGCGCGGGTCGTCGGCGCCCATGTCACCGGCATCACCATCTCCCGGGAACAGCACGATCTGGCCAGCCAGCGACTGTTCAACGCCGGCCTGTCGGACATGACGTCCATCCAGATGGTCGACTATCGCGATGTCGAGGGTCGTTTCGACCGGGTCGTCTCGATCGAGATGTTCGAGGCCGTGGGCAAGGAATACTGGTCGGCCTATTTCGAGAAGATCACCGCCGTTCTCAAGCCCGGCGGCCGGGCAGGCCTGCAGATCATCACCATCCAGGATGCCCTGTTCGAGGAGTACAACGCCCGCACGGACTTCATCCAGAAATACATCTTCCCCGGCGGCATGCTGCCGTCCGAAGGCCGGCTCCAGCCCGTGGTCGAACAGGCCGGCCTGCGCTGGGACACGGTCGAACGGTTCGGCCAGGACTATGCCGACACGCTGAAGCTCTGGGACGAACGCTTCCAGGCGGCCTGGAGCGACATCCGGCGAATGGGCGGCTTCGACGAGCGGTTCCGCCGCCTGTGGCGCTTCTACCTGGCCTATTGCGAGGCCGGCTTCCGCTCGGCCCGGACGGATGTGATCCAGCTGGCGCTCACACGGGCCTGACGGCACCCAGCGCCTCGCGGCAGGCCTCGGCCTCATCGACCATCGCCTGTCGCCGCGCTGCGTCCCAGCCGTCCAGTGTCCGATAGGGCATGGCCAGTCGCACATTGCCGCCCAGCCGGGCCCGGTTCCGCTCCAGAAAGCCCCAGTACAGCCGGTTGAACGGGCATGCCCCCTCGCCGCTCTTCAGCTTCACGTCATACCGGCAACCGGCGCAGTAGTTGCTCATCCGGTTGATATAGGCCCCTGAGGCGGCATAGGGCTTGGTGCCCATGATGCCGCCGTCGGCGAAGGTCGCCATGCCCCGCGTGTTCGGCATCTCGACCCACTCATAGGCGTCGGCATAGACGGCCAGATACCAGTCATCCACGGCATCCGGATGGACACCCAGCAGCATGGCCAGATTGCCCGTGACCATCAGTCTCTGGATGTGATGGGCATAGGCATGGTCGCGCGTCGTGCGCACCGCATCCGCCACACAGGCCATGCCGGTCTCGCCGGACCAGTAGAACTCCGGAAGGCTCCGATCGGCGTCCAGGGCATTCCGCGCGCCATACTCCGGCATCTTCAGCCAGTAGATGCCGCGCACGAACTCGCGCCACCCGAGGATCTGGCGGATGAACCCCTCCACGGCATTCAGGGGGGCCCGGCCGGCGCGATACTCCGCCTCCGCGCGCCGGCAGACCTCCAGAGGGTCGAGCAGGCCCAGATTGAGCGAGGTCGACACCAGTCCGTGCCACATCCACGGCTGGCCTGATGCCATGGCGTCCTGCCAGGTCCCGAACGACGGCAGAATATCGGCCAGAAACGCCGCCAGCGCCGCCTCCGCCTCTTCCGCCGTGGTGGGCCAGCCGAAGCCCTCAAGGGTGCCGAAATGGTCGCCGAACAGCCGGTCGACATCCGCCATCGCCTCCCGCGTCATCGCATCGGGGGTCGTCCGCAATCGCGGCGGCGGCGTGACCCCTCGCGGCAGGCCGGCGCGATTGTCCTTGTCGAAATTCCACTGTCCGCCGACCGGCTCCTTGCCGTCCATCAGCAGCCCGGTCTCGCGCCGCATCTCGCGATAGAAGAACTCCATGGTCAGCGTCTTCTTGTCGACGGCCCAGCGCCTGAACCGGTCCAGCGAACAGATGAACCGGTCATCCGGGCGTGTTTCGACCGGAATACTGGTCGAATTGGCGAAGGCGGACAGGGCCTCGGCCAGCCGCCACTCGCCGCATTCCGTCATCACCACGCCGCTGAATGTCTGCGATGACAGGGCCCGCTCCAACTCCCCCGCGATCGCGCCCGTATTCCCCGGCTCATCGATCCGCACATAGCGGACCGCCACGCCCCGCCTCTCCAGCCGCGCTGCAAACCGGCGCATGGCCGCGAAGATCAGGGCGATCTTCTGCTTGTGGTGCTTCACATAGGTGGCCTCGTCCCACACCTCGGCCATCAGCACGACGTCGGTCGAGGCATCGAGACCCCGCAGGGCCGACAGCCCGTCGGACAGCTGGTCACCCAGCACCAGTCTCAGGCTTCCTCCGCCCGGTATGCTAGATTGAACCATGACCGACATCGCCCCCTTGATCTCGACCACGGAACTCGCCGCCCGCCTCGGCGATCCGGCCCTCCGGCTCCTCGATGCCAGCTGGCATCTGGACGGCCGCGACGGCCGGCCGGATTTCGAGGCCGAACGCCTGTCTGGCGCAGTCTTCTTCGATCTGGAAGCCTCCTCGGACCAGAAGAGCCACTTGCCGCACATGCTGCCGTCGCCCGATGCCTTCGCGACGCGCATGGGCAGGCTGGGTATCGCCGTTGATGACAGTATCGTCGTCTATGACACCGTCGGCATCCGGTCCTCGGCCCGGGTCTGGTGGATGCTCCGCGCCATGGGCGTGCGGGACGTGCGCGTCCTCGACGGCGGCCTGCCGAAATGGCGGGCGGAGGGGCGTCCGGTCGAGTCCGGCCCGGCGCAACCGCCCCTTGCCCGAACCTTTATCCCGTCGGCGCAACCGGAGGGGGTCGCCGACCTCGACGCCGTCCGTGCCGCCCTTGCGGCCGGTGAACAGGTGCTGGACGCCCGCGCCGCGGACCGGTTCGACGGCCGCGCGCCCGAGCCGCGCGCCGGTCTGCGGTCCGGCCACATGCCCGGGGCCCTCAACCTGCCCTTCCCCGAGGTCCTGAACCCCGACGGCACGATGAAACAGGGCGAGGCCCTGGCGCAGGCCTTTCGCGCGGCCGGGGTCGACCTGGACCGACCCGTGGTGACCACCTGCGGTTCCGGCGTCACCGCCGCCATCCTCAGTCTCGGGCTCGCCGTACTGGGCAAGCCGTCCCGTCTCTATGACGGCAGCTGGGCCGAATGGGGCGGACGGGCGGACACCGGGGTCGAAACACGATAGGCCTGTTCGCCTGTTCAAGGAGGCGTCATGCACATCGAAGGTGAAATCGCGATTGGCGAAGCCGCCAGCGACGCGGCCAAGGCGACATCGCGGATCAATGGCCATCCCAAGCCGATGATCCTATCGGTCGTGCTTACGGTCTTGATCATGCTGTCGCTGTCGCTTGTGTACACTGGGCTGCAGAACGCGTTTGGCTGGCCGGGATGGCTTTTCCTGCCGGCCATCATCATCGCGGCAACGCTTGCCGCAATGGTCAGCAGCAGACTCGGTCGGGCCTTTGCAATTCGCATAGCCCGACGCGAGCTGGCCGGACGTGGACTCCGAAATCCGGTGGTGAACCGTTTCGAGGTCATGCCCGACGGCTTCCGGAGTCTGACCGGATCAGTCGAGTCACGGGCACCCTGGTCAGCCGTCAGCGACCTTTTCCCCATAGGTCCCTATTGGGTCGTCATTGCCGACGCCTGGCCCTTTTACATGCCCAAGCGCTTCTTCTCCTCGGTAGAGGATGAGAAGCGCTTCCTTACCGCCATGCTGGCGAACATGGACGTGGACTCGCGGGCGCGCAGCGAAGCTGCGGCCCGTTTCGCCGCTTCCTAGTTCGCCGGCGCGACGTCCGGCAGCTTCAGGTCGTCCGGCACAACCGCATCGGTCTCGCCGCGCGACACCACCGTCGCCGCCACCAGATCGCCGGTGACGTTCAACGTGGTCCGGCACATGTCGAGGAAGCGGTCGACGCCGAGGATCAGGCCGATTCCCTCCGCCGGTACCCCGACCATCACGAGGATCAGGGCGATGACCGGCAGCGATCCCGCCGGCACACCGGCCGTACCGATGCCGCCGAGGATACAGACCAGCATGACCACCAGCTGCTGCTGCAGGTTCAGGTCGATGCCGAAGAACTGGGCCAGGAACAGGACCGTGACACCTTCGAACAGTGCGGTGCCGTTCTGGTTGGCCGTGGCCCCCACGGTCAGCACGAAGCGGGAGATCCGCTTCGGCAGTTTCAGCTTCTCTTCCGCCGCCTTGATGGCGATCGGCAGGGTGGCGTTCGACGAGGCGGTCGAGAAGGCCACCACGAAGGGCTCCCGGACACCGCTGGCGAATTTCAGTGGGTTCATCCCGCCCAGGATCCAGACCAGCAGCGGATAGACGATGAACATGTGGATCGCCATCGCGCCCACGGCCACGCCCGCATAGGCCCCCAGCCTGACCAGCAGGTCCCAGCCGAACACGGCCGAGAGATTGAACATCAGGGCCGCAATCGCGATCGGCGCCAGTTTGATGACCAGATTGATCAGCTTCATCATGACCTCGAACAGGCCCTGCAGCGTCTGCTGAAGCGCATCCGTGGCCGGCGACTTGGCCATGACCATGCCGATGCCGAAGATCAGGGCGAACACCATCACCGGCAGGATCTGGTTCTCGGCCGCGGCGGTGACGACATTGGACGGGATCATGTCGAGGAAGAACTGGCCCGCCTCGATCGATTTGGGCGCATTGCCGACAATGGTCGCGGCCCCCTCGGCCCCCTGGGCCAGCAGCTGCTGCGCCAGGACCGGATCGACGCCGTCACCGGGGCGGAAATAGTTGACCATGCCGAGGCCGATGCCGACCGCGATGGCCGAGACGATGATGGTGAACACCAGGGTCTTGAAGCCCACGCGTCCCAGCGACTTCAGATCGCCCATCTCGGCCACGCCGACGGCCAGCGCCGCGAACAGCAACGGCAGAACCAGCATGAACAGCAGGCGCAGGAATATCTGGCCCACGGACTTGATGATGTCCATCACCCACGGAAGGACCTCGAGGCCCATGATGTTGACGTAGAGCCCCCCGCCCATGCCGACGGCAAAGCCCAGCAGCATCCACAGATACAGCGGTATCCCGCCACGTTTGGTCGTTTCCATATGGTCCCCCTGCCGCCTGTCCCGGCGTCCTATCGAATCGGCAGGGCATAGATCAGCCCTGCCGGTCTTGCGTTCCATTGTGCGTTAAGCCCACGGGCCAGGTCGAGCGAGGAATCCGTCCCGAGGTTTCGCGCGAAGATTTCACCGTAGTTTCCCTCGGCCTCAATCGCCGTTTTCGCCCAGTCCCTGCGCAGACCGAGCATGGGTCCGACATCCCCCTCGACGCCGAGCAGGCGACGAACGGCCGGATTGGGCGAGTCCTCGGCCATCTGCCCCGCATTCTGACGGGTCACCCCCAGTTCCTCGGCCAGGATCAGGGCGTTCAGCGTCCAGCGCACGATCGAGGTCCAGACCTCATCGCCGCGCTTCACCGCCGGCCCGAGCGGCTCCTTGGAGATGACATCGGGCAGAATGACATGTTGCTCCGGGTTGGCCATGGTCGTCCGCGCAGCCGCCAGGGCAGAGATGTCAGCGCTCAGGGCGTCGCAATCCTCCCGCGCATAGGCCGCGCGCGCCGCCTCCTCATTGGCAGCGACCACCGGCGTGTATCGCAGGGCTCGGGCACGGAACCAGTCAGCGACATTCAACTCCGTGGTCGAGGCGCGTTGCACGCACACCCGCGCCCCGTTCAGCTCGGCCCCGCTGGCGAGGTCCAGGGCACGGCGCACCAGAAAGCCCTGGCCGTCATAATAGTTCACCCCGGCAAACTGCACCCCCTCCCGTGCCTCGCGCGACAGGATCCAGGAGGTCGAGCGCCACAGGACGTCGACCCGGCCACTGCGCAGGGCCTCGAACCGCTGGCTGCTGGTCAGGGGCACGAACCGGACGGCATCGGCATCACCCAGCACCGCCGCCGCAAGGGCGCGGCAGAAGTCGGCATCAAAGCCGCGCCAATCGCCGCGATTGTCCGTATAGGCGAAGCCGACCAGCCCCTCGTGTACGCCACAGTTCAAACGCCCGCTTTGCTTGATGGCCGCGAGGGTCGGACTCGCAAAATCAGGGGCCGCAGTCTGGCCTACGGCGGGCGGCTCAACCCGATCGACGGTTTCGTCGGGGCGATCCCCGCCTCCACATGCGGCTACCGCCAGGGCCAGAACCATCGCCAGTGTGCTCGCGACGCCGCCGAGCGTCCGTCTCCCCGTCGATTGCACCTGCATCCGCGTCCCGCCCAGATTTGTCAGACCTTGCGCCCCACCTGCTTTAGAGGCCCTTGCCGGCTGAACCGCAACCCTCCACGCCGGCGCGCATGCCCGTTCGAACCGAACGCACACGCCGGATCGCCCTCGCCACCGGCCGCGGCCGTGGGCCTGTTGGACCTTGAAGATCCGGACGATCGGATCACCGCTCTCGAAGGCTGTATTGCCGCCTGGCGCGCCCAGCAGGACTCGAACCTGCAACATCCCGCTTAGAAGGCGGGTGCTCTATCCGGTTGAGCTATGGGCGCCCTTTGGCCGGCACGCGCGGCGGGGGCAAACAGACCTCAATGGGTCCAGGAGACCTTTCGGCCCGTTGCGAAATTATCCGCATAGGCCTTGAGGATCAGAGGCGGGTCCTGCGGCTCGTGCAGACGGAACGGGATGCCATGGCGCTCGGCATAGGCCACGGCCTCCTCGGCTGAGTCGAAGCTCAGCCGCACCTGGCCGTTCATGTCGCTGGAACTGGTCCAGCCCATCAGCGGGTCGATGGTGCGCGCCGAAGCCGGCTCGAACTCCAGCCGCCAGCCTCTGGACGAGGCCTTGCCGGACTGCATCGCGGTCTTGGCGGGGCGATAGATGCGGGCGAGCATGGACGATCCTCGTGACGATGGCGGGCGGAGCCGCGTCGCGTCCAGATACCGCGTGCCCGGGGCGCGGTCCAGCACCCCCCTTGCAGCCTGCAGCACGTCTTGCCGGCGATTGCGCTCGCGCAAGCCGGGTCGGCATGATCAGGCGCACTGTCCCGACCACTCTGATCCGGGACCTCACTGATGATCGCCATCCTGCCCGTTGCTGCAGGGCACCCGCACTACAGTCGCGTCTCGATCGCCCTGCACTGGCTGATGCTCGTCCTTCTGGCGGCCGTCTACGCCTGTATCGAGCTTCGGGAATACTATCCGCGTGGGACCGGCATCCGCGAGGGGCTGAAGACCTGGCATTTCATGCTGGGACTTTCGGCTTTCGGCCTCGTGTGGGCGCGACTGCTGGCCCGCTGGCGCATACCGCTTCTGGCCCGGGAACCAGGCTGGACCCGCTGGCCGGCGGCCGCCGGGCATCTGGCGCTCTACGGCCTCATGATCTTCATGCCCATACTGGGCTGGGCGGCCCTCAGCGCCGACGGCAAGGATACTCCCTTCTTCGGTCTCAGCCTGCCGGCCCTCGTGGCCCCGAACAAGGCACTCGCCGGGCAGGTCGAGGGATTGCACGTCACCCTCGGTGTGGCCGGCTACTGGCTGATCGGCCTTCATGCCGCCGCCGCCCTGTTGCACCACTATGGTCTGAAAGACGGAACCTTGCGGCGGATGATCCCTTTCGTCCGCTGAGCCCGGCTGTGTCGCCGGCACGTCGACCGTGGGCAGGAGATCGACGATGAGCCGTCTTGAACGTCACCCTGAACGTCATCTCGTCGCCCGCATCGGCTGGCTGCGCGCCGCTGTGCTCGGGGCCAATGACGGCCTCGTCTCGACCGCCAGCCTGGTGGTCGGCGTGGCCGCCGCCGAGGCCTCGCGCAGCGGCGTGCTGATCGCCGGCGTCGCCGGACTGGTCGCCGGTGCCATGTCGATGGCGGCGGGCGAATACGTCTCGGTCAGCTCCCAGGCCGATACGGAGAAGGCCGACCTCGCCCGCGAGACGGCCGAACTCGCCGCCGATCCCGAGGCCGAGGTCATCGAGCTCGCGGCCATCTACACCGCCCGGGGCGTCGAACCGGCCCTGTCGCGGCAGGTCGCCGAACAGCTGATGGCCCGGGACGCCCTGGGTGCCCACGCCCGCGATGAACTCGGCATTTCGGACGTCTCGACGGCCCGGCCGGTACAGGCTGCCCTGACGTCCGCCCTGACCTTTGCGGCCGGTGCCGCTCCGCCTCTGATCGTCGCCCTGCTGGCGCCCCTGAATGGACTGATGATCTGGGTCAGTGCCGTCGCCCTGGCAGGCTTGATGGGGCTCGGTGCACTCGGCGCGATCGCAGGCGGTGCCGATGTGCCGCGCTCGGTGCTCAGGGTGGCCTTCTGGGGCGTCGTCGCCCTGGCCGCCACAGCCGGAATAGGTCGCCTGTTCGGGACCGTGGTCTAGGAGGTGAATTGGTCGGAGTGAGAGGATTCGAACCTCCGACCCTCTGGTCCCAAACCAGATGCGCTACCAGGCTGCGCTACACTCCGGCGGCGGGATTTGACACACTCGGCGCCGCGCCGCAACGCAGCGTTTGACTATTCGGCGAAGAAGGGGTGGCTGACCTTGTCACCGGGCCGGGCCCCGATCTCATCGGCACGGCCGGCGCGCAGCTCCAGCACCCCGCTGGCGGGCCCGTTCGATGGAATGACCGCGTCGGAATTCGGCGTCGCATTCTTCGCGATCGAGACGATCCGACCGCGCGGGTCGATGTAGATGATGTCCAGCGGGCTGGGCGTGTTGCGCATCCAGAAGCCACGCTCGGCCACGTCGGGGAACTGGAACAGCATGCCGCGGTCGTCGGCCAGGGGTTCGCGTTCCATAAGACCGCGCTGGCGTTCTGCATCATCATCGGCGATTTCGACCATGAACCGGTGCTCGCCGCTGGCGGTGGTCACGGTCAGTGGCTCGAGCGGGTCACCCTTGGCATCGCGCGGCGCACCCGCCCCGGCACAGGCCGACAGCAGCACCAGGCCAGACAGGGCCCCCAGAAGTCCACGACGGTTCAACATTGCCAACCTGCCCTCACGGGGACGGATTGTTCATCCGCCCGGTCTGATTTCCGCGACCACCAGGCCCTTCGGACCCTCGGCGAACCGCACCGCGACGGTCTCGCCGGGTAACAGGTCATCCAGCCCGCACCGGCGCAACGTCTCGACATGGACGAAGATATCCCCTGGTTCGCCGTCGCGCACCACGAAACCGTAGCCCTTGGTCCGATTGAACCATTTGACGACCGCGGCCTCCATCGGCGCGCCGGACGAAAGTCCCGGGGATGCCAGGCCGTGCCCGGCCGTCTCCCTCAGCCCCTCATAGCCGTTGCGACGCGGGGCGACGACCTGCTCGGGGTCTCCTTCGCCGAGTTCGTGGACCTCGGTAACCTGCCAGCCCTTGGGCCGTCGGACACAGTCGCAACGGATCGGGGCACCCTCAGCGACAACGACACCACCGGCGTCGCGCAGGCTGGAGATGTGCAAGAGCACATCCTTCATGTCGGTCAAGGTCGGGTCGTCCGGCACAATGAACCCGTATCCCTTGCCGGGATCGAACCATTTCACACGGCCATCAATCCTTACCGTCGCGACTGCCTCAACGCCCTCGTAGTCCGACACTGCCTTCCCCCTGCCCGCAATCTGAGCGAGCGAAACTTGCCTAACACGGTAACACGGTTCTGCGAAACCCGGAAAAGCGAAAAACGACGGTTTCGCCATAAAAAGGGAAAACAGGACTTCAATGCCGCGCTCGGGGGCGGGTCAGGGCACCGAACGGAACTCGCGCAACGCCGATGCCGTCAGGGCCTCACAATCGGATACCGCTGCGGATACCGCGTCCGGTCAAGGCAGCACGCGCCCCGACCCGGTATGAGCGAAGCCGGGCCGACGGATCGTCGTCAGTCGGCTCGGGTGCACGGTCGCGCACGACACCCGGCGCGCTCGCCCGACGTCACACACAGTCATCAATGTCCGGGGAAGACTCCGCGTGGCAGTCCCTAGGGGAGTCGAACCCCTCTCTTCAGGTTGAAAACCTGACGTCCTAACCGATAGACGAAGGGACCACTGCGCGGAGAGCGGGCGATATAGCCGCCGATTCCGGACGGTGCAACCCTGCGCCGCCCCATTCTTTTCGGGAAATCGAGGGTCGCCGGACGCGGCAGCAGACAGGATGAAGCGGTTGCCGTCGTGACGATCACGCCATCCGCGGATCGGCCAGGTCCTCGATCTCGAACTGCACACCCCGGCGGCCGTTCCAGTCGTCGGCCTTCAGCCGCCCGACCACGCTCAGACCGCCCTGTCCGGCCAGCAGGGCTTGCCCCCCGGGCAGGTCGGCGCAGCGCCAGGCGATGGCCTTGACCGAAGCCCCGTCGGGCCCGACCAGTCGACAGCGGACATGGCCGCCGTTCATGGCCACCGCCTCGCGCGCCTGCACATGCTCAAGCGCGAACAGCGGCTCCGGATTGGCCGGACCGAACGGCGCCAGCTGCTCGAACTGTTCAAACAGCGCCCGCGTCGCCGCGCCGGGGTCGATCAGGGCGTCGATCTCGACATGATCCAGCGCGTCGGCCGCCGCCTGTTCGCCGATCATCCGGTCATTGAGGAAGTCCCGCAGCCGGTCGATGTCGTCAGCGCGGACTGTCAGCCCCGCCGCCATGGCGTGGCCGCCCCCGGCGATCAGCACGCCATGCTCCCAAGCGGCCTGTACCGCCTTGCCCAGATTCATGCCCGGCTGAGACCGGCCCGAACCCTTGCCGAGCCCGTTCACGGCATCGACACCGATCACAACCACCGGCTTGCGCCAGCGTTCGCGCAGCCGCCCGGCCACGATGCCGACCACGCCGGGATGCCATTCGTCGCCGGCGATCACCACGACCGCCGAGCCGTCAGCATGGGCACCGGTCGCCTCGACCATCCGGGTGGCCTGATCGGTGACCTGTTTTTCGACCTCGCGGCGGGCGATGTTCAGGGCGTCCAGTTCCTGGGCCAGGGCCGCCGCCTCGACCGGGTCGTCGGTCGACAAAAGCCGGGCACCGAGGTCCGACTTGCCGATCCGCCCGCCGGCGTTGATGCGGGGCCCGAGGATAAAGCCCGCATGGTTCGACTTGGCCGGACCCGGCTCGGCCCCCGCCGCCGCCAGCAGGGCCCTCAGTCCCGGATTGCCCCAGTCCGACATGACCCGCAGCCCCAGACTGGTCAGGGCCCGGTTGAAGCCGGTCAGTCCGGTCACGTCGCAGATCGCGCCCATGGCCGCCAGATCCAGCCACTGGCGGATGTCCGGCTCCTTGACGTCCGCAAACATCCCGCGTCGCCGCGCCTCGCGGTTCAGCGCGGCCAGCAGCACGAAGACGACCCCCGCGGCGGCGAGGTTCCCCTGCCCCGAGTTACAGCCCGGCCGGTTCGGATTGACCACGGCGGCGCAGACCGGCGGATGCTCGCGCATCATGTGGTGGTCGATGACCACGACCTTCAGCCCGATCGCCGCCGCATGGGCGACGGCCTCATTGGCCGCTGCGCCGCAGTCGACGGTGATGACCAGATCGGCCCCCGAAGCCTTCAGGGTGTCGAAAGCCCGTGCGCTGGGTCCGTACCCCTCGGTGACCCGATCGGGCACATAGATCGGCAGCGTCGCCCCCATGGCCCGGAACCAGCGCACCAGCAGGGCGGCGCTCGAGGCTCCGTCGACATCATAGTCGGCGAAGACGTGGATCGAAGCCTGCGCCTGCAGGGCGTCGAGGATCGCCCCCGCCGCCGCGTCCATGTCCATGAAACTGGACGGGTCAGGGAACAGGGCCTTCAGCGTCGGTGTCAGGAAGTCCGCGCCCTGATCCGCCCGCACCCCGCGCGCCGCCAGCGCCCGGGCCAGCGGTTCTTCCAGATTGAGCCCCTGCATATGCGACCGGATCAGCCCGGCCTCGGCGGGCCTCTGCCGCCATTCGCGGCCGGACAGGGAGCGGGAGACGCCCAGAAACGCCGCCGCGCCGCCCCCGTCCGCCATCAGAGCGGCCGGATGGTACGGATGCGCTGGACGGTCCGGGTCGAGGAATCCATCACCAGCGTATGGGTCGAGACAAAGCCGGCGGCGACCTTGACCCCGTCCAGCATGGCCCCCTTGGTCACACCCGTAGCGGCGAAGATGGCGTCCTTGGAGACCAGTTCGTGCAGGTCGTATTTGCGATCCAGATCGGTGACACCCGTCCGGGCCGCCCGGGCCCGCTCATCGTCATTGCGGAAGATCAGCCGCCCCTGGAAATGGCCCCCGACGCATTTGAGCGCCGAGGCTGCCAGCACGCCTTCCGGCGCCCCGCCGGAACCCAGATACAGGTCGATGCCGGTCTCGGGCTCGGCGGTGTGGATCACGCCCGCCACATCACCGTCGGTGATCAGCAACACCTTGGCCCCGACCTCGCGCAGGGCGGCGATCAGCTCGGCGTGCCGCGGCCGGTCCATCACGCAGACGGTGATCTCGGACGGGTTCACGCCCTTGGCCGACGCCAGCGAGCGGACATTGTCCTGGGGCTTCATGTCCAGATCAACGGTGCCGGGCGCGAAACCCGGGCCGATGGCGATCTTGTCCATATAGGTATCGGGCGCGTGCAGCATGCCGCCGCCGGGCGACATCGACAGCACGCAGAGCGCATTGGCCATGGCCTTGGCCGTCAGGGTCGTGCCTTCCAGCGGGTCGAGGGCGATGTCGATCGCCGGGCCTTTGCCGGTGCCGACCTTCTCGCCGATGTAGAGCATCGGCGCCTCATCGCGCTCGCCCTCGCCGATGACGATCTTGCCGTCGATATCCAGCGCGTTGAGCGCCGTTCGCATGGCGTCGACGGCCAGTTGGTCGGCCGCCTTTTCATCGCCACGGCCGATGCCGGCATAGCTGGCGATGGCTGCCAGCTCGGTCACCCGGGCGGCGTCAGCGGCCAGAGTCGACGGATAGGGGGCCGGATTGGCCATGAACATGTCTCCTGAGACGATAGTTCCCGGATTCTGACGTCCGGGCGAGCGTTGGATGGGGGTCAGCGGCGATCTACCGGCGGCGGGGCCTGTCCCCGCTCGCGCGAGCGGCGCACGAAGTCTTCGATCTCGGCGAGGGTGTCCGCTGTCACCGGCGCGACCGGCACTTCGTCGACCCGTGCCTGGACCGCCGCGACAAACTCCGCCGGGTCGCCGGTGGTCTGCCAGTCGATTCGCGAAACGTCCGCCGCCAGCGCCTGGCCGTTGACCCCCAGCGTGTTGACCTGCGCCATGATCCTGGCCGGCTCGGCCAGGGGTTCGGTCGATCGCGGAAACCCGGCCCAACCGGGGTAGGCGCGGTTGGCGTCGACCAGGGCCTGAACCCTCGGCGCAATGGGCGATCCGGCGTCTGTGGAGGGGTCGAACGCACCCGCGCAGGCCACCAGACCACCACTCGCGGCAACGGCGGACAGGACGGCTGCAATTTTCCGGCGCGATGCGTTCATTTCAGGGGCTGTCTTATGCGATGATCGTGACAGGCGGAAGGGCGCGTGCGGCGCCTGCGACCGATCCTGACCAACTCCGGAGCTCTCCATGGCCAAGCGTCCGACCCAACCGACCGTGGACGCTCCACCCCGCGCGCCGCGCAAGTCCGGCCGTCCGACCTCGGTCAAGCCGCCCCGCCCCCGCGCCGCCCGGGTCAACCCGGCCCCGGAATCGGCACCACCACCACCGGAAGCCGCGGCCCTTGCCCCTGACGCCTTCCCGGGCACCGACCCGCGTCAGATGCTGGAAACCCTGTCGATGAACCTGGCCAAGGCGGCGATGACGGCCCAGTCGGCCATCGCCGAGGCCGCCCTGGCCCAGGCCGACCGCCCCGCTGCCCTTTCGCCCGACCCGTTCAACGTCGGCCCGGCCATGAACTCGATCATGACCAGCCTGGCCTCGCGTCCGGACAAGCTGTTCGCCGCCCAGGCCGATCTGTTCAACCGCTACATGGACCTCTGGGCCTCCACGACCCGCCGCGCCGCGGGTGAGGATCAGCCTGCTGCGCCTTCGAAGGACAAACGCTTCAAGGACCCGGCCTGGTCCGAAAACCCCGCCTTCGACGTCATGCGCCAGTCCTATCTGGTCACCTCCGACTGGATGAACGGCCTGGTCTCCAGCGTCGAGGACGTCGATCCCCTGACCAAGCGCCGCGCGGAGTTCTTCACCAAACTGCTGACCGACGCCTTCTCCCCCTCCAACTTCCTCGCCTCCAACCCCGCCGCCCTCAAGGCGCTCGCGGAGTCGAACGGCGAATCCCTGGTCAAGGGGATGCAGAATTTCGCCGCCGACATGGAGCGGGGCGCCGGCAAGCTGAAGATCAGCCAGGCCGACTATGGAAAGTTCGTCGTCGGTGAGAACGTCGCCACCGCCCCGGGCCAGGTCGTCTGGCGCGATGAGCTGTTCGAGCTGATCCAGTTCGACGCGGCCACTGACAAACAGCGCGCCATACCGCTGCTGATCTTCCCGCCCTGGATCAACAAATTCTACATCCTGGACCTGCAGCCCGAGAACTCGATGATCCGCTGGCTCTCGGCGCAGGGCTTCACCGTCTTCGTCTGCTCCTGGGTCAATCCCGATGTCGACAAGGCCGGCTTCGGCTTCGACGACTATCTGGAAAAGGGCATCTATCGCGCCGTCGAAAAGGCGCTGGAGCAGTCGCAGGCCGACCACATCAACACCGTCGGCTACTGCATCGGCGGCACCCTCATGGGTGCGGCCCTGGCCCATATGGCCGCCCGGGGCGACACCCGCGTCACCGCCAACACCTTCTTCGCCGCCCAGCATGATTTCGCCGAGGCCGGCGACCTGCTGCTGTTCACCGACGAACACTGGCTGGCCCAGATAGAGGAACAGATGGATGCCGCCGGCGGGGTCCTGCCCGGTGCCGCCATGGCCGAGACCTTCAACGCCCTGCGCGCCAACGACCTGATCTGGTCGTTCTTCGTCAGCAACTATCTGATGGGCAAGTCGCCGCCGGCCTTCGACCTGCTGTTCTGGAACGCCGACCAGACCCGCATGCCCAAGGCCCTGCACATGGACTACCTCCGCTCCATGTACGGCCAGAACAAACTGGCGCGGGGCGAGTTCACCATCGGCGGGATCAAGGTCGACCTTTCGAAGGTCACCATCCCCCTCTATTTCCAGGCCAGCCGCGAGGATCACATCGCGCCGATGAATTCGGTCTACCGCTCGGCCCGCGCCTTCTCGAACGCAGCCGTGACCCTGACCCTGGCGGGTTCGGGCCATATCGCCGGAGTGGTCAATCCGCCCTCGGCGCACAAATACCAGCACTGGACCAACCCCGCCCTGCCCGCGACCCTCGGCGAATGGCAGGCGCAGGCGGTCGAACACCCCGGCAGCTGGTGGAACCACTGGGCCGACTGGCTGCACGGCAAGTCCGGCGACTGGATCCCCGCCCGCGACCCGAACACCGGCCCGCTCCGGCCGATCGAGCCGGCCCCGGGGTCCTATGTGAAGGTCAAGTCTTGAAGCGTCTCGAGCCCAATCTGCTGCTGGCCGTCGCCACCGGCTTCGCCCTGCTGCTCGTCATGATCACCGCCACCGTCCACGGCCCGCCGGTCGGCCTGATCCGCAACCCGCTGGTGGCGGTTCTCTGCGCCGGCGGCTTCGTGGTGCTGAACCCGATCCTGCTGCGGATGATGAAGATCACCCCGCGCCCGCCGCTGATCCATCCCGACGCCCCGGGCACGGCCGTCTGGGCGGCCCTGTTTCCGCTGATGGTCATCATCGCCGCCGCCGTGCCGGTGTTCTGGCCCGGTCCTGACTACGGCCTGCTGGTCCTGATCGCGGCGATCTGGTTCGGCACTACGGTCGAGTCCGCACTCAAGGCCCGGCGCGCCTAGTCTTCCGGCTCCTCGACGCCCACCATCCGGAAACAGTCACCCTCGCGCTTCAGGGCCATGGCGACATCCCCGGCTGACTGCGCCCGCGGGGCCTGCTGCGCCAGTGCCTCGACCTCGGGCGCGAGGCCGGCCACGTCCACGCCGGCACCCTCCGCCGCCCTGGCAAAGGCGTCCAGCAGCAGGACCATCCCCATGGTGCGGAACCGCGATCCCGGGCGGGGCAGTTGCGCGCCGGGAATGGCGGCCCAATGCCCCTCCTCGACCGCCGTCTCGACGACCAGCATATGGGCGACGCAGGTCTTGAGCGTGGTCAGATCGGCCGCATCCTGCCTCGGCTGGGCAGCCCCGATCGCACCCGCCAACACCCATTCCAGCATGGCTGCCTCCCGAAATCAGGCCGGACGGAAGATCAGGGCCACGCCGTTGTTGCAATAGCGTTTGCCCGTCGGCCGCGGGCCGTCATCGAAGACATGCCCCTGATGCCCCAGGCATCGGGCGCAGTGGTATTCGGTGCGCGGGTAGCCGATGGCGAAGTCGGTCTTGGTGCCGATATTGGCGGCGATCACATCATAGAAACTGGGCCAGCCGGTGCCGGAATCGTATTTCCACTGCGACCGGAACAGCGGCAGGTCACAGCCCCGGCAGAAGAAGGTCCCGGTGCGGTTCTCATTGTTCAGCGGGCTGCTGCCCGGCCGCTCGGTCGCCTCATGCCTCAGCACATCATAGGCCGCCCGCGGCAGCCGCTCGCGCCACTGCGCATCGGTGATCCGCCGGAACGGCGAATTGGCATACTGCCGCTCGTCGGCCCCGGCGGGTCCAGGGCTGCAGGCCGTCACGGCGAATGCCCCGGCGGTGGTCAGAAGGGCACGGCGGGAGAAATGGGTCATGGGACCACATACGTCGGCAAGACGGCGAGGGTTTCAAGCCTTCTCCCGCTTGCGGGAGAAGTGTCCCGTCCTCGAGCGAAGCGAGAGCAGGGACGATGAGGGAGTTTTCTTCCTTCGCTCGACACCACCCCCATCGTCGCTGGGTCGCTGCGCGACCAACGCGACACTTCCCCCGCAAGCGGGGGAAGGCCGGATCAGCTCAGCCCCGTCCCCTCGTCCAGCCCCAGCATCAGGTTCAGGTTCTGCACCGCCGCCCCGGACGCCCCCTTGCCGAGGTTGTCCAGCAGGGCGACCAGCCGCACCTGATCTCCGCCCCGGTCGCCGAACACATGCAGGCGCATTTTGTTGGTCCCGTTCAGCCCCTCCGGATCGATCCCGGTCATGGCCTCGGTCGCTTCCAGCTCGACCACCTCGACGAAGCGGCAGCCCGCATAGGCCTCGGCCAGTGCGCCATGCACCACCTCGACCGAGGGCGACGACGGCAGGGCCGCCAGCTGCAGCGGCACCTCGACCAGCATCCCCTGCCGGTAGGCCGCCACCGCCGGGGCGAACAGCACCGGCCGCTCCAGCCCGGTATGCAGCGTCATCTCCGGCACATGTTTGTGCTTAAGCGACAGGCCGTAGGCGCGGAAGGCGTCGCGCTTCGTCACCCCGGGGCTCGACCCCGGGGCCGCCTCGAACTCGGCGATCATCGCCTTGCCGCCGCCCGAGTATCCCGACACGGCATTGACCGTCACCGGCCAGCCCGCGGGGATGATCCCCGCCGACACCAGCGGCCGCACCAGCCCGATGAACCCCGTCGGATAGCAGCCCGGGTTCGACACCCGCGTCGCGCCCGCGATCTTCTCCGCCTGCGTCATCCGGCCCGGCGCATGGGCCATCTCGGCGAAGCCATAGGTCCAGGCCGGATCGACCCGGTACGCGGTCGAGGCGTCGATCACCCGCACCGACGGATTATCGATCATGGCCACGGCTTCTTTCGCGGCGTCGTCCGGCAGGCAGAGGATCACCGCATCCGCGGCGTTCAACGCCTCCCGCCGCGCCTTGACGACACGCCGCCGGTCACCGAGGGCGATGATCTCGAGATCGGAGCGCGCCTCCAGCCGCCGCAACACGTCCAGCCCCGTCGTGCCCGCTTCGCCGTCGATGAAGATCGTGTGGGTCATACCCGCCCCTATTCAGGTTAAGTCTCGGGATACAAATCGCGAATGCGCTCATCCTGTAGCCAGATCGCATCCACAATGGCGAACACCTCCTTCGCGAGCGGGGTCCCGATCACCTCGGCCCTCGTCAGGCTTTCGCCGACCATCGGGGTTCTGGAGATCGGCCGGTCGGTCGCGTCAATGATCATGAAGGCCGGACCTGAATCCAGAATTAGGTACTGAACGCTAACCGCCACACGGTTCGACGCCGGAGCTCCGCCCCATTCGCCAATGATGAAATCAAAATTGGCACCGTTCTCGAGAACATGACCATCAGTCCATCGGACCAAATAGGTGGCGAGCGCCCCAAGCTCGTCCGAGGCGTAGCCATTAAGCGCCCGCGTCGCCCGACCACAGCAATCGCAGCGCGTCGGCGGTTGCTCGATGCCCTTTTCGATCGTGATGGCCATTCGAAGCTCCAAAGAAAAAGGGCGCTCCGGTTTCCCGAAGCGCCCCATTCCAAACCGTATCGTGAAACGGCCTTAGCGCTTCGAGAACTGGAAGGACTTGCGGGCCTTGGCGCGGCCGTACTTCTTGCGCTCGACGACGCGGCTGTCGCGGGTCAGGAAGCCGTGCGGCTTCAGGACCGGGCGCAGCGCCGGCTCATAGTGGGTCAGGGCGTGCGACAGGCCGTGGCGGATGGCGCCGGCCTGGCCCGACAGGCCCGAGCCCTGCACGGTGCAGTCGACGTCGAACTGGGTCAGGCGGTCGGTCACTTCCAGCGGCTGGGCGATCATCATGCGCAGGATTTCGCGGGCGAAATACTGCATCTGATCCTTGCCGTTGATGGTGATCTTGCCCGAGCCGGGCTTGATCCACACGCGGGCGATCGCGTTCTTGCGCTTGCCGGTCGAATAGGCGCGGCCCTGGGCGTCCAGCTTCTGGGTGTAAACCGGCGCTTCGTCAGCCGAGGAAACGGTGCCGAGGCCACGCAGGGCGTCGAAGCCGGTCGCGGCGGGGGCGTCGTTATGCGGGGCGGAGGTTTCAGCAGTCACGTCGGTCATGCTCAGACGCTCCGGGTGTTCTTGGCGGACGCCGACTTGAAGTCGATCGTTTCCGGCTGTTGGGCTTCATGGGTGTGCGCCGCGCCGGCGAACAGGCGCAGGTGCGTCATCTGCAGACGAGCCAGCGGGCTCTCCTTGGGCAGCATGCGCTCGACGGCCTTCTCAAGGACGCGCTCGGGGAAACGGCCGTTCAGGACCTTCTCCGGGGTCGTCTGCTTGATGCCGCCCGGGTGACCGGTGTGGCGGTAGTAGATCTTGTCGGTGTTCTTCTTGCCGGTGAACACCACCTTGTCGACGTTGGTGACGACGACATAGTCGCCGCAATCGACGTGCGGGGTGTAGTCGCCGCGGTGCTTGCCGCGCAGACGGTTGGCGATGAAGGTCGCGAGACGGCCCACCACGACGCCTTCAGCGTCGATATGGATCCATTTCTTCGTGACCTCGGCCGGCTTCAGCGAAGCCGTGGTGCTCTTCAGCATTTCAAGGGTCCTGGGAGACGATCGGATGCCCCTCCCGATGACAGGGACGAGCGGAAGGCGCGCTGATAGAGGATGGGGCGTGCGGGGTCAAGGCGGGGTGGAGACGCGAAGTACGGACATCACATTGAAATTGCTGATCTATCCAATAGCGGTATTAAAATACCGCATATTTCCGTCTCCTCCCCGTCGGCAGGGCCGATGGGGAGGGGGACCGCCGCGCCCCGGCGCGGGGGTGGAGGGGCAGACGCAGAGGGCACGGTCCCGCACCCCTCCACCATCCTTCGCCTCTGCGAGGCTTCGGATGGTCCCCCTCCCCATTCGCTACGCGAACAGGGAGGAGACGATACGCGCAGTCTGCCCCACCTCTGCGTCAAAGCGGCGATGACTCACGCCCCGACCCGCGCTAAACCGCCGCCGAACCTTCAGGAGCCCCGCCCATGACCGTCGCCGCCCGCCTCGCCGAACTCGGCATCTCCCTGCCGGAACCCGCCAAGGCGGTGGCCAACTATGTGCCCTTCGTCCAGACCGGCAATCTGGTCCACATCTCGGGCCAGCTGTCGAACGACGCCGCCGGCGGCATCAAGGGCACGGTCGGCGCCGACGTCTCGCCGGAACAGGCCAAGGACGGTGCCCGTATGTGCGGCGTCAACCTGCTGGCCCAGATCTCGGCCGCCTGCGACGGCGACCTCGAGCGTGTCGTCCGCGTCGTCAAACTGGGCGGCTTCGTCCAGGCCGCCGGCGATTTCGAGGCCATCCCGGCCGTCATCAACGGCTGCTCCGACCTGATGGTCGAGGTGTTCGGCGACAAGGGCCGCCACGCCCGCTCCGCCGTCGGCGTCTACAAACTCCCCCTCGGCTTCGCCGTCGAGGTCGATGCCATCGTCGAGGTGCGGTGACGCAAACCGCTCATGCTTCCCGCGAAGCGGCTTCAATGCCCCGCCGGGGCTGGTTGGTTCACCACAACGGGCACGACGAATTCACAACGAACACAACGGTATCTGCACCTGGCTCCGGCCCCGTTGTGCTCGTCGTGATTACGTTGTGTTCGCTGTGATGAACCCGCTCCGCGGGGCATGAGCATGGATTTCCGGATCCAGATCCACAACGCCGTCGCCGATATCGGCCGCGAGGCCTGGGACGCCTGCGCGTCTCCTTTCGGCGACCCTTTCCTCTCCTTCGACTTTCTCGACGCCTGCGAAGCCTCCGGCAGCGCCGTCCCGGAGCAGGGCTGGGCCGGCCGGCACCTGTCGCTGGTCGACGAGACCGGCCGTGTGCTCGGCGTCATGCCCCTCTGGCTCAAGGGCCACAGCCAGGGCGAATATGTCTTCGATCACAGCTGGGCCGACGCCTATCAGCGCGCCGGCGGCCGCTACTATCCGAAACTGCTGTCCGCCGTGCCCTTCACCCCGGTGACGGGCCCCCGCTTCCTCGCCCATCCCGACGCAGATGCCGCCCCGGTGCGTCAGGCCCTGCTGCAGGGCGCGATCGCCCTGACGGAGCAGCTCGGCGTCTCGTCCCTGCACGTCAACTTCCCCACTGAAGGCGACTGGACCGCCATGGGCGAGGCCGGGCTGCTGCTGCGGCAGGACATGCAGTTCGTCTGGCGCAATGACGGCTATGCGACCTTCGAGGACTTCCTCACCGCCCTGTCCGCCAACCGGCGCAAGACCATCCGCCGCGAACGCCGCGAGGCGCAGGCGGGCCTCGACATCAGGGTCCTGACCGGCTCCGACATCGCCGAAACCCACTGGGACGCCTTCTTCGCCTTCTACATGGACACCGGCGCGCGAAAATGGGGCCGGCCCTATCTGACGCGCGACTTCTTCAGCCGCATCGGCGCGACCATGGCCGACCGCATCGCCCTTGTCATGGCCTTCCGCGACGGCGTGGCGATCGCCGGGGCCCTGAATCTGATCGGCCGCGACGCCCTCTATGGCCGCCAGTGGGGCGCGCTGGAGGAGGTCCCCTTCCTCCATTTCGAGCTCTGCTACTACCAGGCCATCGACCTCGCCATTTCGCGCGGCCTGTCGCGCGTCGAGGCGGGGGCGCAAGGGCAGCACAAGATCGCCCGCGGCTACCTGCCCTCCCCGGTCTATTCCGCCCATTTCATCGCCGACCCGGCCCTGCGCGCGCCTGTGGCTCGTTATCTGGACGGCGAACGCCCGGCCGTCGCGGCCGAGATCGACGCCATCACTGCCGAGCTGTCGCCCTTCCGGAGGCCGGACTGACCGATCAGTCGGCCGCCCGTCGCGCCGGGTCCTCGCCGATGAACCAGCCGGCGATCCAGCTGACGATACCGGTGACGATGGCCGCACCGATCCCGGCCCACAGGCCGTCGACCACGAACCCGCCCAGCAGGCTGGCGACCAGACCGATCATCGCCGCATTCACCACCAGCAGAAACAGGCCGAAGGTGACGATGGTCAGCGGGAAGGTCACAAAGGTCAGGATCGGCCGCACCACAGCATTGGCGATCCCCAGCAACAGGGCCGCCGCCAGCAGCGAACCGCTGGACAGGAAATCCACCCCGTCGACGACCCGCGACGCCAGCCAAAGGCCGAAACAGGTGACCAGAAACTGGACGATGAAACGAAGCATGACAGTCTCCCAAATCGCGCCGCACGATAGCGCGAAACGGCGCGGCGGGCTCCCCCAATCCGACGCGACTTGCTACGGTCTCATCGATCCACGGAGCCCATGATGAGCCTCGACGCGCCCTATGACCCCGAAAACATCTTCGCGAAGATCCTGCGCGGCGAGATCCCGTCCGTAAGGGTCTGGGAAGACGCGCATGTGCTGGCCTTCATGGACGTCTTCCCGCAGTCCGAGGGCCATGTCCTGGTCATATCGAAGACCTCGACCGCCCGGACCCTGCTGGAGATCGAGGCCGACGCCCTCGCCCGCCTGACCGCCGCCGTCCAGCGTACGTCACGGGCCGTCGAAAAAGCCCTGCGGCCGGACGGCTTCCAGATCATGCAGTTCAATGGCGCAGCCGGCGGCCAGACCGTCTTCCACCTGCATTTCCACATCATCCCGCGCTGGAGCGACCGGCCGATGAAGGCGCACGGTCAGGGCGGGATGGCTGACGCCGCCGTCCTGCGCACGCTCGCAGACCGGATCGCCGCAGAACTCGACTGAGCGCCTAATCGGCGCGGAACTGCAGCTCGGCCAGATGGGCATACAGGCCGCCCTGGGCCATCAGCGACTGGTGCGTGCCTTCCTGCACCACCCTGCCTTCCTCCATCACCACGATCCGGTCGGCCCGCAGCACCGTGGCCAGCCGGTGGGCGATGACGATGGTGGTCCGACCCTGCATGGCCTGATCCAGCGCCGCCTGCACCAGTCGCTCATTCTCGGCATCCAGCGCGGAGGTCGCTTCGTCCAGCAGCAGGATCGGGGCGTCCCGGACCAGCGCCCGGGCGATGGCCATGCGCTGACGCTGACCGCCGGACAGGCTCTTGCCGCGCTCGCCCAGCGGCGTGTCGAACCCTTCCGGGAGGGCCTCGATAAAGCCCAGGGCCTGCGCCTCGTCGGCCGCAGCGCGAATCTCGCTGTCGCTGGCGCCTTCACGGCCGAAGCGGATGTTTTCATTGGCCGAGCCCGAGAACAGCGGTGCCTCCTGCGAGACCCAGGCGAAGCGGCCGCGTACCGCCACGGGATCCGCGGCGCGCACGTCCACACCGTCCACCGAGACGACGCCGGCCTGCGGATCATAGAAGCGCAGCAGCAGGCGGAAGACCGTGCTCTTGCCGGCCCCGGACGGCCCGACCAGGGCAATCGTCTCGCCCGGCCGCACGGTCAGCGAAAAGCCCTTCAGCGCCGGCAGGTCGGGGCGACCCGGATAGGCAAATTGGACCGCCGACATCGACACCTCACCGGTCGGCGGTTCAGGCAGGATGGTCGGTGTTTCCGGCGGGCGGATCGCCGCTTCCGCGCGCATCAGCTCATCGATCCGTTCCATGGCACCGGCGGCCTTCTGGACATCACCCCAGCTCTCGCCCAGCGCCCCGACCGCCCCGGCTGCGAACACAGAGAGCAGGACGAACTGCAGCAGGGCCCCCGGCGTCATCCGCCCGGCGATCACATCCTGCGCGCCCAGCCAAAGAACCAGGGTCACGCCGCCGAACATCACCACGATGATCATGGCCGTCATCAGGGCCCGCGCCTTCATCCGCACCAGAGAGACGCCGAACGCGGCCTCAACCGCCGCGCCGAACCGGGCGATGGCACTGCTCTCCCGCCCGAAGGCCTGCACCGTCTCGATGGCGTCCACGCTCTCGCCGGCGAACCCGACGGCATTGGCGAAACGGTCCTGGGAGGCCACCGTCAGCGTCCGCACCCTTCGCCCGAACAGGAAGATCGGCCCCAGCAGCACCGGCACCACCAGCAGCACCAGGCCGGTCAGTTTCGGGCTGACAATGAACAGCAGCACGGTCCCGCCGATCAGCGTCAGAAAGTTGCGCAGGGCGAAGGAGACCGAGGTGGTCAGCAGGGTCTCGACCAGGGCGATATCCGTGGTCAGGCGCGAAAGAACCTCACCGGTCCGCATCGCGGCATAGAAGGCCGGGTCAAGCGTCAGTATGCGTCCGAACAGCCCCTTGCGCAGATCGGCGATGACCCGCTCGCCGGTCTTGGTGACGAAATAATAGCGGACTGCGGTGGCGAACCCCAGGAACAGGGCATTGGCTCCCAGCAGCAGGAACCACAGGTTCAGCTGGGCCCCGTCGTTTTCGAAGCCGTTGTCGATGGCACCGCGCGCTGCCGCCGTCAGGGCCAGCGAGGCCGCAGTCGACAGGATCAGCCAGACCCCGGCCATGGCTGCATGAGCCTTGTGCCGCATCGCATAGGGCACCAGTCGGCCCAGCGGCCGGACATCCCGGCGTCGCTCGCGTCGCGCCCCGGCCTCGCTCATCTGCTCGGCCAGCTGGGCCCCGGCACCCGGCCGTCCCCTGATGTCAGCGGCGGTGTCGGCGTGGGGAGTTGCATCTGTCATGACGCGCGCCTCTTGCCCCGGAACGGGCCCCGGTGTAAACGCCGCCGCTCATTCCCGCCCCAGATGGCGGGATTTCTCATTTTCGCGCTCCGACGGTCGGCATCGTCATCGCGCAGAGACCGGACCAGGACCATGAAGGCGGATACCCACCCCGACTACCACTTCATCACCGTCACGATGACCGATGGTACGAGCTACCAGACGCGCTCGACCTACCAGAAGGAAGGTGCCGTCCTGAACCTGGACATCGACCCGCTGACCCACCCGGCCTGGACGGGCGGCAACGCCCATCTGATGGACCGCGGCGGCCGCGTTTCGCGCTTCAACAACAAATTCGCCGGCTTCATCAAGAAGTAGGTCTGACCTCGCGGGCCGGGCTTTCGGGCCACACCCTGCGGCAAGACGTCCTCAAAGGCGTCGGTCTCCGGACCGACGCCTTTCTGTTTGCCTGGAACGCCGATAACATGCCGGCGTTGGCTTCGGGGGCGTGGACGTGGGGTCCCGTGTCGAAGCGGGCAAAGAGATCCTGACGATGAATCGACGGCAACTGGGACTTGGCGCGGCCGTGTCGGCCTTGGTGTCCGCCATCGGATTCGCGGCCCGGGCCCAGACCCGTGATTCAGGTGCCGTCGCCTTCTACAACAGTTTCAACGATCAGCTGGATCGCCTGCCCGCAACGCTCCAGCCCGATGTCAGGGCCTTCTATGAGTTGAACGGCTGGCGCCCGGTCTGGACGCCCGAGCGCCTGCGCATGCTCCAGGCCGCCGCCGGCCGCGCCGAACGCCATGGTCTGTCACAGGGCGACTATTTCGACTTCGCGGCCCTCGCCGCAGTGCCCGACGCGGCCGATATGCGGACCACAGCCGCAGCCATCGCCTATGGCCGCGTTCTCGCCGAAGGCCGGGTTCGCCCCGAGACCGTCGAGGACCTCTGGGAGATGCAGAAGAACCGCGTCGATCTGCCAGTCGGGCTGAACGACGCGCTCGCCGGGAACCGCCTGCTCGACTGGTTCGAAGGACTGGCACCGACCGACATCGGCTATTCCAACCTCTCCGCCGGCTATGTCCGTTATCGCAAACTGATCCGTGAGGGCGGCTGGCCGGTCTTCCGCCAGGGGCCAACCATCGAGCCGGGGATGAGCGATGTCCGCATTCCGGCCCTGATCCAGCGACTGGTCGCCGAGGGGGACCTGTCCGCCGCCGACGGTGCGCGCCTGACCGCCCAGGGCATCGTCTACGGTCCCGAGCTGCAGGCTGCAGTCCGTGGATTCCAGGCCCGCCACGGCCTCCTGGCAGACGGCCGGATCGGCACCGGCAGCCAGCGTTCGCTCTCGGCCTCGGCAGAAGACCGGGCCCGCCAGATCGCCCTCAACCTCGAACGCCGCCGCTGGCTGAAGCGCGAGGTGTCTCCCGAGCGGATCGAGGTCAACACCGCGGCCGCCATCATGGTCTACTGGAAGGACGGCCGCCCGGTTCACTCCAACCGTGTCGTCTGCGGCGCCCCGTCGACCCAGACGCCCAGTCTCGAGAAGCCGTTCGCCTCCGTCGTGGCCAATCCGCCCTGGTATGTGCCCGCATCGATCGCCCGCACCGAGATCCTGCCGCGCGGCCCCGCCTATCTGGCCAGCCAGAACATGTACATCCAGAACGGCACGGTCATTCAGCGCGCCGGCCCCACCGCTGCCCTCGGCTATGTGAAGTTCGAGCTGCGGGACAGCTACGCCATCTTCCTGCACGACACCCCGTCCAAGGCGGCCTTCAACCTGGCCATGCGCCAACGCAGCCATGGCTGCGTCCGGGTTCAGGACGCCGTCGAGTTCGCCCGCCTGCTTCTGTCGCCCGATCCGACCCTGCTGGCCCAGTTCGACACCGCCCAGGACACGCGTCAGACCCGACGCATATCGACGGGCCGCGAGATCAGCGTCCGCCTGCTGTACTGGACCGCCTTCGTCGACGGCCAGGGCCGCGTCGCCTTCCGTGAGGATGTCTATGAGCGGGACGCCAGACTCGCCGAAGCCCTCGGCATCGCCATCAGCCTGCCGCGACCGGTCAATGACGGGGCGCGGGTGGCGAACGACGTCGGGCCGTAGGGCCTAGATCCGGAAAGCCGCCGTCAGCCGATCCAGCTGGCTCCGCACCGGATTGACCGCGTCCTCTTCCGTCACATCCAGATACATGCGGCGGTCCAGATGCAGGACCCGGTCATACAGCTTCTCGGTACGGACCAGGTATTCGACCAGGGCGATCGGCAACTCCGGGTGGCTCGCTTCGGTCGCCGTCGTGCGGTCGGCAAGGCGATAGCGTGAATCGCAGGCGCCTTCGGCCGTCATGTCGCCCTCACGCACGGCCCGCTGCACCAGCAGCCACGAGGCGATCTGCATCAGCCGCGTGGTGAGTTTCATGCTCTCGCCTGCGTAAAGCAGCGCGGTGGAACGCGACAACAGCTTGGATTCCCGGCGACCGTCACCGTCGAGATAGGAGGCCGTCTCTTCAACCAGCTCCATCCCTTCCTGGAAGGTGCGGTCGAACAGTTCCGAACGCGCAAAATCGTCCACGACCGCAGCACGGCTGCGGCCTGTTGGCGAAAGCGGGGTGGCGTCAACAGACATGGATTCAACCAGACTCACGGGACAGGCGTATCCCTATCACGACCGGCACGGCATGGCGCGGACCGTCCACGGTGTGCAACGGCCATGCCACACGCCGGCCGACAGGGTTAAGAGCGGAAATTGAACATGGCATCAGCCGCATTGCGTTGCGAAGACTTGCCCTCGATGGCGGCCCGGGAGCGCTCAATCTCGGCCTGCAGCCCGGCGATCCGTTGCTGCAGGTCCTCGACGGAATAACCGTCCAGGTCCTCGCGCGTCAGGGCCACCAAAGGTGCGCCGCGCGCCGCACGGGGCTCCAGATCCTCGAACATCACAGCCTCCTCGTGGTCATTCGTCACGCAACGCCCTATTTCAACGCCCGGATACGGACGATTGCAAGAACGGGACAGGCGAATGCGCATAGTCGAGATCACCGGCGGTTCCGGTCCGGCCGGCGCACTGGTTCCGGGCGAACGCCCCGATCCGGTCGCCGGTCCGGGCCAGATCCGCATCCGCGTGCACGCAGCCGGGGTCAACCGGCCTGACATCCTGCAGCGCATGGGCTTCTATCCGGCACCGGCGGGTGCGTCGGACATCCTGGGACTGGAGGTCGCCGGCGAGGTCGATCAACTCGGCGACGGCGTAAGCCGCTGGAAGGTCGGAGACCGCGTCTGTGCGCTTCTGGGCGGGGGCGGCTATGCGGAATTCGCCCTGGTGGATGCCCGCCACGCCCTGCCCCTGCCCTCCGACCTTGATTTCATCGCGGCGGCGGGGCTGCCCGAAACGCTCTGCACCGTCTTTGCCAATGTCTTTGAATCCGGCTCACTGAAGGCGGGGGAAACCCTGCTCATCCACGGTGCCACCAGCGGTATCGGGGTCACTGCGATACAGATGGCAAGGGCGGCCGGCGCCAGGGTCATCGCCACCTCCCGGGGGGCCGCCAAGGCCGGGGCGGCACGCCGTCTCGGCGCCGACCTCAGCCTCGACGCCACCGCAGATGACATGGAGGCGGCGATCCGGACGTTCGGGGGCGCGGACGTCGTCCTGGACATGGTCGGGGCCGACTATGCCGTTCTTAACCAGGCCACCCTGAACCCCTTCGGCCGCTGGGTAGTCATCGCCACCCAGTCAGGTGCCCTGGCCCAGGTCGACCTGGCAAGGCTGATGATGAAACGGATCATCCTGACCGGCTCCACCCTTCGCCCCCGGTCGGCTGACGAAAAGGCCAGACTGATCGCTGCGGTCGAAGCCACGGCCTGGCCATGGGTTGCGTCCGGCGCGGTCCGGCCGCCGGTTGAGGCGACCTTTCCGCTCGATCAGGCATCGGCCGCCCACCTCCGGCTGGAGGCGGGCGGCCATGTCGGCAAGATCGTGCTGACGGTCTGAGACCTACCAGCGACCGCCGCCCCGAACCGGACGCAGCGACGAGATGCGGTCGTTCATGCCCCAGCGCTGCAGGTTGCGAACGTCGCCGCGGAAAGTCTGGCAGAACCCGCGATAGTAGGCGTCGGTGCAGGCTTCCCACTCACCCTGGAACCGCATCGAACTGATGGCGTCGTTGAAGCCCGTATTGGCCAGGTTCGGCATCTCATTGTCGAACCGGAAGCTGGGGCCGCGGTATTCGGAGTCGCGGAAGATGGTCACAGAGTTTCGCCCGCCGCCGCCCCAACCGCCGCCACCACCACCGCCCCAGCCGCCGCCGCCGCCACCGCCACCGCCACCGCCACCGCCACCGCCACCGCGGTCTTCAAACTCACCGCGGTTCGGGCCGCAAACCAGCAGCCCGTCGTTGTTGCGAATCTCAAAATCGGTGCAGCGGTTCAGCTCGATCGAGGTTTCGCGAATGTTGCCGCGGTTGTTTCGGCAATCGGCATAAAGCCGGCCCCGGTTCACATATTCACCACTGCAGCTGTCGCGATAGTCACCGCGCGGGGCACCCCGCTCGGGACCGCCGGGGATCTGCGGAGCGAACTCCTGCCCGGCACCTGTAACGACCGCAGCGGCGGCCAGCATTTCGATCAGCATGGCAGTTCCTCCCGTGTATTCGATCCCGACGCACAACGCGTCTGTGAGGGGACTGTTGCAATGGCTGGATGAACCTCGGCTGTATGCGTTTGTCGGGTTCCGTTTTCTTTTCCGGCGAATGGGACTATATCGCGGTCAACAACGCCCGGTCGAAAGGCCGGGCGCCGTCGTATCCAGAGCCCGGTTTTCGGGCTCAAACAAGAACCGGAATGCCCCCATGACCGACATCCTGATGCCCAAGGCCACCGCGGTCTGGCTGGTCGACAACACCTCCCTGACCTTCGAGCAGATCGCCGACTTCTGTGGTCTTCATCCGCTGGAAGTGCGCGGTATCGCCGATGGCGATGTGGCCCGGGACATCCGCGGTGCCGATCCGCTGGTCAATGGCCAGCTGACCCGCGAGGAACTGGACAAGGCCCAGAATGACGACACCTATCGCATGCAGGCCGTCGTCAGCCGCCACGCCGAACTGCTGAAGGTGCACAAGGCACCGCCGAAATACACGCCGGTCTCGCGCCGCCAGGACCGCCCGGACGCCATCATGTGGTTCGTTCGCAACCACCCCGAGGTGACCGACGCCCAGATCGCCAAGATGCTCGGCACCACCAAATCGACCATCGAGAGCGTGCGGAACCGCACCCACTGGAACAGCCCGAACATCAAGCCGGTCGATCCCGTGACGCTCGGCCTGGTCGGCCAGCTGGCCCTGGACGAACTGGTCCGCAAGGCTGCCGAAAAGAAGGCGAAGGACGACGCCAAAAAGGGCGGCGCCACCCTCCAGGCCGTCGACGCCCCGGCCGAGCCGGTCGAGGAGGAATTCGTGCCGGAAGCCCGCGAACGCCGCGGTGCCGAACCGACCGCCGCCTCGGTGTTCGGCTCCAGGGACTGAGCATTCCTCCCCCACCGGGGGAGGAACAAAAACGGCCCCGGGATCGCTCCCGGGGCCGTCGTCATTTCGGGAGGCTGCCGCTAGCCGGTGCGGGCCTCCAGACTGGTGATCTGTTCCTTGAGCCGGAGCTTTTGCTGCTTGAGCTCCCTCACGCGAAGCGAGTCCGTTGCCGGGTGAGTGGTCTCCCGCCGGATGGTTTCATCCAGGCTGCGGTGACGGTTTCCCAGTTCGCGGATACGAGCTTCGATGGTCATGGCTTGCGCCTCCATGTCTAAGGGACCACTAGATTGAGCGCCCGGCTTGCCCGGCTGTAGAATCACATTCCGGTGAGCCGCCGGACGTCCGCACACGGACCACCCTGGAGCCCCAATTGGCCGAAGCTGTGAACGGAGCCGCACGGAACCCTTCCGAAAGCGCTCCACAGAGACTGATCGTCGGAATTTCCGGAGCATCCGGCGTCACTTACGGCGTCCGGGTGCTGGATGCCCTGCGCGAGCTGGGCGTCGAGAGCCACCTTGTGGTCACCCGCGCCGCCCTGCTGACCTTGTCTCAGGAGACCGAACTGTCGGCCGACGACCTGCTCGGCCGCGCCGACGTGTCGCACAGGCTCAACGACGTCGGGGCGACGATCGCCTCGGGCTCGTTCCGGACCATGGGCATGATCATCGCGCCCTGTTCGGTCCGCACCATGAGCGAGATTGCCACCGGCGTGACCTCGACCCTGCTGACCCGGGCGGCCGATGTGGTGCTGAAGGAGCGCCGTCCGCTGGTCCTGATGGTCCGCGAGACGCCCCTGCATCTCGGCCATCTGCGCACCATGACCGCCCTGGCCGAGATGGGCGCGATCATCGCCCCGCCCCTGCCCGCCTTCTATTCGAAGCCCGCCTCGATCGCCGAGATGGTCGACCAGTCCGTCGGTCGCGCCCTCGACCTGTTCGGCCTCGACTGGTCCGCCGTCCGGCGCTGGGATGGCCTCAAGGGACCCTCGGCCGAATGAGCCTTTGGGACTGGGCGCTGACGGCCTATGCCGCCGAAGGGGTCGCCGACGCCTGCCTGGAGCTGCAGGACGCCGCCGGCCAGAACATACCCCTGCTGCTCTGGGCCGCCTGGTGCGCCCATACGGGGCGCACGCTGGACGAGGACGCCCTGGAAGCCGCCGGCGACACCGCCCGCGCCTGGCAGGAGACCGCCATTGGCCCGCTGCGTGCCGTGCGCCGGGCCCTGAAGGCCCGCGCGCCTGACCTCGACGACACCGATCGCGAAGCCGTCCGGGCCCAGGTCAAGGCGGTGGAGCTGGAGGCCGAGCGCCGCCTGCTGATCGCGCTCGAAAAACTCTCCCCCGCCCCCAGCGGCCTGTCGCAGCCGCCGATCAACGCCATGGTGGCAGCGGCCCGGGTCTGGTCGCCGATGACCCCGCGCGCCGGACTGGTCCGGCTCGCGGACCGCCTTCCGGCCTGACGCAACGCACAGTATGATGTTCCGACAGGGCCCGACATGAACGACGACGAACCTTTTCTGAGCGAGGAAGAGCTGGCGATGCACGCCCGGCTCAAGGCGCTTCAGCTCGAGCACGCCGATCTCGATGCCTCGATCGAGGCGCTCGGCCTCATGCCCGTGCCGGATCAGCTGATGATTGCGCGGCTGAAGCGGAAAAAGCTGCTGCTTCGGGACGAGATTTCAAAGATCGAGGCTCGTATCCTCCCCGACATCATCGCCTGACAGCGGCCTCAGCGCCCCTTCTTGCGAACCCACATGGCCGCGTCGGCCTCGGCCAGCCAGACCTCGGGATCGGTTTGGGCAGCAAAGGCCCGGACGCCGAACGAACCGCCCAGCGAGGCCTTGGCCCCGGCCCAGACGAAACCGTCCACTTCCAGGGCCGTCGCCAGTCTCTGGGCCTTGTCCCGGCCTTCCTCGACGCCGGCATTCAGCATCAACAGCCCGAACTCGTCGCCGCCCAGCCGACCGACGGCGTCCGATTCGCGCAGATTGGCGCGCAACAGCTCGGCCACCTGCACCAGGGCGGCATCACCCGCCGCATGGCCGAGGGTGTCATTGACCGTCTTGAAGCCGTCGAGATCCAGATAGAGCAGCACCGCCGGCACCTGATGGCGCTGGCAGAAGGCCATGGCGCTGCGCAGGGCCGAGACGAAGCCACGCCGGTTCAACGCCGGCGTCAGCACATCGTGATCCGCTGCGGCCTCAGCCGCCTCGGCCCGCAGGCGCAGGGCCTCGACCTCGGCGCGCAGGCGCTCGATCTCGGCGTGGGGGTCGGTAACGGCCGCGTCAGTCACGAGCGATAGGGGCTCCCCGGCCGACGACTCAATACGCCGGACCACCAATGAGCCTAACGCCGTCGGTTGCGGGCGCAACGCGAGTCCTGTATCGCGCCGCTTTCCCGCGAAAAGGGCGCGCATCGATGGCGACCGAGACTCCCCCCGTGGCGATCATCATGGGCAGCCGCTCGGACTGGCCGACGATGAAACACGCCGCCGATGCCCTCGACCGGCTGGGTGTCGCCTGGGAGGCTCGCGTGGTCAGCGCCCACCGCACGCCCAAACGCCTGTTCGACTTCGCCACCGGCGCCCGCGCCGCGGGCTTCAAGGTCATCATCGCCGGTGCGGGCGGTGCAGCCCACCTGCCCGGCATGGCCGCCTCCATGACCGAACTGCCGGTGCTCGGCGTGCCGGTGGAATCGAAGGCGCTCAAGGGCATGGACAGCCTGCTGTCGATCGCCCAGATGCCCGGCGGCGTCCCCGTCGCCACCTTGGCCATCGGCGAGCCCGGCGCGAAGAACGCCGGCATTCTCGCGGCCCAGATCCTCGCCCTTTCGGACCCGATCCTGGCCGGACGCCTGACCGCCTTCCGCGAGGCCCAGACCGAGGCCGTGCACGAAACGGTCGAGGACTGAGTGACCGACGCCGTATCCCCCCTGCCCCTGCCGCCCGGTTCGACCCTCGGCATCCTCGGCGGCGGCCAGCTGGGCCGGATGCTGAGTCAGGCCGCCTCGCGCCTCGGCTTCAATGTCGTCATCCTCGACCCGGAGGAGAACAGCCCCGCCGGGCGCGTGTCCCAGGGCCAGATCGTCGCCGCCTATGACAATCCCACCGCCCTGACCGTGCTCGGCCGGACCTGCCAGGCGGTGACCTTCGAGTTCGAGAACGTCCCCGCCGGCTCGGTCGAACGCCTGATCGAGGGCGGCGCGGTCGTCGCACCCGGCCCCCGGGCCCTCGCGGTGGCGCAGGATCGCGTCGAGGAGAAGACCTTCCTCAACAGCGTCGGGGCCACGACCGTTGCCTTTGCGGTCATCGACAGCCTCGAGGACCTTCGCCACGCCGTCGACCGGATGGGCGTCCCGGCCCTGCTCAAGACCCGCCGCGAGGGCTATGACGGCAAGGGCCAGGTCTGGATCAAGACCGCCGCCGATGTGGCCAAGGCATGGAAGACCATCGGCGGCCGCCCCGCCATCCTCGAGGCCCGGGCCGCATTCGAGCGCGAACTGTCGGTGATCTGCGCCCGCGGCCGCGACGGTGCCGTCGCCGTCTATCCGCTGGGTGAGAACGTCCACAAGGGCGGCGTCCTCAAGACGACCATCGCGCCCGCAAAGGTCGATGCCCGGACCGAGGCCCGCGCCCACGCCATCGCCGTCGCCATCCTCGAAGGGCTGGACTATGTCGGGGTGATCGGCATCGAACTGTTCGACCTCGGCAGCGGCCTGCTGCTGGTCAATGAGATCGCGCCGCGCGTCCACAACACCGGTCACTGGACCCAGGACGGCTGCGTCTGCGACCAGTTCGAACAGCATATCCGCGCCCTCGCCGGCTGGCCGCTGGGCCCGACCACCGCCCACGCCCGGGTCGAGATGACCAATCTGCTGGGCGACGACGTCAACAAATGGGACGCCCTGTCCGCCAAACCCGACGCTCGCCTGCACCTCTACGGCAAGGCCGAAGCCCGCAAGGGCCGCAAGATGGGCCATGTGAACCGGGTGAAGGGGCTCTAACGCGCCCTCATGCTTTCGTCATTCCGGGCGAAGCGCAGCGAAGACCCGGAACCCAGCGGCGCGCGTGAGCGCGAAACTGTCGGGAGCACTGGTGTTTGAAAAAGCAAACAGTGGTGTTTCGCCGCCGTCGCGGCGCCGCTGGGTTCCGGGTCTCCGAGCCGCTGCGCGCCTCTCCGCCCGGAATGACGATAGCTACTGAGGAACCTTCGCCCCGTACCGCATCCGGCTCAGCATATCCGTGACCGTCTTCAGCGGCGCATCGAAATCCTTGCCCGCCTTCCATTTCTCGAAGGCCATGACGTTCTCGATCCGGGCGGCGACGAACGCCTCCGCCGCCTCGCGGCCGTCGAACCAGCGCATGGTCAGGGCCGGGATCAGGATGCCCGACAGGATCGCCCGCTTGGAATAGTGGTTCCAGTCCGTCGCCGTGTCCCCGGCCCAGTGCCAAAGGTGGTCGGCGCTCCCCCAGGCCAGCTTCAGCCCCAGGTCGGCGTTCATCGGCAGGGCCAGGAAGGCGGCGCAGCGCCGCGTGGCCTCCAGATCGGCCGCCCCCGCCTCCATCCGCGCCGATACGGCCGCCGCGATCCGCTCCCGAATCTTCAGAGCCCCGGCATCGACCTCGCCCAGCGCCGCCAGCGCCCGGTCGTCATGCCGCCGCGACAGCAGGGCCGCCAGGTCGCGAGCGCCATTGGGCAGCAGCAGTTCCTCATCCCCCCGCGACAGGCCGCAGGCCTCACAGGCGGCGCGCACCAGGCCGCTGTTCCAGCCCAGCCGGGGCGCGAGACCCAGGGCGGCGTCCAGAACGGTCTGTTCCATGCGGTCGGCCCAGTCTCCCCCGGGCGTCTCGTTCGACAGGTGTGGCGCATCGGTCATGGCGGCAGCATATCCCCGTCCGGCGGGCGTTTCGAGGCCTGAGATAGACGCGCGACGATCTGGACAGGCAGGGGGCGAACGTGTATCAGCCCGCCTTCATCCGCAGACCCCGTCTGCCGGACCGAGATTTTATTTGTCTGCCCGTCTCCCTTTCGAGGTGCGCGGCGGGCGGCCAAAGGAGAGTTCAACCTGGTACAGATTTTCGTTCGCGATAATAACGTCGATCAAGCGCTCAAGGCCCTCAAGAAGAAAATGCAGCGCGAAGGCAGCTTCCGCGAGATGAAGCGCCACGTGCACTACGAGAAGCCCTCGGAGAAGCGCGCCCGCCAGAAGGCCGAGGCTGTTCGCCGCGCCCGCAAACTGGCCCGCAAGCGCATGCAGCGCGAAGGCCTGCTGCCGCCGCCGAAGCCCCGGGTTCCGGGCGTGGGCGGTCCGGGCCGCGGTTAAGCCGCTCGACACCGAACGAAACGATCAAGGGCCGCCCCGGAAAACCGGAGCGGCCCTTTTTCTTGCCCGGAGCCGGACGTTACGCGTCGGCAGGGACGAAATGAAACTCGATCAGGAACACGCGCGTCCCCGCGCCGTGCTTCGCCGTCTTCAACAGATCGACGAGACCCTCGAACCCCGAGTCACGGGCCATTTCCGGAGTCACGTCGGCGATCGCCATCTCCCGCACGGCCTCGATCTCGATCCAGCCGCCGTCCATGGCGTAACGCTTGCCCACGCCGACGCGGGCCGAACGCCAGATCCGGACGCTTGTGGTGACCTCCCCGCTCCTGACTCGCGGACGAAGGGCTTTCAGGAACTGCATGGGCGAAGGCTACGCCTACTTCCCCCCGCCCCGGATCGCGCCGGCAAAGCCCCGCCAGCTCAGCTTGACGTCCGACAGCGCCCCTGCCCGGAACGCCCGGCCGGCGATCCAGACCATCAGCAGGGCGAAGGCGAACATGCCCGCCATGGTGCCGACGACCTCGATCATCGGCGGCTCGGACGGGGCGCGGGCGCTCATCAGGAAGGGGGTGAAGAAGGGGATCCACGACAGGATCTGCACCACCGGCGAGTCGGGCGTCTGCGCGGCCATGACCATGACCAGGATCGGCACCGTCAGGACCATCATGATCGGCCCCATCAGCGTCTGTGCGTCGCGTGGCGTCTCGCAGAAGGCCCCGATCGCCGCGAACAGCACCGCGTACATCAGATAGCCGCCGACGGCATAGGCGATGAAATAGCCCAGCATGCCGCCATCGAGCAGGACATCGCCGACCATGGCCGCCGTCTCCGCATTGGCGGCCAGCAGGCCGAAGGTTCCGATCCCGCCCCAGACCAGCATCACCGTGCCGGTCAGCATCGCCACCCCCAGCACCTTGCCCGTCAGGATCTCGGTCGCCGAGGCCGAGGACAGCAGGACCTCGAGGATCTTGTTCGCCTTCTCCTCCATCACACTGTTCAGAAGGATGGAGGCCCCGGTGATCACCAGCGACCAGAGCAGGAAGCCGGACACGAGGCCGATGATCGTGGGAAGCCGGTCGCGGAACGACACCTCGCCCCCGGTCGCGGACTTCGGCGACAGGGCGGTGATGTCCGGGCGGAACCGCTCGGTCTCCTCAACCACGGCGGCATTGATCCCGGCCTGTTCAAAGGCTTCACGCCGGTTGGCGTCTTTCAGGGCGTCGCGGACGAAGTCCTCGACCGTGTCGTCGGTCGCCCGGCGGGTCCAGACCCGCGCAGTCGGCTTGCCGTCGATACGGTTCAGCAGCACCACCGAATCCAGCTGGTCGGCCTCCGGCACTGCATCCCCGAGATAGCGGCGCACGATCGCCTCCCGCGCCTCCCCCGGCGTGGCCGCGGCCAGATCCGCCGGGGTCGCCACAATCCTCAGACGCAGCCCCGCCAGCCGGTTCAGCGCCTGTCCGGCGGCCGAGGCCCCGGCCTGGCCGCCCTGTTTTTCCGCCTCGGCCGCAGCCTCGGCCATCCGCGCCGCGCGCCGTTCCTGTTCCTGCCGTACGGCCCCCTGGACCGCCGCCGCCAGCCCCTGGGCCTGCGGCCCCTCTTCCAGCACGACCACATTGCGCACCGGCTCAGCCGACATCATCAGGGCCGGCAACACACCGCCCAGCACGGCAAACAGGGGGAAGGCCAGCAGCGACAGCCAGAAGCCCACCGTCTTGGCATAGGCGCCGTACTCCCGGCGCGCGATCAGCAGGATGCGTTTCATCGGGCAGCCTCCGCGCCGGCCTTCACCGACTGGTCGATATCGGGATGATCCCCCGTCAGACTGATGAAGGCGTCATGCAGGGTGGGTTCGCGCAATTCGAACCGGCGCACATCCAGCCCGCCGAGGAAGGCCGCCTTCAGCGCCTCCTGACCCCGACCGCCCTGCCCCAGGGCCGCCTTGAGCACCCGCACGCCGTCCTGTTCGGACACCACCTCGACGCCGCTGACGCCCGGCAGGGTCGCTGCCTGGGCAGCCTCGATCGCGCCTTCCAGTTCGAGGAACCGTTTCGAGGTCGCCTGCGCCTCGGCCACCGTGCCCTCGAACGCCTTCTGGCCCCGCGCCAGCAGGACGACCTTGTCGCACAGCCGTTCGGCGTGCTGCATCACATGGGTCGAGAACAGCACCGTGGCGCCGTCCGCCGCCAGCTTCCGGATCATCGCCTCCAGCCCCTGCTGGTTGACCGGGTCGAGGCCAGAGAACGGCTCGTCGAGGATCACGAACTCCGGCCGGTGCACTACGGAAGCGATCAGCTGGACTTTCTGGGCCATCCCCTTGGACAGCTCCTTCATCTTCTTGTTCCGGGACGCGCCCAGACCCTGGGCGTCCAGCATCTCGCGCGCCCGCTTGCGTCCCTCGCCGGTCGGCAGGCCCTTCAGGGCACCGAAGAAGGCGATGGCGTCGACCGGGGTCATCTTCTTGTAGAGGCCGCGCTCCTCCGGCAGGAAGCCGATCCGGTCGCGCACCTTGCGGCCGTCGTCAGCACCGAGAATGTCGATGCGGCCGGCGCTGGCGGCCTGCAGGCCAAGGATCATGCGCAGCGTCGAGGTCTTGCCGGCACCGTTCGGGCCCAGAAAGCCGCAGATGGTGCCTTTCTCGACCTGAAAGCTCAGATCGCGCACGGCCTGGAAGTCGCCGTATCGTTTGCTCACCCCTTCGAGCGTCAACGCCGCCGCCATGATCTCTCCATCCCGTGCCTGTCTGATGGATACAGGCTTAGGTGTGTAAAGGTTGTTTGACAAGCCGAACTCGCCTCAATGAAGCTCCGTTGTCATGAATTCCGTGTCATGTTCCCGACAGACGAGTCGCGCGTCCCATGAAAGCGTGAATGCCCTACGAAGACTTCCCCTCTCCCGTGGCTCCCCAGGCCGGATCCCGTTTGTGGACCGCCGGTGCCAGCACAGGGATTGCCATCGCGGTGCTGCTCGGCCTGGCCGTCTACCAGCCGGATCTGGCGCCCTGGCTGCTGGCAGGCGCGGCCCTGACCGGCATCACGGCATGGCTGCTCAACCGGAACCCGCCGGCATCGCCCGCGGCCTCGCCGGAGCCCGGCCTGGCCCCGTCCGGGTCAACCGAGGAGGCCGGGTCCTCCTTGCTGGAGGGTGTTTTCGAGGCCCTGGCCGACCCGGTCCTCGTCGTGTCGGGCGGCGAGGCGGACGACATCGCCGGGCGTCGGATCGTCCTGGCCAATGCCGCGGCCCGCGACCTGCTCCGTATTCAGCGCGAAGGGGGTCTGCTGGTCCCGGTCCTGCGCGATCCGGCCGTGCTGGAGGCCGTGGACGAAGCCCTGTTCGGCGGGTTGACCCGCACGACCGACTATGCCGGCGTCGGTGCCCAGACCCGGCACTGGCGGGCGATGACCCAGCCCCTCGCCCGGGCGCATCCGGAACCCCTGGCCCTCGTGGTCCTGCGCGACGAGACCGATGTGCGCCGCATGGAGCTCATGCGTGTGGACTTCCTCGCCAACGCCAGCCACGAGCTGAAGACACCGCTGGCCTCGCTCTCGGGCTTCATCGAGACGCTCAAGGGCCATGCCCGCGACGACCCCAAGGCGCGCGACCGATTCCTCGACATCATGGCCACCCAGGCCGACCGGATGAGCCGACTGGTCTCCGATCTGCTGTCACTCAGCCGCATCGAGCTGAATGAACACATCCCGCCTTCCGGCCGGGTCGATCTGGCCCGCGCCACGGCCGACGTCGTCGATGCGGTCAGTGTCCTGTCCGTCGAACGCAATGTCGTCATTCAGGTCGAGTACCGCGACATCATCGCGCCCGTGAACGGCGACCGGGATGAAATCCTGCAGGTCGTCCAGAACCTGGTCGACAACGCCATCAAATACTCCCCCGCGGGCGGGACGGTCGAGATCATGATCCGGCCCAGTATCGCGCTCGACGAAGCCGCCGCCCCCCGGTCCGGTGGCAGTCGTGGCGAGGGAGCCACCCGCTTGCCGTTGGTCACACCGGACCGGGAAGCCGGCGGCCAGCGCTTCGCCGCCGTCACCGTCCGGGATCACGGTCCGGGTCTGGCCCGCGAGCACCTGCCGCGCCTGACCGAACGTTTCTACCGTGTCGAAGGCCAGAAGAGCGGCGAGCGGCAGGGAACAGGCCTCGGGCTCGCCATCGTCAAACACATCGTCAACCGCCATCGCGGCGGGCTGACCGTCGAGAGTGCCCCGGGGGAGGGCGCGGCCTTTACGGCCTACTTCCCGGTGGCGCCCGGGCGGGACACCGTGACAACGGCGTGACAGACGGACCGCTCACCGCCCACGACGTAACAGAACTGTCATCCCCTCGTCGTAATCCGCTGACCATTCCGGGGCAGTTATCGGCCGGGGGCGAGCCGGGCGACCGGACGGCCCGATTCTGTTCTCCCGGACGCCGATGACCTGGCTTTTTCTGCCGATCCTTATCGCCGCAGCCTTCGCCGCCTATCTCGGCGGGCGGGCGATGGCGCGCCGGCGCGGCCAGGCCCTGCAGGCCGGAGAACGTTCCCATTCCCGTCCCGGTCAGCATGGGGCCTATGCCCTGATCTGGACCGTGGTTCCGGCCATGGTCGTGCTGTTGGCGGCGGCCGTCTTTTCACCCGACATCGAGCAGCAGCTGACCGCCACGGGCGCGCCCGAAGCCGTCCAGCAGCTTGAGCCCTTCCGCCGCGAGGCCTTCTTTGCCGACGCCCGCGCCGTCGGCGAGGGACGCCCGGCCGTGCAGATCTGGACGGCACCCTTCGCTGAACTGCTTCCGGTAGAGGGCCGGCGCGCCGCCCGGATCAGCCAGATGCTGGATCTCGGTGGCATCGTCGGTGCCGCCCTAGCCGCCTTGCTGGGGGCGCTGTTTGTCTTCGGCCAGATCCGTCCGGGCATGCGGGCACGAAACCGGGTCGAGGGCTGGATCGTCGGCCTTCTGTTCGCCTGCTCGGCCGTCGCCGTCCTGACCACCGTCGGCATCATCACCTCCCTGGTCTACGACTCCCTGCGTTTCTTCTCCGCCATCCCGGTCGCCGATTTCCTGTTCGGAACCCAGTGGAGCCCCCAGACCGCGATCCGTGCCGACCAGGTGGGTTCCACCGGAGCCTTCGGTGCCCTGCCCCTCTTCGCCGGCACCTTCCTGATCATGCTGATCGCCATGGCGGTGGCCGCACCGGTCGGATTGTTCGCCGCCATCTATCTGTCGGAATACGCCGGGCCGGTCTTCCGCGCGACGGTCAAGCCGGTGCTGGAAATCCTCGCCGGTGTGCCGACCGTGGTCTACGGCTTCTTCGCCGCCCTCACCGTCGGTCCGGCCTTCCGTGAATTCTTCAACGGACTGGGTGCCCTGATGATCGGCGGACCGCTTGACGGTCTCGGCCAGTATCTGCTGCTCGTGCAGAACCAGATGGCGCTCGTCGCCGGCGCGGTCATGGGCATCATGTTGATCCCGTTTGTCAGCTCCCTGTCCGACGACATCATCAACGCCGTGCCCCAGTCGCTGCGTGACGGGTCCTATGCCATGGGCGCGACCCGCTCCGAGACGGTCAAGCGCGTCCTGCTGCCCGCCGCCCTTCCCGGCGTCGCCGGAGCCATGCTGCTGGCCATGTCGCGTGCCATCGGCGAGACCATGATCGTCACCATGGCCGCAGGTCTCGCCGCCAGCCTGACCCTGAATCCCCTGGATACCGTCACCACCGTGACCGTCCAGATCGTGACCCTGCTGACCGGGGACCAGGAGTTCAACAGCACCAAGACCCTGTCCGCCTTCGGCCTCGGCCTGACCCTTTTCCTCGTGACCCTGGTGCTCAACATCGTGGCCCAGCGCATCGTGCAGACCTACCGGCAACAGTATGACTGAGACCCGTGTTACGTCCGAAATGCGCGCGGCCCGCCTGCGGGCAGGCCTGAAGAAGCGCTATGCCCGCGAAGGCCGGTTCAGGCTCTACGGCCTGCTCGCCATCGGCGTGGCCGTCGGCTTCCTGCTCCTGCTGCTGGGCCGGATCATCGAACAGGGCCACACGGCCTTCTACACCCACTCCGTCACCGTCCCCGTCTATATGGACCCCGCCCGGATCGACCGGGCCTATCCGCAGGGCACGAATTTCCAGCTGCTGGTCGCCGAACAGCAGCTGGCCCGGATGGGAATTGCCGACAATGCGGCGGGGACCAAGGCCACGGCCCTGCGCAGCCTGTTCTCGTCGGAACTCAAATTCGCCGCCGCCGCCCGGATCCAGAGCAACCCCGAACTGATCGGCCAGACCGTAACGATCACCGCGCCGGTGTCCGACGAGGCCGACCTCTACTTCAAGCACGAGATCTCGCGTGATACGCCCGCCGACCAGCGCCGTCTCAGCGACGAACAGATCGGCTGGCTGGACCAGATGAAGGCCTCCGGTCTGGTCACAGCCCATTTCAACAGCGGCCTGTTCACCAAGGGCGACTCGACCGAGCCGGAGCTGGCCGGGGTGCTGGGGGCCGTCGTCGGCTCCGTTATGATGCTTCTGGTCACCGCCCTCATCGCCATCCCGCTGGGCGTCGGGGCTGCCGTTTATCTGGAAGAGTTCGCGCCACGCGGCCGGATCACGGACCTGATCGAGGTCAATATCAACAACCTCGCCGCCGTGCCCTCGATCATCTACGGCCTGCTCGGCCTGGCCCTGTTCATCAACTGGATGCACCTGCCGCGCGCCAGCCCGCTGGTCGGCGGCCTGGTTCTCGCCCTCATGGCCCTGCCGACCATCATCATCGCGACCCGGTCGTCGCTGAAGGCCGTTCCGCCGTCGATCCGCGAGGCGGCCCTGGCCATGGGCGCGTCAAAGACCCAGACCGTGTTCCAGCACACCCTGCCGCTCGCCATGCCCGGCGTCATGACCGGTGCCATCATCTCCATGGCCCATGCCCTGGGCGAGACCGCGCCGCTGCTGCTGATCGGCATGGTCAGCTTCATCCCCGGCATTCCGTCCGCCATCGGCGAGCCCAGCGGGGCCCTGCCCTCCCTCGTCTACATCTGGGAAAATGCTTCGGAGCGCGCCTTTCATGAGCGCACGGCCGCAGCCATCCTTGTCCTTCTCGCCTTCATGATCGTCATGAACGCCGCCGCCATCTTCCTGCGCCGGCGCTTCGAACGCCGGTGGTAGCCCGATGAAATTCCAGATCTTCCGCACGCAGGAGAGCGATCACGGTCACAAGGCGCCGCAGGATACGCAGCGCGAGCCTGCACCGGCCATGGCGGTCCCCACGGCCTCCCATCGCGGCGGCGGACCCGTCGGCCCGACCAAGATCGAGGCCCGCGACGTCTCGGTCTTCTACGGGGCCAAACAGGCGCTGCACGAGGTCACACTGGATATCCCGGATAAGACGGTCACCGCCCTGATCGGCCCGTCCGGTTGCGGCAAGTCGACCTTCCTGCGGACCATGAACCGCATGAATGACACCATCACCGGGTGCAAGGTGACCGGCCGCATCGAAATGGACGGTGAGGACATCAACGACCGCTCGGTCGATCCCGTCCTGCTCCGCGCCCGCGTCGGCATGGTGTTCCAGAAGCCGAACCCCTTCCCCAAGACCATCTTCGAAAACGTCGCCTATGGTCCCCGCATTCACGGTCTGGCGGCCTCGAAAGCCGAGCTCGAGGGCGTCGTCGAGGCTTCCCTGAAACGCGCCGGTCTCTGGGAAGAGGTCGCCGACCGCCTGCACTCGCCGGGCACCGGCCTGTCCGGCGGCCAGCAGCAGCGTCTGGTCATCGCCCGCGCCATCGCGGTCGAGCCCGAAGTCATCCTGATGGACGAGCCCTGCTCGGCCCTGGACCCCATCGCCACCGCCAAGATCGAGGAACTGATCGACGAGCTGCGCGAACGCTACTGCATCGTCATCGTCACCCATTCCATGGCCCAGGCCGCACGGGTCAGCCAGCGCACTGCCTTCTTCCACCTCGGCCGACTGGTCGAGACGGGAGACACCGAGGATATCTTCACCAATCCGCGGGAACGGCGCACGCTCGACTACATCACCGGCCGCTTCGGCTAGGACTGCCCGCATGCCCCAACACACGGTCAAGGCCTATGGAGACGAGCTCAACCAGCTGACGGCAGAGGTCGCCCGTATGGGCGGTCTCGCCGAGGCCCAGGTGGCTGACGCCGTCGATTCCGTCGCCCGCCGTGACGTTGCCCTCGCCCGTGCCGTGGTGGATCGCGACGCCCGGCTGGACGCCATGCACCGCGACATCGAGCGCAAGGCCATTCGCCTCATCGCCCTGCGTCAGCCGGTCGCCTCCGACCTGCGCCGCACCCTGGCGTCGATGAAGCTGGCCATGGACCTCGAACGCACCGGGGATCTGGCCAAGAATATCGCCAAGCGCGGCCTGATCCTGGCCGAGGGTGAGCCGATGCAGCCCCTGACCCGTTCGATCGAGCGGATGGGCAAGCTGGTCTCCATGCGTCTGCGCGACGTGCTCGACGCCTATGCCGCGGCCGAGATCGACCGGGCCATCGCCGTCTGGAACACCGACGACGAGGTCGACGAACACTACAACGCCCTGTTCCGCGAGCTGCTGACCTACATGATGGGCGACCCGCGCACGATCACCGCCGGCACCCATCTGCTGTTCATGGCCAAGAACCTTGAGCGCATCGGCGACCACGCCACCAACATCGCCGAAACCATCTACTACGAGATCACCGGCCAGGAGTTCATGGGCGAGCGCCCGCGCTGGAACCCCGACGCCGCTGAAGCCGCGCCCGAACCGCTGTCGCCCGTCTGAATCCGGAGAATATGCCCGTGCAGCCCTATGTTCTGGTTATGGAAGACGAGGACGCCCTGGCGACCCTCCTGTCCTACAACCTCGAAAAGGAAGGCTACCGCGTCGTGGTCGCCGCCGACGGCGAGGAAGGCATGCTCCAGATAGAGGAGCGTCTGCCCGACCTCGTCCTGCTGGACTGGATGCTGCCGAAGCTGTCGGGAATCGAGGTCTGCCGGCGTATTCGCGGCAAGTCCGAGACCCGCAACATGCCGATCATCATGCTGACGGCGCGGGGCGAGGAAAGCGACCGCATCCGCGGCCTCGACACCGGGGCCGACGACTATCTGACCAAGCCCTTCTCGATGAGCGAGCTGATCGCCCGCATCCGCGCCGTCCTGCGCCGCATCCGCCCGGGCCTGGCCGATGACCGCCTCAACCACGGCGACATCGTCATCGACCGCGTCGCCCACCGCGTCCGCCGCGCCGGCAATGAGATCCACCTCGGCCCGACCGAGTTCCGCCTGCTCGACCATCTGATGCAGCACCCCGGCCGCGTCTTCAGCCGCGAACAGCTGCTCGACGCCGTCTGGGGCTCGGACGTCTATGTCGAGGCCCGCACCGTCGACGTCCACGTCGGCCGCCTGCGCAAGGCCCTGAACGTCGAGGGCACGGTCAATCCGATCCGCACGGTCCGGTCGGCAGGCTATTCGCTGGATCTCGGGGGGTAGCCCCACTGCTATCGTCATCCCGGCGAAGGCCGGGACCCAGCGGCGCCGCGACGGCGGCGAAACACCGTCCTGTGGTTCAGCGTCGCTATCCGGACCGTCTGCGCCTTCGACAGTGTCGCGCTCCCGCGCGCCGCTGGGTCCCGGGGTTCGCTTCGCGCCCCCGGGATGACGATAGCCGGATTGCGTTCTAGGCTGTCTCCATGACGACCGATCACGATGCACGCATGATGGCTCACCTGCTCGGCCTGCTTGAGCCTCATGGCATCGGTGCCGACCGGCTCACCATCGCTTACGAGGACGATCTGCAAGACTACGACGTCCTGATCAGTGGCGGCGAACTGTCCGACGCTCAGATCGCCGCCATCTGGGAAGCGATGCACCTGGGCGGCTGCCCGCGATTCACCGACGCTCGCAACACTGACCGATGGCATGAAGCCTTGCGCCGCGAGGGCCTCAAGATACTGAAGGCGCAAGCCGCCGAGGCGCGTCTCAGGCACCCCGACATTCCCCGGTTTGATCGTGCCACCCGGACCCTGCTCGAATTCGTCCACGCACTGGAAATCTGGTCCGGAGCCGAGCCGGGATCGACCCTGACCGTGACTGGCGATCAAGCGGTGCTTGCGCAGTTCAATGGCCCGCCACCCGATTTCGCGGCCATCCAGAAACATCTTGTTGTGAAGGCGATCCTCGCTGACGAGGACATCGAGGTCCTGCAACTGATCGGAATGGACAGCGGCGCGGACCCAGAGTCTTCACACCAACACGGAACCCGCTAGGGTCCCCTCCTCAGTTCGAGGAGCCGTCCCATGCGCCGTCGCACCTTCCTTTCGACCCTTCCCGCCGGAGCCTTGCTGGCCGGGGCGACCGCAGCCGGGGCCGGCAGCCCGCCTGCCCCTGCCGCCGCGCCGCGCGCGCCTCAGGCCGCCGCCACCGACCCCTTCGCCGGCATCGGCCCCGGCAACCGCAACAGCGGTGTCCAGTTCGTCGGTCGGTCGACCGTCTGGGGTGCCAACGGGGCCGCCGCCACGGCCCATCCGCGCGCCACCCTGATCGGTATCGACACGCTGCGGCGCGGCGGTTCGGCCATCGATGCGGCCATCGCCATCAACGCCGCCCTCGGCTTCCTCGAGCCCACCGCCAACGGCATCGGCGGCGACGCCTTCTGCATGCTGTGGGACCCGGCGCAGCGGAAGGTCGTCGGCTTCAACGGTTCGGGCAACAGCCCGCTCGGCCTGTCCCTCGAAACCGCCCGGTCGAAGAAGGCTGCGGACGGCTATCTGCCGCCCTATGGCGCTGTCACGGTCAATGTCCCGGGCACGGTCGACGCCTGGTGGGCCGCCCATCAGCGCTACGGCAAACTGCCGTGGGCTGAGGTCCTCCTGCCCGTCGCCGAGCTGTGCGAAGAGGGCGTGCCCATGCCCCAGCTGATCGCCTGGTATCTCCAGCGCAACATGGCCGGCTTCGACCGCCGCGCCGCGATCATCGAGGAGAACGACAACCGCAAGAAGGTCTATGCCCCCGACGGCCGCACCCCCCGGGTCGGCGAGGTCTTCGCCAATCCCGACCTCGGCCGCACCTACCGGATGATCGCCGAGGGCGGTCGCGACGCCTTCTATGAGGGGGCCATCGCCGAACACATGGAACGCTATTTCCGCCGCATCGGCGGCTGGATGACCAGGGCCGATCTGGCCCCGCACCGCACCGAATGGGTCGAGCCGATCCGCACCGACTACCGCGGCGTCGAGGTCTATGGCCTCGGCCCCAACACCCAGGGCCTGTCGACCAATCAGATCCTCAACATCTGCGAACAGTTCGACCTCAAGGGCATGGGCTTCCAGTCCGCCGCCTCGATCCACCATCAGGCCGAGGCCAAACGTCTGGCCTTCGAGGACCGGGCGAAATGGTTCGCCGACGACCGCTTCAGCCGCACCCCCGTCGAATGGCTGAACTCCAAGGCCTATGCCGCCGAACGCGCCGCCCTGATCCGCCCCGACCGGGTCATGGACCGCGCCTTCCCCGGCGATGCGCCCACGCAAGGTGACACCACCTATTTCAGCGTCGCCGACAAGGACGGCATGATGGTCAGCTGGATCCAGTCCAACTATCGCGGCATGGGCTCCGGCCTGGTCCCCGACGGCCCGGACGGCTCGACCCTGGGCTTCATGTTCCAGGATCGCGGCGAACTGTTCGCCCTGACCGACGGTCACCCCAACGTCTATGCCCCCGGCAAACGCCCCTTCCACACCATCATCCCGGGCTTCGCCTGCAAGGACGGCGAACCCTGGATGGCCATGGGCGTCATGGGCGGCGGCATGCAGCCGCAGGGTCAGGCCCAGATCATCATCAATATGGTCGACTACGGCCTCGACCCGCAGGAGGCCGGCGACAGCCCCCGCTGGCAGCACGAGGGCTCGTCGGAGCCGACGGGCCATCCGTCCGAAGGCGTCGGCGTCCTGCATCTCGAAACCGGCGTCCCGGCCGCGACCAGGGCGCAACTGGCGGCCATGGGCTGGGTGCTGGGCGGGCCCAACGGCGGCTTCGGCGGCTATCAGAATGTGGTGCGGCAGGCGAACGGCCGCGGACCCTGGACCTATGGCGCGGCGACCGAGATGCGCAAGGACGGGATCGCCCTGGCGTATTGATGGCGGACATCGACCTCACCGGCCGCTGGACCGGCGTCTATTTCTACCCCGTGGACCCGGTCCATAATCCCTTCGACGACTGCCCGCCGACGCCGTTCCTCGCCGAGCTGAGCGATGTCGCAGGCACGGTGACGGGCACGACCTCGGAGCCGGACGTGATGTACGATGCCTCGGCCATCATCCCGTCCGTCATCGACGGCAGCCATGACGGCAGCACCCTTCGCTTCGTCAAGTTCAGCGACGCGCCGGAAGGCTTTGAAGACGCGATCCACTACGAAGGGGCCATCTCCAGCGATGGTCTGACCGTCGAGGGTCGATGGAGCATCCTTGATGATTGGTCGGGGACGTTCCGGATGCAGCGTCAGTCGGGCGTGGCGGCCAGTCTCGAAGCCGAGGCGGCGGACAGCCTGGCCCTATAGGACCTGGCCCGCCACCACCTCTTCCGGCGCCAGGTCATAGACCGTCGCGCAGTATTCGCAGGTCACACGGATCTTGCCGTCGGCCTCGACCATGTCGGCCCGCTCGGCCGGGTCGAACGAGGTCAGCACCCCTGCGATCCGCTCACGCGAGCAGCGGCACTGGGCCACCAGGGCCAGGGCATCCTCCAGCCGCACCCCGTCTTCATGGAACAGGCGGAACAGCAGGACTTCAGGCGTGATCGTCGGATCCAGCAGTTCGTCATCGGCCAGGGTCTGGAACAGGGCCCGCGAGCGGTCCCAGGCCTCCTCGGTCGAGCCGCGCGCCTCATCGCCGGCGATCAGCTGGATCAGCGCCCCGCCGGCACGCCAGCCGACGCCCTCATCGGTCACCACCGAGCCGACCGCCAGCCGCACCCGGGTCGGGATCTGTTCGGACTGCTGGAAATAGTGTTCCGCCGCCAGCGACAGGCTCTCGCCCTCGATCGGGGTGATGCCCTGGGTCCGTTCGAAGTCCGGGCCGCGATCCAGCGTCATCACGAACACCCCCTGCCCCAGCAGCGAGCGCGCGCCGGGGCGGGCAAAGCCCTGCGACGCCGCCGCCACCTCGGCCTCGTCGAACCGGCAGTAGCCGCGCATCTGGCCGTCGGTGCCATAGTCAGCGACCACATAGCGAACCGGCCCGTCGCCCTGCGCCTGCACGATCAGCCGGCCCTCGAACTTGAGGCTGGAGCCCACCAGGGCGGCAAGCGCGCAGGCCTCGCCCAGCAGGGCCGCAACCGGCTCGGGATAGGCATGGGCCGACAGGATGGTGTCGATGGTCTGGCCCAGCCGCACGATCCGGCCACGCACAGGCCAGCCCTCGATCTGGAAGGCAGCGGCCAGATCGTCGGCGGGCGCGGTGGCGGCGTGGTCATGCGCCTGATCGGTCACGGTCGGTCCTTGGAAAGCGGCGGGGGCGGCGAAGCGACGTCAGATAGGCGCACCAGTCGCGAATGATAAGACCTGCGTGCTACAGCAGGAACCGGCGCGGGTTCGGCACCCGTCCCAGCCACCCGTTCTGACCACACCGACCCGGCGGTTTCATGACCAAAGCGACGCTCAAGCCCCTGAACCAGCAGTCCATTGTCATCACCGGTGCCACCTCCGGCATCGGGCTGGCGACAGCGCGCCGCGCCGCGCGGGCCGGGGCCTGTGTTTTCCTGATCGCGCGCAGCGAAGCCGATCTGAAGGCCCTGACCGAGGAACTCCAGGCCACCGGTGCGCGGGCCGCCTGGGCCGTGGCCGATGTGGCCGACCATGCCGCCCTGTCCGAAGCGGCCGGGAAGTGCGTGCGCCTGTTCGGCGGCTTCGACACCTGGGTCAACAACGCCGGCGTCTCGATCTACGGCACCATCAGCGTGACCAGCCTGGAAGACCAGCGACGGCTGTTCGAGACCAACTACTGGGGCGTGGTCAACGGCTCGCTGGTGGCGGCAGAGCATCTGCGCAAACGCTACAACGGCGGGGCCATCGTCAATGTCGGATCGATCCTGTCGGACGCGCCCCTGCCCATCCAGGGCGTCTATTCGGCCTCCAAACATGCGGTGAAGGGATTCACCAACGCCCTGCGCATGGAGATGATGCGCGAACAGGCCCCGATCACGGTCAGCCTCGTCAAGCCGGCCGCGGTCGACAGCGCCTTCAGCAAGCACGCGCGCAACCTGACCGGCTATGCGACCCAGAACCCCCAACCGGTCTATGCGACCCATGTGGTGGCCGACACCATCCTGTACTGCGCCAGCCACCCGATCCGCGAGATCACCGTCGGCGGTGGCGGCCGGCTGATCGCCAGCTTCTATTCGGTCCTGCCCGGTCTGGCGGAACCACTCTTCGCCCGGTTCGCTCCGTCACTGATGCGGGACAGGCGCTCGGCCTGGGAACCGGACGAAGACGGGCTCTACGACCCGGGCGAAGACGGCCGCGCGGAAGAGGTTCACTATCCTATGGTCCGCCAGTTCTCCGCCCTCGCCGAAATCCGCAAACATCCCGGCATCTCCAGCGGCGTCGTCGCCGTCCTGGCCGGGATCGGCATCGCCGCCCTGCTGCTCAACCAGCGCAGCAGACCGACCCGCTCCGAGCGCCTGCGCGGCCGCATCTCCCACCGCGGCTGGATCGACACCGGGGCCCTGCATGACCGCTTTGGCGGCATGGCCCAGGCCCTTCGCCGGAGCCTGTCCGAGGCCGGCGAACGCGCGGCGGATCTCGGCGGCGACGCCCGCCATCGTGGCGAACAGGTCCTCCGCGGCGCACGACATTCCTCGCGCAAGGCCCTGAAGAAGCACGGCAAGACGGCGCAGCGTTACGCCCATGACGCCGGTACCTACGCCCGGGGCCATGCGAAGGAAGGCGGTGCCCTGCTGGCCCTGGCCACCATCGCCGCCGCCATCGGGGCCGCCGCCCTCGACGTCCGCCGCCCCGACAGCCGCATTCGCAAACTCGGCAAGTTCTAGGGCTGACTTCAGTCGATGACGGTCCGAGCTTTTGTCATCCCCGACGGAGCGAAGCGAAGATCGGGGACGGTTCAAACACCCATTCTCTGACCTCCCGGACAGCCCGCTTGGGCTGAGCCGGGAGCAAGCCTGCCACTGCACGGGAAGCACCGGATTGTTCCGCGCGCATTGATGCGGTGCCAACGGCCGCAGCAACCTCCGCCCGTCTCCCGGCTCAGCCCAAGGGGGCTGTCCGGGAGGGGCCACAGGAGTGACCTAAGCGGTCCCCGATCTTCGCTTCGCTACGTCGGGGATGACAAGGGGCCAATGCCACCCCACACCGAGATCATTCCGGATCCAGTTAGACGCTCTGGACTCTGTTTTCCGTCAGCCGTCGCCAGCTATTGCTGCAAGTGCGAAGGTCGGCCAAGGTCCCTGCATGGCTGAGCCGACCACCTATGTCTTCGATTTCGATTCCACCCTCGTGCGCATCGAGACGCTGGAGGCCCTGGCCGACATCGCCCTGGCCGGGGTCCCCGACGCCGCCGCGATCCGCGCCGAGGTCGCAGCCCTGACCGATCAGGCCATGACCGGCGAGCTGCCGTTCGGCGAGGCCCTGAAACGACGCCTCGCCCTCCTGCCCCTGACCCGGGACCATGTCGCCGAACTGGCCGCCCGCATCCTCGATGAGGGCACACCCTCGGTGCGCCGCAATCTGCGCTTCTTCCGCGAGCATGCGGGCCGGATCGTCATCCTGTCGGGCGGTTTCCGCGAGATCATCGCCCCCCTCGCCGCCCATCTCCACGTCCCGGCGGAACAGGTGCTCTGCAATGACCTGCTCCATGACGCCGAAGGCCGGGTCACGGGCGTCGATCAGGCCAATCCCCTGTCACAGGCCGGCGGCAAGCCCCTCGTCCTCCGTGGGCTGGGCCTGACCGGCCCCGTGGTCATGATCGGCGACGGCTGGACCGATGCCGAGGTCAAGCTGGCCGGGGCCGCCGATCGCTTCCACGCCTTCACCGAGGTCGTGCGCCGTGAGCGGGTCGTCGCCGCCGCCGACGCCGAGGCCCCGTCGATGGACGAGTTCCTGCATGCCGAGGGCCTCGCCGGCCGTTGGTCCTACCCCCGCGCCCGCATCCGCATCCTGCTGCTCGAGAACATCCATCCCGCCGCCGTCGAGCGGCTTGAAGAAGCGGGCTATTCGGTCGAATCGCACAAGGGGGCGCTGGACGAGGACGCCCTGGTTGAGGCGGTTCGCGGCGTCCATGTGCTGGGCGTCCGCTCCAAGACCCAGGTCAGCGCCCGCGTGCTGGAGGCCGCCGATCGTCTGATGGCCGTGGCCGCCTTCTGCATCGGCACCAACCAGATTGACCTCGAGGCCGCGGCCGGCCGGGGCGTGGCTGTGTTCAATGCCCCCTATTCCAACACCCGATCCGTGGTCGAACTGGCCGTCGGCCTGACCATCGCCCTGCTGCGTGACCTGGCCGACAAGTCCGCCGCCATGCACCGCGGCCAGTGGAACAAGTCCGCGACCGGCTCGCGCGAGCTGCGCGGCAAGACCCTCGGCATCATCGGCTATGGCGCCATCGGCTCCCAGCTGTCCGTTCTGGCCGAAGGCCTCGGCATGCGGGTCATCTTCCACGACCTGACCGAACGCCTGGCCCTCGGCAACGCCCGTCGCATGGCCTCGCTCGACGCCGTTCTGGCCGAAAGCGACGTGGTCAGCCTTCATGTCGACGGCCGCACCGAAAACACCGCCCTGATCGGCGCGACCCAGCTGTCGCGCATGAAGCAGGGCGCCCTGCTGCTGAACCTGTCACGCGGTCATGTGGTCGATGTCGGGGCCCTGGCCCAGGCCCTCGGCTCCGGCCGAATCGGCGGCGCGGCGGTGGATGTCTTCCCCGAGGAGCCCGCCACCAACGCCGACCCGTTCGACAGCCCCCTGCGCGGCCTGCCCAATGTGATCCTGACGCCCCATATCGGCGGCTCGACCGAAGAGGCCCAGGAGGCCATCGGCGAATTCGCCGCCGAACGGCTGCTGGCCTATCTGAACCGGGGCGACACCACCTTCTGCGTCAACCTGCCGAATGTGCAGCTGGCCGAGGTCGACGGGGCCCACCGCATCCTGCACATCCACCGCAACCAGCCGGGCGTGCTGGCCGAGTTGAACCGGGCGCTCGCGACCGCCGGGCTGAACATACTGGGCCAGCATCTGAAGACCGACGAACGCACCGGATATGTGATCACAGACGTCGATCGCGACTATGATCCGGAGGCCTTGCACGGCCTTCGCACTGTGGCCGGAACGCTGCGGTTCCGCACCTTGCATTAAAACCTTACCCAGCGGCATCTTGCGCGCGTGCGAAACGGGCGCACAATGTGAATAACGGTCGCATGATGACGGCCGAAGGAGGATCATCGATGTCTCGTTTTCTGCGCCATGCTGCGCTTGCTGCCCTGACGGTCGCCGCAGCCGGCACCATCGCTTCTGCCGCCAGCGCCCAGAGCTACAGCCGCCTGGTCGTTTTCGGCGACAGCCTGAGTGACAACGGCAACCTGTTTGCCGCAACCGGCGGTGCCTCCCCCGGCGCGCCCAATTTCCAGGGCCGGTTCTCGAACGGTGCCGTGTTCACCGAGCGGCTGGGCTTTACCGCAGGCCGATATGCCGCCGGCGCTTCCGTCACCGGCAGCATCAACTACGCCTTCGGCGGCGCGCGCACCGACACCCAGGCCTTGCCGCTCGGCATGCGCAACCAGCTCCTGGCCTATACGGGCGCGGGCGGCACCTTCCGCTCGACCGATCTGGTCAGCATTCTCGGCGGTGCGAACAACATCTTCCAGGGCCTGCCGGCCGCCGGTGCCTCGTCGAACCCGACCGGTGCCATCACGCCCGTCGTCACAGCGGCCGTCGCTGACATGGCCTTCCTGGTCAACAGCATTGCGGCCGCCGGTGCCGGTACGATCCTGGTCGGCAACATTCCGAGCCTCGGAAACGCGCCGGCGTTCCGTGGCACCGCCGCTGCTCCGCTGGCCGAGTTTGCCGGTACCTCGTTCAACAGCGGCCTGCTCAACGCAATGATGACGACGGCGGCTGCCCGCCCGGGCACCAACATCATCCTGTTCGATATCTTCAAGATCGGCACGACCCTGACCGCAAATCCGGGAGCCTTCGGCCTGACCAATGTCACCGATGCCTGCTTCAACGGGGTCACGGTCTGCGCAACGCCCAACACCTATCTGTTCTGGGATAGCGTCCACCCGACCGCCGCCGGCCACCAGCTGATCGCCCAGCTGGCCAATGACTATCTCTACTATGGCGACATCGGTGCCCAATCGACCGTTCAGGCGGAAACCTCCTTCCGCCAGCGTGAGGACCTGCTCGACCTCGCCAGCGAAGGCATGTCCGGACGCGCCGCATGGCAGGCCGGAACCAACCTGACCTTCGGCGCCATCGCCGGCAGCGTCGAGACCGATGCCCGTGGCTCCGTGGCCGCTTCTGACACCACCGGCTACGGCTTCCGGGTCGGGGTGGACCATGTCATGTCACCGAGCGCGCGCTTCGGCTTCGCCGGGACCCTCCACACCGCCGATGTCGAGGCGGGAGCCATGATGTTCGACGTCAAGACCTATGCCTTCGACCTCTACGGCGGCTGGCGCTCGGGCGAGACCTTCATCAACGCCACGGTGGGCGGCTCAATCGATCACTATGACGACATCACCCGCCTCACCTCGCTGGCACCGGTCGTCCATACCGGCGAGACCACGGGTGGCAGCCTCGGTGCCCGCGTTCAGGGCGGCGTGTGGATGAACATGGGCGGTATCGCCCTGTCGCCGCGGGTTGCGCTCAACTGGGGTTCGACCGACGTCAACGGCTATATCGAACAGGGTCCGGCGGCCCAGTACAGCTACCAGGACCGTACGGTCCAGGCCGCCAGCGGCGAGATCTCGCTGCGAGCCGAAGGTGGCGACGAGGGCATGAGCTTCTTCGTCGAGGGGGGTTATCGCGACAGCTTCGCTGACAACAGTGACGCCGTGCGCACGGGGATCGCCGCCAACCCGGCCCAGATCCTCGCCCGCGAGATCGACGACCCGTTCGGCGGTTCGATGATCGCCTCGGCCGGTATCGAAGCCGATGTGGGACCGATGAAAATGACCGTGGGCTACCGGGGTCGCTTCGGCGACAGCGCCGACAGCCATGTGGGTGCGGTGACCTTCCGCATGCCGCTGCCGTAGGGCTTACAGACCGTCAGAACAGGGCGCGCGGCCTTCCGGTTGCGCGCCCTTTTTTGTTGCCCGGGTGCGACGTACTGCCGCCCCGCCTGCCCGGGTGACGATATCGGACTCGTCGGCTCAACCGGCCGTTCGACAGGCCCGCATCTGCATTTCGAAGTGCGGCGCGGCGACCGTCAGGTCAACCCGGTCAAGGTCATGGGCCGCACCTTCGAAGTCGTGATCGCTACCTGACGAAAGCCCGGTCCCTGACCACGGTTTCTTCACCCCTTTGGTGCCAGGATGGGTCGCGAAGGGGGGCGTTTTGGACCACATCCTGTATTCCATCACGACCGAACATGATTACCGCTGGCTTCTGGCCGCCGGCTTAATCTGCGTCCTGGGGCTGACGACCGCGATCGATCTGCTGGTCACAGCCAGCCAACTGCCCGCCGCCCGACGGCAAAAGCGCATTGCCCTCGCCGCCCTGATCTCGGGACTCGCCGTCTTCACGGCCCATTTTGTCGCCTTGAACGGCTACCAGCCGGGCCAGGAAATCCGCTACGCCGTCTGGCCGACGGTCGGTTCGCTGGTCCTGGCCCTCGGCGGCTTCAGCCTGGCGGCCGTGGTTGTCATGCTCCGCCCGACCCGGGCCCGCCGCGCCGGCGCAGCCCTTGTCGCCTTTTCCGGCGTCGCCGGAATGCATTTCCTCGGTATCTCAGGCCTTGGCCTGGCAGGGACCATCAGCTGGGAGCCGGGCCTGGCGCTCCTGTCAGTTTTCGGCGCATTGATCATCGCCTTTATCGGCGGCGGCGTGGTGTTTGGCCCGGGTCTTTCGCGCAGGGTGGCCACGGCGGTCTGCGGATCGATCGCGATGGCCTTTCTGCACCTGACGGCCCTGAGCGCGATGGTGATCACACCACGGACCCTCGCTGACGCCGGCCCGACCGTCTCCAGCGGGGTCATGACAAGCGTCATTGTGGCCATGGTTCTGGCCATTGTCGGGGTCGCCGCCATGATCGGCTGGACGACCTGGGTCACGCATTCAGCGGCCCTGAAGCGTTTGCGCGAGGCGCTGGACGCCATGCCGGACGGCATGGCCTTCTATGATGAGGAAGATCGGCTGGTTCTCTGGAACCAGCGCTATGCCGAGGCCAACCCGGAACTGACGTCGAAGCTGAAGGCCGGCATGACGTTCCGCGAAATCATCCAGATCGGTCTCGACGAGGATCTCTACAGCGACGCACGGGGACGTCAGGCGGAATGGATCCAGGAGCGGCTCGAATCGCGCCGGGCCCTGACGACAACCATCGAACAGCGGACCACGGACGACCGTTGGCTCAGGATTTCTGACCGTCGTACGTCAGCCGGCGGCATCGTCACCGTCTGCACCGATATCACCGATCTCAAGAACGACGCCCGGGCCCTGTCCGAGGCACGCGATATCGCCCAGTCGGCAAACAGTGCGAAGAGCCAGTTCCTCGCCAATATGAGCCACGAGATCCGCACGCCCCTCAACGGCGTCATCGGTCTGGCCCAGGTCCTGGCCAAAACCCCCCTCTCGACCCAACAGGCTGAGATGCTGGAACTGATCCAGTCCTCCGGCAGAACGCTCCAGGCGCTGCTCAGCGACATTCTCGACCTCGCCCGGGTCGAATCGGGACGTCTGGAGCTGGCGAACGAGCCCTTTCATCTCGGCCGGGCCGTCCGTGAGGCGGCCCAGCTTCATGAGAGCTCAGCAGAGGCCAAGGGCCTGCAATTCTTCGTCGAGATCGACGAGCAAACGGACCGGTGGATCCTCGGCGACATCGTCCGGGTCAAACAGATCCTCACCAACCTTGTGTCCAATGCGGTCAAATTCACCCAGACCGGATTCGTCAGCCTGACCGTCGCGCCCGGGCCGGACCGGGACGGGACACCGACACTTCGCTTCTCGATCGAGGACACCGGCATCGGCTTCGACAGCAAGACGCGCGAGCGTCTGTTCAGCCGCTTCGAACAGGCCGACGGAGCCATCACACGCCGCTTCGGGGGCTCCGGCCTGGGGCTCGCCATCTCCCGCCAGCTGGCCGAGATGATGGGCGGCGACCTGGACTGCGAAAGCGAACCCGGCGGTGGCTCGGCCTTCATTCTCACCATCCCCTTCAGTCCGGCAGAAGCGCCGGTCGCAGCGCCCGGCCAGGTCCTCGAACCGGCCAGTGACGAGCCCCCCATCGTCCGCGTCCTGCTGGCCGATGATCATCCCATCAATCGCAAGTTGGTGGAGATGATCCTGTCCGGGGCGAACACGGAACTGACCTCGGTCGAGAATGGTGCCGAGGCGGTCCGGGCCTGCCACGACCGTGACTTCGACATCATCCTGATGGACATGCAGATGCCGGTCATGGACGGCCTCAGCGCGACCCGGGAGATCCGCCTGCACGAGGCGGCCATGGGTCTGGGCCGGACGCCCATCGTCATGCTCACGGCCAACGCCCTCGCCGACCATATCGCCTCGGCCGAAGCCGCCGGTGCCGATCACCATCTGGCCAAGCCTTTCGACGCCGCCGAACTGCTCGAGCTCATCACCACCCTGCCGCGCCCCGGCGCGGCTTCCGAGGCCGCCTAGAGCCCGATCCTGAAGCGAAGTCCGGACCTTGCCGGACGACGCGCCAGACCGCCTTCACGCCCGAACAACACCCTATTCGTAGCCGTGCGCGGCCTCGTTGATGACCTGCGACGGCATCCGCGAAAAGTCGACGCTGACCGGCTGGGCGGCCTTGGCCCGGAAGGTCTTGATCACGTGTTCAAGGCGGCGGCGCACCTCGCGCTCGGCCTCGGTGCCCGTGTCCAGATTGAGCGGGGCAAGGCAGAAATCGATGATGGCCGTGGGGTTGTTCAGGGGCTGCATGGTCTCTCTCCTTACTCGGCTGCCACGAACTGGGCGGTCTCGGTGGAATCCTTCAGGGCCGTGGTCGAGGACTGGCCGTTCGAGATGACGGTGGCGACCTGGTCGAAATAGCCGGTGCCGACCTCGCGCTGGTGGCGGGTGGCCGTATAGCCGGCGGCCTCATTGGCGAACTCGCGCTGTTGCAGCTCGGAATAGGCCGCCATGCCGCGGTCGCGGTAGCCGCTGGCCAGTTCGAACATGCCGTTGTTCAGGCTGTGGAAGCCGGCCAGGGTCACAAACTGGAATTTGTAGCCCATGGCCCCCAGCTCACGCTGGAATTTGGCGATGGTCTCGTCGTCCAGCCTGGCCTTCCAGTTGAACGACGGCGAGCAGTTATAGGCCAGCAGCTTGCCGGGATGCTCCCTGTGCACCGCCTCGGCGAAGCGGCGGGCGTCGTCCAAATCGGGGTGGGAGGTCTCCCACCACAGCACATCAGCGTATCTGGCATAGGCCAGGCCGCGGGCGATGCAGTGATCCAGCCCCGTTCCGGCCTTGAGGCGGAAGAAGCCTTCGGGCGTGCGGTTGTCCGGGTCGATGAAGGGCCGGTCGCGCTCGTCAACGTCCGAGGTGATCAGCTGGGCGCTCTCGGCGTCCGTCCGGGCCACGATCAGGGTCGGGGCCCCCATGACGTCTGCGGCCAGACGCGCGGCGATCAGATTACGCTCATGCGCCTGGGTGGGGATCAGCACCTTGCCGCCCAGGTGTCCGCATTTCTTCTCCGAGGCCAGCTGGTCCTCGAAATGCACGCCCGCAGCCCCCGCCTCAATGAAGGCCTTCATGATCTCGAAGCTGTTCAGCGGCCCGCCGAAGCCGGCCTCTGCATCGGCCACGATCGGGGCGAACCAGTCACGCTTGGTCCCGCCCTCGGCGTGTTCGATCTGGTCGGCGCGTTGCAGGGTGCGGTTGATGCGACGGCACAGCTCCGGCGCGGCATTGGCCGGATACAGCGACTGGTCGGGATACATGGCCCCGGCGGTATTGGCGTCGGCGGCGACCTGCCAGCCGGACAGATAGATGGCCTTCAGCCCCGCCCGGACCATCTGCATGGCCTGGTTGCCCGTGACGGCCCCGAGCGCATTGATGTAGGGCTCCTGGTGCAGCAACTCCCACAGCCTGTTGGCCCCCCGTTCGGCAAGGGTATGGGTGATCGGCACCGAACCGCGCAGGCGACGTACGTCCTCCGGCGTATAAGGCCGCTCGATGCCGTCGAAACGGCCGACGGGTGACGGAACAAGGTGGGCGAAGCTGGTCATGTCGGTCTCGTCTCGGAGCGTGCGGCCATCGCCGCGGGTCTCGAGAAGCAGACCATGCCGAAGTCATGACTTATACAGGACGGTCGGGATTTTTCATGTCATTTTGTCATTTTATGACATGGACTTGGCAGTCATTTCGTGACTAACTGCGACCATGGACACTGCCGCTGACCGCAAGCTGTTCCTCGGCGGCCGCCTCAAGCGGCTGCGGCGCGATCTCGCCCTGACCCAAACCGCCATGGCCGGCGATCTCGGCGTCTCCCCCTCCTATCTGAACCATATCGAGCGTAACCAGCGCCCCGTCTCGGCCCAGCTGCTGCTGCGGCTGGCCGACACCTATGACGTCGACCTGCGCACCCTGGGCCAGTCCGCCGGGCCGGCCTCCGAAGCCGAACTGGCCGAGGCCCTGGCCGATCCGGTCTTCCAGGGCCTGACGGTGCCGCGCCACGAGATCGTCCAGCTGGCCGAGGACCAGCCCGCCGCCGCCGACGCCCTGCTGCGCCTCTACCGCGCCTTCACCGACCGCCGTGCCCGCGACGGAGCCGAAACCGGCCCCGGCGACGACAGCCCGTCCGACTGGGTCCGCGAATACATCCAGTCACGGCGCAATCATTTCCCCGAACTCGACATCCTCGGGGAAACCCTGGCCCAGGCGCTCGCCGCCGATGCCCCCGGCGAACCGTTCGAGACCCGGGTCCGCGCCCGCCTCCAGGCCCTGCACGGCCTCAGCGTCCGCACCCTGCCCGCCGAGGTCATGGTCGAATGGACCCGCCGCTTCGATCCGCACCGCAACCGCCTGCTCCTGTCCGAGACGCTCGGCCCCGCCTCCCGCGCCTTCGCCGTTGCCTTCCAGCTGGCCCTGTCCGCGCATGACGCCGAACTGACCGCCATGACCGCCGCCGCCGCGGCCCCCGACGAGGCCACCCGCCGCCTGCTCAAGGTGTCCCTGACCAATACCCTCGCCGCCGCCATCCTGATGCCCTACGCCCCCTTCCAGCGCACGGCGGAGGAAACCGGCTACGACCTCGGCCGGCTGCAGGCCCGGTTCGGGGTCAGCTATGAACAGGCCGCCCACCGCCTCACCACCCTGTCGCGCCCCACCGCCCGCGGCGTGCCCTTCTTCCTCATGCGGGTCGATCAGGCCGGCAACATTTCCAAACGGTTCGCCTCGGGGGCCTTCCCCTTTTCCCGCTTCGGCGGCGCCTGCCCGCGCTGGCGGCTGCACTCTGCCTTCCGCACCCCCGGCCGCGTCGTCACCCAGATCATCGAGACCCCGGACGGCAGCCGCTGGTTCACCCTGGCCCGCACCGTCGATCGTCAGGGGCATGACGCCTCCACCGAGGGTCACGACCTCGCCATCGGCCTCGGCTGCGAGCTCAAACATGCTCACCGCCTGGCCTGTGCCCGTGGCCTCGACCTGACCGCACCCGAGGTCACCCCCATCGGCCCCGCCTGCCGCCTGTGTAACCGCCACCCCTGCGCCGAACGCGCCGCCCCGCCGATCGACCGCCCTCTGGTGGTCGACGACTGGGCCAAGTCGGTCAGCCCGTATCCGTTTGCGGGGGATGAGCGCTCACCACCTTGGATTGGTAGATGAGAGGTGACACATCTGATAGTATCACCCCATGGATCGCCGTCCCCTGACCCTCCCGCTGGATGCCGCCACCCTGGCGCGCGTCGAGGCCGCTGCCGCGGCTGAGGGGCTGTCGATCGAGGTCTGGATGGCCCGGCGCGTCATCGATGCCCTGCCCCCGCCCGGCGTCGCCGAAGACGCCGCACCGTTCGATCTGGCCGATCCCCGGACCGAGGCCGCGAAGCTCTATCAGGCTGAACAGGCCCGGATCGCCTTGGCGGAATACGACCGCACGGGCGTGTCTTTCCCGCTGGAGGACGTCCTCAAGACATTCGATGACGCTCTGGAGGCGGCGCTGGCCCGAAAGCGGTGATCTACCGCATTCAGCTGACCGCCCAGGCCGAACGGGACCTTGTACGGCTGGCAAACTTCCTCGGGGAGCGCAGTGAGCGCGCCGCTCGACGCGCCTCCCGTGACATCAAGGCCGCGCTTCGATCCCTGGCCCGCATGCCCGCCCGGGCGCGCCGAATCTCAGACGATCTCCACACCTTCCCGATCCGCTTCGGCCAGAGCGGCTACGTCGTCCAATTTCGGGTCAGGGACGACACGGTCGTGATCGCCCGTATCCATCACATGCGGGAAGATCGCCCGGCGACGGACGCCTGATCAGCCGGTCCTGTCCAGCGCCGCCTGCGCCGCCTTCAGAGCCTCGGCCATCATCGCCTTCAGCCGGACAGGCGCCACGATCTCGACCTGATCGCCCCAGCGGAACAGATGCCCGGCCAGCTCCCGCATGCCAGAGGCCCGGAACCGGACTTCGACGCCGCCATCCGGCGGATTCTCGACCGTCTGGGTCGGGGGCAAGCGCCAGGCCCGGGCCTCGGGGACACCGCCACCCCTGCGCCGAACGCGCCGCCCCGCCGATCGACCGCCCGCTGGTGGTCGACGACTGGGCCAGGTCGGTCAGCCCGTATCCGTTTGCGGGAACGTGGTCTTCTACCTTTGATTGGTAGAACAGCGGCCATACATCTGTTAGTATCACGGCATGGTTGAGCGTCCCCTGAAAATCGAGCTTGATGAGCGGACAGCGGTACGTCTGGCAACCGCCGCCGCCGCTGCGAGCCTGTCCGTCGAGGCCTATGTAATCGAGGTCATCAAAGCCGCCCTGCCCCCGCCCGGCGTCGCCGAAGACGCCGCGCCGTTCGATCCGGCCGATCCGCGGACCGAGGCCGCGAAGCTCTATCAGAGGGAACAGGCCCTGATCGCCCTGGCGGAATACGACCGCACGGGCGTGTCTTTCCCGCTGGAAGACGTCTTACGGGACGTACGCTTAGATCTGGAAGCAAGGCTGGCATCGAAGGCGTGAACTACCGGATCACCGTCGCACCGGAAGCGAGGGCGGACCTGTTCCGGCTCAATGCGTTTCTCGCGGGCAAGAGTGACGCAGCCGCCCGCCGGGCGATGGACGCGATCGATGCCGGTCTTCGATCACTGGGCGAGATGCCAAGTCGCGCGCCGGAAAACTCGGCTGGAATGCACACCTTCCCGATCCGCTTCGGCCAGAGCGGCTATGTCGTCCAGTTTCGGGTCAGGAACAACACCGTGGTGATCGCCCGTATCCATCACATGCGGGAAGATCGCCCGGCGGCCGACGCCTGATCAGCGGGTCTTGTCCAGCGCCGCCAGCGCCGCCTTCAGGGCCTCGCGCATCATGTCCTTCAGCCGCTCCGGCGCGACGATCTCGACCTGATCGCCCCAGCTGAACAGATGCCAGGCCAGCTCCCGCATGCCAGAGGCCCGGAACCGGACCTCGACCCCGCCGTCCGCCCGGTCCTCGACCGTCTGGGTCGGGTGCCAGCGCCAGGCCCGCGCCTCGGCGGCACCACCGGGCGTGACCCGCAGCACCACATCCTCGATCTCGTCCTGATAGATGCCGAACGACTGGCTGGCGAAGGCCTGCAGGTCGAAATCGGCCGGCGGGGCGGCCACCCCCTCCTCCGCCCGGACCGCGCTCATTCGGTCCAGACGGAAGGTCTGGATACGCCCGGTTTCCCGGTCCGCCGCGACCAGATAGTTGGCGCGACCGAACATCACCCCGCACGGAGCCACGCTGCGCCGCCGCGCCTCGGCCCCCGGCCGGCTGTAGATGAAGCCCAGCGGCTGTCCGGCCAGGATCGCCTGCCGGATCTCGGCCAGCACCGCCTCGTCCGCCGACGGCCGCGGCCCCGCCTGGATGGCGATCGTCTCCGCCCGCACCAGCGCCTCCAGATCGGGCGCCAGCCGGTTCAGGGTCGTCGAGCGCATGGCCGACTTCAGTTTTCTTTCCAGCCCCTCCAGCGCCGCCGCCCGGCCCTGTTCCCCCGCCGCCCGCAGCCCCTGCGCCGCCTTGCTCAGCTCGACCAGCTCCTCGGTGGTCGGGGCCTGTTCAAAGGCCGACAGACCGCCACGGATGCGCCAGCGTTTGGTCGGCGGATCCGACACCTCCTCGGCGGCGGGATAGAGGGCCAGCACGGCATCCCGCATCCGCTCGGCCGTGCGCCGCCCGACGCCACACTCCCGCGCCATCTCCTCCAGGGTCAGACCTTCGGCGCTGGCGGCCATGCGTCGCGCCAGTTCGATCACCACCGCTGCCTTGTCGTGTCTCATGGGGCGACGATGGCATACGTCCGATTTTGACGCAACGCTGTCTCAAGGTCACTTCAACAGAGACCCCCGCCCCGGAGACACCCCATGGCCCGCTCGTTCGCTCCTCACACCGCCGTCGCCGCCAGCCGCTATCTGATCGTGCCCTGCGAGGCCGACGGTTTCGGCGACCTGGCCGTGATCTGGGACCGGCTGGAGGAACAGGTGATCGACGTCATCGACGCCCGCCTGTCGGCCCGCTATGCCGACGAGGACGCCCTGTGGGACGAGGCCCGCCCGGCCTTCGACCCGGCCGAAGACTTCCGCATGGCGGCGTAACCCGTCAGTCCGGGTATTTGGCCCGCATATGGGCCAGGGAGGCGGCCACCAGTTCGCGCAGCACCCCCTCATCGACCGCATCCAGCCGGTTGATGTAGAGACAGCCCCCCTTGGTGCTGACCTTGCCCAGCCGCGCAATCAGGGCCTCCCGGGCGTCGAAATCACCCATCACATAAAGGACCAGCTGGGCCTTGCGCGGCGAAAAGCCGATCCGGGGCCAGTCCCCGGTCGGCCCCTTGTAGCTGTCATAGCCGATGATCGAAGGCCCCCACATGACCGGCGCAACGCCCGTCATCTCGCTCAGCAGGGCCTGCATGACCTCGGCATCCGCGCGGCGGCGGGGGTTGTCGACCGCAGCGATGAAATCGGCGACCGGCACATCCGTCGGCCGGGTCTTCGGCTCGGCCATCCGGCCCCTCCCCTCAGGCAGCGCCCCTCAGCTCCGTGGCATGGGGCGGGTACGGGGCCGACGGTACAGGGCTGGGCGGCAGCTTGGCCAGAGTGCTGGCGAAGCCGTGGTTGACGTCGCGGTGATGCGCCTCGTCTGCCCGCACCTTCAGCACCACATCGCGCAGCGTCGCATCCGCCGGCAGCTTCCAGTAGTGGATGGCAATGGCCGGGGCCGGGACATTGGGCGACCGACCCTCGTCGATCTCCTTCAGATACAGGGTGTAGCTGATCACGGCCTCTTCCTCGAAATAGCCGACCACCCGGTGCGCCGTCCGCGCCGAGATCAGATAGAGGCCGAAGAAGCCGATGTAGAAGACCGCCTGGGCCAGCTGCACCACCAGCCGCTCGAACCAGGTCGGCTGGGCCACCGCGATGAAGGTCATCAGGTGCATCCGCTCATTCTCCGCCTCCTCCATCAGGGTGCGGATCCAGCCGTCATCATCCTTCATCTCGCGCAGGCAGCGCAGATGCGTCAGCGTCGCCCCCACCATGCCGGGCACGGCCGCGACCGTCTCCAGCACGATGGCGCGGTGGCCGTACCGCTTGGCGAAGAAGGTGTCGGCACAGACCCGCAGCAGCCTGGTGAACCCCAGGGCGAAGTGGTCGGAAAAGCCCCGGGGCGGATAATGGACCCCGGGCCGGGCCTCCTTCTCTTCTTCGAGAGCACGGGCATCGGGGGCGAGGATGGTGTTGACCATGGGAGCAGTCTTTCAGGCGCTTCGGCCGCACTGGACCGCGCCCGAAGACCATAACGCGCCAGCCGGCTCACAGGGCCGGACGCAATGTCGCAAAGGGCGGACAGGGTGACGCAGAGGGTGGATATGGGGACGGCAGATAGTACCCTACCCTCCGCTGATCCCGGCGGAGGCCGGGACCCAGTCCTGTCCAGCTTGATGCCGGCGTGTCCGAACAAGAGGAAACGCAAACGGGCCACCACCGATCAACCAAAGAACTGGTTCCCGGCCTTCGCCGGGATGAGTGGGTTGTGGTATGGATGCAACCATGGACTTGCCACATGTGAACAAGCTCGAGCGCATCGGCCCTTACCGGCTCAAGCTGTGGTTCAGCGACGGTCTCGCCGGGGAATGGGACTTCTCTGAACTCGCGACCCGCGAGACGGGCCCCATGGTCGAGCCCTTCAAAGACCCCGACTATTTTGACCGCGTCTTCCTCGAGATGGGGGGGCTGACCTGGCCTAACGGCTACGACTGGGCACCCGAGGCTTTGCACGCCGACATGGCTGCAGCGGGAGTGCTGAAGTTCGAGAGCGCGGTGGCGTGAGAATCAATTTCTTTGCCGCGATCCTCATCCTTGGGTCCTCCGTCGCCTCCTGTGGTGATGCCAAGGATTGGACCTTGTTTGTCTATCCGGCGGGCACAGGTGGTTTTGCAGTCATCACACCGGGCTTCGGCCGGGAGATGTGCGGGTTCGCTGGACAGGAGGCCGTTCAGTCCCACTCATATGCGCCGGGACGGCGAGCGATGATTGAAGCGGGTGATAGTGGTACGCCCACCTTCGAATGCGGCCGGAGTTGCAGGATCGGGGACATAAAGACGGTAGCTACATGCGCCGAGACCTTCGACGCGAACGACTAAAGCGCCTTCACAATCCCCTCGACCATCTTCTTCGCATCCGCGAACAGCATCATCGTATTGTCCCGGAAGAACAGCTCGTTCTCCACGCCCGCATAGCCCGCCGCCATGCCGCGCTTGATGAACAGCACCGTGCCCGCATTCTCCACATCGAGGATCGGCATGCCGTAGATCGGCGATTTCGGATCGGTCTTGGCGGCCGGGTTGGTGACGTCATTGGCGCCGATGACGAAGGCCACGTCGCAGGAGCTGAACTCCGAGTTGATGTCCTCCAGCTCGAACACCTCGTCATAGGGCACATTGGCCTCGGCCAGCAGGACGTTCATGTGGCCGGGCATGCGGCCGGCGACGGGGTGGATGGCGTATTTCACCTCGACCCCCTCCTCCTTCAGCTTGTCGGCCATTTCACGCAGCGCATGCTGGGCCTGGGCCACGGCCATGCCGTAGCCGGGCACGATGATGACCTTGGAGGCGTTCTTCATGATGAAGGCGGCGTCCTCGGCGCTGCCCTGTTTGACCGGCCGGGTCTCGACATGGGCCTCGCCCGCCGGGCCGCTGTCGCCACCGAAACCGCCCAGGATGACGCTGAAGAAGCTGCGGTTCATCCCCTTGCACATGATGTAGCTCAGGATCGCTCCCGAGCTGCCCACCAGCGCCCCGGTGATGATCAGGGCGATGTTCTCGAGCGTGAAGCCCAGCGCCGCCGCGGCCCAGCCGGAGTAGGAGTTGAGCATCGACACCACCACCGGCATGTCGGCCCCGCCGATGGGGATGATCAGGGTCGCACCGAGGATCAGGGCGATCACGAATATGCCCCAGAAGGCCCAGACCGCTGTCCCGCCGGTGCCGATCATGATCCCGATCAGGAAGACCAGACCACAGGCCAGGGCGATGTTGATCAGGTGCCGCGCCGGCAGGATGATCGGCGCCCCGCTCATGTTTCCGTTCAGCTTGGCGAAGGCGATGACCGAGCCGGTGAAGGTCACCGCCCCGATGGCCACGCCGAGGGCCAGTTCGATGATCGACAGGGTCTTGATGCCGCCGTCCGCCGTGGCGATGCCGAAGCTCTCGGGCGCATAGACGGCCCCGATGGCCACCAGACAGGCGGCCATGCCGACGAGGCTGTGGAAGGCCGCCACCAGTTGCGGCATCTGGGTCATCTGCACGCGGCCGGCGATCAGCATCCCCGCCCCGCCGCCGATCACCACGGCACCGGCGATAAGGCCGAGGGTCAGTGTATCCAGCGTGCCCGTGGACCAGAGCGTCAGCAGGGTCACGCCCACGGCCAGCGCCATGCCGACCATGCCGAAGGTATTGCCCTGCCGGCTCGACTCCGGGCTCGACAGCCCCCGCAGGCTGAGGATGAACAGGACGCCGGAGACCAGATAGGCCAGGGCCGCGAAGGATGCGTTCATTCGATCAGTCTTCCCTCAATCTGGTCGTCCGGGCGGCGGCAAGGCGGTTCGACCCAGTCGCCACAGGGCCGCGGCGATAAACAGCGGCCCGACAAAGAGCATGGCCCAGTCCCACATGGTCATCGCCCGTTCCTCGGTAATGATCCGCGTCAGGATGGAGCCGAACAGCAGCACCACGCCACAGTCGAGAAAACGCAGTTTGCGGATGGCGTGTTTTTCACCCACCCAGCTCCAGACCACCAGACCGAGGCCCAGACCGGTCGCGATCCAGGCCCCGACAAGGGCGATTTCAGCGGGCTGAGGTGCGGTCACTGCGGGCCGACCTCCGAGCGGCGATCGGCCCCGGTCCAGCTCGGCCGGGTCTGCAGGAGCGAGCCGATCTGCACCACCACCGCCAGGATCAGGGCCACGACCGCAACCCGCACATTCAGATCGCCGTCCGTGGCCGAGAGGATGGACGGCCCCTGAAACAGCGCCAGACCCGTCAGGAACAGGCCCAGCCCGGTCAGCAGCCGGATCATCTGGGCGCGCCGGACCACCATCCACAGATAGACCGACAGGGCCGCCACCGCGGCCACCAGACTGGCTGCACCAAGACCCTGATCGATCATTTGGCCGGCCGTTCCTTCTTCTTGTACATCGCCAGCATGCGCCGGGTGACCATGAAGCCGCCGAAGATGTTGACGCTGGCCAGGGCCACCGCCAGCAGGCCGGCCCCCTTGGCGATCCACCCGTTCGGCCCCGCGTCACCGCTGAAAGCCGCCGCCGCGATCAGCCCGCCGACCACGATCACCGACGAAATGGCATTGGTCACCGCCATCAGCGGCGTGTGCAGGGCCGGCGTGACGGACCAGACGACATAGTAGCCGACGAAGATCGCCAGCACGAAGATGGCGAGGCGGAAGATAGTGGGGTCGACGTGTTCCATCAGATGACCTGTCTCAGGCGGTTGGAAGCCGCATTCCGAATGTCCCGGACGACGCCGTCAATGTCATTCTCGACCTGCTGCGTCGTAAACCGGAGGACAGTGTAGCCTTGGCTGATCAGCCAGGCGTCTCGTGCGAGGTCGCGGACGGCGACGTCAGGACGCTGATGCACGCCGCCGTCGACCTCGATCACAAGGTTGGCGCGGTGGCAGACGAAATCGACAACGTATTGTCCCATCGGTGCCTGGCGTCTGAAGCGCACGGGAAGCTGACGCAACCGCTCCCAGAGCCTGGCCTCCGTCCACGTCGGCTGCGCCCGCAGGTTTCGCGCCCGACGCACCATCCTGCCCGAAACCCGATCCGTCCGGCCGAACCGCGAAAAGCCCTCCCCCTCGACGGGGGAGGGTTGGGAGGGGGTGTTCGCGCCGGCGTCGGCGGTCACGGTGCGGGAGGCGCCGTCGAAGCCTTTGTCGCCATCTTCGGCAAAACCGGCGCACACACCCCCAACCCCGACCCTTCCCCCGTCGAGGGGGAAGGGAGACGCGCGGAAGATGTTGGGATCGACGTGCTCCATCGTCAGGCCTTCGCTTCCAACCGCGCGTCTATGCTGACGAGGATTCGTAATGCGCCTCCGGTCAGGACGCTGCTGAAAACCATGGGCGCGACATTCAGGAGCGCTCGCCCGAAAGCCGGTCCTGAGCTGTCCTGGACAAATCCGACCACGAGCGCAAACAGGCCAAAGATCGGTCCGCCGATGATGACGAACATCGCAAATGCCGACAGGACGCTTCTCAGACGGGAAGAGATCACCCCCGCACCCCCTCAAGCACCATCCTGCCCGAAGCCTGATCCGTCCGGCCGAACCGCGAAAAGCCCTCCCCCTCGACGGGGGAGGGTTGGGAGGGGGTGCTCGCGCCGGCGTCGGGAGTGATGCCGCGTGAGGCGCCGTCGAAGCCTTTGTCGCCATCTTCGGCAAAACCGGCGCACACACCCCCAACCCCGACCCTTCCCCCGTCGAGGGGGAAGGGAGACGCGCGGAGCGACCCGACGTGTTCCATCAGCTCGTTTCCCCGCGATCACGTCGAGCCGGATCGTCCTTCGGTTCAAGTCCTAGCTTGCGAGCGAGATCGACCGCAGCAAGGAGGGCGACCAGTCCGCCCGCATAGCCAGCGAAGTTTATGATGCCCGAAGCCTCGACGCGCCAAACGGCGACCGCAACCGCTGCGGCACCAGCGATTACAGCGAGCAGGTGGAATGGATGGTTGAGCGCTTTCACCCCCTCACCCCCTCATGCACCACGGCCCCGCCGTGGGTCACCACCGCCGCCTTCAGGATCTCATCCTCCAGATCCAGCGCCAGCGCCCCGTCCTTGATCATCAGCCCGACGAAGGCGACCAGGTTCTTGGCGTAGAGCGATGACGCATCCGCCGCGATCCGCCCCGGCAGATTGGTATGGCCGACGATCTGAACACCATTCGCCGTGGTGACCACCTCCCCGGCCCTGGCCCCCTCGACATTGCCGCCCGCTTCCACGGCCAGATCGATCAGCACCGAGCCCGGCTTCATCGTCGCCACCTGGGCCGCGCTGACCAGCACCGGCGCGGCGCGGCCGGGGATCAGGGCGGTGGTGATGACGATGTCCTGCTTCTTGATGTGTTCGCCGGTCAGGGCCGCCTGTTTGGCCTGGTATTCGGCGCTCATCGGCTTGGCATAGCCGCCGGCGGTCTGGGCGTTCTTGAACTCCTCGTCCTCGACGGCGAGGAATTTGGCACCCAGCGATTCCACCTGCTCCTTGGTGGCGGGGCGGACATCGGTGGCCGTGACCACCGCCCCCAGCCGCCGCGCCGTGGCGATGGCCTGCAGGCCCGCCACACCGACGCCCATGATGAAGACCTTGGCCGGCGCCACCGTGCCCGCCGCCGTCATCATCATCGGAAAGCCCTTGCCGTAGGCGTATGCCGCCTCGATCACGGCGCGATAGCCGGCGAGGTTGGCCTGGGACGACAGGGCGTCCATCACCTGGGCGCGCGAAATCCGCGGCACGAACTCCATGGCAAAGGCCGTGGCCCCGGCCCCGGCGAGCGCCTGGACCGTCTCCTTCTCGCGCCAGGCGTCGAGCATCGCCACCACGACCGCGCCCCGCTTCAATGCGCTGGTCTCCTGCGCCGTGGGCCCGCGCACCTTCAGAACGATGTCGGCACCCGACAGCACCGCCTTGGTGTCCTTGGCCACGGTCGCCCCGGCGGCGGTATAGTCCGCGTCCGGAATGGACGACCCGGCACCGGTCCCGGCCTCGACTTTCACCGTCGCGCCCATGGCGACGAATTTCTTCACCGTTTCCGGGGTTATGGCGCAGCGCGTCTCGCCGTCTCGGCGTTCGCGGGTCACAGCGATGGCGACAGCCAAGCGAATCCCTCCGTCATCTCTCGACAGAGCGACGTTAGGCTTATCCGGGAGGCCGCGTCAAAGCGGCAGGGTTGCCGGGCTGCGGTCAGAAGGCTCCGCCTTCACGACCCGACGCGGCCTGAAGCTTCGCGCAGGCCCGCGCTCAAGCAGCGCACGACCGTGTCGTGCGCGTTAGCGCCACAAGGTCAGTGCTTCTTGGGGGACTTCAGCACGAAGAAGCCGACCACCGACAGCACCACCCCCGTGATGAAGGCCGTCATCAGGCTGCCGCCCGGCTGGAACCACAGGGTCAGGAAGACCAGCAGGACCGCGATCGCCAGCGAGCCCCATTTGGTCATGCCCATGAAGGCACCGAACGTGGTTTCCTGCTCGCTGATCTCCTGCGAGCCGCGGACGTAGGAGTCGGAAGCGTGGTGCGGGTCGGCCATGATCGGGTCCGGGAATCTGGAACGGCAGGTGGCGTCCTTATAGCGAGCCTTGCGCCGCGCTCAAGACGCCGGGCTCAAATCCCCCTCAGTCGAGGGCGGCGAGGATGTCGCGGGTGAAGGCGATATGGTCGAACCGCTTCCCGGCAGGGTCCTCGCCCCGGCGCACAATGACGATATTCCGGCTCGGCACGATGATCACATACTGGCCGCGATTGCCGTTGGCCGAGATGGCGTCGGCCGGAATGCCCTGCGACCGGTTGAACAGCCAGAAGGTCGCGCCATAGCCCTGCTCGCCCGTCGGCTGCGGCCCCGACGGCCGGGACACGTAATCGCGCCAGCCCTCGGGCAGGATGCGCTCACCGTCGACCACACCGTCGTTCAGATACAGCCGGCCGAACCGGGCCAGATCCCGCGCCGTGGTCCAGACCTGGCTGGACAGCATGTAGTTCCCCCGCCAGTCGGTCTCGGCCCAGGTGTCATACATGCCCAGACGCCGGAAGAGGTCAGCGGGCGGATGCCGCTCGAACGTCGGCGCGATCGCCATCACCGCCAGCAGGGTGTCGTTGTTGGCATAGCGATAGCGCGTTCCCGGCGGCGCGATCAGCGGCCAGGCCGGGGCCTGCTCATCGATCCCCACACCCCCGAAATAAAGGGCGTCCGTCCGGTTGCCCGCCGTATCGCTGGTCAGGCCCGAGGCCATCCGCATCAGCTGGTCCAGCGTGATCGCCGCGCGCGGATCACCTTCCCGGCTCCAGTCGGCGATGGCTGCGGGCGCATTCACATCCGCCTCGCCGCGCTGCACCGCCGCACCGATGATCGTCCCCGCCAGCGACTTGCCCACCGACCAGGTGCGCTGCGGCGTATCGATGCCGAAACCTTCGGCATAGTCCTCCGCGACAATCCGGTTCGCCTGCAGCACCAGCACGGCGGTGGTGTTGGAGCCCTCGCCATACCGCCCCTCGAACGCGCCCTCGACGGCTTCGTTCAGCAGGGCGGCGTTGCCGTCAGGCGCGGCGGTGGCCAGGGGTGCGTTCACCCGCACACCGGGCGGGAACATGCCGGGGCTCTCGCCCGACCAGCCGACCGGCATGATGACACAGCCCCGGCCGGGCCAGAACAGCGCCACCCGGGGCGGCATGGCCTCATCCCAGGCCACGGACACCTGTTCCGGGCCGACCTCGACCGGCAGCTCGCGCACCAGCCCATCCAGCTCCGGATAGACCCCGACCAGCTCATTGGCCTCGACGCTCGCCAGCGTCCGCGTCCCGCCCGCCGCCTCAGCCGTCTTCAGGGCGCTGCAAACCGTCAGGGCCTTGTATCCGGCGGCCATGGCGCGAACGGCGGGCGATGGTGCCGGTGCCGGGCTCTGGGCGTGAGCGGAAAGCGGGAGGGCGGTGAGAGCCGCCGCGAGGATCAGGATGCGCATGGTGGAACGCTCGCGCGTCCAACCCGGCCCGTCAACGCCGGTCGTCAGACCACCGCCTCGAACTGGTCGATCAGACCTTCCAGCCGCTTCGTCCCGATCGTCCAGAAGGCCGGATCGCGCGGGTTCAGCCCGAACGGCGCCAGCGCCTCGACGTATCCTTTCGACCCCCCGCCCGCGAGCAGCTCCCGATACAGCGGCGTGAACCCCGACGGATCCTTCGCCCGCGTCTCCATCAGGGCCGCCACCAGCAGGTCGCCGAAGGCATAGGCGTACACATAGAAGGGCGAGTGGACGAAATGGCTGACATAGCTCCACCAATGCTCATAGCCGGGGTTCAGGGTGATCGCCGGGCCCAGCGAGGCCGTCATCTCCTCGAGAAACAGCTCGCCGATCCGCTCGACCGCCAGTTCGCCCTTGGCCCGCTCGTCGTGGAAGCGGGTCTCGAACCGATGGAAGGCGATCTGGCGCACCACAGTGTTCAGCCCGTCCTCGATCCGCCCGGCCAGCAGGCCCCGCTGCTCGGCCTTCTGCGCCGTGGCCAGCAACCGGTCGAAGGTCAGCCCCTCAGCGAAGATCGAGGCCGTCTCGGCCAGGGTCAGGGGCGTATCGGCCAGCAGGCTCCCCTGCCCCGCCGCCAGCGTCTGATGCACCCCATGCCCCAGCTCATGCGCCAGGGTCAGGACATCGCGCCGCTCCCCCATCCAGTTCAGGAAGACATAGGGGTGGCGGTCCGAGGTCACCGGATGGGCATAGGCCCCCGACTGTTTGCCCGGCCGCGCCTTGCCGTCGATCCAGGGCCTGTCGAAGAAGCCGCCGGCCCGGTCCGCGAACTCCGGCCCCAGATTGGCGAAACTCTCCAGCACCAGCTGCTTCCCGGCGGCCCAGTCATAGCCGCGCGGCGCGCCGGTCTCGATCGGGGCGTTGCGATCCCACTGGTCCAGCTTCGCCTTGCCCATGGCCCGGGCCTTGAGGGCGTAATAGCGGTGCGACAGCCGGGGATAGGCCGCAGCCACGGCCTCGGCCATGGCATCGACCGACTCGCCGTCCACCTCATTGGACAGGTGGCGCGCATCCGCCGGGCGTTTGAAGCCCCGCCATTTGTCTTCCAGCGCCTTGTCCGCCGCGACCGTATTCAACACCAGCGCCATGGTCTGGGTCCGCGCCGCCAGCGCCTCGTTCAGCCCCTCGGCCGCCGCCTTGCGCCGCGCCGCCTTGGGATCCGACAGCTGGTTCAGCGCCTCGGACAGGGTCAGATCGTCCTTGCCGGCCTTGACCCGCATCGCCGCCAGCGTCTCGTCGAACAGGCGCGGCCACTGGGCGCTGATCGGGCCACGCTCGGCCAGGAAGGTCTCCAGCTCACTGGACAGCTCATGCGGCTTCATTGCCCGGACGCGCCGCAGCCAGGGCCGCCAGCGCGCCGCCGCCGGATGGGCGACCAACGCCGCCTCGATCTCGGCCTCCTCCAGCTGGTTGACCTCCAGCGTCACCCAGACCGTCGGCGTGGCGATCGCGGTCAGCTTTTCGCGCACCGTCGCCTCGAAACCTTGGGCAGCCGCGTCATTGCGGTTCGTCGAGGCGGCCAGAAAGGCATAGGCCCCGAGCCCGCCGAGGACGTCGGACGCCTGTTCGTAAAGGGTCACGGCCCGGCCCAGCCGTTCGCCCAGCACCGCCGGCTCGCCGCGCGCGGCGACCAGCTGTCCCTGCAGGGCATTCAGGGCATCGACCATGCCGCGGGTGCGTTCGAGATCGGCCTCGATCCGGGCGTCCTCGCGTGAGGCATAGAGATCCGTCAGGTCCCAGACAGGGGCGTCGAGCGGATCGGTGGGGGTCTTGAAGGGTGCGTTCATGCCAGCCTTTTTGGGGATGCCCGCCCCCCGGCGCAACCGCCTGCAGACATCCGGCCGCGCCCCGTGAGTGACTATTTGCTGCGTTCAGCGCTCGCCGGTGCCATCCCGGCGCCTTCGCGCATACCCTCCAGCATCTCCCGCTGCTCCTCGGGCGAGCAGCCGTAGTGCTGGCACAGCCGGCCGGCCATTTTCTCGAGCAGTTGCGGCACGACGCTCATCACGGCGCGGTCGGCTTCCGGCATGACCTCGATAGACTTCCCGGCGATCGAACGGCCCAGGGGGGTGTCATAGAAGGCGACCAGTGCGGTCAGTTCTTCCTCGGTGAAGGTGGTGGCATAGACCGGGACCATCTCGGTGATCATCTGCGGCACCATGTCAGCCGTCAGTTCGGCGGTCAGGCTGAGGATCATGCGCCGGTCCTCCTCCGGCAGGGCCTGCATCTCTGCGTCGTTCTCGAACTCGGTGCCCAGCATCTGGCGAACCACACCCTCGAACTGGTCGGTCATGATCAGGTTCAGATACTGTCGCGCCAGCTCGCTGCTCCGGGTGGACGGCGCGGCCGTGGTCTGCCCGCTCGACTGCGCGGCCACCGGCACCGCCGGCAGGGTCGTGGCAGCCAGCGCTGTGGCCAGACAGACAATCATCAGACGCATGTTCAATCCCCCGTTGGTTCATGATCACGCAGCTGCGCGTCGGGGACAACCCCGGATCACGGGTGCCAGGCGCGAATGATCCCGGCGAGATCCGGCTCACTGACGCAGGCGGCCGCCTGTTCGACCGTCATCCAGGCTCGCTCGCGCTCGGCCTGCTCATGCCAGACCGGATGCTCGACCCGCACCTCCAGTGCGTACAGCGCGACCACGCACCAGCGTGGCGCCCGACGCTTCAGCACCTTGAGATAGCGAAAGGAGCCGATCGGCGCCTCGGTGATCACCCCCTCGACCCCCGCCTCCTCCAGCGCCTCCAGGGCGGCGGACTGGGCATCGGTCCTGCCGGCGATCCGTCCGCCCTTGGGCGTGACCCAGCGACGGGTCTCTCGCGAGGTGACCAGCAGGATCTCGATCCCCTCCGCACACCGCCGCCACGGCAGGGCGGCGACCTGGCGGCGCTCGGCCGGCGGGGTGCGGATCGACGGACTCATCATCGCAGGAACCGTCCGTTATCGGAGCAAGTCTTGCAAACGAAAACGGCGGCGGAGATCGCTCTCCGCCGCCGCAGTCTTGTTGGCCTGGCAGGCCGAACGTCAGGCGTTCAGCGACGCCGGGTCGACCTTGAAGCCCGGTCCCATGGTCGAGGACAGGGTGATGCGCTTGACATAGGTGCCCTTGGCGCCGGCCGGACGGGCCTTCTGAAGGGCATCCACATAGGCCTTCACGTTGGCTTCGAGGGCTTCCTGGGTGAAGGAGGCCTTGCCGATGCCGCCATGGGCGATACCGGCCTTCTCGACGCGGAACTCGACCGCACCGCCCTTGGCGTCCTTGACGGCCTGGGCGACGTTCGGGGTCACGGTGCCGACCTTGGGGTTGGGCATCAGGCCGCGCGGGCCCAGCACCTTACCCAGACGACCGACCAGGGCCATCATGTCCGGGGACGCGATGACGCGGTCGAAGTCCATGAAGCCGCCGTTGATCTTCTCGTACAGATCCTCGGCGCCCACCACGTCGGCGCCGGCCGCGAGGGCCTCAGCCGCCTTGGCGTCCTTGGCGAAGACGGCGACGCGGACGTCACGGCCCGTGCCCGACGGCAGGTTCACCACGCCGCGGACCTGCTGGTCAGCGTGACGCGGATCGACGCCCAGGTTGACGGCGATCTCGATCGACTCGTCGAATTTGGCGGTGGCGTTGGATTTGACCGCGGCGATGGCGTCGTTGAACGCCATCAGGGCGACGGTGTCGCCGGTACGGGCCTTGGTGCGCTTGGTTTGCTTGGCCATGTGCTTAGCCCTCCACGACGTTGAGGCCCATGGCGCGAGCCGAGCCTTCGATGATCCGGGTCGCGGCGTCCAGGTCGTTCGCGTTCAGATCCTTCATCTTCTTCTCGGCGATCTCGCGCAGCTGGCCGCGCGTGATCTTGCCGGCCACTTCGCGGCCCGTCATCTTCGAGCCCGAGGTGATCCCTGCGGCCTGTTTGATGTAGTGGGTCGCGGGCGGGGTCTTGGTGACGAAGGTGAAGCTCTTGTCCTGATAGACCGTGATCACGGTCGGCAGGGGCGTGCCTTTGACTTCCTTCTCGGTCCGGGCGTTGAACTCCTTGACGAAGCCCATGATGTTGACGCCGCGCTGACCGAGGGCGGGCCCGATCGGGGGTGACGGCGTGGCATTGCCGGCCGGCACCTGCAGTTTGATATAGCCCAGAATCTTCTTGGCCATTGGTCTCTCCTGTAATGGCCCTGAACTCAATCAGGGCCGGTGAGCCGTGGTCTGGCATGGCTGCCTCCCACGGATTTCTGCGGGCGAACCCGCACCGCCCCTCAGAGCGAGGCGCGCGTGTAGCAAAAGGACGCCGCAAAAGCAAACGGCGGCCCGAAGGCCGCCGCTGCAGAAAACGGGAACCGGTCCGAAATCAGCCCGCGTTCTTTTCGACCTGATTGTATTCCAGATCGACCGGGGTCGGGCGGCCGAAGATGGACACGGCCACGCGCAGGCGGGCGTTGTCCTCGTCGACGCTCTCGACCTGGCCCTCGAAGCTGGCGAAGGGTCCGTCGATGACCTTGACGGTCTCGCCGATGTCGAAGCGGATGGTGGGCTTCGGACGTTCGACGCCCTCCTCCACCTGGCCGATGATGTTCTGGACCTCACGCTCCGAGACCGGCAGCGGCTTGGTGCCGCCCGCGGCGCCCAGGAAGCCCGTGACCTTCGGCGTGTTCTTGACCAGGTGATAGGCGTCGTCGGTCATCTCCATCTTCACCAGCACATAGCCGGGGAAGAATTTGCGCTCGGAGTTGACCTTCCGGCCGCGGCGGATCTCGACCACGTCCTCGGTCGGCACCAGGATTTCAGAGAAACAGTCCTCGAGGCCCTGCTGGCGCGCCTGATCGGTCAGGTGCTGGGCGACCTTCTTCTCGAAATTCGAATAGGCGTGGACGATGTACCATTTGTGCCGGGGATTGGCGGCAGACTTGGCGGGGGCTGCATCGGTCATGGGGCGTGTTTCCTACTGGCCGATCGCGAGGATGAAGCGCGAGGCCAAAGACAGACCGGCGTCGACCACGAAGAAGAAGATCGCGGCGATCACGACCATGATCAGAACCATCACCGAGGTGATCCAGGTTTCCTTGCGGCTCGGCCAGACGATCTTGCGCCCCTCGGCGCGGACCTGGCTGATGAACTGCGGAATGGAGGTGCGCTTCTTCGGCGCGGCCGTTTCGGCCGCCACGGCGTTCCCGGCGATCGCCGGCTGGACGGGCTGGGTGCGGCGCCCCGAGGGGCTCTTGGCCTTGGCCATGGTCTTCTGGTCTCGTTTCAACGTGCTGACGGTGCAGATGGGGACCCGCCCCGTCAGGGAAAAGTGGCAGGAGTGGAGGGACTCGAACCCACGACCCTCGGTTTTGGAGACCGATGCTCTACCAGCTGAGCTACACTCCTAGGTTCCGGACAAAACTATAACGCGCCGGAGGGTCTCCCCCCAGGCGCGCTCGGCTTCGCCAGACCGCGGCGTATGCCCGACCGCGAGGGGGTTTTCAAGCGCATCCTCCCCCGAACTTCGTTTCCGGAGACGCCGACCGCGCAAAGCGCAGTGGAGAGACCCGGCCTAATCCTCGTACTGTTCCGCCACGGCCCGGGCCTCGTCCTCAGGCCTGACCAGCTGTTTGAACAGAAGTTTGTCGATGCGGCGGTCGTCCATGTCGATGACCTCCACCTCGAACCGGCCCAGTTGCAGGACTTCGCCCTCATGCGGAACCCGCGACAGCTGGTGCAGCACAAGCCCGGCGATGGTGTGAAAACCGTCCGCCTCGCCGAAATCCTCGCCCAGGGCATCCGCCAGTTCGTCAATGTCCGTCTGGCCGTCGACCAGCCAGCTTCCGTCCTCGCGCTGGCGCACATTGACCTCGGCGTCATCGTGGCCCTCGTCGAAATCACCGGCGATCATCTCGAGCAGATCGGTCGCGGTCACCACGCCTTCAAAGGCCCCGAACTCATCAACCAGGAAGGCCATATGGACCTTGGAGGCCTTCATGATCTCCAGGGCCTTCAGCACCGAGGTCGACTGCGGAATGAAGGCCGGGGTCTGGATATGCTTCTCGACATTGAACTCGCCATTATCCAGCAGGCTGTCGAGCAGGTCCTTCTTGTGGATCACGCCCAGCGGGTTATCGACGTCGTTCTCGCGGGCCACCACGATGCGCGAATAGGGGCAGGTCCGGATCTCCTTGCGCAGGATGTCGTCGGAATCGTCCAACGCGATCCAGAACACCTCATGCCGGGGCGTCATGGCGACGCGGATCGGGCGGTCGCCCAGACGCAGGATCTCTTCGATCATGGTCTGCTCTTCGGGCTCGATCAGGCCCGACGCCGTGCCCTCGGCGATCATCGTCTCGACCTCTTCCTGGGTCACGTCGGAGCCGTCGCGATCCCGGACATTCATCAGTTTCAGGATGGTCGAGGTCGAGGCGGTCAGGATCACGACGAAAGGCTTCAGCACGATCGCCACGGTCGAGATCGGCGATGCCATCTTGGAGGCGATGGCCTCGGGGAAGATGAGCGCCAGCCGCTTGGGCACCAGCTCGCCGACGATCACCGAGACATAGGTGATGGCGATGATGACCAGGGTGGTCGAGACCACCTGGGCCCAGTGGCCGATGACCGGGAAGGCCCCGGACAGGATCAGGTTCAACTCACTGGCGATGGCCGCCTGGCCATAGGCACCTGCGGCGATCCCGATCAGGGTGATTCCGACCTGCACGGCAGACAGGAAATGGGTCGGCTCCTCGGCCAGTTTGAGCGCGGCCCGCGCACCCCTGTCGCCGCGCTCGGCCCGCGCCTGCAGTTTGGACTTCCGGGACGAGACGACCGCCAGCTCGGTCATGGCGAACAGGCCGTTGAGCACCACGAGGGCCAGAACAACGGCGATGGCGAAGGCTAACATCTAGGGGGGTCGGAACCGGCGCGGCGCAACATTCGGCATCCGCAGTCTCCATGATAGGGGCATTTGGTCCCCTCCGCCACGGTTTCCTTGGCGATCAGTGCATCCGGCCGGCCTCGACACCGCCATGGGCCACCCGCGAACCCGCATCGGGTAGAACCGCGCAGGCCGACACACCGAGGAAGGTGCCGATGAACAGGCCGATACGAAGTGCGCGTCGCATGGTGACGGGGTCCCTGACGTTCAGACCGCGAACCAAGCGGCCGCCCGTCGGTGCCCCGCAAGCCGGTACACCGGAGCGGGATGGCTTAACCCTGCTTCTCCCCCGGCAGGTGATGCCCCGGGGTTCACGCACAGCAAAACGGCCCCCGGGATTCCCCCGGGGGCCGCTCTGTTACGCTGACTTGAGTTCGCCGATTACTCGGTGATCTTCGACACAACGCCGGCACCGACCGTGCGGCCGCCTTCGCGGATGGCGAAGCGCAGGCCCTGGTCCATGGCGATCGGGGTGATCAGCTCGACGTTCAGCTCGGCATTGTCGCCGGGCATGATCATCTCGACACCTTC
>NZ_JAIYCP010000007.1 GCF_027487935.1 Brevundimonas sp.
CCATTCCGGCAAACGTTCATTTGCCGCGAGATCGGGTCGGGAAACGCCAATGAAGGCAATCGCATACTACCGGGTGAGCACGGCCTCTCAGGGGCGAAGTGGTCTGGGATTAGACGCTCAACGCCACGCCGTTCAGCAACTTTCAGTGCAGCGCGGTCTGTCGCTTCTGGCGGAGTTTACCGAGGTCGAGACAGGCCGTCGCGACGACCGACCCGTGCTCAAGAAGGCGCTGGCGAGGGCGAAGCTAACGGAGGCGACCCTTGTGATCGCCAAGCTCGATCGGTTGTCCCGCAATGCTGCGTTCTTGCTGACCCTGCGCGACAGTGGTGCGCGATTTTTGGCTGCGGACGTTCCGGACGCGAACGATCTGACGATTGGCGTACTGGCTGTGATTGCCCAGGCCGAACGGGAGATGATCTCGCGTAGGACGACCGAAGCTTTAGCCGCAATCAAACACAAGATCGCTCGTGGCGAGATACATCTATCCAGCCGGAGCGGGCGGCCTGTCACAGCGCTGGGCAATCCCCACGCGGAAGGTGCGCTCGGAAGGTATGCGGGAAATCTGACACTGGCTCGTCGGGCGAATGCTCGCCGAACGGCTGCCCGCTATCGCGAGCTCGCCCCCATCGTGACTGCGATTATGTCTGCCGGACACACGAAGCCTTCGGCAGTGGCGGCCGAGCTCAACCGACAGGGTATTGCCACCGTGCGCGGCGCTAAGTGGCATGCATCGACCGCCGCTCGGTTGATAGCTGCTCGGGTCGCCAAAGCGTCTGCTATGCGTCTCGCCGCGAAGGGCTGATTTCGACCCATAGCGGACATTAGAAGCCCCCAGACTGTCTCTCCAGCGGCCCTCGTGTGGTGGCACGACGCCGCGCCCTCGCCGTTCGCCAGCGCGAGAGAACCTGCCACGCATGGATTGCGAGGGATGAGCCTAACGCGATGGCACCGACCGCTCCTAGAAGGTTTAGAACCTGAGGATGCGTGTCGAACCGAAGAACGATGGTGAGAAAAGCCCCGACAACGCTAGCAAACGAAAGGGCCGCCAAAGTGATAACTAGCCGGTCGTTCGCCCTCAAATTGTAAGCCCAATACACCAGTAGGAATATCGGAGCGCGGACGAAAAAGTTGCTCCAGCTATGGTTGGCCGCGATCTGACCAAAGACGAACATTGCGGCGAGGCAGAACAACCCCGCCAATACCGCCTGGGCCAATCGCGCCGGTCTGTCGGACATCGAGATCATTCCTTGCCATCGACTTTCGGCGGTGCCGCTTAAAGCCTAGCACGTCCATGCCGCCACCACAGTTGCGTCCGCTAAGCACCCTCAGGCGACAGTCCGCTCCCGACCCATTGCGGACCTTGCCGGGCGGCCTATGCTGAGGTGATGGGGGGACGGAGAGCATCTCAGGCGGGGTTCGCGGTCGTCACGCTGGGGATCGGGGCTGCTTGTTTGCTGCTGTTGAACTCCACGACCGCAGAACCCCCAAGCCCCGCCTTGGCGGACGAGATCGACCGCCTGCTGGTTCGGGACTCGTGCATCAACTCAATCGAGGATTGGTCGTCCCGCGAGTATGCTTGGGGTCGTAACCTCTGGACAGGAGCACCCGTCGTTGGGCGCGGCTGGCTTGGTTCAGACAGGACAAGAGTTTCTGTGAGTTTTCGTCAGGGCCAAGGTGCAGGGAATTATCCGCCGGGACGGACTCTGATCCGAGCGGATCAGGTGGAAGTCCACTTTGACAGCAGTCCCAAGGGAATCCGTGCCAGCGCAGAATACGATGTCAGGGCGCGGCGACTGACTGACTTTGACTGCGGCCCCACCTATCCGCCCGAAGAACCGCAAACGGGCGGCCCCCTGTAACGTCCGCTTCCCCCCCATAGCGGACTCTCGGAGGGTCCGCTTTCGGGCGAGGTGGGTCTACAGCTCAACCTGCTCCACTAGCGCTAAGGCGTCGTCCACCTCGACACCCAAGTAGCGCACGGTGCTCTCTAGCCCACCGAACCAATGGCGTGACCATCCCGGCCAGCGAGCGTTTGCTGAAACGGGTAAGCGCCATTCGTTGGAATTCCCGAGTGCTCAACGGGCTCTGTTTTCTTCGGTAGGATCATCTTGCCTTAGTGATGTTTGTCCCCGCTTCGTCATTCATAGTATTCAGTGAAAGGGCCCTCGGTTTCCGAATAACAGATGCTCTCTTTTATTAACCACCTCCCATCAACTCGAATGAATCGGCAGGAAAAATAGTCCTTTAAATATCTTGATCTAAGGAAACTGTCCGGGTCGGCGAGGAAATCTTCCCGGCGATCTTCCCGGACAAAATTCACGATGACATCGTCACCGCTAAGGTGGTGGTAATAATTGAAACTGCCGGCTAAAACTATTTCTCTAGGCTTTCCGGATTTGGGTGGGCAGCGAGCTCCATCGATGAAGAAGCATTGAATCCCAGGCTCGATTTCTCCGCTCGTCGAGTCGAAGGTGTTTAAGGGCTCGAAGATCAACCCCCGAAGCGGCTGAAGATTACCGCTCTTTATGATGGTTGAAACCTCATCAGCCATCGCTGGCAAGCTAGGTATTGCCTCTTGGGAACTCGAGCTTTCAGCACAGCCAAGAATTGAGACTGCCGAAACCGCTATAGCTAGGTAGTCAGTTGGACCGGACACGGCACGCACTCCTGAGTCTTGTTCCGAGCGGATCGATCCGGCCCCCACCGATTCGGTGTGTATAGTGAAGGTGAGGAGGGCCGTCACCCGATCCATCTGATGTCCCAATCCGTTGCCCGCTCGAAACTGAGTCTCCCTGCCGCAATCCTTCGATCGCCGCAGTGTGAGCAAACCCCGATATGCTGCCGTCGTAGTTTTCAATCAGGATGGAGTTGCCCCCCCCTCCAGCACGCCAAATCCGTCGGACCGTGCCGGGTAATGGTGCGAATATTGGGGCCCCGAGGTACGCCCGCAAATCGACTGCCATATGCTGTCGACCCCCGGCCCTGAGATCGTCGAACCCAGAGTTCACCGTAGCGGGTGGCGTGACCGGGCAGGAGAACGTCGGCGAAAATCCCCGACGCAAGCCATCCCCCGGGCCATCCTGACTAACTTCAATTATACCACCGCTGCCGCTGAAGCCGCCCACTCCGCCAAAGGCCGGCAGAATCGTGCATGTGTTGTGATCGACATCGTCGTCTGGCCTCCTTCTCCTGAAGACACCGCCCAACAGCCCGCATTCGGTCGGGCCGACACCCGTATGGACTCCATCTAATCCCAACGGATCAGACAAATTCACCGGGTCCGCCCCCACATAGGCGTACAGGTTCGCTCCGGCCTGATACCCGATCGGGTCAGTTTGCAGGAACCGCCCAACCTTAGGCAGATAGGTCCGCGCCCGGTAGTGATATGCTCCTGCCTCGGCCAGCCAAGGCTGGCCGGTGTAGCCGAACCGGCCCGTGTTGTCTGAGGCGGGGACGCCGTATTCGTCGTAGCGGTTGATGCTGGAGACCACGCCGGTCGAGCCGGTCAGGGCCATCACCGACCCCCGCTCGTCAGCCAGAAGCCAGTCGCGGGTGCTGGTTCCAGAGCCGGTGTAGGCTGTGACGACTCCATCCAGCCCCAAGCCGGGCACATAGCGGCGGGTCACGGAGCCCGAGGCGTCGTATTCCGTGGCTAGCTGCTGACCGGCGTACTGATACCGTGTGGTGACGCCGCCCGTGCTGGACTGGTAGAGTCGGCCCAAGGGGTCGAAGGCGAAGGTCGCCGGGCTACCCGTATTCGCCGAAGTCAGGCGATTGGCCGAGTCATAACCGTAGGTCGCGCCGGGCACGGCCGTGGCGTTGCGGTTGCTGTCGTAGGTGACCGAACTGCTGTCGACCTGGGTCAACGCGTTCAGGCCGTTCAGCGTATAGGCCGTGGCTCCCGTGGAGGGCGTCCAAACATAATCGGTGTCGTTGACTGTGCGCCCGGTGATCTGGCCTGCGGGGTTATAGGCGTACCCCAAGGTCACATCGTCGCCGCTGCCCGAAGCGTCATGGCCCAGTGAGGTCATGCGGCCGAAGGCGTCGTAGCCGAAGGTGGTCACTACACCCGAGCCGCCAGCGCGGGTGATCCCGGTCACCTGACCCAGATTGCTGTATCCGTAGGTCGCCAGCACACCAGCGCCCGAGGTCGCGCCGTTCTCGCGGATGGCCGTCACAGCGCCGGTGAGATCATGCTCATAGGCCGAATAGTAGGAATCCGGCCAAGTGATCCGGGTCATCCGCCCGGCGGCGTCATACTGGTATGCCAAGACCCCGAACCCGTCAGTCTGGCTGGTCTGGCGCGACAGGGCGTCCCAAGCCAAACAGGTGGTCGTGGCGCTACAGACGATCGGCAATATCTCGACATCTGTGCTGACCGAAGTTTTGCGGTTCAACAGGTCGTACCGGTACTCGAAGTCATCCGTGCCGGAGGGGGCGTCGATGATCCTCAGCCGCCCCAGCAGGTCCCAGGTATAGCTGGTCGTCTGCCCGGCCCGATTACGGCTGCTGGACAAGCGGCCGTAATCGTCGAAGGTGTATTGCTCATAGTCGGTAGTGCTTGTTCCGCCGCCGGTGGCATTGGGATAGCGCAGCTGGGCTAGGCGGTCGAAGCCGTCGTACTCCATGATCGAGACGTTGCCGTTCCCGTCGGTCAGGCTTTCGGTCTGACCGTTGTCGGTGTACGTTAGGCTTTCCGTCAGGGCGTCGGCCGTGCCGAGGGCAGAGGTGGTCGTGAGCGGGCGGCCGACATCATCATATGTGGTCTGGGTGATCCGGTCTGGACCGAACCCGCCAGTCGTATCAAGCGTGCAGGCCGAAGACGGCAGGCTTGAGAACTCGGCCGGGTTCATGCGGATCGCGACGCACGACGGGCGGCCAGCGGCGTCGTAGGTGACTTGCTGAACACCAGAGACGGCTCCGGCAGCAGACATCTGTCGGGAAACGATGGGGCGGAAATAGGCAGCCGTGTCGTAGTCGGTCTCCGCCTTCACGATGGCAGAGAAGTTGGCCCATGTTCCACCCGACGCTGTGCCGATCTCGGCGACGGTGACCTGACCTCGCGTGTTGTAGGTGAGGCGCTGGGCTCGGTTTAGCAGAGCGCCCCCGCCGTCTGGATCAGGGCCGATGACACCCACCAACTGGCGCGGATCGGATGTGCCATAGACATACGTCGTGGTGTCAGCGGAGCCTGACAAAGGCCCATTGACCGTCAGGATGTCGCCTTGTGGCGTATATGTCATTGCGACTTCGGCCATGACCGGCGTCGCACCGGAGCCCCGGCTGGTCGAGACCGGCAGCAGGTTATTCGGGCTTGAGGTCGTCGGATAGGTGACCGCAGACACGACTTCATTCGATGTCGTTGTGCAGACAGGCGTCGGGGAGGTTTGCGGGTTGCCCGTGACGCAGGCTGAAGTCCCGACCGGCAGCGAGATCGCCGAACCGTTTGCATAGGTCGAGGCACTGTTGCGGTAGCGAGCCTGGAATGTGTCGTAGGTGTAGCGGGTCTGCGGTCTGGCGGCGCCGCTGGCGGGGGCCGGCAGGGTAACGCTGAGCACCTGCCCGGTCGTGGAGTCCCATTCGTACTCCGTGACGCCGCCCATGGAATCGGTGGTCGATTCCGGCTTGTTGCAGGTCTCGATGTCGGCGCACGGCAGAGCTGGATATTGGGTGCTGGTGACGATGGGATCTTCGCCGCTGCCGGGCTTGGGGTTCCGGGTCGTTTCCACGACGTTGGATCGGCCGTCGTACTCATACTCAACGTTGTCACCCTCCGGCTGGGTGACGCGGATTACCCGCAAGTCGGTGTCGTAGTCCCAAGCCCATTCGTTGTTGAGGGCGTCGGTGACCGAGGTCGCTCTGCCAATCGTGGTATCGACCTCGACAATCAGCTCCTGGTTCAACGGCCCCGTTGCGGTGGTTGTCTGGACCGAGCCCGAGGTCGAGTAGGTGTAGTCCCACTGACCGCTGGCGTTGGTCACTCGATTGACCAGCAGATCGGTCCCGGTGTTGTAATCGACGGCGACATCGTCAGCCGTGGCTCCGGGATAGCGAATGCTCTCGATGGCTTGCCACGCACCAATCGCGGAGTAGGTGTAGGAGGTCACTCGGCCCGCTTCGTCAGTCGCGGTTTGCGGGATACCTAATCCGGTGGTGAAACTCCCGTAGGTGACGCTTGGCCAAGTCTGGGTGAACGACGAACAACTGTTCGCAGTAGCGTCGCACCAGTCGACGGCCAGGTTAATGCCGCGCACATTGGACACTCGCCACCACGTCGCATCGCTGGCGGTATTCGAGGCGTATTCGTACTTCAGCATGTAGCCGCGGTTGTTCGAGATGGCTGAAAGCCGGTAAATCCTCCCCACAAAGGCGCGGAAGCCCATTTGGTAGGTGTAGGTCACCACCTCGCCTGCGGGCGAAGTCCAGCTGGTGATCAATCCCTCGGTCGCGCCATAGGGGTTTTCGCCGTTCATCATCATAGTGGCGAATACGGCCTTGTTCCCATGGCGATCAGTGACCTGATACTCGGTGCCGACCAGTTCGAGGCTCGAGCCGTTATTGTACTTTGAGACGTACTCCGTCCCGTCCCAGACGAACGGTTCGGAGATTGGGCCGATGCTGGCCACCAAATCACCACCGCTGAAACTGAGTCCCCCGATTGAGGTGTCTCGCCATCCTCCTGAGAACGAGCGACCATAGGCCAATCCTCCCGCTCCCGGCTGGCCGATCACCACCTCGGTGGTCCCATGGTTGAAGGTACCGGCGACCAGATCCACGCCGCGCGGATCAAGCGTGTAGTGCTCCGGCGGGATTGGTTGTTCTTGTGCGGCGACAGCCGAGGCTGATGCGGTGAGCATGGTACTGGCGAGCAAGCCCGCGACCCGGTTGAAGCGAGCCATCAGAAGCACCCTCCGCCGGTCACCGTCCCCGACCAGCGGGTCACACCGCCGCTTTTTACCGCCAGAGTTCCGTCGCTGTTCAGAAACAGCTCGGCCCCGGCGTATGCGCCCGTATTGCTCTGCCAGAGGATCGCGCCGGCGACATCGCGGACAACGAAGTTGCCGTTGGTTTCCATCCGCGCATACAGCGAGCGGCCTGTGCCCGTGCAGCTGTGCTGAACTACCCCAGACGATCCGGTCACCACGAGGTCGCCGCTCGTCTGCAAGGTCAGGGTGTAGGACCCATTGGTGATCGCTTGGGCTGGCACAAGGCTTTCGCCGCTCAAGAGCTTACCAGCGACGGTAGGGCCCGTCGTCGCATAGGCGTTGCGGGCCGTGCGGTTGTCGGCGTCATCCAGCGCATAGCTGGCGTACGCTCCCGACGTCGGCCTCGCCGTCGTCGCGGCGATGAGCCGTCCATTCGCATCATAGAGATAGGTCTGAGAGTCCTGGCCACAGGCGATAGTGGGCACTGTGAGCAGCGCCAAAGCGATCGAAACGCCTACGAGTGGTTTCATGACGGTTCCTCCCCAGATTGCATCGTTCGTCTAAAGCGCGAGCTTGTCAATATGTCAGAGTTGTGCGTCGGTTTCGGTCGTGGGGGCGGTCGCGACCGTTGTCCTCCAGCCGATCTGACCGGAAGGGGCCTTCATCAACTGAAGGAGGCCCACATGAGTGTTCTGGACAAACTTGAACTGACGGCTGGCGGCGAACGCCGGGTGAACTACGACCCGGTGCAGGTTCGCCGGCGCAAACTGGCGGCGGGTCTGCTGGATCAGATCAAGCTGATCGACGCCATCGAGCAGGGCGAGGCGCACACAAAGACGAAGATGCGCAAACAGATTGCGCAGGGCACCAATGAGGTCGTCACCACGCAGGAGAGCCGCTCAGTCTCGCCGTGGTGGACGATTGACGACGACGGCAAGGTTCACTTCGCCATCCGGTACGGTGCGATGCGTCTCAAGCTGAAGGGCACGAACGACACGATCGTTTGCAAGTCGCTCGGGGACCTCCGCCAAATCCTCCCGCCGCTGAGGCAGGAGGCCCTGACGGGGTCGTTTGATGCGGCGCTGGCGAAGGCCGCCGCCGAACTTCAAGCGCGGTTCACGCCGAAGAACGCCCCCAAATCCAAATAGCGCTTTGAAGGTCAGCCAGGCGTCTCACCGGATGCTTGGCTGACTGCGTTCCAGATCAGCTCTTCGACAGTAGTCGCTTCCCAGCCGCATGCGCCTCATCCGGCGGCAAGTCGGGGATGGTGATGTCGCCCAGGATTTCGCCATTTAGGTCCATCTGGACCACCGACGGCGCACCTCGGATCGCCACGTACAGCGTGCCTGCAAACTCGATGTGATCGATGAGCTCTCGAAGGCTGCTGGCCGTTCTCGCTCTAGCGTCCCGTCGTTCATCCGACGGCGGCCCGTCCAGCAAGTGATGAACGGCTGCGACACGATCGATGTGCTTGTCAGGGCTCACGGAGCCCCGAGCGTGTTCGAGACGAACCCTCAGTCCCTCGGTCGCGGCTTCGGCAGAAGCGATTTCGGTGCGGGCTCCCAGCCACCGCTGGCGGGCCTCTTGGTCGCCAGTCTCTTCGAACAAGTCGAGCATCCGCTTGGCACGGGCTTTCGCTTTCTCCAGCTCCCTCAACGCTCGGTACTCAGCATCGACGAGGCTTGCCGTCCCGACCGAGTTTTCGAAGAACCGGTCAGACAG
>NZ_JAIYCP010000002.1 GCF_027487935.1 Brevundimonas sp.
ATGTCGGCGGGCTGTGGTCGAGCGATGAAGCCCGGGGGACGGATACTCCGGGGGTCCTCGCAGGGGTCGATGGATGGCTCCTGTTTGCTCGCCGCGCGCTTCCCGCGCGGACCGCTGGCGCCTGTCGCCATGTCCGCCGCGCGTCGGCACCCGCAAGGGCGACGGCGCGATCCGGTAAGGCCTGAAGCAAGGGCCGCCAGCCGGAGGGCGCGTGGAAAACGGCCGCGCGGGGCAGGTCTGCTTCGTCGAAACGGTATGTGAAACATGCACCGGGCGAGGCCCGGCCGCCCCGCGCCCTCCCCACCCGCTTGTTCGCAAGCGGCGATGAGTCATGCGCCAAACCTCTCCCTCCCCCTTGGGGGAGGGTCGTCGGCGCGAAGCGACGACGGGGTGGGGAGGACTCGGCACCCCATCCACCGGCACCCCATCCACCGGCGCTCCCCTCGCCGAACCGCCCCCACCCGGTCGCTGCGCGACCACCCTCCCCCGGCGGGGGAGGGAGATCAGGGAGACTGCCTCTTGAGATCCAAACCTCGACCCGACGCCCGCCCCGCTCCCGAACCGCCCCCCGACCGGATCGACCTCTTCGCCCCGGCCCCCGCCGATGACCCCGAGACCGTCGATCCCGCCGCCCTGGCGCGGGCGGCGACGCTGGCCTCGGGGCGGGCGATGAAGGCGCGGCAGTGGACCGAGGCCAGGGCGCTGGCCGGGCTGGCCGAGAGCTATGCGCGGCTGGGCGAGCGGGCGCGGGGCGGGGGGCAGACGATCGAGACCCTGGACCTGGCCCTGATCTTCGAGGTGCTGGCCGACGACCACGGCGTGGCGGCGCGGCGGCTGGCGCTGAACCCCGACCGGCGCGACGATCCGGACCGGGCCATCAAGGAAGAGTATCAGCGACGGCTGGCCGAGGTGCGGCAGGACCAGACCCATCATCACATGGCCATGGTCCGCCGCATTCACGCGGCGGAGGCGCAGATCCGGGCGCTGGGCGGCACGGTTGAGATCTCGCAGTCCAGCTTTGACGCCATGGCCGAGGCGCGGGACTGGCTGCTGTCGGCGACGGAGGATCTGGAAGACGTGACCGTCACCCCCAGCCCGCCGCGCGGCGATCCGTGGAAGGTCGGGATGTGACCTCTACCTACCGCTTCCTGAACCGCGTCGCCTCCGCCTTCAGGTTCGAGCCCCAGTCGGTGACCGGCTGGTCCGGTTCGGCCCGGAATGGCAGTTCGCCGGCGACGCCGCGCATCGCCAGCGCCAGCGGCAGGGCCCAGTGCGCCAGCATCCGCAAGGGCTTGCGGCGCGTATCGAGGACGTCCCAGCCCTCGGCGGCAAAGGCCTCGGCCATGTCGGCGGGGTCGAGGCGTTCGATGGGGTCCCAGTCGGCCGGGCGGGTGACGGCGGCGGCCTCGTCCGGGGTCAGGCCGAAGGCGGCGCGGGCGGTCTCGTCGATGGCCTCGGCGATCTCGGGGAAGTCATACAGTTCGTCCGGATCGGCGGCGCGCGGCTTCATCAGCGCCTTCAGCTCAAGGGCGTCGATCCCGGGCAGGTCGATCAGGCGGCGCAGGGTGGGGGTATCGGTCATGGCTCAGAACCTTACCACAGTCCGCACGGCGTGGCCGTCGGCCAGGGCGTCGAAGGCGGCATTGATGTCGGCCGGCGGGATGGTGCCGCTCAGCAGCCGGTCGACCGGCAGCCGCCCCTGCCGGAACAGGGCGACGTATCGCGGGATGTCGCGGGCGGGGACGCAGGTGCCGATATACGACCCCTTCAGGGTCCGCTCCTCGGCCACCAGCTGGACGATATTGACCGCCAGCGCCGCCTCCGGCGGGGGCAGGCCCGCCGTGACCGTGGTGCCGCCGCGCCGGGTCATCCGCCAGGCGGCCTCGAGCGCGGCGGCCGCGCCGGCCATTTCGAAGACGAAATCGGCCCCGCCGCCGGTCAGGCTGCGCACCTGTTCGACGGCATCGGGATCGGCGGCGTTGACGGTCTGGACCGGGCCGAGGCTGCGGGCCAGCGCCAGCTTCTCCTCGCTCAGGTCCACGGCGATCACCGGACTGGCCCCCGCCGCCAGGGCCCCCAGCACCGAGGACAGGCCGACGCCGCCGAGGCCGATCACGGCGACCGACTGGCCCGCCCGGACCTGCGCCGTATTCACCACCGCCCCGACCCCGGTCAGGACGGCACAGCCGAACAGGGCGGCATGCTCGAACGGCAGGTCGCGATCGACCTTCACCAGCGACCGCCGCGAGACCACCGCATGGGCCGCAAAGGCGGAGCAGCCGAGATGATGATTCAGGTCTCCCGCCGCATCATGGATGCGCCGTCCGCCGGCCAGCAGCTCGCCCCGGCCGTTGGCCGCGGCACCCGGCTCGCACAGGGCCGGCCGCCCCCCGGCGCAGGGCTCGCAGTGGCCGCAGGAGGGCATGAAGACCATGACGACATGGTCGCCGACGGCGAGATCGATCACCCCGGGCCCCAGCGCCTCGACCACGCCCGCCGCCTCATGGCCCAGCGCCATCGGCAGGGGTCGGGGCCGGTCGCCGTTGATGACGCTGAGATCGGAATGGCACAGGCCCGCGGCCTTGATGGCAACGCGCACCTCGTCCCGGCCGGGCGGATCCAGCGTCACCGTCTCCAGCGACAGCGGCCGGCTGTCGGCATAGGGGCGGGCGGCGCCCGTGGCTCTGAGAACGGCGGCGAGGGTCTGCATGACGCCGAGGCTAGGCGCTTGACGCCGCGTCCGCCAAGCCCAAGGCTGGAGACTCAACGAAGCGCACCAATCGCGCTCAAGCAGCGAGGCGCCGCGCGCCGAGCGTTAGCGCACCAGGGGAAGTGATGACCGGCACCATCGAACGGACGAAACGCGGCGACTACCGCCGGTTCCAGGCCATATCCACGCGCTGGATGGACAATGACGTCTACGGCCATGTGAACAATGTCGTCTATTATTCCTGGTTCGACACGGCGGTGAACCGGCTGCTGGTCGTCAACGGCCTGATCGACATCAACGCCGGCAAGACCATCGGCCTGGTGGTCGAAACCGGCTGCCGTTATTTCTCCCCGACCGCCTTTCCGGACGAGATCGAGGCCGGGGTGCGCGTCGCCCACGTCGGCACCTCCTCCGTCCGCTACGAAATCGGCCTGTTCCGCAACAATGAGCAGGAAGCCGCCGCCGTCGGCTATTTCGTCCACGTCTATGTCGACCGCGACTCCAAACGCCCGGTGCCCGTGGACGAAAAAATGCGGGGGTTTCTGGAGAGTTTGAAAGCCTAGTCGTCCAGCCGCCCCATCAGCGCCAGCGCGCCCACGGCGGTCAGGACGCCGAGGGTGAAGGCACCGATGATGGCACCGGTGGCGACGGCGGACGGAACGGTGACCGGGCGGGTCTCGTACCATTCCACGATATCGGCCTCGTCGAGGTCGTCTTCGGCAAAGGCTTCGGCGTGATAGATGGCGTCTTCAGCGATCATGGCGGGGCTCCGTCCTTCGGTTGGAAATCCTGTAGCGCAGCAGAGGTTCCTGAACCGTGACACCGCCGCCGCCATCCGCTAGATGCCCGCCCAGATCATTTCGACCGCGCTCAGGCAGCGAGCCGCCGCGCGGCGAGCGTTAGCGCACACCAAGAGACCCCACCCATGGCCGGCCATTCCAAATTCAAGAACATCATGCACCGCAAGGGGCGCGCCGATGCGCAGCGGTCCAAGCTGTTCTCGAAACTGTCCCGCGACATCACCGTGGCTGCCAAGCTGGGCATGCCCGATCCGGCCATGAACCCGCGCCTGCGACTGGCCGTGAACAACGCCAAGGCCGAGAGCCTGCCCCGCGACGTGATCCAGCGCGCCATCAACAAGGCCGCGGGCGGCGACGTCGATATGATGGAAGAGGTTCGCTATGAGGGCCGGGGCCCCGGCGGCGTCGGCATCATCGTCGAGGCCCTGACCGACAACCGCAACCGTGCCGCCTCCAACATCGGCGCGGCGTTCAAGAAGAACGGCGGGGCCCTGAGCGAGATGAACTCGGTCGCCTTCATGTGGAACCGCGTGGGCCGGATCATCTATCCCGCCGAGGCCGGCAGCGAGGACGCCGTCATGGAGGCCGCCATCGAAGCCGGCGCCCAGGACGTTGAGAGCGACCTGGTCAAGCCCGACATCTATGAGGACGCCCCGGGCCACACCATCTGGACCACCTTCGAGGACCTCAATGAGGTCGCCGAGGCCCTGTCGAAAATCCTCGGCGATGCCAAATCCACCGCCCTGGTCTGGCGCCCGCAGACCGAGGTGGCCGTGACCGGCGAGGCGGTCGGCACCCTGATGAAGCTGCTCGATGCCCTGGACGCCGAGGATGACGTCCAGAACGTCTATTCGAACGAGGACATCTCGGACGAAGACATGGAGAAATACGCCGGCTGATGATCGGCCTGCAGCCGAAGGCGGCACGGACCTGCATCGGTCCGCTGCGTCTTCCGCACAGTTCCTCTCGGCCGTGGTCATTGTTCGTCAACCTCGTTTGGGGCATGAATGGAACGAATGACGAACGAAACGACTCGAATCCTGGGGCTGGACCCTGGCCTGCGCCGCACCGGCTGGGGCGTTGTGGCCTCCGAAGGCGCGCGCCTTCGCTGGATCGCCCACGGCGTCATCGCCCCGCCCGAGTCTGCGCCGTTCAGTGAGCGACTGCTGTTCCTCCTTGAAGCGGTGGGTCAGGTCTGCGTCGACCAGGGCTGCGACGAGGCGGCGATCGAAGAGGTGTTCGTCAATATGAACCCGGTCTCGACCTTGAAGCTGGGCCACGCCCGGGCGGCGGTAATGCTGGCCCCGGCGCGGCATGGGCTGAGCGTGGCTGAGTATTCGCCCAACCTCATCAAGAAGGCCGTGGTCGGCGCCGGCCACGCCGACAAGACCCAGATCGCCTTCATGGTGAAGCGGTTGCTGCCCGCGGCCGGGGATGTGAAGGCTGATGCCGCTGACGCCCTCGCCGTGGCGATCACCCATGCGCAGATGCGCAAGCGGGCGCTGCTGACGACGCTGCGGGGGGCGGCATGATCGGTCGTCTGAGAGGCGTACTGGCTGAGATCGAGGCCGACCATTGCCTCATCGACTGTGCCGGGGTGGGCTATGTGGTGGCGTGCGGGGCGCGAACCCTAGGGCGCCTGCCGGCCCCGGGCGACGAGGCAACCTTGCATATCGAGTCGAACTGGAACGCCGAGAGCGGGCCGCGCCTTTACGGCTTTCTGACCCGCGACGAGCGGCGGGCCTTCACCACCCTGACCGCCATCCAGGGCGTGGGGCCCAAGGCGGCCCTGTCGGTTCTGGACGTGCTGCCGCCCGGAGAGCTGGCGGCGGCGGTGGCGCGCGAGGACAAGGCGGCGGTGGCGCGGGCCAATGGTGTCGGACCGAAGCTGGCTCTGCGCATCGTCACCGAGCTGAAGGGCAAGCCGCTGGGGGACGCCTCCTTCACGCCGAGCGCGCCCGGCCTCCATGCCGGGATCGCATCGCCAAAGCCATCGGTTACCGGTGAGGCCGTTTCGGCCCTGCTCGGTCTGGGTGTGGCCGAGGTCAATGCCCGCCGCGCTGTCGATCAAGCCCTGATCCGGCTGGGCGATGAGGCCGATCTGTCGGCGGTCATCCGCGCGGCGCTTCAGGAGCTCGGGCGTTGAGCGAGGACCGGATCATCTCGGGCCAGTCTGCGCCGGGCGAATCCCACGACCGCGCCCTGCGGCCGCAGACCCTGTCGGAATTCGTCGGTCAGGAGCAGGCCAAGGGCAATCTGAAGGTCTTCATCGACGCCGCGCGGGGCCGGGGCGAGTCGCTCGACCATGTCCTGCTTTTCGGACCACCCGGTCTGGGCAAGACGACGCTGGCGCAGATCGTGGCGCGCGAGCTCGGTGTCGGCTTTCGCGCCACCTCGGGGCCCATTCTGGCCAAGGCCGGCGATCTGGCCGCCATTCTGACCAATCTCGAACCGCGCGATGTGCTGTTCATCGACGAGATTCACCGGCTCGCCCCGACGGTCGAGGAGATCCTCTACCCGGCCATGGAGGACCATGTGCTGGACCTGATCATCGGCGAGGGGCCGTCGGCGCGGTCGGTGCGCATTGATCTGGCCCCCTTCACCCTGGTCGGGGCGACGACACGGGCGGGGCTGCTGGCCACACCCCTGAGGGACCGGTTCGGCATTCCGCTGCGGCTGGAGTTCTACACGCCGGAAGAGCTGGTCCGTGTCATCACCGGGGCGGCGCGCAAGCTGGGCGTCGGCATCAATGACGAAGGCGCGCGCGAGATCGCCAGCCGTTCGCGGGGCACGCCGAGGGTTGCCGGACGGCTGCTGCGCCGGGTGCGGGATTTTGCTGAGGCCGAGGGCTCGCCAGTCATCGACCGGCTGTCTGCGGCGCGGGCGCTGGCGCGGCTGGAGGTCGATGAGGCGGGACTGGACAGTCTGGACCGCCGATTCCTCAAGGCCCTGATCGAGAACTACGGCGGCGGGCCGGTCGGCATGGATACGCTGGCGGCGGCCATCGCCGAGGCGCGCGATGCGGTCGAGGACGTGATCGAACCCTATCTGCTGCAACAGGGCTTCATCCAGCGGACGCCGCGTGGACGAATGGCCTGTGCGCGCGCCTATGAGCATCTGGGTCTGGCCGAACCACCCAAGGGTCCGGATCCCGGTGGACTGTTTGGCGGCAAATAGGGTTCACCTCGGGCGCGAACCCCGTCATGCTCGGTCTCGAAGGAGACGGTATGGCGCGAAAGGCGATCCGGACAGAGCGACTGATCGCGGTGCTGGGCATCGTGGTGTTGGTACTTGGTGCCTTGGCAGTCTGGCTGACCACACGTGGCTCGGGTCCGGACTTCGTCCAGGAGCCGCCGGCCAAACGGGTGCTGCGGCAGGCCCGCGAACAGCTGGGACCCGGAGCCGAAGTACAACTGATCGAGCCAGGACGCGGACGGGTGGTCTGCGGCTATATCGCAGCTGGCCGTCGCGGGCGGGCTGTAGGGTTCATCTCGCGTCCGAACCGTATGCTGCTGAGCCAGGATCCGCTGAACGGCGAGTTCCGCGCCATGATCAGTGCCGACTGCCCCGATTTTCCGGAACCGCCGACGAACCAGCCGGTTGTGAGCCGGCCATGATAGACAGTCCAACCGCCGGCCGGTTCGACGGTCGTGAGCATCGTCTGCCGGTCCGGGTCTATTACGAGGACACAGACTTCACCGGCCTCGTCTATCACGCCAACTATGTCCGCTATTTCGAGCGGGGGCGGTCGGATGCCCTCCGCCTGATGGGCATCGGCCATGCCGAACTGCTGGATGGCGACACGCCGATGGCCTTTGTGGTCTCGAAGATGGACCTGCGGTTCCTCAAGCCTGCCCGGATCGACGACGCGTTGGTGGTGCAGACTCACTATGATGCGTTGAAGGGGCCGCGGCTGTTGATTTCCCAGGCCATCACGCGCGGCGATGACCTTCTGTGCCGGGCCGCGGTCGAGGTCGTCTGTATCCATATGGACGGCCGGCCCCGGAGGCCGGGCCGCATCCTTCGTGAACAACTCGCGCCATGGCTGGCGCGCGAAGCCTGACCATTTCCTCCGCCTGTCACGTGCAGACAGGTGACGACGCGGTCACTCCTCGCTAGACCCGGGCCGGATCGCCACACAACCGCCACGCCCGTCCGGTGCACAGTGGTCGGAGAGACGGAAGGACGCTGAATGACCACCGCCACTGAAGCTTCGATGATCAACCCGGTCGCCCTGTTTCTGGAGGCCGATATCGTTGTGCAGGCGATCATGATCGGCCTTGCCATCGCCTCCTTGTGGTCGTGGGCCGTGATCGCCGACAAGGCGATGCGGTTCAGCGCGCTGAACCGCTTGGCCAACACCTTTGAGGCTGCGGTCGGCTCGGGCCGGTCGCTGGAGGATATCGCCGCCCAGGCGGGGCCAAACCCCGAGCATCCTTTGCCGAGAATGCTGGTTATCGCGCTCGCTGACTGGCGCGAGGCACGTACGCGCGGCCCGCTGACCGAGAACCAGGCCAATCTTCTGATGTCGCGCATTGACCGGGCGCTGGACAGCCTGATCGCCCGTGAGAGCCAGCGGGTTGAGAATGGTCTGGGCGTACTGTCGGTGGTGGCCACATCCTCGCCCTTCGTCGGCCTGTTCGGGACGGTCTGGGGCATTATGAATGCCTTCGGGGCCATCGCCTTGTCGGGCAATACCAATCTCGCGACGGTGGCACCGGCCATCTCAGAGGCCCTGTTCGCCACGGCCCTCGGACTGGCGGCGGCGATTCCGGCCTATATCGCCTACAACAAGTTTTCCATCGATGCGGGCAAGTTCACGGGGCGGCTGGAAAGCTTCGCCGATGATCTGCAGGCTGCGGTCGCACGCCGTCTGGGCGGATCGTCCGGCACCGCGCCGCAGACCACCCGGGAGCTCTGAGCATGGCCCTGGCAGGAGGTAGCGGCGGCGGACACGTCCGCGGCCGGAGACGGCCGCGAAAGCAGCCGCTGAGTGAGATCAATGTCACCCCGCTTGTCGATGTGATGCTGGTACTGCTGATCATCTTCATGGTCTCGGCCCCCTTGCTGAATGTGGCGGTGCCGGTTGAACTGCCCAAGACGGACGCCAGTGCGGTCGACGCCTCGGATGATCCGGTTGTCATCTCGATCAAGCGCGACGGTGCCATCTATGTCGGGGAGCGGGAGGTCAGTTTTGACCGCCTTGTGCTGACGGTGGCGGAAGAGGGAGGCGCAAGCGCCCGCGAAAAGCCCGTGTCCGTGCGAGGCGACGGCCGCGCCCCTTATCAGGCCGTAGCCCGCGTCATGGCGCGGTTGTCCTCGGCGGGGTTCACAAAGCTCAACCTGATCACCGACACCGCCGGCGGCGCTCCAACGGACGTGGAGGGCTGACGCCTTGGAGCGGCCCGGGACCTCGCTGCTGGCCTCCATCGCCGTTCACGCGGCGGTGGTACTGGCTGTGGTGGGCTATGGCCTTCTGGGGTTCACGCGTGAGCCGCTGAACGTCGAAAACGCTGTGCCTGTGTCGATCATCTCCGACACGGTCATCGAGGCTGCTGCGCCCGACAATCCCGACGACGAACTGGTCACCGAGGACGCCGCGACGGCACCGGTCGCCCCGCCGCCGCCCGAGCCGGTTCCCACCGAGCCTGTCCCGCCGGCACCAGAGCCGGTGCCGGTCAAGAAGGCGACGCCCGCACGTCCGGTACCGCCCCGCACCACTCCGCCGCCTCGCCCCCAGCCGCCGCGCCCGACTCCGCCTCGGCGGGAGGAAACGCTCGACCTCGACTCTCTCGCCGGTCCGCCGCGGCCGGGTCCGCGCCCCGGCCCGCGTCCGCCGACCGGTCAACAGGGGCAGGGCACGGCCCCCCGGGCTATCGGCAGGGCCTCGCTTCAGGCGCTCGCCAGCCAGGTTACGCCTTACTGGAACGTCAACTGCGATCTGCCCGGCTCGGATGATTTGACCATCGGCGTAAGGGTAACGCTGGATCAAAGGGGGGCGATCGTCGGGTCCCCGCGATTGACCCAGAGCCGTGGCGATCCAGTCTGGCGGGCCGCTGCGGACGGTGTGTTGCGCGCCATGCGGGCCGCTGCGCCTTTTGACATGCCTGCGGACTATCAGCAGCAGGAGATTGCCTTCTCCTTCCGCACGGCCACCATGTGCGGGAGCCGTTGAGCGTGTTTGATGCGTGATGCCAGTGTCGAAGAGGCGCTGTATGGTAATCCTGCGCGATCTTGGGCCGCCTGACCTGAAAGTCGCCGCATTCACGCCCAAGCTGGTCCCGGCGGCAGGTCCGGGTCTGGCCGACCTATGCAGATTCGAGCTGGAGTGACTTCATGCGTCTGACTACCTTGCTGGCCTCGGTCGCCATGATTGCGGTCTGCGCGCCTTCAATGGTCGCGGCACAGACGCCGCCGCCCCAGGAAGAAGAGGTCATCGTCGACCAGGGCGTTCTGCGACCCTTCCCCATCGCCGTCGTCAATTTCTCGGGCCAGAACGGTGCCGATCTGGGCGGAGTGATCCGCGCCAACCTGCGAAGGTCCGGCTATTTCGAGCCGTTGGACCCCGCGGGTTTCGTCGAGACCGGAATGACGCTGGCGAATGCGCCCAACTATCCGCAGTGGACCTCGATCGGGGCGCAGGCGGTGCTGTACGGCGCGGTGACGCCCCGGCCCGACGGCCGCAACGACTTCGGCTTCCGTCTGTACGACCCCTATCGCCAGTGCCAGCTGGTATCTTACCAGTTCACCGCCACGCCCGAGCAGTGGCGCCGCATCGGCCACAAGATCGCTGACCTGGTCTATCAGCGCATGACCGGCGAGACGGGACTGTTCGACAGCCGGGTGGTCTTCGTGGCCGAAAGCGGTACGCAGCTGAACCGGCTGTCGCGCCTGGCCATCTCGGATCAGGACGGGTTCAATCCCGTCTATCTGACCCAGGGAGACGAGGTGATCATGTCGCCGCGGTTCTCGCTCAACGACCCCAATGAGATCACCTATGTGGCGCTCGGGCGGGACTACAGCCGCATCTATCTGTTCAACCTTTCGACCGGCCGGCGTGAGAGCCTCGGCGAGTTCGATGGTCAGGTGCTGGCCCCGCGCTTCTCGAACGATGGATCGAAGATGGCGTTTTCGATCATCCGGGGCGGCAATACCGACGTCTATGTGATGGACCTGTCGAGCCGCCAGTTGCGCCGCCTGACCAGCGATCCCGGTATCGACACCTCGCCGTCCTTCAGCCCGGATAACAGTCAGATCGTCTTCACCTCGGACCGGTCCGGCAGCGCGCGCCTCTACACGATGCGGGCCGACGGCACGGGCCAGCGGGCCATTTCGCGCGGCGGCGGCATCTACACGGCCCCGAACTGGAGTCCGCGCGGAGACCTGATCGCCTTCACCAAACAGGGCGGCGGACGATTCTCGACCGGGGTGATGGCCACCGACGGCTCCGGCGAGCGTATCCTGTCGTCCAGCTATTTCGAGGAGGGGCCGTCCTGGGCCCCCAATGGCCGTTACATCATGTTCGCGCGGCAGTCTCCCGGCGGGGACACCCGCCTGTGGACCGTCGACCTGTCGGGACGGGTCGTATCGCAGGCGGGCTATTCGGGCCGCGGTACGGATCCCGCCTGGTCCCCCCTGCTCGACGAGCAGCCCGTCAACCTCGGCGGCGGCGGTCCCGACGGCTGTCAAACCTGACCAGAAAGGAGCCTATCGGCTCAAACCCGCGTTATCGTGACTGGCGAAACCGCTGGCACATCAGTAGCAACCCGCTAAAGCCAAGCTGGAGGCTTGGGCCTCACCTCAAGGAGACGACCTGATGATGAAAATCCCGACCCTCGTCCGTCTGGCCGCCGTCGGCATGGCCGTCACGGCCATTGCCGCCTGTACCCCGCGCACGCCCGCCGACACCGGCGCCGGCAACACCGTGCCGACCCCGGCCAATGACCAGTACACCGGCAACGCCGTGGCCCCCGTTTCGGGCGGCAATCTCGGTGCCCCCGCGCCCGGCTCGGAGCAGGATTTCGTCGTGAACATCGGCGATCGTGTCTATTTCGATCTCGACAGCTATGCGATCCGTTCGGAAGCCTTTCCGCGCCTCGACGCCCAGGTGGCCTGGCTGCAGCGCTATCCGGGCGTGACCATCCGCATCGAGGGCAATGCCGACGAACGCGGCACCCGTGAATACAACCTGGCCCTCGGTGCCCGCCGCGCTGAATCGGTTCGCACCTATCTGGTCGAGCGCGGCATCAATGCCGGGCGAATCGATACCATCAGCTACGGCAAGGAGCGTCCGATCGCGGCCGGCTCGAACGAGGAATCCTGGGCCCGCAACCGCAACGCCCACACCGCCATCGTCTCGGGCGCTGCGCGCTAGGGTCAAGGCAGCATCGATAAGGGAGAAGGGCGGCCGGCTCCCGGCCGCCCTTTCTTTTTGACCTCTTTTTCTTCGCATCGCACAATCGCACGCAGCAAATCGGGGGCGGCAATGGACAGTATGGAGGCGGCCGGCGGTCTGATCACCGGCGGACTGATCGCGAAACTGCTGTCACGGCGGGAAAGCCGTCGCAACGCGGCAGCCGGGAATCACCCCGGGGTCTGCAGCGACTGCGGCGCGCCGGTCTCGGGGAAATACTGCTCGGAGTGCGGCCAGCCGACCCATGTGCACCGCTCCCTGCTCCATCTCGGCGAGGAGGTGCTGCACGGCGTCATGCATTTCGACGCCCGCATCTGGCGCACCCTTCCGCTGCTGGCATTCAATCCGGGACGACTGACCCGGGAATGGGTTCAGGGCAAACGCACCCGGTACGTCTCGCCGCTGGCGATCTTCCTGTTCACCGTCTTCCTGATGTTCTTCGTCTTCAGCTTCTTCGGCGGAGCCCTGATGAAGAACCCGCCCATCGCCGAGCGGATCGCGGCTGCCGAGATCGAACTGACCGAGGACCGCCGGGATGCAGACGCCGCGCTGAGCGCGCTCTATGCGGTCCAACGGGCTGCCGCAGCCCCCGGCGCATCTTCGCAGACGGCCGCGGCGCTCGAAGAGGCACAGGCGAGGTTTGACAAGGCCGCCAACGACCTGGCCGTATCCGCCGAAAGCACGAGACGGCTCAAGGCTGCCGCGTCAGCCGGTCCCCGGGCCGACGGTTTCGAGCCAGGCAGCGTCAAGGCCGAGCTGGCGGATGTCGCGAAGAGCGATCGGCTGGAGGTCAACGTCGGCAACAGCAAGTTCGAGGAGAAGCTGCGCCACAAGCTCGCCAACCCCGACCTGCTCTTCTACAAATTACAGCAGACGATCTACAAATTCGCCTTCCTGCTCGTGCCCCTGTCCATTCCCTTCGTCGGCCTGCTGTTCCTTTGGAAGCGGGGATTCACCTGGTACGACCACGGCGTTTTCGTCCTTTATTCGCTGACCGCCATGGCCATCCTGTTCATGGCGATGACCTTGCTGTCTGCAGGCCCCGTCTGGCTTCAGATCGGATCGGGTTTCCTGATGCTGGCCATCCCGATTCATATGTTCGCCCAGCTGAAGGGTGCTTATGGGCTGTCATGGTTCTCGGCAACCTGGCGGACCATTGCCTTGCTGAATCTGAGCGCCTTCGTTCTGATCATCTTCTTCCTCCTGATCCTGTTCCTGGGCTTCGGGGGCTGACTACGCCTTGCGGACGCCGCAAATCGGTGGGACGAAAACAACCATGCTGAAGTTTCCCGCCGCCCTCCGTTCGCGAAACGCCCTGGTCTCGGTCCTGGGCATCGTCCTGATCGCGGGCACGACCACGGTCGTGGCCCAGACCACGCCGCTTGAGCCGGTGCAGTGGGACAAGCGGCGGCTTGAACAGCTGGACCGCAATGTCCGCCGGCTCGAACGCGCCGTGACCCAGCGCAACGCCGCCGGTGATCCTGTGATTATCGAGCCGGATCCCGAGGTCGTCGCCCTTCAGGGTCGGGTGGGTCTGATGGACCGCCGGCTGGCCGACATGGAGGCGACCGTCCAGCGCGTAAACGGCGACATCGAGCGGCTGACCTTCCAGCTGGATGAGGCCGGGCGCGACAACACCGCCCTGGCCAATCGTTTGCGTGACGCCGAGGGCCGTCTGCGTGTCATCGAGGCCGCGGCGGCGCGCGAGGCCGAGCTAAACTCCCCCATTCCCACCACCTCGCCGACCGGTGACGCGGTGCGCGACCTGACCGCGGCCGCCCGCCTCGCGGCCACCGACCCCCAGCGGGGCGAGCGGGCCCTCCAGACCGTCATCCTCGCCTGGCCGGATACGCCGCAGGCGCGGGAGGCCTCCAGCCGTCTGGGCGACCTGCGCGTCGCGGCCGGCGATCCGGCCGGTGCCGTGTCGGCCTATGCCACGGCCCTGCAAGGCTGGCCGACGGCCCCCTGGGCCCCCTCGACGACCCTCGAACTGGCCAATGCCCTGAATGCGACGGATCGCAAGACCCAGGCCTGTACCGCCCTGACCGAGTTCACCCGCCGCTACGCCGAGACTTCGAGCCCCGCAGTGCGAACCCGGGCCACCGAGGCCCGCAACCGTATCGGCTGCCCGGCCGCTGCGCCCGCCGCACCGCCGGCCCGGAGAGGGGGCTGACCCCAGACCCCGCCGACTGGATCGGGTCCGCGCGGGCCATCCTGTCCGCGCGGCTCCGGACTCACACCGACCAGCCGCTCGCCCTGGCCCTGTCCGGAGGCGGCGACTCGATGGCCTTGCTGCACCTTGCTGCCGACTGGGCCCGCGCCAACGGCCGCCGCCTGTTGGCCCTGACCGTCGACCATGGTCTGAACCCCGACAGCCCCGACTGGACGGCCGTCGCCGAGCGCGCCGCCCATGCGGCCGGGGCCGACTGGCGCGGACTACCTTGGACCGGCCCGAAGCCCGCGACCGGCCTGCCGGCCGCGGCCCGCACCGCCCGCCACCGCCTGATCGCAGAGGCGGCACGGGAGGCGGGCGCTCGGGTCGTGCTGTTCGGCCATACCGCCACCGACATCGCCGAGGGCGAGCTGATGCGGGACCGGGGATCGACCCTCGGCCGGCTGCGCGAATGGTCACCCTCTCCGGCCTGGCCCGAGGGGCGGGGCCTGATGCTGCTGCGTCCGATGCTGGACGCGGGGCGGGAAGACGTACGGCAATGGCTGGCAGGGCAGGGGGCCACCTGGCTCGATGATCCGGGCAATGATGACCCGAGGTTTGCGAGAAGCCGGGCCCGGCAGGCTCTAACCCTTCTCCCGATGGGAGAAGGTGGCCCGGAGGGCCGGATGAGGGTCGACTGGATGAGCGGCGAAGCCGCCCCCGGACAGTCGCCCCTCACCCTTTCGCGCAAGGACGACCGCTTCGCGCCTGTGCGCTCAAGCCCTCTCCCGATGGGAGAGGGATCAATCAGGATCGACCGGCTTGTCGACGCTCCCACCCTCGCCGCCGCCCTCGTCTGTGCTGGCGGAGGCGACCGGCTCCCGCGCGGCGACCGGCTCGCCACCATCCTCGCCCGCCTGCACTCCAGCGAGGCCTTCACCGCCACCCTTTGCGGGACCCGGGTCGAAGCCAGCGGCGAACACGTCCTCGTGACCCGGGAATCCGGCGAGTTCCTCCGACGACCGCGCCCGCCCCTCGCTCTGTCCCCTGGCGTCGAGACGGTCTGGGACGGCCGTTGGGCCATCACGGTCGGGTCGTTCGGATGGTCCGTTGCCCCCGCGGCCGGGCGCATGGCGAGCCTTTCGGACGCCGACCGGGCTGTGCTGAGGGCCTTGCCGCCTGCGGCACGCGGTTCCCTGCCTGTGCTGATCCGGAACGATGCGACTGCGCCGGTTCTTGCAGGGACGGCGGGCAGGGCGACGTCGCTGGTCGAGGAGAGACTGGCGCTGGCGCTGGACCGAATGACGCACGAACGGGACCTTGGTGGCACCATCCATGGCGCATTGCCGCGGAACCACCTATTTTCCGAAGCAGATCACTGACGACCGGGCGCTGCGGCGCACCGAGGGAATGATACGAGAATGAACCTGCGCAATCTGGCCATCTGGGGCGTCATTATCCTCGGTGCCATGGCCTTCTATGTCGCCGCCAGCCGCCCGGGCGGCCTCACCGCGCCGCCCGGTGCCAAGGAGGCCGCTGCGGCGCGCCCCGTGGTGATGAGCTATTCGGACCTGCTCAAGGCCCGCGATGACGGCAATATCGTCAGCGTCGAGGTGCGCGGCGAGGCCGTGAAGGCGACCCTTCGCGACGGCAAGGTCGTGACGGTCACGACAACCCTGCCCAACTCCGCCCTGATCGACAGCATCCAGGCCAAGGGTGCCGAGGTCGACGTCAAGACCACGCGCCAGTCGCTGTGGGTCAGCGCCCTGATCGGCCTGCTGCCCTTCATCCTGATCATCGGCCTGTGGATCCTGATCATGCGCCAGATGCAGGGCGGTGCGCGCGGGGCCATGGGCTTCGGCAAGTCCAAGGCCAAGCTGCTGACCGAGCACAAGGGTCGCAAGATGTTCGAGGACGTCGCCGGTGTGGACGAGGCCAAGGAAGAACTTCAGGAGGTTGTCGACTTCCTCAAGGACCCGGGCAAATTCCAGCGGCTGGGCGGCAAGATTCCCAAGGGGGCCTTGCTGGTTGGCCCTCCCGGGACCGGCAAGACCCTGCTGGCTCGCGCCGTCGCGGGCGAGGCGGGCGTGCCCTTCTTCTCCATTTCGGGCTCTGACTTCGTCGAGATGTTCGTGGGCGTGGGTGCCAGCCGCGTGCGCGACATGTTCGAACAGGCCAAGAAGAATGCCCCCTGCATCATCTTCATCGACGAGATCGACGCGGTCGGCCGCCATCGTGGTGCCGGCCTCGGCGGCGGCAATGACGAGCGCGAGCAGACGCTGAACCAGCTTCTGGTCGAGATGGACGGGTTTGAGGCCAATGAGGGCATCATCCTGATTGCCGCCACCAACCGCCCGGACGTGCTGGACCCGGCCCTGCTGCGTCCCGGCCGCTTCGACCGTCAGGTCGTGGTGCCCAATCCCGATGTGAACGGTCGCGAGAAGATCCTGCGCGTGCACATGAAGGACGTGCCCCTGGCCGCCGATGTCAACACCAAGACCATCGCGCGCGGCACCCCCGGCTTCTCGGGTGCCGATCTGGCCAATCTGGTCAATGAGGCGGCCCTGATGGCGGCTCGCAAGGACCGGCGCATGGTCACCCACCGCGACTTCGAAGACGCCAAGGACAAGGTCATGATGGGAGCCGAGCGCAAATCCATGGCCATGAACGAGGAGGAGCGCCGCCTGACGGCCTATCACGAGGGCGGCCACGCCATCGTGGCCATGAACGTCAAGATGGCCGATCCGGTGCACAAGGCGACCATCGTCCCGCGGGGCCAGGCCCTCGGCATGGTCATGCAACTGCCGGAAGGCGACCGCTATTCGATGAAATACCAGCAGATGGTCGATCGTATCGCCATCATGGCGGGCGGCCGCGTGGCCGAGGAGCTGATCTTCGGCAAGGAGAACATCACCTCGGGTGCCAGCTCCGACATCCAGCAGGCCTCGAAACTGGCCCGCCGCATGGTCACCCAGTGGGGCTTCTCGGACGTCCTCGGGACGGTGGCCTATGGCGAGAATGAGCAGGAGGTCTTCCTCGGCCACTCGGTCGCACGCAGCCAGAACGTCTCGGAGGAAACGGCCCGGATCATCGATTCCGAGGTCAAGCGTCTGGTCACCGAGGGCTGGGACGAGGCCCGCCAGATCCTGACCGACAAGGCCGCCGATCTCGAGACCCTGGCCCAGGCCCTGCTGGAGTATGAAACCCTCTCCGGCCAGGAGATCAGGGACCTGCTCGAGAAGGGCGTGGCCCCGAACCGCGACGAGAGCAATTTCCCCAATGTCGGCCCATCGGTTTCCGTGCCGATCACCCCGGTAGCGGACGCGGCTCCGGCCGAGGCCCAGACCGTCCACTGACCGGCTGAACGACAGGGCCCGCCGTCGGAAATCGCCGGCGGCGGGTTCTTTCTGATGAACCTGTTTGCATTATAAACAAGTCTGTGAGATACGGCTTCCATCAAGAGGGGAGTCCTTCCATGTCTTCAAGCGAAACCCGCCCGACCGAACGCCTGCACGGCCTTGACGCCCTGCGCGGTACCGCCCTGCTGCTGGGGGTCATCCTCCACGCCGCCATGTCCTATTTCCCGGTCACGATCTGGATCGTGCCGGATACCGACAACTCGCCGGTCGCCGCCGTGATCTTCTTCGCCATCCACCTCTTCCGGATGACGAGCTTCTTCCTCATCGCGGGCCTGTTCGCCCATATGATGCTCGACCGGCGCGGCACCGGCGGCTTCATCCGGGACCGCGCGACCCGCATCGCCGGCCCGCTGGCGGCCTTCTGGTTCCCGATCCTCGCAGCCCTCATTGCGGGGCTGATCTGGATGGCCGCGATCCGCAACGGCGGGTCCATTCCCACCGGCGGACCGCCCCCGCCGCCGCTGACGCTCGAGACCTTCCCCCTGACCCATCTGTGGTTCCTGTGGGTGCTGCTGATCCTCTATGTCGCCATGCTGGTCCTGCGCGCGCCCTTTGCGATGGCCGACCGGGACGGCCGCTGGGGCCGGTTCGTTGACCGTGTCACCGGAGCCCTGATCGGCCCCTGGACCCCGGCCCTGATGGCCGCGCCGCTGGCCGTCGCCTTCTGGCTGGCCCCGAACTGGACGCCCTTCTTCGGCATTCCGACGCCTGACACGGGGCTGGTGCCCAACCCGGTCGCCCTGACCGCCTTCGGCACAGCCTTCGGCCTCGGCTTCCTGCTGGACCGTCGCCGCGACCTGCTGGTCCGGATCGAGCGGCTCTGGCCGGTGTTCACGGTCGTGGCCCTGGGGGTCGGGACCGGGGCCCTGGTCCTGGCCGGTGGCCCGGTCCCGGAGCTGGTGCCCGTAACCGATCCGGAGCTGAAGGCCCCGCTGGCGGCGGTGATGGCCCTGGCCGTCTTCGCCTCGACCCTGGCGGTCCTGTCCCTGGCCCTGCGCTTCGCCTCAGGCTACAGCGCCGTCGCCCGCTACCTCGCCGACTCCTCCTACTGGGTCTACATCGTCCATCTGCCGCTGGTCATGGTCGGACAGATCCTGGTCGTGAACGAGACCTGGCCCTGGTTCGTGAAGTTCGGCGTGGTCGTCGGCGGCACCATGGCGATCAGCCTGCTGACCTATGAGCTGCTGATCCGCCACACCTTCATGGGTGGCTGGCTGAACGGGCGTCGCATCCCCCGAGGTCGCCGGCCGGACCCGGTTCTGTCGCCCGCCGAATAGCTTGCCAACACACGCCGGCTCGTCCACCCCAAGGGCGAGCCGGCCCCGGAGAATCGTCATGCCCGCCAAGCCCCGCCCGAACTCCCCCGAGGACGACCTCGCCTTCATGCGCGCGATCGTTGAGAGCGGCGGACGCCCGCCGATGACCATGGCCGTCTGCTATCTGGCGGGCGGGCTGCTTTACGGGCTGCAGTGCCTGTTCCATGTGGGTCAGGTCGCGGGTCTTGTCCGCTGGTCCGGTTTCGCCAGCCTGACCTTTGTCACCCTCATCAGCGTGACCTTCCTGGTGATCCTGATCTGGGCCATCCTGAAGGACCGCAAGGACGGCGTCGGCCATCGCGGGCCCGCGGCGGCCCGCACGCTCAAGGCGGCCTTCAGCGCCACGGGCATGGCCAATGGGGCCGTCATCATCATCTTCGGCGTCGGGGCCATGCGGGACAACGACTTCGCCATCTGGCTCTACTATACGGCCATCGTCTTCGCGCTGCAGGCTGCCGCCTGGTATGTGGCCTGGACGCTGAAGCGAAAGGCCTGGATGCTGGCCACGGCCCTCGGTGGCTGGGCGACGGCCGTGGCGCTGGGCCTGCTGGTGCGCGAGCCCATGTGGTATCTGGCTGTCTGCACCACCGCCCTGTTCCTGCTGTTCGCCCTGCCGGGATGGGTGATGTTCCGCGACGCCCGCGCCGTGCGCACTGCGGACTGAGTCAGGATGGGTCTCGCCGATCTCGGACGTATCGACGAGGTCATCCACGGCCGCCTGCGGCTGGGGATCATGGTGTATCTTGCCGACTCCGACGTGGCCGACTTCACCGAACTGAAGACCGTACTCGAGGCCACCCAGGGCAATCTGTCGGTCCATCTGAAGAAGCTGGAGGAGGCGGGCTTCGTCGCCATCGCCAAGAGCTTCAAGGACAACAAGCCCCTGACCCGGGTGTCGATCACCCCCGCCGGCCGCAAGGCCTTCGGGGCCTATCTCGACGCCATCGGCAGCCTGATCGGCGGCAAGGACTGATGCCCCGTCCGCAGGTCATGGGCATCGTCAATGTCACGCCCGACAGCTTCTCGGACGGCGGCCGGCTGGCCTCGGTCGAGGCGGCGGTGGCGCACGGTCTCGCGCTGGTCGAACAGGGCGCGGACATCCTCGACATCGGCGGCGAGAGCACCCGACCGGGGGCCGAACCGGTCGTTGAAGCCGAGGAGATCGCCCGCACCATTCCGGTCATCGAGGGCCTGCGCGCCGCCCACTGGGCCGGGCTGATCAGCATCGACACCATGAAGCCCGCCGTGGCCCGCGCCGCCGTCGCGGCCGGGGCGACCATGTGGAACGATGTGACGGCCCTCGGCTTCGCGCCGGACAGTCCGGCAACCGCCGCCGAACTGGGCTGCGATGTGGCGCTGATGCATATGCGCGGCGAGCCGCAATCCATGCAGGCCGACCCCCGCTATGACGACGTCGTCGCCGAGGTCTGCGCCGAACTGACAGCCCGGGCCGAAGCGGCCATGGCGGCGGGGGTGGCGCGCGAGCGGATCTGGCTCGATCCCGGCATTGGCTTCGGCAAGACCCTGGCCCACAATCTGGCCCTGATCTCGCATCTGGATCAGCTGGTCGATCTCGGCTTCCCGGTCCTCTTCGGGGCCAGCCGCAAGCGGATGATCGCCGGGGTTGACCCGACCGCCATTGATCCGGGCGACCGCATCGGCGGGTCGATCGCCCTGGCCCTGGCCGCCGCCGGTCACGGGGCCCGCATGATCCGCGTCCATGACGTGCGCGAGACCGTTCAGGCGTTACGGCTTCTGGCCGCGCTTTTCCCTGACTAAACGCTTGCCCGGAGACCCGGCCTGTTCCATCTCAACCCCATGAGTGGAACCTGGATCAATCCCTGGCTCGCCCTTCTGATCGCGGGTGCGCTGGAGGTCGTCTGGGCCTCCGGCTTCAAATACGTCGGCACCCAACGCCCGCTGATCTCGGTGGGCGTAGCGATCACCATGGCCGCGAGCTTCTATTTCCTGTGGGTTGCGACCCAGAAACTGCCGATCGGAACCGCCTACGCCATCTGGACCGGCATCGGTGCCGTCGGCGCGGCAACGGTCGGCATCCTTGTCTTCGGTGAGCCGGCGACCGCCCTGCGGATCGTCTGTATCGTCCTGATCGTGGCCGGGATCGTCGGGTTGAAACTCTTTTCAGGCGCGCATTGATGACGGGGGTTTCGACCGGCCGGGTCCTGATCATCGCCGGGTCTGACTCCGGCGGCGGAGCCGGGATCCAGGCCGACATCAAGGCCGTGACCCTGCTCGGCGGATACGCCGCCACGGCCATCACGGCGATCACCGTCCAGAACACCCTGGGTGTCCACGGTGTGCACGCCCTGCCGCTGGACCTGATCGAGGCCCAGGCGCGGGCCGTTCTCGACGACATCGGCGCGGATGCCATCAAGACCGGCATGCTGGGCTCCATCGCCGTGGTCGAACGGGTGGCGGCCATCCTCGACGCATCCGGGGCTCCGGCGGTGATCGATCCGGTCATGATCGCCAAGGGCGGAGCGGCCCTGCTCGCGGATGACGCCGTGGCCGCGGTGCGCACGCTGATGGTCCCCCGCGCAGCCCTGCTGACCCCCAATGCGCCCGAGGCCGAGGCCCTGACAGGGATCGTCGTCGCCGACCTCGACGGCCAGCGCCGCGCCGGCGAGGCCCTGCTGGCCATGGGCGCGCGGGCGGTGCTGATGAAGGGCGGCCACGTGCCGGGGGCCACCGTCGTGGACCTGCTTATGACCCCGTCCGGCGAGACCCTGCTGGAAGGCGAACGGTTCGACACCCGCAACACCCACGGCACAGGCTGCACCCTGGCCAGCGCCTGCGCGGCGGGGCTGGCGAAAGGACTTCCGCTCGAGGCCGCCGTGGCCGAAGCCTGGGCCTATGTCGCCGAGGCCATCCGCCGGGCCCCGGGACTGGGCGGCGGGCATGGCCCGCTGGATCACGGCTGGCCGGTGCGAGACCGCAAATGACCGATCTCAATGCCCGCCTCGCCGGGATCGTCCGCGCCGACCCCGGCCTGATGCACGTCCTGACCACGGTGCGCGGCCTTGGCCTCAATGACTGGCGGGTCTTTTCCGGTGCCGTCTATCAGAGCGTCTGGAACGCCGTGACCGACCGGCCGGTCGGCTATGGTCGCAAGGACTATGACCTCGGCTATTTCGACCCGGACACGAGCTGGGATGCCGAGGACCTGGTCATCAAACGCGTCGCCGCCGCCCTTGACGAACCGTTCCGGTCCGAGGTCGAGGTGCGTAACCAGGCCCGCGTGCACCTCTGGTTCCCCGACCGGTTCGGCGAACCCTATGAGGCCCTGACCGGCACGGATGAGGCGCTGGCCCGGTTCGTGGCCCCGGCCTTCGCGGTCGGGGTGCGGCTGGAGCGGGACGACACCATAAGCATCGCCGCCCCGTTCGGACTGGAGGATGTCTTCTCCCTGACCCTCCGTCCCAACCCGGACCGACCCCGTGCGAAGGGCTGGGACAAGGCTGTCGAGAGTGCTCAGGCGCGGTGGCCGGAACTGAAGGTGCTGACTTCATGATTACCGTCTTGATGGCCACTATTGTCCTTATCCAGGCGACTCCAGCCTGCCCGCAGGCCGACAGCGACATGATGGCTCTGTCGCTGCATGATTTTGATCAGACGGACGCCGGATGGCGGTCTCTGGACCGAGAGGGGTGTGAAGCGGGTGTGGCCGACGTCATCGCCCGTTTTCGCGCCGAGCATGCCGAGGCCATGGCCGATGGAAGCGGAGATGCGCTGATCTGGCACGAGGGCCAGCTTCGGGCCGCCGCCGGGCAGACGGAGGCGGCGATCACGCTCCTGCTTCATGGGCGCGATGCCGAATCCGACGCTACGCAGCCCTATGTCGACGCGACCGTGGCCTTTCTTCGCCGGGATCGTCCGGCACTGCTAGCTGCGCGCGAGCGACTGATGGCCCTGCCGGTTCCGCCTCGGTTTCAGAGCGCCGTCGATCGCTTCAAGGCTACCTATCCGGACTTGCCCGCGCCCACCTGGCCGTTGAATCTCGACAAGGTCGATGGTTTTATCGCCTGCTTCGACCGGCCTTATAGCGAGGCCTATGTCTGCGACGCCGAGGGCAATACCCAATGAAACAATGGACCGTCGACGCCTTTGCCGCCGCCCCGTTCAAGGGCAACCCCGCCTGCGTGGTCGAGCCCTTCGACCAGTGGCCCTCCGACGACTGGATGCAGGCGCTGGCGAAGGAGAACAATCAGGCGGAGACCGCCTTCCTGCTGCGCACCGCCGATCCGGCCCGATTCGGCCTGCGCTGGTTCACGCCGGGGATGGAGGTCGATCTGTGCGGCCACGCCACCCTGGCCTCGGCCCATGTCCTGCTGGCGGAACTCGGACTGGAGGCCGGGGCCCTGACCTTCGACACCCGTTCAGGTCCACTGATCGTCAGCCGGGCGGGCGAGGGCTATGAGATGGACTTTCCCGCCGATCCGCCGCGCCGGACGACGGTGCCGGAGGGGCTGGCCGAGGCCCTTGGCGTCACCCCGGTCGAGGTCCGGGCCGGGCGTTATCTGGTCGCCGTGCTGGCCGATGCGGCGGCGGTCCGGACGATCACCCCGAACATCCGCGCCCTTGCCTCAATCCGGGGCGAGGCGGGTGAGACCGGTCAGGTGATCGTCTGCGCCCTGGCCGATGCGACGGACGATGTCGATGTCGTCGACCGCTTCTTCGCGCCGGGCTGCGGGGTCGATGAGGATCCGGCGACCGGTTCGGCCCACTGCATTCTCGGTCCCCTGTATGCCGACACCCTGGGCCGGGCGACGGTCCGGTTCCGCCAGGTCTTCCCAGGGCGGGGCGGCGACATCGAGACCGAAACCCGCGGCGACCGTGTGCTGCTGCGCGGACAGGCCGTCACCGTGATCGAGAGCCGGTTGCGGCTCTGAAACGAGAAGGGGGCGCAACCCTTGCGGATCGCGCCCCCCGGACCTCCGGAGAGGAAGGTCAGACCCTACCAGCGACGGTCGTCGCGGTCGCGGCGTTCTTCACGCACCTGAAACGACAGACGGTCATAGCGTCGGTCGAGTTCGGCGCGTTCGCGGTAGGAAAGGCCGCCGCGCATGTAGCTGCGCTCCAGATAGACCAGGGCGTCCAGATCAAAACGCAGCCGCGTCGCTTCCCGCCGGCTGAGCGAGCCATTGCGTTCGCCCCGGTCGATGCGGCGATCCAGCTGGTATTTGCGCTGGAAGATGTTCTGCCAGCCGTCGCCGCGATCATTGTACCAGCGGCCGCCCCGGTCCTCTTCGTAACGACCACCGCGGTCGTCATGATGGCGCGGGCCATAGGACTGGGCCATGGCGGGGACCGCGACGGACGCCGCAGCCAGGGCGAGGGCGGGGATGAGAAACTTCTTCATCATCGGACTTCTCCTTGAGCGTTCCACGCGGACCGGGGTGGCCGGCGTTGAGGTGAGAAGACCATTCCCCGGCTGAGCCCGACCTGAACGGTGCGTGTCAGCTTCCATTCATCGGCATGAATTCGCCGCCACATCCTCCCGGAATTGCCGGGAAGACAAATCCTCGCCGTGCGCGCAAGGAGGGGCGGCGCAAGACGTGAAATATGTCTACACTCGCCGTTCAGCCGTCGTTCAGAGCCAGGGTCCTAGACCGCTTTTCATGATCCATCCGTCCACCCTGCTGCTCGCCGTCCTGATCGCCGCCGCGCCCCTGTCGCAGGCGACTGCGCAGGATCGTGGCCCTCGCGGCGACCGTGCGGATCGTCAACAGCAGGATGAGCAGCCCAGGGTCAGCGTCGGGGAGGCGGTCCAGCGCGCTTCCTCGGGCCGCCCGGGCCGTTTTCTGGGGGCCAGCAATCGCGGTGACACCATCGTCGTTCGCTGGGAATATCCCGGTGGCCGCGTCGCCGACATCATCGTGGACGCCCGCACCGGCCGGGTTGTGGGAGAACGCTGAATGCGAGTCTTGCTTGTCGAGGACGATGTTGACCTGTCGCGCCAGCTGAAACTGGCCCTGGGCGACGCCGGCTATGCCGTGGACCATGCTGCGGACGGCGAGGAGGCCCATTTCCTCGGCGACACCGAACCCTATGACGTGGTGGTGCTGGATCTCGGCCTGCCGAGGATCGACGGCGTTTCGGTGCTGGAGCGCTGGCGGCGCGACGGCAAGACCACGCCCGTGCTGATCCTGACCGCGCGCGGGGCCTGGTCCGACAAGGTGTCGGGCTTTGACGCCGGGGCCGACGACTATCTGACCAAGCCCTTCCACACCGAGGAACTGCTGGCCCGTCTGCGGGCCCTGCTGCGACGGTCCGCCGGCATCGCCTCGGCGACCCTGTCCTGTGGCGGCCTGCGCCTCGATCCGAGGGCGGCCCGTGCCACGGTCAACGGCGAGCCCCTGCGGCTGACCTCGCTGGAGTACCGGCTGCTGCACTATGTGATGATGCACCAGGGCCGGGTGATCAGTCGCACCGAACTGGTCGAACATCTTTACGATCAGGATTTCGACCGCGATTCCAACACGATCGAGGTCTTCGTCGGTCGGCTGCGCAAGAAGATCGGGGCGGACCGTATCGAGACCGTGCGCGGACTGGGCTATCGCCTGACGCCGCTGGCCGGGGAGTCCGACGCGGCGTGACCGAAGGGGCGGGGGACGTATCGGCTCCGGCCGAACACCGGTCCTGGGCCCGCTGGTTCGGGAGACCGGACCGCAGCCTGACCCGACGACTGATCTGGCTGGCCTCGGCATGGATCATTCTGGCGCTTGTGCTGACCGGCTGGGCCTTGACCCGCCAATACCAGGAATCGGCACTGCGCCGGCTCGGCAATGAGCTGTCCGACACCCTCGACGAGGTGGTGATCGCAACCAATGCCGGACCGGACGGCATCGTCGTGGCCGAAATCAGGGACGCCCGGACGGAGCGGGCCTTGTCCGGGAAGTACTGGGCCGTGGCCGAGCTGGACGGCGAGGGCGGGGTTCGGGTCATCGCCGGCTCGCCCTCCCTGGCCGGCGAGCAACTGGCCGTCCCGCGAGGGCTGCCGGACCGGCTCAGGGCCGCGACCGGCTCCACGATCAGCTTCAATGATCCCGGCTTCCTCAGACCGCCGCTGCGACAGCCGCTGCGCGTCGCCGCCAGCCTGAAATCGCTGCCCGGCCGTCGCGAGCCGCTCGTGTTCATGGCGGCGATCGACCGGACCAATATCGAGAACGACACCCGCCAGTTCGCGACCTTTACCTGGACCTCGCTGCTGATCCTCGGACTCGGCCTGGTCATCGCCGTCTTCCTGCAGGTGCAGATCGGCCTGCGTCCGCTGTTCAGCCTGCGGAACGAGATCGCCGACGTCCGCAAGGGCAAGGCCGCCCGGATCGTCCACAGCTATCCCATGGAAATCCAGCCGTTGGCCGAACAGGTCAACCGGCTGCTCGACCACAATCAGGAGACGGTCGAGCGCCAGCGCACCCACGTCGGCAATCTGGCCCATGCGCTGAAGACACCGCTCTCGGTCATGCTGGCCGAAGCCGGCACGCAGACGGGGATCCTGCCCGACATGGTCCGCAAACAGACCGAGGTTATGAAGGCCCAGGTCGATCACCACCTGCGCCGCGCCCGCGCCGCTGCCCGGGCCCAGCTGCTGGGTGAACGTACGCCCATCGCCGGGGTGCTGGACGAGATGGCCGTCATGCTGGAGCGGGTGTTCGAGGAGAAGTCCGTCGAGATCGACTGGCGTGCGCCGGATGAGCTCAGCTTCCGGGGTGAACGTCAGGACCTGCAGGAGATCCTCGGCAATCTGATGGAAAACGCCTGCAAATGGGCAAGACGGCGCGTTCGCATCAACGCCGGTCCGACGGGCCTCGGCCAGATGCAGGTTGTGGTCGAGGACGATGGGCCCGGCCTGCCCGCCGACCTGCGCGACGCGGCTCTGGAGCGGGGGGCCCGCCTGGACGAAACCACGCCGGGCTCCGGCCTTGGCCTTTCCATCGTGGTCGAGCTGACGCGCGCCTATGGCGGCAGTATCACCCTTGCCGACAGCGATCTCGGCGGTCTGAAGGTGCTGCTGGAGCTGCCCGCAGCCGAGGCCTGATTTCATCCGTCGGGAGAGTTATTGTTAATCTCACCCGCCTTAACTTCGCTCTGCCGGCAAGAGTCCGGCCGGGGATTTGTCATGGCCGGGCTTTCCAGCGCCCATCGTATCGCCCTCACTGCCCTGCTGGCCCGGTGTCCCGACGTCGCGCTCAGGGCCGTGTCCGTTGCCGTGGCCTCGACGGCCGGCAGCCGGGCGGCGGAAATGCGAGCCCTGGTCGGCGAGGAGATTCGGAACCGCGAGCGATGCGAGAAGGCCCTGAAGCCGCTGGTTCCGATGTTCCGCGCGCGCGCGGACGGCATCGTCGCCACGACCTTTCCATCCCATATCCTGCCGCGTCTCTGGCGCGCCGCAAGCGCGCGCGCGCCTGACCTTCTCCGCCATCTGGACGGCGATGAGCCCGCGTCCCGGTCGGCGGCGGATCGTCTCTGCCAGGCCGCGGCCAGCGCCATACGTGACCAGCCTGAGTTGATCTGGCCGCCCGGGGGCGATGAGGTCGCCCGTCAGAAAGGTCTCGAAGACCTGACGGCCTGCCTCGATCTGGCCCATCTCGCGCGGCGCGGCCTGCCGTCTCTTGAAATCTGGCTCAGGCGCCCCGACGGCGACCAGATCGCGGAGCTGCGCCTCCTGTTCAAGGACTGCGCCGGCGCGCGCATCGACGGCGCGCCCCGCGTGCTGGAGATGCTGTTCGCACATCTGCCGGACGCCGTGCTGATCCTTCGGATCGTCACCCTGACCTCACTGGTCGCCGGTCGCGACGGCTTCCTCAGCGAGTCTGAGATGTCCGGCTTCGTTGATCGACTGATCGGCGGCGTCGATCTCCGTGCGGGCAGGATAAAGGCGTTCAAGCCCGGCTCCGATCTGGCCCGGGTCGATTCGGTGATCGCCGATTTCAACTGGTGCGCCGGCGTGCTCGGTGAACTGGATGTGACCCTGTCCTTCGACCCCCGAAGCGCCTGGGGCAAGTCGGTGCGGGACGCGCGCGCCACCATTGCCGGACGCATGTCGAGTCTGCTCCGTGAAGCGGACAAGGCGGTGACCCGTGCCTTGCCGATGGAGCGGGTGCAGTTCGGCGGGCGTATGGCCCGCGAGATGCCCCGTCTGTCTGCACCGGTCGAGGGCCCTGCCGTCGAGGCCGCCCTGAGCCTGCTGAGCCTGGTCGGATCCGCGTGCGGACCGGCCTCGGTCTTCGGCTGCGAGGGTGACCGCAAGACCCTGGTTGTCGCCCTTGGAGACCGGCTGCTGGACTATGCCGACCAGGCGCTGCGGATGATCCACGAAGGCCCGGTCGAGGACGAGACCCACGCCTTCGGACTCATCGAACTGGCCGCGCTTTGCCTCGATCGTATCGAGGCCGAAGAGGCCGCCCATACGGTGCGGCGTCGGGCCGCGGTCGCAAGGGTGCCAGTAAAGGAACCCGGGGCCTCGTCGCAGGCCGCGTGATCGGCTACACGGCCGGGATGACGGCATTCTGGATCATGGCGGCGCTGATGACGGCCCTGGCCGGTCTGTGCACGCTCGCCGGCGCGCGGCGCGGCGCTGACGGCGAGGAGACCGTTTCCGCCGAGGCCGAACTGGCTGAACTGGATCGACTGAAGGCGCGTGGACTGCTTGACGAAGCCGCATGGACGGCGGCCCGGGCCGAGTCCGGTCGACGGATCCTCGTTTCCGACCGGGTAACCGCGCCCGTCCGGGCTGGAACCCGGGACCGGTTGATGGTGCTCGGCGGACTGGCCTGCACCGCCGCTGCCGCCCTGGTCCTCTATGTCCTGGTCGGCACGCCCGGCCTGCCGGACCAGGCCTATGAGCGACGTGTCGACCAGTGGACCACCGAACTGGAGACGCTTCAGCCTCCGCAGGTCGCGGCCGTCGCGGCCCGGGTAGTGAAAGATCGGCCGAACGATCATGAGGCCCTGGCCATGCTGGGCGCGGCGCGCTTCCAGGCGGGCGACCCGATCGGCGCGGCCTCGGCCTTCCGCCGGGCCCTGGCGCTGAAACCTGACGACGCCCAAAGCTGGGCGCGGCTCGGTGAGAGTCTGACCCGTGCCAACGACGGTGTGGTCGGCGGCGACGCGGAAGCCGCCTTCGCCCAGGCCCTGCGTCGGGACCCGGGTCAGCTGGGCGCGCGCTATTTCCTCGGCGAGGCGGCGCTGGCCCGCAATGAGGTGGACAGGGTCCGGGCCATGTGGGGGCCGTTGATCGCAGCGCTCGACCCGGCCGATCCGCGCCGGCTGGATCTGCAACGTCGAATGCCGGGAGCCCCGGAATGAACTGGCTGCCCAAATCGCCCAAGGCACGCCGCCGCCTGTGGGTGGTCGCGGCCGTCGCTCCGGTCCTGGCCCTCGCCGTCGGCCTGTCGCTTTATGCCATGCGGGACAGCGTCACCTTCTTCTTCTCCCCTTCCGAGGCCACGGCCGAGACGGCACCGGTCGGACGGGTCGTTCGTCTGGGGGGGCTGGTCGAGGCCGGCAGCGTGGTCCGCGGCACCAACGGTGAGGTTGCCTTTGCGATTACGGACAATGCCGCCACCACCCGCATCGTCTATCAGGGCGATCTGCCTGACCTGTTCCGTGAGGGGCAGGGTGTGGTGACCCAGGGGGCCTTCCTGCCCGACCGCAGCTTCCGCGCCACCCAGGTGCTGGCCAAACACGATGAGAACTATATGCCGCGCGAGGTCGCTGACCGCCTGAAGGCCAAGGGTGAATGGCGGCCCGGGGGTGAATCGCCCACCGCAGGAGCCGCAGACCTGTGATTGTTGAACTGGGCGCCTTCGCCCTGATCCTCGCCCTGGTGCTCGCTGTGCTGCAGACCGGCATGGCTGCGGCCGGTCGTCTGCGCCGCAGCCCGGTGCTGGCCGGTGCCGCCGAGGGCGCGGCCCTGGCCTGCGCGGGCGTCGTCGCCCTGGCCTTCGCCGCCCTGATCCTGGCCTTTGCGGTCTCGGACTTCTCGGTCGCCAATGTCGCGGCCAACAGCCACACCGACAAGCCGATGCTTTACAAGGTCGCCGCCGCCTGGGGCAGTCATGAGGGCTCGCTGGTCCTTTGGTGTCTGGTGCTGACCGGCTTCGGGGCAGTCCTGGCCCGCGCCCGGGGCCTGCCGTTCGGCCTCAAGGCTTCGGCCGTAGCGACCCAGGGTCTGCTCGGTGTGCTGTTCCTGGCCTTCGCCGTCTTTACCTCCAATCCGTTCGAGCGGCTGGATCCGGCTCCCTTTCAGGGCGGTTCGCTGAACCCCTTGTTGCAGGACCCCGCGCTCGCCTTCCATCCGCCCTTCCTCTACGCGGGCTATGTCGGGTTTTCGGTCTGTTTCTCGCTGGCGGTTGCGGCCCTTATCGAGGGTCGGGCCAATTCCAGCTTCTGGCCCGCCTGGGGGCGCTGGGTGCGGCCCTGGGCCCTGGCCAGCTGGGCCTTTCTGACCGTCGGCATCACCCTGGGTTCCTTCTGGGCCTATTATGAGCTCGGCTGGGGCGGCTGGTGGTTCTGGGACCCGGTCGAGAATGCCAGCTTCCTGCCCTGGCTGGCCGGAGCGGCCCTGCTGCACTCGGCCGTGGTCACCGAGCGGCGCGGAGCCCTCGCGGGCTGGACGACCTTTCTCGCCCTGTTGACCTTCACCTTCTCCATGCTGGGGGCCTTCCTCGTCCGCTCCGGCGTCCTGACCAGTGTCCATGCCTTTGCCGTCGATCCCGAGCGCGGCCTGATGCTGCTGGCCATTCTCGGTGCCACCTCGGGCGTGGCCTTCGCCCTGTTCGCCTGGCGCGCGCCCCAGCTGAAGGGGGGCGGCATGTTCGCCCCGGTCAGCCGCGAGGGTGCGCTGGTGCTGAACAATGTCTTCCTGACCGCGGCCAGTGCCACCGTCCTGCTCGGCACCCTCTATCCGCTGATCCTCGAGGCCGCCAACGGTGCGACCATTTCGGTCGGGCCGCCCTATTTCGCCCTGACCTTCAACCCGCTGATGATCGCAGCCCTGCTGATACTGCCCGCCGGGCCGCTGTTGTCGTGGAAGCGGGGGGATCTGCAGGGCGTCGGCCAGCGGCTGGCGCTGGCGGCGGGGGTCTCCATCCTGATCGCCCTGGCCGGCTGGATGGTCTTCGAGCCGAAGAAGGCCCTGTCCGCCGCCGGTATCGGCCTGGGTGGCTGGCTGATCCTCGGCACCCTCGCCGAGGTGGCCGAGCGGCTGCGCCTGTTCCGCGCGCCCCTGGCGGAGACCCTGCGCCGCGCCCGGGCCCTGCCGCTCGGTGCCTGGGGCACGACCCTGGCCCACGCCGGACTGGGCGTCTTCGTCCTGGGCGCGGTGGTCGAGACCGGTTATCGGGTCGAGGCGGCCCGGGCCCTGGCCCCCGGCCAGACCATCGAGGCCGGCAAATGGGCGGTGACGCTGGACTCCGTCGGCGTGGTCGAGGGGCCGAACTATCTGGCTGAACAGGGAAAACTGACCGTGACCCTGCGCGACGGCAGCGCGCCGAGGACCGTCACGGCCGAGCGTCGCTTCTTCCCGACCGGGGGCCAGACCACCACCGAGGTCGGGCTCGATTTCCGGGGACTGGACGACGTCTATGTGGTGCTGGGCGAGCGCGGGCGAACCGCGGCCGACGAACCGGCCTGGAACGTCCGTGTCTGGTGGAACCCCTGGGCGCGGCTGATCTTCCTCGGCCCGGCGATTATGGCCCTGGCTGGCCTGCTGTCGCTGCTGGACCGGCGGCTGAGGCTGGGCGTGAACCGTAAGGCCGCGGCATGAGGCGCGCCCTGCTGACCGCGTTCGCCCTGGTCCTGATCGCCACACCGGTTGCGGCGCAGGAGCCCCCGCCGACGCCGGACCGGCCGCTGGCGGATGCGACCCAGGAGGCTCGCGCCCAGGCCCTGTTCAACGACATCCGCTGCGTCGTCTGCCAGCATGAGGCCATCGCCGACAGCCCTGCCGGGATCGCGGCCGACATGCGCCGTCTGGTGCGCGAAGAGATCGCAGCCGGGCGCAGCGATCAACAGGTCCGCGATGATCTGGTGCGCCGCTACGGCGACTTCGTCCTGTTCACCCCGCCGCTGCGGGGCGGCACCTGGCTGTTGTGGTTCGGTCCGCTCGCCATCGTGCTGGCGGCGGGGGCGGGCCTGCTGTTCATGGCGCGCCGCCGCCCGGTCGAGACTCCGGCGCTCACGGCCGCCGAAGAGGCCGATCTGGCGCGAATCCTCGCCGATCAGGCGGTTCGCCCCGATACTGACGCAAAGCCGTCTGACCAATAGCCACGAGCCTGATCGTTTGAGGAGGAATCGCTTCGCGGTTCCGACGGGAGCGTGAATCAGGCTCGCAGGAAATGCAGGCCCTTCATCCCGTCGCGGCGTTGATGAAAAGTCCTTCAGCCCTGTATGAAAAGGCCTGACGGGCGTTCGCCGCCCGACGAGAGGATCGCAAGACACGCCTATGATGAAGCGCAAGGAATTCATGCTGGGGGCCATCGCTGGCCTGACCTTCGCCGCCGCAGCGACCGCCGGCGGCGTCATCGACTGGCCCTCGGCCAATGCCGGCCCGGTGGCGGGCTTCACGGGTCGCCTCGCGCCCACCGCCGGCGCCGCCGGCCTCGCCTTCGCCCCGCCGCAGGGCGCCCCCCTCAGCTTCGCCGACATCTTCGCCCAGGTCGCTCCGGCGGTGGTGCAGATCGATGTGAAGACGCGGGTGCCGCGTTCCAGCATGATCCAGATTCCGGGGACGCCGTTTGCGATCCCGAATCCCAACGGCGGAGAGGAGGGCGAGGAAGGCACTGACGACGAGGGCACCACGGCCATGGGAGCCGGCTCCGGCTTCTTCATCGCCGCCAACGGCTTCATCGTCACAAACAATCACGTGGTCGCCGATGCGACCGAGATCATGGTCAAGCTGGCCGACGGTCGTGAGCTGGAGGCGCGAGTCATCGGTCGCGATGAGGCCACCGACCTCGCGGTCATCAAGGTCGAGGGCACGGACTTCCCCTTCGTGACCTTCGAGGAGACCGCCCAGCCGCGCGTGGGCGACTGGGTCATTGCCGTGGGCAATCCGTTCGGGCTCGGTGGGACGGCCACGGCCGGCATCGTGTCGGCCCAGAGCCGTCAGAACCTCGCTGATCCGACCTCCAGCTTCGTCGACTTCCTCCAGATCGATGCCGCCATCAACCGGGGCAACTCCGGTGGCCCGACGTTCGACATCTATGGCCGTGTGATCGGCGTGAACTCGGCCATTATCTCGCCCACGGGTGGATCGGTCGGGATCGGTTTCGCTATTCCCGCCTCTGTCGCCAAACCGGTCACCGATCAACTCATGCGGGGCGTGACGGTCCAGCGAGGCTTCGTCGGTCTGGGCCTCCGAACCTTTGATGCTGATCGTTGGGAGGCCCTCGGCCAGGCCCGTGACTTCAAGGGGGCCTATGTCGAGTCCGTGACGCCGGACGCGCCCGCCGAGCAGGCGGGCGTACAGGAAGGCGATCTTCTGGTTGGCGTGAACGGTCGCCCGGTCGCCAACGGAACCGAGGCGACCCGCGCCGTCGGCTCTGCCCGGCCCGGGGAAACCATCCGTCTCGAGGTCATCCGCGACGGCCGCAGGCGCACGATCAACGTGCGCTCCGGTGTGCGTCCGTCCGAGACAGAGCTTCTGGCTGACCAGGATCAGGGCGGCGGCGAAGGGCCGCGGAATTCGCCCACGGCACCACAGGGACAGGTCCTCGAGGGCGCGACGGTTCGCTCGATCACCCCGGCCCAGCGGTCGCAGTATGGCATTCCCGAGACTGTGACCGGTGTGATCGTAACGAGCGTCGCGCGAGGAACGCCGGCGGCCGAAGCCGGTTTGCAGGCCGGCATTGTCATCAGCCGCGCCGGAAACCGGACGATTGGCAGTGCAGCCGACCTCGCCGCGGCGATTCGGGAGATCAAGGCGGCGGGCCGCCCGAGCATCCTCCTGTTCGTCTCGGCCGGTGGGCAGCGGGGTACGCTCGTGCTCAAATTCGAGACCGAGTGATGCTCCGATCCTGAACAAGCCGTAACTGCCCCCATCGCCGCCGATGCGCTAGCATCGGTGGCGATTTGCATTCGAGGGGCTGATTCCATGCGCATTCTGGTGGTCGAGGACGACGCTGAAGCCGCGACCGCCATGGTCCGGGGACTGACCGAGGCCGGGCACGAGCCGACCCACGCCGTCGACGGTGCCTTCGGCCTGCTGGAGGCGCAGAAGGGCGGCTATGACGTCTATGTCGTCGACCGGATGATGCCCCGCCTCGACGGCATCGGCATGGTCGAGACCCTGCGCAAGGACGGCGACCAGACCCCGGTCCTGTTCCTGTCCGCCCTCGGCGAGGTCGAGGATCGCGTCACGGGGCTCAAGGCCGGCGCGGATGACTATCTGGTCAAACCCTACGCCTTCTCCGAACTGATCGCCCGGGTCGAGGCCCTGTCGCGCCGCCGCGAGACCGGCAGCGTCGCCACCATGCTCAAGGTCGGCGACCTCGAGATGAACCTGATCGCCCGCACCGTGCACCGCACCGGCAAGGAGATCGACCTGCAGCCGCGCGAGTTCCAGCTGCTGGAATTCCTGATGCGTCACGCCGGCCAGTCGGTGACCCGCACCATGCTGCTCGAGAAGGTCTGGGAATATCATTTCGACCCCCAGACCAATGTCATTGACGTCCACATCAGCCGCCTGCGCGCCAAGATCGACAAGGGCTTCGACCACGCCATGCTGCAGACGGTGCGCGGGGCGGGGTATCGGCTGGAGCCGTAGCGCCAGCCAGTGAAACTTCCCTCCCTTCTCCGCCGTACGCCCTTCCGGCTGACGCTTCTGTTCCTCGCCCTGTTCGCGGCGGCAGCCAGCGCCATCCTGGCCTATGTCTATTTCGCCTCGGCCTCCGAGGCCCGGACCAGGGCCGAGCTCGAGGTGCGCGGCGAGATGGAGGTGCTGACCGGCATCTACAGGGAACGCGGCTTCGACGCCCTGAACCGCGCCCTGATCGACCGCACCCTGCGCGACAACGCCTTCCTCTATCTGCTCAAGAACCCTGACGGCAGCCAGATCACCGGCAGCCTGACCGACTTCCCGATCGCGGAGATGGAGGGCAGCCAGGAGTGGATCAGCTTCCCGTTCACGGACACGGACGCCGAAGGCCGGGTCACCCGGCCGCAGGTCCGCGGCGTGCAGGTCCAGCTGGCGGACGACGGCATGCTGTTCGTCGGCCAGTCACTCGGGGACACCGAAGCCTATCTGGCGCGCCTGACCCGGGCCCTCTGGACGGCCATGGGCATCGTCCTGTTGCTCGGTCTGGCGGGCGGGGTGCTGGTCAGCCGAAACATCGAGCACGCCATGGGCCAGCTCGGCAAGGTCGTCACGGCGGTGCAGGAGGGTGACCTCAAGGCCCGGGCGGAGGTCCGCAACTCCGGCGACGAACTGGACGAACTGGGGGCCGGGCTCAATACCATGCTGGACCGGCTGGAAGGGTCGATGTCCTCGATCCGTCACGCCGGCGACGCCATCGCCCACGACCTGCGCTCGCCCCTGACCCGGATGCGGGCCAAGCTGGAGGTGGCGCTGATGGACGCCGAGGCCGGCCGGATCGACGGGATCGACGCGGTCCAGCTGGCCCTCGACGAGGCCGACAATCTGCTCAAGACCTTCAACACCGTCCTCGCCATCGCCCGCCTGCAGGCGGCGGCGGGCCGCACGCCGGATCCGAAGGTGTTCGACGCCGCCGATCTGGCCGCAGACATGGCCGAGCTCTATGAGCCCGCGTCAGAGGAAAAGGGGCTGGAGTTCTCCGCCGAGATCGAGCGCGGGCTGATGATCTCGGGTAACCAGCCCTTCCTCGCCCAGGCCCTGGCCAACATCATCGACAACGCCATCAAATACACCCCGACCGGCGGCGCTGTGATGCTGCGCGCCCGGCGGCGCTCGTCGGGCGAGATCGAATACTCGGTCACCGATACCGGCCCCGGTGTGCCCGAAGGGGATCGTGAGCGGGTCATCGAACGCTTCGTACGCCTCGACAACAGCCGCACCGAGGCCGGCTCGGGCCTCGGCCTGGCGCTGGTCGGGGCGGTGATGGAGGCCCACGGCGGCCGTATCCTGCTGGATGAAGGCCCCGGCGAATACGGCGGCTTCGGCCCCGGCCTGCGGGTGGCGCTGGTCCTGCCGGCCGCCGAATGAGCGGCGCGCTGGGCCCCCGGCTGGCACCCTGTGGGCCGGTCATCGATGCGGTCGCCGCCGCTCGCACCCATGAACGCCTGTCCGAAGCGGCGCGCGAGGACGGCTGGTCGGACGCGCTGCAGGCCGCCTGGCCCGCCCTCGCCCCTGCCTTCGCGGCTTCTCCCTATCTGGCCGGGCTGGCGCGGCGCTGGCCCGAGCGGCTTCGACAGACGATCGAGACCTCGCCGGACGACCGGCTGGCGGCCATCCTGTCGGCGACCGACGCCCTGACCGGCGGTGCCGATGAGGTTCGCGCGCCGCTGCGCCGGCTCAAGGCCGAATTGCATCTCGTGACCGCCCTGTGCGATCTCGGCGGCGTCTGGGCACTGGACGCCGTCACGGACGCGCTCAGCCGTTTCGCCGACGCCTCGACCCGGTCGGCCCTGCGCGCCGTGGCCCACGACCAGCGCGAGCGGGGCAAGCTGATCTCCGCCGCCGACGATCCGCGCGGCCCCATTCCCGGCCTGTTCGGCCTGGCCATGGGCAAGCACGGGGCCTTTGAGCTCAACTACTCCTCCGACATCGACATCAGCCTGTTCTTCGAGCCCGAGGCGCTCGAAAGCGCCCTGGCCGAGGGCGTGGAGCCGCAGAAATTCTGCGATCGCGCCGCCCATGCGCTGGCTGCCCTGATGCAGGAACGGACCGGCGACGGCTATGTCTTCCGCTTCGACCTGCGGCTGCGGCCCGATCCGTCCTCCACCCCGCCCGTGGTCGCCGCCCCCATGGCCCTCGCCTACTATGAAAGCGTCGGCCAGAACTGGGAGCGCGCCGCCTTCATCAAGGCCCGGCCGGTGATCGGCGACCTCGCCGCCGGTGCCGGGTTTGTCACCGCGCTGAGGCCCTTCATCTGGCGGCGCAGTCTCGACTATCCGGCCATCCTCGACATCCAGTCGATCAAGCGCCAGATCCACGTCCACAAGACCGGCGAAGGCATGGACGCCGCGGGGGCCAATCTGAAGCTGGGCCGGGGCGGCATCCGCGAGATCGAATTCTTCGCCCAGACCCAGCAGCTGATCCTCGGCGGCCGTGACCCCGCCCTGCGCAGTCCGCGCACGGTCGATGCCCTCGCTGCCCTGCGCGATGCCGGCCATGTCAGCCCCGAGGTCTGCGCCGACCTGACCGCAGCCTATGCTGCCCTGCGCGGTCTCGAGCACCGGGTGCAGATGCTCGACGACGAACAGACCCATATCCTGCCGGCGGAACCCGCCCGCCGCGCAGCGGTGGCCGCCCTGGCCGGCGAGGGCGATCTCGCGGCCTTCGACCGCGGAATCGAAGCCCTGCTGGTCGGGGTCAACCGCACCTATGGCGAACTGTTCGAGGGCGAGGAGGCCCTGTCCTCCCCCTATGGATCGCTGGTCTTCACCGGCATCGAGAACGATCCCGAGACCCTGGCGACGCTGGAACGCATGGGCTTCACGGAGCCGGGGACGATCGCCGATACGATCCGTAGCTGGCACCACGGACGCATTCCCGCCACCCGCTCGGCCCGGGGCCGGGAGCTCTTCACGCGGCTCGCTCCCCGTCTCCTGACGGCCCTGGCCGACACCGGCGCGGCCGACGCCGCCTTCCGGCGGTTCGCCGTCTTCTTCGCGGGTCTGAACAGTGGGGTGCAGGTCCAGGCCCTGTTCCTGGCCCAGCCGAAACTGTTCGATCTCGTGGTCGGGGTCATGGCCTTCGCCCCCCGACTGGCGCGGACCCTCGGCCGCTATCCGGCGGCGCTGGACAGTATGCTGGACGCCCGGTTCCATACCCGGCTGGGTGCCAACACCGGCCTGTTCGACCAGATGACGGACGAAGCCGCGGCGGCCGCCGATTTTGAGGGGGCCATGAACGCCGTGCGCCGCCTGCATCGTGACCAGATGTTCCGGATCGGTGTCCAGATCCTGACGGGTCGCATCGGGCCTGAGCAGGCCGGTCGGGCGCACACGGCCCTGGCCGATGCCGTGATCGAGGCCCTCGCCCCGGCCGCCATGACCGAGGCGGCGCGCCAGGGCGGCACCCTGCGCGACGGCGTGGTCGCAGTGGTCGCCCTCGGCAAGGCGGGCTCGCGCGAGATGACTGCGAGCTCGGACCTCGACCTGATGACGGTCTATGACGCGCCGCCCGAGGCGGTGTCCGAGGGCAAGGGCTGGGCGGCGGGCGTCTTCTATTCCCGCTTCACCCAGCGGCTGATCGCGGCCCTTTCGGCCTATACGGCCGAAGGGGGGCTCTATGAGGTCGACATGCGGCTGCGGCCCGGCGCGGCCAAGGGGCCGGTGTCGCTTCGGCTGTCGGCGGTCGAGGACTATTATGCGACCGAGGCGGACACCTGGGAGTTCATGGCCCTGACTCGCGCGCGCGTGGTCTGGACCAATGATCCGGCCTTCGGTGCCTGCACATCCGCCGCACTGGAGGCCATCCTGCGTCGGCCCCGGCCGGGCGTCGATGTCGCTGCCGACGCCCGCCGGATGCGCGATCTGATGGCCCGCGAGCGGCCCGGGCAGGGGGCATGGGACCTCAAGCTCGCCCCCGGCGGTCAGGTCGATGCCGAGTTCGTTGCCCAGGTGCATCAGCTGAAGGCCGCCGCCGGGGGAGGCCGGCTGACCGTCTCCACCCTCGAGGCGCTCGCGGCGGAACCTGCGCTGGCCGGGGCCTGGCAGCTGCAGCAGGCGCTGGGTCAGGTCTTCAGCGCCGCCTTCGATGACAGACCGGACCCGGAGCAGGAACCCGAGGGCTTCCGCCACCGTCTCGCCGAGGCTGCGGGCCTGCCCGATTTTGAGGCGCTGAAAGCCCGGCTGGCCGAGGTGCGCACGGCCGCCCGCACGGTCTTCGACACCGTCCTGCCGCCGCCGCGCGACGGAGACTGACGCCATCTTCGTTAGACTTCCCGGACTGGGGACTGACACCGCCATTTTTCGGCATGGAGATCACCGAGATGAAAAAGACCCTTCTGGCTGGCGGCCTCGCCGCCCTGACGCTGGCCGCCGCGGCCGGCACCGCCTTCGCCCAGCAACCCCCGGCCCGTGGCATGCGCGCCGATACGGACGGAGACCGTCGTCTGAGCCAGGCCGAGTTCGTGGGCCAGCGCGTGCAGCGCCTGACGGCCGCAGACACCAATCGTGACGGCTCGGTCACGGCCGATGAGCGCCGCGCCGCGATTCAGGCCCGCGTGGCCGACCGCGCCGATGCCCGGTTCGACCGGCTGGACGGCAATGACGACGGCGCCGTCAGCCGCGCCGAGTTCGACGCCGCCCGTGCGGCCGCGCGCCAGGCCCGCGCCGATCGCGGTCCCCGTCCGATGCGTGCCCAGCGCGGTCCGGCGCGCGGCCAGCGCGGCATGCCCCGGATGGAAGCCCGTGGCCCGGTCGTCATCGCCGACGTCCAGACCCGCGCAGAACAGGCCTTCACCCGCCTGGATGCCGACCACGATGGCTACATCACTCCGGCCGAAGGCCGCGCCGGCCGTCAGGCCATGCGCGAGCTGCGCCGTGACCGCATGAATGAACGCCGCGCCGCCCATCAGGCTCAACGGCAGGCGTCGCCTCCGGCCCCCGCTTCGGAGTAAGGTTGATGTCGGGGACGGCGGTCATGAACCGGGCGACCCTTTCGCTGTATTCGCATGAGGGCCGGATTGGCGCTGATCGCCGACCCCGACGAGGACCTGGTGCGCCGCGTGGGTCAGGGCGACCCGGCGGCCATCCAGGCCATGGTGGCGCGCAAGCTTCCGCGCATGCTGGCACTCGCCCAACGGATGCTGGGCGATGCGGCCGAGGCGGAGGATGTGGCCCAGGAGGTCATGCTGCGGGCCTGGAAACAGGCTCCTCGCTGGACACCGGGTCAGGCCAGGTTCGACACCTGGCTGCACCGGGTCGGGCTGAACCTCTGCTACGACCGGCTTCGCCGCAGACGGGAAGTGACCACGGCGACGCCGCCGGATCAGGCCGACACCGGCCCCGCGCCGGATCGGGGTCTGCTGGCGGCGGATGTGGGGGCACGGGTCGATGCGGCCCTGACCCGACTGCCGGATCGTCAGAGGGAGGCGATCGTCCTCTGTCATTATCAGGAGCTGACCAATATCGAGGCTGCGGCCCTGATGGCGGTCAGCGTGGAAGCGCTGGAAAGCCTGCTGTCACGGGGACGACGGGCGTTGAGACTGGCCTTGGCCGATATCCGGCCGGGTGCTGAGGGAGCATGAGTGTGATGACGTCGGAACGGTTCCTCGCCCTGGTCGCGGCCTATGGTGCCGACGCGCGGCGTTGGCCCGAGGCTGAGCGGGCGGGCGCCCGGGCCTTTGCTGCCGCCCGACCGGAGGCTGTGGCCGATGCGCTGGCTGAAGCGGATGCGGCGGATGCCCTGTTGCATGCCTCCCGCGTGGCCCACCCGTCCACCATCCTGCGTGACAGGGTCCTGGCCTCGGCCGCCGACGCGGGCTTGATCAGGGCGCGTCATCAAGGTCGACGCTGGCTGGACCGGCTGGCGCTGGCACTCGGTGCCGGCTGGGCTGCGGCGACCTGTGCCGGTATCGTGGCGGGTGTCATGATGACCACCTGGTTGACGGCCGACGCCCAGGCCGAAGCCGTCCTCTACCAGGCCTTCCTGCCCGCTGAGCATGATGCCGAGGTGCTGGGATGAACCCCGGGACCCTGAAGATCGCGCTCGCCGTATCGGTTGCGCTGAACCTGTTCGCCGTCGCGGCTGGGGTAACCGTGTTCGTGACCCGGGACGAGGTCGAGAAGCAGGTTGAGGCCCAGCAACCTCCGACCCGGATCGCGTCGCCGATGCGGCTGATCGACCGGCTTGATCCTGCTGTCCGGGCGCGCGTGCGCGATACCATGCGCGCCTCGGCCCTCGCCGCCCGCCCCGATTTCGAGGAAGCCCGGCTGAAGCGGCGTCAGGTCATCGACATGGGCCGGTCCGCAAGCTTCGACCCTGTCCGAGCGGCGGCGCTTCTGGAAGAATCCCGTACTGCGGAGCTGCGCGGCCGTGCCCGGCTGGAAGCCGACGCCGTGGCCCTGCTGGCTACGCTGGGACCGGATGACCGGCGGGTGCTGTCGGAAATCCTGACCCGTCGGGTCCGCGCGGCCGGCCGGGACCGGGGAGGTCGTGACAGTCAACCAACCGCCGCCGCGGCGACGCCCGCAGCCTGATCTCAGGCGGCGCGGGCCTGAACCTCGGTCATTTGGGTTTCCCCCGATTGCACCGGGCGCCGGATCGGCAGATCGAATCTCACAGTCGTGCCGTGGCCGGGCTCGCTCTCGATGCTCATCGTCCCGCCGTGCAGTTCGATCAGGGACTTGGTCAGGGCCAGCCCCAGGCCGGTGCCCTGGGTTGTCTTCGAATGCTGTCCCTCAACCTGTTCAAACGGTCGCGCCAGCCGGGCCAGGTCTTCGGCGGCGATGCCGATACCCGTGTCGGTGACCGTCACCCTCAGGCGATCGGCGTTCTGGCGCGAGATGGCGACGCCGATATGACCGCCGTCGGGCGTGAATTTCACCGCATTCGAAATCAGGTTCAGCACCACCTGTTTCAGTCCGCGATAGTCGGCATCGATGTCCGGGAGGTCCGGTGCCTCGACCACCAGGGTCAGGCCTGCCTCCTCGATCTTGCCGCGCATCAGGCGGGCCGCGTCATCGACCACTTCCTTCAGGGACACCGTGTCATAGTGCAGCGTCAGCTTGCCGGCCTCGATCTTGGCCATGTCGAGCACGTCATTGATCAGTGACAGCAGATGCTGTCCCGACTTGAGGATGTCGGCGGCATAGCCCTTGTATTTCGGATCGCCCAGCGGGCCGAACATCTCGCCGGCCATGATCTCGGAAAAGCCGTTGATGGCGTTCAGCGGCGTGCGCAGCTCGTGGCTCATATTGGCGAGGAATTCGGACTTGGCCTGGTTGGCCGCCTCGGCGCGGGTCATGGCCACCTCATATTTCCGGGCCAGCAGGGACAGCTTCTCCTCGCGGTCCTCCAGCTCGGTGATGGTGACCTGCAGCCGTTCGGTGGCGCGCTGGCGCTCCGCCTCCTTCTGCTTGATCGCGGTAATGTCTGCCGCCGTAACCACTGAGCCGCCGTCGGAAGTGGAACGGTCGACCAGCTGCAGCCAGCGTCCGTCGTGCAGCTCGATCTCACGCGTGCCGGCCCGCTCGCCCGTGGCGGGCTGATCCGACTTGATCGCCAGGGCCGCGATCTGGTTCAGTTCATGTCTGGAAACGCCCCTGCGGAGCATGCCCGCCTCAAAGCCGAAGGCGTCCTTGAAGGCCTCGTTCGACAGGATCAGCCGGCCCTGTTTGTCGAACAGAACAAAGGCGTCCGACACACTCTCGATTCCATCCCGCAGCCGGCTTTCCGCCGCCTGGGCCTGGGCCTTGGCCCGGCGCGCCTCGGTGGTATCCAGCGCCACGCCGAGCACATTGGTGAAGCCCTGCTCGCCCCGAACCCCCCGGGCCTGACCGCGGGCATCGATCCAGCGCGTCCTGCCCTGGGCAACAGGAACCGGGAAGGTGACATCGAACGCCCCGAAGGTCTGGGCCTGCCGAAGGGCGTGGTGCACCGCCTCGTGATAACGGGGATGGATGCAGGCGAGGATTTCCTCGACCGGAACGGATCCGCTGCGATCCAGCCCCATCAGTTCGGCCATATAGTCCGAAATCCTGACCAGGCCGGTCTCGGTGTCCCACTCCCAGACACCGCAGCGTGCGGCCTCGACCGCGCCGCGGAAGCGCCGTTCGGAGGCGGCCCATTCCCGGCTGATTCCCTGCTGCCGGCGCTGCATGAACAGGACCAGGCCGAGCGTGAACAGACCGATGGCGATGGGAGGACCGAGAACCCACAGTTCACCGGAGCCGAACCCGCTGACGGGCGGCGCGCTACCGCGATCAAGGCTGCGCGCCACGAGCAGAACATGCGCCGCGATGGCCAGCGCCAGAGTCAGGGTGGCGATGCGCAGCCAGGGCGGCGGCGCCCGAAGCCGGTCCACGCTTCGCCTCCCATCACTGGTTATGCGGCGTTCGTCACCCCGCAAGGCGATCTCCCCCAAGAATCCGTCGTTCGGTGACGAATCTAGGCTGCGTCGCGGATTCCTGTCGAGGCTTGGTTGGAAATCAGCCTTCTTTTGTCGCGCGAGCGGGTCAGGCGGCGCGTGAGGCCCGCTCGACAAAGCCCGCCGCTTCGGTCGGGGCGGCCATGATGTCGGTAATGGATCGGAGCAAGGCGCGGGCTTCTCCGGCCAGTCTCTGCATCTCCGGCGGTGCGTCTTCCGGTGCCTCGTCGACCGAGGCTGCCAGTCGTTCGGCCAGGGCCATCAGCCTCGGCGCGGCAGCGATCAACCGGGCCTGGAACTCGATCTGATCCGGATCGCGGTCGTATTCAGAACCCGGTACCCGCCAACCGCCCCAGTCAGCCTTGTCGGTGACGATCACGGGGTAGGTGCCGGGGAAGGGATGGTGCGAACACTCATCCGGCGTCTGCCACTTGTTCCTCGCCCGCATCAGTCGCCACAGATCACCGCTGTTCGCGGCCGGGTCATCCGTGGGCAGAAGCAGTTCATGGCCGAGGAACTCCCGCCCCAGACCGATGTCGTAGGTCACGCGGACCGGCTCTTCGAACCCCTTGGCCCAGACGGGCTGGACCTTCTCGATCTGGGCCCATGCGCCGACGCATTCGACCCAGACCTTTTGTCCCTTCTGGAACTGTGCGCGTGCCATCGGCTTCTCCCGTGCTTCAAGGACAGTATGCCGCAGCCGCGTGAACAGCCGGTTTGGCGACAGGGTGAAGCGGGCGTAAACGGCTGACCGCGAGTTGGGCGCGCCAGCGAGGGCCATCCACCCTGAGGCACCGTCCGCTCCGGGTTCCGCTTTCGCCCGCCTTGCCGGAAGGCTAAACGGCCCGGCACACCACGGAGAATGACGATGACGGCGGCGAACGAGGCAAAGGCTATTCTGCAACGGCTGGGCGTCCCCGGCGCGGTCTGGAGCGCCGACGGCTTCGAGGCTCGCTCGCCGATCGACGGCTCGGTGGCCGGCCGCGTGGCAGAGACACCCGACCTCGACGCCGTCGCCGATCGCGCGACCGCCGCCTTCCACCAGTGGAAACGCATCCCTGCCCCGCGTCGCGGCGAACTGGTCCGCCTGCTGGGCGAGGAGTTGCGGGCGTCCAAGGACGACCTCGCCCGTCTGGTCACCCTGGAAGCCGGCAAGATCGTCTCCGAAGGCCTCGGCGAGGTGCAGGAGATGATCGACATCTGCGACTTCGCCGTCGGCTTGTCGCGACAGATCTACGGCCTGACCATCGCCAGCGAGCGCCCCGGCCACCACATGCGCGAGACATACCAGCCGCTGGGGCCGGTGCTGGTCATTTCGGCCTTCAACTTCCCGGTCGCCGTCTGGGCCTGGAACGCCTGCCTCGCCCTCGTCTGCGGCGATCCGGTGATCTGGAAGCCGTCGGAAAAGACACCCCTGACGGCGCTCGCCACCCACGCCATCCTCGACCGCGCCATCGCCCGGTTCGGAGACGCCCCGGAAGGCCTGTCCCAGCTGGTCATCGGCGGCCGCGAGGCCGGCGAGGCCCTGGCCGCCGATCCGCGCATCCCGCTGGTCTCCGCCACCGGCTCCACCCGCATGGGCCGCGCTGTGGCCCAGACCGTCGCCGCCCGCCTCGGCCGCAGCCTGCTGGAGCTCGGCGGCAACAACGCCATGTTGGTCACGCCCAGCGCCGACCTCGACATGGCCGTCCGCGCCATCGCCTTCTCCGCCGTCGGCACCGCCGGCCAGCGCTGCACCACCCTGCGTCGCCTGCTGGTGCATGACAGCATCGCCGACACCCTCATCGCCCGCCTTCAAGCCGCCTATGAAACCCTGCCGGTCGGCGACCCGCGTGTGGACGGGGTTCTGGTCGGCCCGCTCATCGACGAGACCGCCTTCCACGGCTTCGACACGGCCCTGAAACAGGCCGTCGAACAGGGCGGTCAGGTCGTCGTCGGCGGCGAGCGCGAGGACCGGGACGGCGTCTACGTCCGCCCCGCCATCGTCCGCATGCCGGCCCAGAGCGCGGTCGTCCAGCACGAGACCTTCGCTCCTATCCTCTACGTCCTGACCTGGTCCGACTTCGACGCAGCCGTGGCCATGCAGAACGCCGTGCCCCAGGGCCTGTCGTCCTGCGTCTTCACCGACAGCGTCCGCGAGGCCGAGGCCTTCCTCTCCGCCTGGGGCTCCGACTGCGGCATCGCCAACGTCAACATCGGCCCCTCCGGCGCCGAAATCGGCGGGGCCTTCGGCGGCGAGAAGGACACGGGCGGCGGCCGCGAATCCGGCTCCGACGCCTGGAAGGCCTATATGCGCCGCCAGACCCAGACGGTGAATTTCTCGACCAGCCTGCCGCTGGCGCAGGGGGTGAAGTTCGAGGTCTAGGGATCAGGGATCAGGGATCAGGGATTAGGGATTAGGGATTCAGGATCACGAAGGTGACCCCGGTAGGAGGCCAGACTGTCCGGAGTCGGTTGGCACCAGATTCTGAGTAGGCCCCTAATCCCTAATCCCTAATCCCTAAGCCCCCTCCAGCGCCTCCGCCAGATCGCCCTTCCCGACCACCTCGACGTTCTCCAGCCCCAACCACCCGGCCATCCGCCGCAGTTCCGCCGCCAGTCGCGCGGGCGTCTCCGGCGTCGCGTCCGGCTCGCGCCAGGCCGCCTGCACCAGCAGCGTCCCGGCCTTTCGATCCGCCTTCAGATCGACCCGCGCCGTGATCGCCTCGTCCTCGAGGAAGGGCAGGACATAGTAGCCGTGGGCGCGCTTGTGGGCCGGGGTGTAGATCTCCAGCCGCACCCTGACCCCGAACAGCCGCTCGGTGCGGTCGCGGGTCCAGATCAGATTGTCGAACGGCGACAGCAGGGCCGCGCCCGTCACCTTGCGCGGCGTCTTCGCCCCGGCCGCCAGATAAGCCGGATGCCGCCAGCCCGTCACCGCGACCGGCATCAGCTCGCCGGCCTCGACCAGCTCCGCGATCCGCTCGCGCGCATCGGCCAGGGGCAGGCGGAAATAGTCCCGCAGGTCCGCCGCTGTCGCCACGCCCATGGCCCGCGCCGAGATGCGGACCAGCTCCCGCTGGGCGTCCGCCTCGGTCGGCGTCGGCAGGTCGACGATCCGGGCGGGCAGGGCGCGTTCGGTCAGGTCATAGACCCGCTCGAATCCGTTCCGCGTCTTCGTGGAGATCAGCCCGGCCCAGAACAGCCACTCCAGCGCCCGCTTGCCGTCCGACCATGACCACCAGCCCGGCGCCCCGCGCGGCCCGGATGCAAAGTCCCCGCCGGTGACCGGCCCGCGCCGTTCGATCTCGGCCAGAACGCCGTCGATATAGTCGGCCTTTTCGCGCCCGAACCGCGACAGGCCGGTCCACATGGCACCGTCCTTCGCCCGCTCCATCCGCCAGCGCAGCAGCGGCTGCATCTCCAGCGGCAGCAGCGAGGCCTCATGCCCCCAGTATTCGAACAGCCCCCGCCGCGCCCCCCAGGCCTCGGCCTCCAGCGCCTCGCGCGGATAGTCCCCCAGCCGCGAGAAGCCGGGCAGATAGTGGGTCCGCGTCACCACATTGACGCTGTCGATCTGGATCACCCCCAGCTTCCGCGCGACGTCGCGGACATGGCTGCGGCCCGGCGTGGCGGGCTGCGCGCGCCCGAAGCCCTGGGCGGCCAGGGCTATGCGGCGGGCAGTTTGGGCGGAGAGGGTTTCGGTCACGGGGTCATCATGGCGGCATCCCTCTCCCATTGGGAGAGGGCTTGAGCCTCCGGGCGCGAAGCGATCGGCAAGGCGAAAGGGTGAGGGTCGGCCGTCCGGGGGCGGCTTCGCCGCTCAATCCAGCCGACCCACATCCGGCGCTGCGCGCCACCTTCTCCCAGCGGGAGAAGGAATCAGGTCAGGGCGCCGCCCGCGCCGGCAATCCCTGCGCCGCCCGCACCATCTGCACGAACTCCGCCCGCTCTCCGTAAGGATCGTCCCCCCGCGCGCCCTGGGCCTGTTCCAGCACCGCGTCCCAGTCAAAGCCGTCGCCCAGCCAGGGGTCACCGCGCAACTTCTGACCGAAGGCCGCCACCGCGATGGCCCAGCGGGTGCTTTCCGGCGGCTGGGCCGAAACCCGGTCGCCGCCCGCGTTGGACACCACCCTTTGCATCAGCTGTGAGTCCCGTTCGCCCGGCAGTTTGAAGCGGACCTGCACAAAGCCGACCTCGCCGTCCGGGTCGCCGCCCCCGACGCCCAGGCTGTTACGGTTCTCGGGATAGCGGCGCTCGCCCATCTGGCTCGGCCCACCCACCGGGGTGATCTCATACAGGGCGGTCACCGAGGCCCCTGATCCGACCTCGCCGGCATCGACGCGGTCGTTGTTGAAATCGGCCTCGCTCAGCAGCCTGGTCTCATAGCCGATCAGCCGGTATTCGCTGACCCGGGCCGGATTGAACTCGACCTGGATCTTGACGTCGTCGGCGATGGGGAAGGCCCCCCGGTCAAACGCCGGACCGAACAGCCGCCGCGCCTCGTTCAGGTCGTCGACATAGGCCGCTGTGCCGTTGCCGGCCTGGGCGATCGTCTGCATCCGGCTGTCCTGATAGTTGCCGCGCCCGAAGCCATAGACCGACAGATAGATGCCGGTTTCCCGCTTGGCCGCGACATAGTCTTCCAGCCGCATGTCGTCCGTGACGCCGACATTGAAGTCGCCGTCGGTGAACATCAGGATCCGGTTGACCCGGTCGCGGGCGAAATTGGCCTGGGCCTGGTCATAGGCATTGGTCATGCCCGTCGCGCCCGCCGTGCCGCCCGAGGCATACAGGCTGGCCACGGCGCAGCGCAGCTTCAGCTTCCGGTCGCCCGGTGTCGGGGCCAGCCGTGTGCCCGCCCCCTCGGCATAGTAGGTCACCGCCACCGTGTCCTGCGGCCGCAGCCGGTCGATGATCAGGTTCATCGACTTCTGGGCCAGGGCCAGCTTGTCGGGGCTGCCCATCGAGCCCGAGACATCGACCAGGAAGGTCAGGTTCAGCGGCCGGCGTTCTGCCTCGGGCAGTTCATAGCCCTGCAGCGCGACATGGACGATCTGCCGTCCCGGCCCCCAGGGTGATTCCGTCACCGCGGTAGTGATGGCGAATGGCTGCGTCGCCGAGGTCGGCCGCGCATAGCCGTAGTCGAAATAGTTGATCAGCTCCTCGACCCGCACCGCGTCGGCCGGGGGCGCGCGGCCCTCGTCAATGAAGCGCCGCACATTGGCATAGCTGGCCGTGTCGACGTCGATCGAAAAGGTCGAAACCGGCTCATCGGCCACGCGGCGTACCGGGTTGGGCGTGGCGTCGGGATAGCGTTCGGTATCGGGGGTCGCGGGGACGCCCGGAACCTGGGGGGTGGAAAGGGCGGGGACGCTCGGGGGGTATCTGCTCGCATCTGGCGTGACGCGGGAACCGGTCACGGCCACTTCGTTCACAGCGGTCGAAGGCAGGATGACGGGCGGCGCAGGGAGTACCAACGCCGGTGCCTGTGCCGGTGGCGGTGGTGGCGGCGGCGGTGGCGCCGACGGGGGCGGCGGCGGCGTGGGAGGCACACCGCCGCTGCGCGCAGCATAGGTCGCCGCCCCGCGGTCCTCCGGCAGGTCGAAGCCGAACACCCGACAGGCGGCGGGCGATACCACACCGTCCGAGGGCTTGTCGGGGTCAATGGCCCGGCCCTCCTGGGCCATGACCGGCAGGGGGGCCATGGGTGCCGCGAGGGCCAGGCTCAGCAGGCCGACAAGAGCGGGTTTCAACGGATGTTCGGACATTGAATGGTTTTCCCGGGGTTGTGCCGGGACCATGAGACATCTCCGCTTCGGGCGAAACTGTGGCGCGCGTTTTCTGACGAAGTCCGATGGTTGATCGTTGAGCCGGGGGTGGCGCATCCGGGCATCACCCCCCACTATCCAGAGCCGCCGCAGGGGACGCAGATGCACGAGACGACCAGCATGGGTCTGGGCCACGTGGTGGCGCTGCTGGCGGCCATGGTCATCGCCGCCACCCTGTTCCGCCGCTTCGGCCTCGGCGCCGTGCTCGGCTATCTGGCCGCCGGCCTCTTGGTCGGGCCGTCGGGGCTGGGCGTCGTCAGCGATCCTGAATCCGTCCTGCACGTCGCCGAACTCGGCGTCGTCATGTTCCTGTTCATCATCGGTCTTGAGATGCGGCCCGCCCGCCTGTGGAGCCTGCGCCGGGAAATCTTCGGCCTCGGCGCGGTGCAGGTGCTGGCCTGCGCCCTGCTGCTCACAGGGATCGCCCTGCTGGCCGGACTGGCCTGGTATGCCGCGCTGATCGCCGGCTTCGGCTTTGCCCTCTCGTCCACCGCCATCGTCATGCAACTGCTGCAGGAGCGGAACGAGAACGCTGACCCACCCGGTCAGCGCGTCGTCTCCATCCTGCTGTTCGAGGACCTCGCCATCGTGCCGCTGCTGGCGCTGGTGGCGGTGCTGGCCGGAACCTACGGCGCTTCGGTCGAGACCGGCCATCCAATCTGGATGACCGTCGGCCTCGCCGTCGCGGCGGTGGCCCTGGTCTATGTCGCCGGCCGCTGGGTCGTGAATCCCTTCTTCCGCCTGCTGGCCCGCTACGGCGGCCGCGAGGTCATGACCATGGGCGCCCTTCTGGTCGTGCTCGGCGCCGCCTGGGCCATGGATCTCGGCGGTCTGTCCATGGCCATGGGGGCCTTCCTCGCCGGGGTGTTGCTCTCGGAATCGACCTTCCGTCATCAGCTTGAGGCCGATGTCGAACCCTTCCGCGGCCTGTTGCTGGGCCTGTTCTTCCTCAGCGTCGGCATGTCGCTGGACCTTCGGGTGGTGGTCGCCGACTGGGCCTGGGTGCTGGGCGGGCTGGCCGCCTTCATGTCCGCCAAGATGATCGCGGTCTATGCCGTCGCCCGCATCCGGCAGACGCACGGCGAGGGCCTGTTGCGCGCGGCCCTGATGGGTGAGGGCGGCGAGTTCGCCTTCGTTCTCTATTCGACGGCCTTCGCCGCCGGTCTGTTCGACGCCCGCACCGCCGCCATCCTCGCCGCGGTCGTCATCCTGTCCATGGTCCTGACCCCGCTCCGGGTCATGCTGGCCGACCGGTTGCGCCCGAAGGAGGCGGTCTCGATGGACGGCATCGACCACGCCGCCGACCTGCGCGAGCGGGTCCTGATCATCGGCTTCGGCCGCTTTGCCCAGGTCGTCTCCCAACCCCTGCTGACCCGCGACATCGACGTCTCCATCATCGACCATGACGTCGAAATGATCCGGGCCGCCGGCAATTTCGGCTTCAAGGTCTATTATGGCGACGGGTCGCGACTGGACGTGCTGCGGGCATCCGGAGCTGACCGCGCCGAAACCATACTCGTCTGCGTCGACAAGCCCGAGGTGGCCGACCATATCGTCGAACTGGTCAAGGCCGAGTTCCCCCTGACCAGGTTGTTCGTCCGCGCCTATGACCGCGGGCATTCCATCCGGCTGGTCAAGGCCGGTGTCGAATACCAGCTGCGCGAAACCTTCGAGAGCGCCCTGGTGTTCGGCCATCAGGTGCTGATCGATCTCGGCTTCTCCGACGCCGAAGCGCGCGAAACCATCGAGGAGGTTCGCCGCCGCGACGAGGAGCGCTTCACCCTGCAGCTGTCCGGTGGTGCCCAGGCCGGACGCGCCCTGATGCGCGGCAACGCCGTCACGCCCCAGCCCGCGCCCTACGTCAAACCCCGCCGCGAGGGCCAGGCCCTCAACGACGAGGCCGCCGGGGTGCTGGACGGTGAGGACGGGCGGGACAAGGTCGGGACCTGACGGTCGCGTCCGCCCCCGCTTCGGTGTAAGGACGCGGCCCGATGAACCGCCGTCTCTCGATCGCGCCCATGATGGACTGGACCGACCGGCATTGCCGGGCGTTCCATCGCGCCCTGACGGCCGAGGCCCTGCTCTATACCGAGATGGTCACCGCCCCGGCGGTGGTGAACGGCGACCGGGAGCGGCTTCTGGGGTTCGACGCGCTCGAACATCCGGTGGCCCTGCAGATCGGCGGCTCCGACCCGGACCAGCTGGCCGAGGCGGCGCGGATCGGCGAGGCCTTCGGCTATGACGAGATCAATCTGAACGTCGGCTGCCCCTCCGACCGGGTCCAGTCGGGCCGGTTCGGCGCCTGCCTGATGCGCGAGCCGCAGCTGGTCGCGGACTGTATGGCGGCCATCAAGGCGGCCGTATCGGTCCCCGCCACCGTCAAATGCCGGATCGGCGTCGATGACCAGGACCCGCAGGTCTCGCTGTTCGCCACCGTGGACGCCTGCGCCGCCGTCGGGATCGAGGTCTTCATCGTCCACGCCCGCAAGGCCTGGCTGCAAGGCCTGTCGCCCAGGGAGAACCGGGATGTGCCGCCGCTGGACTATGGCCTCGTGCGCCGGCTCAAGCGTGAAAGGCCCCATCTGTCCATCTCGATCAACGGCGGCATCACCTCGCTGGACGAGGCCGAGGCCCATCTGGATGACAGCGACGGGGTTCAGCTGGACGGAGTCATGATGGGCCGTGCCGCCTATCATGAGCCGGCGCTTCTCGGTCAGGCCGACCGCCGCCTGTTCGGGGCCGCGACCCCCGATGTCGACGCCTTCGCCGCCCTCGACCGCTATCGCCCCTATCTGGCTGCGCGGCTGGAAGAGGGCGTCGCCCTGCCGGCCATGACCCGGCACATGCTCGGCCTGATGCACGGCCGCCCCGGAGCCCGCGCCTTCCGCCGCATCCTGACGGTGGAGTCCATCGGGGTCGGTGCCGGTCTCGAGGTGCTGGACCGCGCGGTGGACGCCGTGCGCGAAGCCGGGGCGCGGTTCGAGGCCCGCGGCGAGGCGGCCTGATCGCCACCCCGCCTCAGGCGGAAAGAGGCGTCAGGGGGCCTTGTCGCCGAGCAGCCGGAACAGGCCGATCAGGCTCCTGATCGTGAACCAGACAGTCAGCAACAGCAGGCTGAGTCCCAGCAGCACGGCGACCGGGGCCAGGATCAGGCCCATCACCGGCGCGATGAAGATCGACACAAGCCAGGCCCCGATGCCGGTCCACAGCAGGAGGGTCCACCAGAACACCGACCAGAACAGTCGGATCTGGGCGTCGATATGGGCTCGTGACAGGCCGTCCGAGCCGCTGCGCCCGGCATAGGCGACGATCAGGCCGACGATGACCAGCAGGTTGGCGCTGGGCAGGGACAGGATGTACAGGCCCCAGGCGATCAGGGCCGCCGGCTTGCCTTCGGACTCATGGCCGGGGGCGAAACGGGGTTCTCGCGGGGCATCGGCCATGGCGTCCCGCCGTCAGATCCACCAGCCGAGCGGATCGGTAATCTCCCGGCCGGACTTCAGGGCCCAGACACCCGAAGCGCCGCGCGCCAGTATCCAGATCGCCAGGGCGAACAGGATCGGCACCCCCAGTGCAAACGGCGCCGCCAGCAGGATCACCCCCGCAACAGCCACCACCGCTGCCGCCCACAGGGTGCGTCTCTGGTAGATGAAATGCGACGCCGAAAGGTCGTCGTCCGGCTCGTCCCGCCCGGTCACAGCGAACAGGGCGATCGCCGCTGACACGCCCACGGTCGGCACAGCGAGCAGGATCAGGGCATAGACGGCGAACAGGCCCAGGCCTCCGCCGGGGATGGCCGGGGCTGCGTCCCGGCGGCGCTTTCGCATCGGAAATTCGCTTGAAGGGGTGAAGAGGGTGCCGGCCTCGACCGGGCCGGGCTCCGGCGGCAAGGGCTTGTCCCCGGGTTCCGGTTCCGGCTCGGGCTCAGGCTCCGGTTCGGGCTCCGGCTCCGGCTCGGGCTCAGGCTCATGACGCAGTCGCCCCTGCAGCGACGCTGGTGTGGCGAAGCCGATCAGGTCGTCATCATGGACGTCCGCCTGGTCGACCAGGGGGGCGTCCGCGGGGGGAAGATCGCCGGGTTCGGCCATCGGATATCCTTAAGTCCGGCCCCAGTAATGACCGCGCCTCGCCTTTGGCGCAACCGTCGGGGGCAATGCGTCAGCGCGCCAGCACCAGCTCGCAGCCGGCGGCGGCGGCGGCCTCCAGAGCACCCGGCTTTTCGATCCGCACGGTGCAGCGCCGCACCCGGCCATCGTCCAGACACGCCACGGCCAGCCGTTCGGCAAAGGTCTCCACAAGTCCGACATGGCCCTCGGCCACGATGGCACGGGCCGCAGAGGCCACGGTCTCATAGTTGATCGTGTCCGCCAGCCGCTCGACCGGCATCGGGCCGAGCTCCAGCGTCACATCGATGACCAGGGTCTGCAGCCGACCCTGTTCATGGGCGTGCACCCCGATTCCCGCCTCGACCTTCAGGCCCCGCACGAACACGGTCAGGGCCTCGCGGCGCGGGGCGTCCCCGGAAACAGGTGCCGCGGGAAAGGGCAGGGGCGATACGGTCAAGGCCTACTCCACAATGTCCGGGGTCTGCCAGGCCAGGTGCTGGCCCCCGTCGACGGCGATCATCTGTCCGGTCACCAGGTCCGCGTCGACCAGCCAGAGCACGGTCCGGGCGATCGCCTCCGGACTGCCGGGCCGCCCCATGGGCACGGCTGCGGCCTCGGCGGCGAAGGTCTCGGCGGTCTGATGCACCGACGGCAGGACCGGTCCGGGCCCGACGCCGTTGACGCGGATACGCGGGGCCAGCGCCTGGGCCATGGTCCGGGTCGCGACCCACAGCGCCGACTTCGACAGGCCGTAGGAAAAGAAGCGCGGATCGGGCTTCAGCACCCGCTGGTCCAGAATATTGATGATGGACGCGCCCTCGGCCGCCTGGGCCGCAAACGCCTGGGCCAGCAGCACCGGTGCGCGCAGATTGACGTCCATATGCGCGGCCCAGCTCTCGCCGGTCAGGGTGTCCAGCCGGTCATCGGCGAACAGCGAGGCATTGTTGACCAGCACCGACAGCGGCCCCAGCGCCGCGACGGCCCGGCCGACCAGGGCCCCGGTCGCTTCGGCGTCTGCGAGGTCGGCCGACAGGCAGACGGCGCGTCGGCCGAGGGCCCGGATCCCGTCCGCCAGCTGCGCGGCCTCGTCGCCCGATTCGCGATGGTGGATCGCCAGGTCGAAACCGGCGGCGGCCAGCTCAAGACAGATCGCCCGGCCGATGCGCTTGGCCCCGCCGGTGACAAGGGCAGCACCACGGCTGGCGGAGACGTCAGTCAACCCGGCCGAACTCGACGACATTGATGACGGCAAGAACGGCGACAAAGCCGAGGATGATATAGAGGGCCAGCATGGAAACGCTCCTTTAGCGCGCCCGCAATAAAGCCCTGCGCCCTGCTGTTCAAGGCGGCGCGAGGCCCTATCGTCGCCCCATGACGACATGGCGCACCCGGATCGAGCCCTTCACCCGCCCCCTGTTCTTCGCCTGGTCGCGGATCAGCCGCGGCATGACCCTCGGCGTGCGCGGCGTGGCGATCGATTCCGCCGGCCGCGTCCTGCTGGTCAAACACACCTATCTCCACGGCTGGTGGCTGCCCGGCGGCGGCGTCGAGCGCGGCCAGACCTGCGAGGAGGCGCTGATCCGCGAGCTGCGCGAGGAGGCCGGTCTAATCATCGAGGGCCGCCCGACCCTGGTCAGCGTCCATTCCAACGAACGCTTCTTCCGCGGCGACCATGTGCTGGTCTACCGCATCGACCGCTTCTCGATGACCGACCGCGCCAGCCACGGCGAGATCGCCGCGGTCGGCTGGTTCGACCCGCAGGCCCTGCCGGAGGACACGCACCGCGCGACGCGGGACCGGCTGGGGGAGATTTTCTCCGGCGCGGCCGGCATGACAGACTGGTAGCCAGACCCCATGAACCCGACCCTGCTCGCCATGATCGCCGTCGTCATCGGCGAGGCCGCCACGGCCCTGCAGGCTCCGACCAGTGCGAAGATGATGACCGCCGCGGGCTCGCCGGTGAATGCCGCCTTCGTCAGGTGCCAGGCAGGCGATGCAGCAAAGTCCCGAAGGACTGCACCCTGTCGCGTGAGTTGGTTTTCACGTTGACAGCTACCCGTTTTCACCTGAACCGCGTTGCCCGGTCCAATGGAGTGACGATGAAACATTCTATACAAGACGAGCGCTACGGTCGCCTGTTTGCCGGCTTTATCGCGGCGGGCTCCTTAATCGGCATCATCCCGCCGCTACAGCTTTTGCTTGAGGACGGAAGGGGCCTGGTCGAAGCGCTGTGGCAGATGCTGCGTCCCTTTACAATTACGACTAACCTGCTGATTGTAATCGTATTCGGATCCATTGCGGTTAGAGGGGCAGAGCGGGTGTCTGCGCTTCTGATCGGTGCTGTGATGCTTGCGATCCTGCTCGTCGGCATCATTTTCAACTTGGTTCTGGGGCAAATCCCGCAACTCAACTGGTGGACTTTCCTTGGAGACAGCTTGCACCACCACATTGCTCCGGTCGCAGTACCGCTATGGTGGCTGATCTATGCGCCCCACGGAAGGCTGCGTTGGCATGCGCCGCTGGTCTGGGCGTTATACCCGCTTGCTTATTCAGCCTACAGTCTTGCGCGCGCCGAATTCGAGCCAGTCTCGGCGTTACGCTATCCCTATTTCTTTATGAACGTAGACATGCTCGGCTGGAGTGGTGTGCTGTTTAACCTTGCGATTATCGCCGCCGCTTTCACGGCGATAGGCTTTCTGATTGTATTGGTTGATCGGCGTCTCGCGCGCGGCAAACAACAAAGTCCCGAGTCAACTGTTCGCAAGGTATGACCGGCGACCTGGGCAGCAGGGTGTTGCGCCCTTTGGAGCGCATTCCACCGTTAACCCGCCATCCAGAAGCCTTGGGGTGCCGCCCGCCTGACCGACCGCACCAGCCACGGCGAGATCGCGGCTATCGGCTGGTTCGACCCGCAGGCCCTGCCGGAGGACATGCACCGCGCGACGCGGGACCGGCTGGGGGAAATCTTCAGCGGTGCGGACACCGCGACAAGCTGGTAGCCAGACCCCATGAACCCCAACCTCTTCGCCATGATCGCCGTCGTCCTCGCAGGCGGGGCCACCGCGCTTCAGGCCCCGACCAATGCCAAGATGATGGGCGCCGTCGGTTCGCCGGTGAACGCCGCCTTCGTCTCCTTCGCCGTCGGCACGGCGGCGCTGGGCATCCTCGCCGTGATCCTGCAGGCCAAGCCCGATGTCGCGGCGGCGCGGGGCCTGCCCTGGTATGCCTGGGTCGGCGGCCTCTATGGCGCGATCTTCGTCGTGGCGGCGGCCTGGGGCGTGCCGCGCCTCGGCGTCGCCCTGACCATCACCCTGATGGTCGCCGGCCAGCTGCTGATCGGCCTGATCCTCGACCATTTCGGAGCCTTCGGCACGCCGCAGCACCCGATCAGCCTGGGCCGCCTCGCCGGCATCGCCCTGGTTCTGGCCGGTGTCCTTATGGTCCGCCGCTTCTAGGGCGGACCTGTCGAACCAATCCGCACGCCTTGTCATCCCGGACACCGCGCAGCGGTGATCCGGGACGCCCGGTACATGGACACCTTCCTCCCGGAAGCGGCGACAGCCGCTATCCGGGAGACAGGTCGGGACACACTGCGGCGGCAACCCTTCTCCCGGACAATCGCGTTGCGATTTCCGGGAGGGCCCGGAGGATGAGGGCACGCCGTCCCGGCTCTTCCCCCGGCTTTCGCCGGGGTTCGGCCGGGATCACAAATCCTCCGCAGATGGCCCGCCCGCCTTCGCGACCGGGATGAGACGCGCCTATATTGATCTGGATGACCGAGGAGCTGATTCCCGCAGAGCCGACACTTCAGGCCGCCGACCTGATCCGCGACGAGGCGCGCCGCGCCCCGGACAAGCCGGGCGTCTACCGCATGTATGGCGAGGACGGGACCTGCCTCTATGTCGGCAAGGCGAAGTCGATCAAAAAGCGCATCCTGCAATATGCCCAGGGCCGGTTCCACACCCAGCGCATCGGCCTGATGGTCTCCCTGACCCGGTCGATGGAGCTGGTCATCACCGCCTCCGAGACCGAGGCCCTGCTGCTCGAATCCAGCTTCATCAAACAGCTGAAGCCGCGCTTCAACGTCGTGCTGCGCGACGACAAATCCTTTGCCGAACTGATGATCCGCAAGGACCACCGCGCGCCCCAGGTCCGCAAGCACCGCGGGGCCCACACCACGCCCGGCGACTATTTCGGCCCCTTCGCCTCGACCTGGGCGGTGAACCGGACCCTGAACACCCTGCAGAAGGCATTCCTGCTGCGGTCGTGCTCCGACAGCGTCTATGAAAGCCGCACCCGGCCCTGCATGCTGCACCAGATCAAGCGCTGCTCGGCCCCCTGTACCGGCCTGATCTCGCTCGAGGACTATGCCGGCCTGGTCGATGAGGCCTCGGCCTTTCTGAAGGGCAAGTCGCGCGCCGTGATCGCCCGCCTGTCCGACGAGATGAGCGCCGCCGCCGAGGCCATGGACTATGAACAGGCCGCCCGCGTCCGCGACCGCATCCGCGCCCTGTCGGCCATCTCCATGGAAAACTCCGTCAGCGCCGACGGCGTGGCCGAGGCCGATGTCTTCGCCCTGTTCAGCGAGGGCGGCCAGGCCTGTGTCCAGGTCTTCTTCTATCGCGGCGGCCAGAACTGGGGCGGCCGGGCCTATTTCCCGCGCGTCGACCGAACGGACACCGATCCCGAAATCCTCGCCGCCTTCCTCGGCCAATTCTATGAGGACAGGCCGGTTCCGCGCCTGATCCTGTCCAACGTCCGGCCGCATGAGCTGGAACTGCTGGAAGAGGCCTTCTCCATGAAAGTCGCCAATGAAAAAGGGGGCCGCAAGGTCGAGATCGCCCGGCCCCTGCGCGGCGACAAGGCCGCCCTCGTCGACCACGCCCTGACCAATGCCCGCGAGGCCCTGGGCCGCAAGATGGCGGAGGGGTCGGCCCAGGGCAAAATCCTCGATGAGGTCTGCGAGGCCTTCGGCCTCGACAGCCGGCCCGAGCGGATCGAAATCTATGACAATGCCCACATCCAGGGCACCAATGCCGTCGGCGGCATGGTCGTGGCCGGGCCCGAGGGCTTCCAGAAGTCGCAGTACCGCAAGTTCAACATCCGCGGCGAGGACCTGACCCCCGGCGACGACTACGGCATGATGCGCGAGGTCATGCGCCGCCGCTTCGGTCGTCTGGTGAAGGACGAGGATGCGGGGGAAGAGGTGGTCCGCCCCGACCTGCTGCTGATCGACGGCGGCGCGGGCCAGCTGGCCGAGGTGCTGGCCGTGCTGGCCGATCTGGGGCTGGACGATATCCTCGCGGTCGGCGTGGCCAAGGGGCCGGATCGCGATGCCGGCAAGGAGCATTTCTTCATGCCGGGCCGGCCGCCCTTCATGCTGCCGCTCAAGTCGCCGGCCCTGTATTACATCCAGCGCCTGCGCGACGAGGCCCACCGCTTCGCCAACGGGGCCCACGCCCGGCGGCGCTCGATGGACATCAAGCGCAATCCGCTCGACGAGATCGAGGGCGTCGGCCCCGGCCGCAAGAAGGCCCTGCTCCACGCCTTCGGCTCGGCCAAGGGCGTCGGCCGCGCGTCCGTGGCTGATCTGATGAAGGTCGACGGCATCAACCAGCCGCTGGCGGAACGGATCTACGGGTTTTTCCGTCCCTCTTCCTGACGATACATCTGCGGAAGAGCGGCACCGGACACCGGACCGTCAAGTCGGCCTGTCTGCCGCGCAGTCCCTCTCCCCAGCGGCGACGGGAATGCCTATACCGACCCCATGCCCCAACATTCCCGCGTCGCCCTGCTCTCCGGTTATCGCCGCTTTCGCGACAGCCACTGGCCCGAGGCCAAGGCCCAGTACGAGGCGCTCGCCGCTGACGGTCAGAGGCCCCACACCCTCGTCGTCGCCTGCTCGGACAGCCGTGCCGACCCGGCCCTGATCTTCGACGCCGCCCCCGGCCAGCTGTTCGTTGTCCGCAACGTCGCCAATCTGGTCCCGCCCTATGAGCCCGACGGCCTCCTGCACGGCGTCTCGGCGGCGCTGGAATTCGGGGTCAAGGTGCTCAACGTCCGGCGCATCATGGTCATGGGCCATGCCCGCTGCGGCGGGGTCGCCGCCATGCTCAGCGGGGCTCCGGCGGACTGCCAGGACTTTGTCGCGCCCTGGGTGCAGCAGGGGGCGCCGGTCGTTCGCCGCGTCTGTGAGGCCTGCCCGCCCGAAGAGGTCGAACAGGTTGCGGAAGAGGCGGTGGTTCGCCTGTCGCTGCAGAACCTGCGCACCTTTCCATGGATCGCCGAGCGCGAGGCCGCGGGCACCCTGGCCCTCAGCGGGCTTCATTTCGGCATCGCCGACGGGGTCCTGCGGTCCCTGGAGGGTCCTGGCCGGTTCGAGGTCATGGAATAGGTCCGCGAGACCGGACGGCTCGCTTCGGGGCGCGAAGCGTGGCAGATCGCTCCTGAGGTATCGGAGCGCCCCATGACCCCCAATCCCCACGCCAACCCCATTCCCAACATCCTCACCGGCCTGCGGCTGGTCGCCGGGGTGATCATGTTCCTGATCCTGGCGGGGGCGGCGCCCCAGGGCGTTCCCTTCATGTCCGACTATCTGAGCCCGGACGACCAGTTCCGGTTCGGGCGCACGGCCTTCATCATCTACATCGTCGCGGCCTCGACCGACTGGGTCGACGGCTTCCTCGCCCGGCGCTGGCATTCGACCACCCGCTGGGGCGCCATCCTGGATCCGATCGCCGACAAGGTGCTGATCACCGGGGCCATCCTCGGCGTCCTGGCCTGGGGGGCCCTGCCGCAGATCGCCATCCCCTGCGGCCTGATCATGTTCCGCGAGTTCGCCGTCTCGGCCCTGCGCGAGACCGTCGCCGGCAAGGTCAAACTGCCCGTCACCCTGCTGGCCAAATGGAAGACGGTCCTGCAGATCGTGGCCCTCGGGGCCCTGCAACTGGTGCTGCTGTGGGACGGCTTCGGCCTGCCGCTGGAATGGCAGCCCCATTTCCAGACCTTCGCCTACGTCCTGATCTGGATCGCCGCCATCGTCACCGTCTGGACCGGCTGGCAGTATTTCTCCAAGGCCCGGCAGAAGATGAGCCAGATCTAGGGCTTAGGGCTTAGGGCTTAGGGCGTAGGTCTTAGGTCTTAGGTCTTAGGCTTTGGGGATTGGGTTGTGGCACCTGCTACCGCCCTAAGCCCTAAGCCCTAAGCCCCAAGCCCCAAGCCCCAAGCCCCAAGCCCCAAGCCCTCACCGAACCCCCAACTCCCGCACCAGCCCGTCCATCCCGTACACATCCCGCAGCGCGACCGTCACCGCCCCGGTGGTCACGATCACCGAGCGGTTGACGTTGATGTCATAGCCATAGGCATTGCGCTGGGTCAGGACGGTGGAGTCGAAATTGGCCCCCACGATCTCGCCCGCCGCATTGACCACCGGCGAGCCGGACGAGCCGCCGATGGTGTCGGACGACACCGCCATGTTCAGCACCGTATCGCCGTCGATCCGCTCGCGCGCGGACAGCAGCTTCGGAGCCACATCGAACGGGGCCGAGCCCGTGGCCCGGTCCCACAGGCCGTCGAAGGTGGTGAAGGGGCCGAACCGCTGACCGGGCACGTCCGTGCCCTCGATCCGGCCATAGGTCAGCCGCAGGGTGCCGGTCGCATCCGGATAGACGGCGTCGCCATAGGCCGCGAACCGCGCGGCGGCGAGGCGTTCTGAGGCGCGATCGGTCGGCGCCTGCACGCGCGCTTCCCAGTCCGAACGGACGGCGCGGCTGTTGTCCTGCATGGCCCGGGCGAACACGATCATCGGATCGGTCGAGGCCAGGATAGCGTCCATGCCGCCCTCCCACAGGGCCCGCCGCACGGCCGGGTCGCCCAGCGTCGTGCCCGCGGTCAGCCGCACCGACTTGGCCTCCGGCGACTCCGGACCCAGCAGGACGCGCACGCGCGGATCGTCGACCGTCAGCCATTCCCGGGTCTTGGACAGCCACCATTCCATCCGGACCTGATCCAGCGCCGGATAGACCGGTCGTTCGGCGAACAGGCCGGACTGGACGGCGGCCAGCCGGCTGTCAGCGAACTCGGGCAGGCGCTCGGCCGACGGTTTCGCCCGCTCCTGCGCCCCGCGCACCAGCGTCCGGGCCCAGCTGAACAGCTGCGAGCCGCCGCCGGCCTGGGTCTCGAGCATCGCATAGGCCGGATAGAGTTCGCGCTGGAGCGGCTGCACCGCCGCCAGATCGGCCCAGGGATTGCCGACACGCGCGGTCAGGGCTGCGTCGGCCGCCACGCGCCGCCGGAAGTCCGCCTCGCCCTCGGCCCGCCTTGCCATAAAGGCCGGATCGACCAGGGCCCGCATCCGCCCCAGACCGCGCTTGTAGGTGTTCTCCAGGCCCACGATCGGGTCCATGGCGATGAAGGCGTTCTCCTCGCTCTCGGCCGCGAACCGGATCAGCCGCCCGCGCAGCTCCGACGCCAGCAGCTGGTCCATCGGCAGGACCACGTCGCGGATGGTGAACAGCTGGTCCTGGGTCAGCAGCCGCTGGGTCGCGCCCGGGCTGCCCGAGACGAACACCGGCGTGCCCTCGACCGGCTGCGAGGCGTTCCACTTGAAATGGGTCGGCGTCGCGGCCGGGGCGTCATTCTCGTACAGGCGGATGAAGGCCGCATCGATGGCGAAGCGGGGGAAGCTGAAATTGTCCAGATCGCCGCCGAAGGTCGCGGCCCGGTCTTCCGGGGCCCAGGCCAGCCGCACATCGGTGTAGCGTTTGTAGGTATAGAGTTTGAACTGGCCGCCCCGGTACAGGCTGACCACCTGACAGCGCCGGGCCGCGTCACCGGCACAGGTCTCCTGCTCGATCCGGCCCGCCTCGGCGTCGCGCGCGCGGGTAAAGGCCTGGCCTTCCAGCCCGGCACCCGCCGCACGCATGCGTTCGGTGACGTCCGAGATGTCGGTCAGGATCTCCGCCGTCCCGCCCGGACATTTGCGCTCTTCCTCGCGGGTCCGCGGGGTAAAGCCGGTCTCGGCATAGTTGACCGCCTGGGTCGACAGATTGGCCACACAGGTGGCGACGCAGTGGTTGTTGGTCATCACCAGCCCCTCGGCCGAGACGATTCCCGCCGAACAGCCCGCAAACCGCACCGAGCTCAACCGCACCCGGTCCAGCCACGCCTGGTCGATGTTCGTCCCCAGGGTGGCGTTGGCCCGGGCGATGGGGAAGTTGTCGAAGGTCCACATGCCTTCCTCCGCCTTCGCCGAAGAACCGGCGGCGAGGGTCAGCAGGGCAGCGGCGAGGGCAGGGGTGAGGCGCATGTTCTTGTCTCCTCCCCATCGCCCGCGATGGGGAGGGGGACCACGAAGTGGTGGAGGGGTCGACGCTCGCGCGCTGACCCCTCCGATTGGCTCAGGATTTCAGGCTAACGCACGAAGCGCGGATGAGGAACCAGCCCCTCCACCACTTCGTGGTCCCCCTCCCCATTGGCTTCGCCAACAGGGAGGAGACAGGACTATTCCACCCCCAGCTCTTCCAGCAGGTTCGGGCTCGGATAGATGTTGCGCAGTGCCTCGGTGATCGCTGCCGTCGACACCGATACCGTCCGGTTCAGCGTGCCGTCATAGCCATAGGCACCGCCCAGCGAGTGTATGTTGCCGTCGAAGGCCGCACCGATGACCTCGCCGGCGGCGTTGATCACGGGCGAGCCCGAGTTGCCGCCGATGATGTCGTTGGTCGAGGAGAAATTATAGACCGTCCCCGTGTTGACCCGGCTCTGGTTGTCGAGGAAGGCCTGGGCCGCATTGAACGGCTCGGCACCCGTCGCCCGCTCATACAGGCCGCCCATATAGGTGAAGGCCGGCACGGTGACGCCGCGATAGCTCCAGCCCTCGACCCGGCCATAGGACAGGCGCAGGCTGAAGGTCGCGTCCGGATACTGGTTGGTGCCATAGACCGCGAACCGGGCCTGGGCGACCTTTTCGGCCGCGCGGGCGGTCGGTGCGTTGACCTCGGCTGACCAGCGCGCGCTGATCGCCGCGGCGGCGGCGTCATTGGCGATGATGAAGGCCAGCAGGGGATCGGCGGCGGCCATCTGTTCCGTGGTCATGGCGGCGGCCTCGGCGCGGAAGGCGGCGTCACCCATCCGGGTCGTCGAGATCAGCCGGTCGGCCAGGGCCTCGGGGCTTTCGCGGCCCAGCAGGGCCTTCACGTCGGGATGGTCGACCGTCAGATATTCGCGGGTCTTGGACAGCCAGTAGCGCAGACGGATTTCCTCCATCTCCATGGCGATCGGCGTCTCGGTCCCGACGGCGGCGATCATGCGCGCGCGCTGCGCCTCGGTCATCGCCGGGTTCTTCGACGCCCGCACCATGGCGCGGGCCATCTGGTACAGGGTCGAACCGCCGCCGGCGGCCTGGTCCAGCTGGCGGGCCGGCAGGAACAGCTCACGCGCCGTCGCCTGCACCCGCTCCAGGTCCGCCCAGGGGTCACCGATCCGCTGCACCAGGGCCGGGTCGGCGGCCACACGGGCGCGCAGCTCGGTCTCGGCGTCACGCCGCGCGCCGAGGAAGGCCGGGTCCAGCAGGGCCTGATGCTGGCCGTACTGCGCCTTGAAGCTGTTCTCGAGGCCGAAGATCGGGTCGAACGACAGCCGCTTGGCTTCATCGCCGGTCAGCGAATACTCCAGCAGGCGGCCGCGCAGTTCCGAGTTCTGGATCAGCGTCAGCGGCAGCTGCTGGTCGCGCAGCCGCTCCAGCTGGCTCATCGTCAGCAGGCGCGAAGTCGAGCCGGGGTTGCCGGCGACGAAGACGGGGTCGCCTTCCGCCGGGGCGTTCGGGTTCCAGCGCAGGAAGCCGGGGCTCTCGACCGGACGGCCGTCCTCATAGGCGCGCAGGAAGCCGGCATCGAGGGCGTAGCGCGGGAAGTTGAAATTGTCCGGGTCCCCACCGAAGAAGGCCGCCTGGTTCTCGGGGGCGAACACCAGCCGGACGTCGTCATAGCGGCGGAATTTGTACAGGGCGTAGCGGCCGCCCCGGTAGAAGCTGATGACCTGACAGTTGAATTTCGGATCACCGGCGCAGGCCTCGGTCTGGATCGCATTGGTCTCGGCGGTGCGGGCCGCATTGAAGGCCGCGCCCTCAAGCCCGGCGCCGGCCGCCAGCACCCGGTCGGTCACATCGACGATGTCGACCAGAACCTCGGCGGTCTGGCCCGGGCAGCGCTTCTCTTCCTCGCGGTTGGCCGTCAGGAAGCCGTTCTTCACATAGTCCTGCTCGGGCGAGGACAGCTCCTGCACGCAGCCGACGACACAGTGCCAGTTGGTCAGGATCAGGCCCTGATCCGAAACGAACGAGGCCGAGCAGCCCTGGATGCGGACGGCGGCGTTGCGGACCCGGTCCAGCCAGGCCTGGTCGATCCGGGTGCCGTATTTGTCGTTCACCGTCTGGATCGGGAAATTGTCGAACGTCCACATGCCCTCATCGGCGCGGGCGGTGGAGGGCGTGGCCATCACGGCCAGAAAGCCGGCGACGGCGGCGATCGAGGCGGTCGCCGACACGGCGGCGCGGAGCGAGCGAAGCATCATTCTGCGAATTCTCCCGGGGGTGTCGGCGGGGGTCGCCGATCGTTGCTCCCTGCATAGACACGATGAATGGTTTTCGTCCATCGCGACGCTTCCGGTCTTACAAATCCGTAACGGTGATCGCCTTAACCCGATTTAACTTGGCCCCGCTGCCTTGCATCGTCAGATAGCGGTCAACGTCAGGGGTCTTTCCGTTTCCATGTCGCTTGCACTTTCAACCCTCCTCTATGAGTGGCGGCGCTATATGGCCGCCGTCATGGCCCTGGCCCTGTCGGGTCTGCTCGTGCTCGCCATGACCGGTGTCTTCATCGGCATCGGCAAGGGGTTCACCGCGACGATCGAGCGGTCCAGCGCCGACATCATCATCATGCAGCCCGGTGCGACCAGCCTGATGGGCGGCCCCTCGGGCGTGCCGCGCCGCTTCATTCCCCTGGCCTACCGCAATCCGCAGGTGGTCGAGGTCCAGCCGCTCGACGGTGCCGGCGGCTCCTTCCAGTCGGTCAAGAACGTCGACCCGACCATGTCCCAGGCCGAGCGGGCCCGGCAGGGTGCGCCGAAGCAGGAATTCGTCCAGGCCAGCATCATCGACACCACCCCGGGCGCGGTCACCATTCCGACGGACTATTCCGACGAACTGGTCGACGCCCTGCGTCAGCCTTACACCGTGGCGATCGATGAAACGGCCCTGACCAAACTGGGCGTCAAGCTCGGCGACAAGGCCCTGTACAACGGCCAGACGGTGACCGTGGTCGGCGTGACCCGCGGCTATCCCAATATGATGCAGGCCAATATCGTCATGTCGCGGGACACCTTGCGGATGCTCGGTCAGGCCGACACCGGTCCGCGCGTCGGCCCCCTGATGATCAAGCTGCGCGACCCGACCCAGGCCGATACCGTCGCGGCCCAGCTGAACGCCCTCGGTGACGGCCAGTGGAAGGCCTGGACGCGTCAGGAGCTGGCCGACGCCAATGCCGGCGCCATGTTCGAGGAAGGCATTCTCGTCATCATCATCGGCGGCTGTGTGGTGCTGGGCACCATCATCGGCGTGGCCATCACCTGGCAGACCCTGCGCGGCGCCATCATGGCCAATATCAAGGAGTTCGCCTCGCTGCGGGCCCTCGGTGTCGGCATGGGGTCGCTGAACCGGATCGTCATGGAGCTCAGCTTCTGGGTCGGCCTCGTCGGCGTGGCCGCCGCCATCGGCCTGACCTTTCTGGTGCAGATGTTTGCCGCCGCCAATGCGGTGATCATCGCCCTGCCGCCGGTCCTGCTGATCATCGTCGGCGGCGGACTGGTGGCCATCGCCATCATGTCCGGGGCGCTGTCGCTCGGCATCCTCAAGAACAGCCAGCCTGCGGATCTTCTGCGATGACCGCTCATACCAAGGCGCACGGAAAGCACGGCGACTTCGCCATCGAGGCCAAGGGGCTGGTCAAGCGGTTCAAGTCCGGCAAATCCTTTATCGAGGTGCTGAAGGGCGTAGACTTCGACGCCCGCCACGGCGACCTGACCATGGTCATGGGCCCGTCCGGCTCCGGCAAGTCGACCCTGATCGCCGCCCTGTCCGGCCTGTTGCGCCCGGAGGAGGGCCGGGTCGACACCCTCGATGTCGATGACCTCTGGAAGCTCTCGTCGGGCAAGATCGACAAATTCCGCCTCGACCACTGCGGCTTCATCTTCCAGGGCTTCAACCTCTTCCCGGCCCTGACCGCCCTGCAACAGGTCGAGGTGGTGCTGAAATTCCAGGGCCTGTCCAAGGGCGACGCCAAACGTCAGGCGACGGCGACCCTCAAGGAAGTCGGCCTCGGCAACCGCCTCAACCAGCGGCCTTCGGCCCTGTCCGGCGGTGAGAAGCAGCGCGTCGCCATCGCCCGCTGCCTGGCCAAGAACCCGCAGATCCTGTTTGCCGACGAACCGACCTCCGCCCTCGACGGCGAGAACGGCCAGATCGTGATCCGCCTGCTGCGCCGCGCCGCCACCGAACACGGCGCTGCGGTCATCTGCGTGACCCACGATCCCCGCCTCGAGGAATGGGCCGACCGCGTCATCAAGATCGAAGACGGCATCATCATCTCCGATGAACGCCGGACCCCCAATCCCGACGCCACGCTCGCGTCGCACTGAACCGCCTCAGGAACTCCGTCATGCCCGCCTTCCTCAAGAACAAATGGCTCTGGATCGGCCTGGTGCTGATCGCCGCCATCGTCGTCGGCTTCAACTATATGCAGAGCGCCGACAAGGCGAAGAAGGCCGAGGCAGAGAAGACTGAGGCCAATCGGGTCGAGAGCCCCTATGCGGCCATCGCCAACGGCAAGGTCGATGTCGAGGGCGGCATCATCCAGATTGCGGCCCGCCGCGGCGGCGTTGTGCGTGAGGTGCTGGTGCAGGAAGGCGACCGTGTCGTCGCCGGCCAGATCCTCGCCCGCCAGGAAGACGATGAGCCCCGTCTGGCCCTGCAGAGCGCCAATGCCGACGTCGCCCAGGCCGAAAGCCAGCTGCGTCTGATCCAGGTCGAGATCCGCACCGCCCAGCGCGAGCACGACCGTCTCGCCCGCCTGGTCGAGTCCAACTTCGTCGCCGGCTCGCGCATGGATCAGGCCCGCGACGCCATCGCCACGGCCCAGGCCCGGCTCGCCTCCCAGCAGGCGTCTGTCCAGACCGCCCGCGCCCGTCGCGACCAGGCCGCCTACAATGTCGAGCTCACGGTCATCCGCGCGCCCCAGTCGGGCCGGATCGTGCGCCGCTACGCCAACCCCGGTGCCGGTGCCTCGACCCTGAACGTGTCCAACATGTTCGACCTCGAGCCTGACGCGCCCCGGATTGCCCGCGCCGAGATCGTCGAGAGCGACATTCCGAACATCAGTACCGGCCAGGCCGTCGAGATCACCCCCGAGGGCGATCCGACCAAGGTCTATGTCGGTGCCGTCCTGCGCCGCGCCGCGGTCTTCGGCGCCCGGAAACTGGCCTCGGATGACCCGTCTCAGCGCTCGGACGAGCGGGTGGTCGAGGTCGTCGTCAGCGCAGGCGACGCCCCGCTCCTGATCGGCCAGCGCGTACTGGTGAAATTCATGAAGCCCGGCGAAACCGCCGGCGCCCCCCGCCCGGCCTCGACCGGTGTCCCCGCCGCCCGCGCCATGCAGGCTCCGGCCCAGGCGGGGTAAGGCTGGGACGGGGGCTTAGGGCTTAGGGCTTAGGGCTTAGGGATTAGGGATTAGGGATTAGGGATTAGGGATTAGGGAGGAGTGGATCGGGCCGTAAACACAGCCCCGCTCGCTTCCCCTAAGCCCTAATCCCTAAGCCCTAATCCCTCACCCCTCACGTCCCCCCAAACACCGCCCCCCGCTTCTCCAGCGCCGCCGTCACCCCCTCCAGATGGTCGTCGGTCAGGTGCGCCAGCGCCTGCATCGAGGCGGTCATCTCCAGGATCTGGTCGAAGGTCGCATCGCGGCCCTGACGCAGCAGGGCCTTGGTCATGCGCAGGGCCCGGGGCGCGCGGGAGGCGACGTCCGCCGCGATCTCCATCGCCTCAGCCATCAGCCGCTCCGGCGCGACCACCCGGCTGACCAGCCCCCACTCCATCGCCGTCTTCGCGTCCAGCACCCGCGCGGTGAACAGCATTTCGGCAGCCCGCGCATAGCCGATGTTGCGCGGCATCAGCCAGGCCCCGCCGTCCCCAGGCAAAATGCCCAGCTTCAGGAAGGGCACGCCGAAACTGGCCGTGTCCGAGGCGATGCGGATGTCCGCCAGTCCCGCGATGTCACAACCCAGCCCCATGGCCGGGCCGTTCACCGCCGCGATCAGCGGCACCTCCAGCCCGTACAGCGACCGCACGATCCGGTGCACCACACGCCGGTAACCCTCCCGGATCTCGGCACCCGATCCCGCGAACAGGTCGCGCCGGTCCTTCATCGCCCTGAGATCGCCACCGGCCGAGAAGGCCCGCCCGGCGCCGGTCAGCACCACGCAGCGCACGCCCTGGTCCGCATTCACCGCCTCACAGGCCGCCGCAAAGGCCTCGCCGTCCCCGAGGTCGGGCAGGGCATTGAGCCGGTCGGGCCGGTCCAGGGTCCAGAGTTCGATGTGGTCGCGGCGGTCTCGGCGGATCAGGGTCATGCGCCCGATGTGCCGCACACCGCGTCTCGCCGCAATGTCAGCAGTCCCGACTCCGGAGCCGGATTCCGGACGGCCTTTGATCTAGTCGCGCTTGCGAAGCCTGATGGGCACGAAATTCGACGGGTGGCTGACCACGCGGTCGCCGGCCCCGTGGCCGTTCTTGGTATTCACCAGCATCCCGCCCAGCAGGGCAAAGGACATCATGGCATGCTGCAGGTTGCGGTCTCGATCTTTCATCGGGCGTCTCCTTTCGCGTTGGCGATGAAAAGAGACACGTCGTGCTTTTCGGGAGTCTCACCGTCATAGTCGTTTCGCGTCATGGTCAAGCTAACGCAGGGACGCCGGAATTGCAACTTATTTTAATCCGTCACCAGAGCATATTTCGCATCCATGTCATCAAGTGAAGCCCTGACCCCCCAGGATCCGCCTCGCGGCATCGCCACCCCGTGCATCAAGGTCTGCATCGTCGACGGTGCCACAAGCCTCTGCCTCGGCTGCAAGCGCACCCTGTCCGAGATCGGCGGCTGGGGCGGTTTCACCGATGCGGAACGCGCCGCGATCATGGCGGCGCTGCCCGCGCGCGCGGGGTGATTGGTGGCTATTGATTGGTGGTTCGCAGTGGCGGGCACCGGAGACGTCCGGCTGCAGCCGGCATTCGATCCAGCAACCACTAATCACTAACCACTAGTCACTAGCCACTCATCACTCGCCACCCCCTTAACCCCCCGCAAACCATCCCCATTCACCGCATCCCAACCGCCGTATGCGACAGGACAGGTGCCGCAGAAGCGGCGTGTTCACGACGGACTGCGCATGCGTTTCGATGTTTCCTCAGCGGGAATCATGGCCCTGGCCGTGGCCTCGGCCCTGACCACCGCCTGGTGGCTGAACCATGCCGGCGCGCGCGGGCAGGCTTTTGCCGCCACGCCCGCAGCCGTCCATGCCCCGGCCCACGGCGCGACGGCCCGGGTGCTGAAGGCCGCCGACGGTCACTACTGGGCCGACGCCCTGATTGACGGCAAGGCCGTGCGGGTCATGGTCGACACCGGCGCCAGCGTCGTGATCCTGACCCCGGCCGACGCTGCCCGTCTCGGCCTGCGGCTCAAGGCCGACGACTTTTCCGGCTCGCTCATCACCGCCTCGGGCCCCGTCCGTGCCGCGCGTGTCGCCCTCGAAACGGTCGCCGTCGCCGGCACCCGCGTGGACCGGGTCGAGGCCCTGGTCGTCGAACGTGGCCTGCCGCACAGCCTGCTCGGCATGAGCTACCTCGGCCGCCTGTCATCCTTCAGCGCGACGCCGTCGGAAATCACGCTGCGACCGTGAGGGATGACCAGCGGTTGGTGGTGAGTGATGAGTGATTGCAGCTTCGCTGGCGGCGGAAGGGCGGCGCGGTCCGGGCTATCCCGCAGGTGGTGGCCAGCCACTAGCCACTAGCCACTAGCCACTCAGACCGCCTTCCCCACCACCGCCGCCGCCGTCACCAGCAGCCAGACCGCGAACGCTCGCCTCAGCACTGCCCGGTCCAGCGCGTGCGCCAGCTTCGCCCCCCAGGGGGCCACCGCCGTGGTCAGCACCGCCATCAGCAAGGCCCCGGGCACATTGACATAGCCCAGTGACAGCGGTGGCCGTCCACCGGCGTCCCAGCCGAACACCACAAATCCCAGCGTCGCTGCCGTCCCTATGGCCAGGCCGAAGCCCGAAGCGGTGGCCACCGCCTGATGGATCGGCCGTCCGCACAGGCTCATCATCATGCCGCCGAAACTGCCGCCACCGATCCCCATCATGGCCGACAGCCCGCCGATCACCGTGCCCGTCACCCGCCGTCCCCAGCCTGTCGGCAGGTCCCGCCTGAGCGTCACGCCCTCGGGCAACAGCCCCATCTGGGCCGCCACGACCAGCAGACACAGGCCATAGACAATGGCCAGGCCCTGCATCGAGGTGAACCCGGCCACCCCCGCCCCCACCAACGCCCCCGCCGCCACCCAGGGCGTCCAGGTCTTCAGCACGCCCTCATCGACCGCCCCGTGCGCCCGATGCGCGCGCAGGGACCGCCAGGAGGTTGCGACGATGGTCAGCAGGGAGGTCCCGATCGCCGTATGCAGATTTCCCTCACCCCCGACGCCGAGCCCCTCGAAGGCATAGAAGACCGCCGGCACGATCACTGTTCCGCCGCCGACCCCGAACAGTCCGGCCACCAGCCCGCCCACCAGTCCGGCCGCCGTCAGGGCCAGCAGGAGCAGGAGCAGGTCGGGGAGGGGGAGTGCGGTCATGGGCGCGGCCTGTCCGTGATCAGAAGCCGGATCGGGGAGCCCGCTTCCGGCGAAAATCGCCGTGTCCGGGTCACTGGCCCGGCCCGGGATCCGTCCTGTCCCAAACTGGGGCAGGTGTCTGTCCCGTTTTGAAGTCAAGGAAACGTAAAGATAAATTCACTCTGAACAGAACCTTGCGGGACAGGGTTTACGTTTTGCAAAGGTTCCGCAAATCAGCGGGAAAATTCCCGGATCGGGCCAGTTTTCGGCCGGAAGCGGGCCTGTCCTGGTTAGCGAACCGTTAAGATGCCGGGGCCGGGCCGCTGGTATAGCCCTTGCTCCTCCTCTCTTGCCGAATACCCGGCAATGAAAGGAACTCTCAGATGAAGACCACCGCTTCCGTCCTGGCGATTGCCCTGTGCCTCGCCGCTTCGGCTGGTGCCGCCCAGGCTCAAAGCCTGGACAACAACCAGCGTAACAACGCCACCATCCGCGCCCAGCTGAACGCCACGATCCAGAACGTGTCGGACGATGTGTCCCTGACCTCGGCCTCAATCGCCAACTCTTTCTCGGCCACTGGCGGCGCCGGCTCGGCTCTCGCGACCCTGAACAACTACCAGAACTTCTGGGGCGACGCCCGTTCGGACCTCTCGGCCTCGATCACGAACGTCACGGATGACGTGGCCCTGACCTCGGCCAGCATCGCCAACTCGGCCAGCATCGAAGCTGACTGGGTCGGCGTCCTCAACAACACCCAGCTGGCTGGATGGGATCCCACCGCGAACCTGAACGCGACGATCCAGAATGTCGGCGATGACGTTGCCATGACCGCGGCTGCCCTGAGCAACTCGGCCAGCATCGACACCGACTTCGGCCGTCTGGCTTCGACCCAGTTCAACAACGCCGGCGTCTACGCCAACATGAACGCCACGGTCCGCGACGTTCGCGGCTCGATCTCGGCGACGGCTGCCGCCATCGGCAACAGCCTCACCGTCACGGGCTTCTAAAACCACTGACTTCCCGGTGTCGTCGCGCTGCAACGCGGCGACACCAACGTCAACGAAAAGGTGTCGCATCATGAACCGCTCCCGGTCAATCCTGAAAAGTGCCGTCCTCGCCTTCGCCGGCAGTGCCGTCCTGGCTACGCCGGTCCTCGCCCAGAGCGCACCCGCGCGCGGCGGATCACTCGCCACCTATGAAGCCGGCTATGCCAACGGTCGTCAGATGGAAAGCCGGACCTATGGGTCCTCCTCCCGCGATCGGACCGGTAACCGACTGATCGTCAATGGAATTATCCAGTCCGACTCGAGCAGCTATTTCGAATCCGATGGGAATATGGGTGATCAGGCCGTCAGCGGCGCTGACTACTTCTCGACCGGTGCCGCCAGCTCCTCGAGCACGGCGATCGGCAATCTTCTGACGGTGTCCGTCGCCGGGTCCTGGAACACTGTGATCGTCAACTCGAACCAGACGAACACCGGTGTCGTGACCGCCAACGGGTCCGTGACCACCAACTCGACCCGGGGGACCACCACCGCCGTCGCACCCACCGGCACCACCCCCCCGCGCTGACCGCCCCTTCCTCCCCTCACCGGAGACCTGACATGACCCGCCGCCCCAACCGTCTTCTGATCATGGCCCTCACCGCCGCCAGCCTGCTGGCTCCGGGACTGGCCGCCGCCGGTACACCGGACAATTCGGTTCGCGGCGGTCGGGTTCATGCCTCCGGCAATGCCACACCCTATACGGTCGCCCTGACCTGCCTCGCCGAGCGCAACCAGACCCTCGGCCTGAGGACCCCGCGGATGTCGGTCGGTCGCATCGGCGACCTGACCGGACGGGTTGATTTCGATACCGGGGCCCGCGTGTCCCAGGGGGCCTCCCTGTTCGCCATCACCGCCCTGGCCCGCGCCGGCACCCCGGTGGTCGAGCGGCTGGACAACACCGTCTCCCAGATCGAGCTGGACTACGCCCAGAAGCACCTGCTGTCCGATACGCCCGAGCTGGCCGGTCAGTCAGCCCAGAATTTCCGCCCGATCTTCGCCGGTCAGGTCGCCGGATCGGAGTATTTCATCGTCGGCGGGATCACCGAGCTGAACTATAATCTCCAGTCGTCGGGCCTGAATGCCCAGTTCGGCGAGTCCGAGCTGACCGGCCTGAGGGGCCGCGTCGGCGCTTCCAGCTATGTCATGAACGTCGCCGTCGACCTGCGCCTCGTCGACAGCCGCTCCCAGATCGTCGTCGATACGGTCTCCTTCCAGAAGCAGCTGCTCGGCCGCGAGTTGAACCTCGGCGTGACCGGCGGCTCCGACACCGTCGGTGGTGTCGTGTCCGGCGGCACCCAGGCGGTCGAACCCCTGCAGGCCGCGGTCCGCACCCTCGTCGAACGGGGCGTTTTCGAACTCCTGGCTGGCTTGCAGACTCCCGAGGCCTATAGTGGGTGCCTTGAGAGGGCAGAGATCGATTCGTGAGTCGCCGTACCCTGATCGCCGTCCTACTGACGACCTCGATTGTTTCGGGGTGCGGGTCGACAGGCTTTAATCCCGCCACCGGCCTCTATGCCGAGCCGGTCGGGGGAGCGCCGGCGACTGCCAATGCCACGCCCCTGACCCCGGCCCTGACCTGCCTCGCGGATACCGCTGCCGGCCTGCGCCTCGCCGCGCCCCGCCTGGCGGTCGGCGAAATCGCCGATCTCACCGGCAAGCTGGACTTCGAGACGGGCCGCCGGGTGACCCAGGGGGCCTCGCTGTTCGCAGTCACGGCCCTGGGCCGGGCCGGGGTTCCGCTGGTCGAGCGGGCGGACCGCACGGTTTCCGAGGTCGAACGCACTTATGCCACCGCCCAGGTCCTCTCCGATGCCCCGACCGGCGCGGACGAAACACCCGGACCGGTGCGCCCGGTCAATGCGGGCCAGATCGCCGGATCGCGCTTCTACCTCGTCGGCGGCATCACCGAGCTCAACTACAATATCGAGTCATCGGGCGGGCAGCTGGGCGTAGGGGCCCTCGACCCCGAGGACCCCAAGACCATGCTCGGCGGCTCCCGCTTCGTGATGAATGTGGCGATTGACCTGCGGCTGGTGGATTCCATCTCCCAGGAAGTCGTGGCCATCGCCGCCTATCAGAAACAGATCGTCGGCCGCGAGATTCGCGCCGGTGTGTTCGACATCTTCGGCGGTATGGCCGTCGACCTCTCGGGCGGACAGAGCGCGCTGGAGCCCATGCAACTCGGCGTCCGGGCCCTGATCGAGCGCGGCGTCTACGATGTGGCCGCCGAGCTCTACGGACTGACCGGGTCAGCCTGCCTGCCGCCGGTCCAGACCGTGGACACGGCCGGGGGCTATCGCCGACTGCGCAGCCTTCCACCCCCCGGCAGGGCAGGCCCGGAACCGACTTTCGCCGTGCTTCCCGCGCCGCCCCCGGCCCGGATCCCGGCCCCGTTCCCGCCGGCTCAGCCCGGCGACCCGCTGGCGAGCCCGCTGAACCTGCCCCCGCCGGCATCCGCCGGGGACCCGGCCGTCCCGACCGAGGGCACGCCGACCCGACCCCGCATCGATCCGCGCAACTGGCGGGTAAACCGCGGCGGCTGATCCCGGCGGGTGGCGGGTCGTCACCGCCATCGCCACCTCACGCCGTCAGCCGGAACAGTTCCCCCAACCGGCGTCCCCAAGGCCCTTCGTGACTCAGGCACCGACCCTATTCCTCGACGCGGGAGAACGCAGACTCGATCCGGGCGGCCATGGCCGTAAGCAGGACGCCGCTCAGCATCAGACCCAGTATGCTCACCAGCGCCGGCCAGCTGCGGAGCAGTGAGACCCACAAACTCTGCCAGGGCTCCCACAGGCGCAGGATGTCCTTTTCGGCGTCCTCGGGAATCTGGGTCGCCCAGCGCGTCTCCTCACCCAGGTCGATGAACGGCAGCAGCAGATCCGCGGCATAGATCAGGTCCGGACAGTCCTGGTCTATGGAGGCCGCCGTCCGGGAGCTGTCGCATTTGCCAAACTCGACGACGGGGACGGGCGGCGGCCTGCCCTCGGCCAGGGGCACCTCGGCCGCCGGTTTGACGACCAGATAGTCGTTGGCTGCGGCCCAGTGGGACAGGCCGGCGACGGCACAGACAATGACACCGCTCAGCATCACGGCGCGCGAGAGGGCAAACCCGTAGCCGGCGAACAGATCGACGAGCCGCAGGATCAATTTGGCCATGCCGTGATGACGCCACGACAGCATCTCCGTGCGTCGGCGCAGGCGCGCCTGCTCCACCAGATTGGCGGAGATATACCGGCCGGCCTCCCGCAAGGCCTTGGCCGCACGCGAGTAGCTGTCGAGTACATGATAGGTCGAGGGCCGCCATTTGAACCGGCTCTCGGAAACGCGCTGGCGCGCAAGATATTCGATCGCGCGCGGGGTGCTGTCCCGGGTGCCGGTGTCAAACAGTCCCGTTCGCGACCGCTGCCCCGGACTGGGGGTGATGGATCCCAGAACGCGCCAGAGCAGAAACAGGGAGACGGCCAGGCTGATGGTCAAGGTCGGCACCGGGACCGCCGTGACGCCGAAATAGGGGGCAGCGGTCCGGGCGAGCCACCAGCCGAACAGTCCCAGGGTCAGTGTGATCGCCCCGAGCGCGGCGACTGCCAGGAGGGTGTCCCGACGGCGCAGGGCCGGGTTGTGCCGCCAGGCGAAGGCCAGGCGGCCGCGCTCGTAATGAACCTTCTGGTGCTCCACCAGTTGGGGCTTCGGTGCGAGGGGACCGAGGTCGGACGTCTGCTGATAGACGAAGCCGTCCAGGCTCAGGGCACCGGGATCCGGCCATGCGGCGGGGGGATGGGCGAACACCGACGCCCGGGCATGGCGCAGGTCGATGAACCACGCCAGGTGATCCTCAACCTTGCTCAGCATCAGTCCGCAATGTTCGCAGAATTGTCCGGGAGTCTGGTGCGTCCCGTCATCGCGGACGGCACCGCTTTTGTACCTTCCCTGGTGGGAACAGGAGTCCAGCCAGAAGCCGGAAAGCGTCTCCCCGTCCTCGGTGGGCGGCCGTCGGTCCTTCACAGGCGACTGGTAGGTCCGGCCGTCGAGCTGGGGGTAGATGTCGAGCCGGCCGCCGATTTTCGCCATGCCGGCCTTGATCACCGGCCCCTCGCGGGCGTCGAAAACCAGAAAGGCATCTCCGGCGACCCTGGCGGCCCGGAGGTTGATCGTACCCCTGACCGCTTCCGCCCTGTGTGCGCAGGTGATGAAGCCGGCCTGCAGGCTGTTCTCCCGGGTGCGACCGTTCGACTTGTCGGCAAAATAGAGATCGCCGCCAATCTCGACATTCTCCATGTCCACGCCGTGGACGTTGCGGGTGGCACGCAGGTCGATATCGCGACCCACCCGCGCCTGGCGCATCGATATGACCGAAAAGCCTGCGGCGGTTTTCATCCGGGCACGCTGAAATCTGGCCCAGCCTTTGTCGGGTTGGCCGACCTTGTTCAGGGTCCGACCACGCATCAGCCACCGCGCGAATCGCATCAGGCCCGGGCGCTCGCTTCGCCCTGGACCGAACAGGGCAGCCAGTGTCAGCTCGTCGCCTTCGAGATCATCCCTGCCAGGACCGGCGGCCGCTTCCGTCGGGGCGGGCGGCGCTTCATGGCTGACACCCGTAAACGCCGCCCGCTCTGCACCGGTGACCTGTCCGGGCCGCAGGGTATCCCACGTCAAGCCGCAGAGAATGATCGAGCCGGAGGTCCGCAGCCCGTCCATGTTTATCCGCCCGTGAAGATCGACCCGGCCTTTCCGCGATCGCCAGGGGGGCCGGGTCACGAGCGGGTCCCGGCCGGCTTCTCGCGGATTGGCCGGTCCGAGTGAAAGGTCCCCCGCCAGGCGGGTATCGCGCAGGTCGAGCGCCACCTCCGGCCTTTCATCTTCCCAGTTCGGCAGGAAATCATCCCTGGCCATCAGGGTCGTCAGGGCGTCGCGGATGCGCCAGCCTGCCTTCCGGCCGTTTTCCTTGCCTCCGCCTTTAACCTGAAGCCGCTCGTATTTGACCAGCCTTGGATCGCCGGGTTCAGATTTCAGGCGATCAACAAGGGTTCTCAGGATGCTGGCCGCGCTCCTGAACCGCGCGCCCTCAAACCGCAGACCGCCGTCGATCTCTGCATATTTCATTCGAAACAGGCCGTTGCAGGTGACCGCGCGCGCGAACACGCTGCCCTTCACCTTCAAGCCGTCCGCGCGGACCGCCGACACCAGGGCACGGGCGCGCAGCTTGTTCAGGGTTCGTGTCGTCAGAAACCGCCAGCGCCCGGTTTCGCCTTGCAGGACCTCCGCCTCCTGGAGCGCCCTTGAGATTTGCCCCCAGCAGGCACTGTCGCCCCAGAGCGCCCCGGGTGGCGGTTCGATCGCCGGTGAGGGTCGGGTCGGGCTGTGCAGCCGCTCGGCCAGGGCCGCATCCCCCCGGGCGATCTGCCCGCCGACATCGTCCTTCGCAATCGTTACCTTGGCAGCGGTCAGGAGGTCGAACAGCCGCTTCTCGATCAGGCCGATCGGCGAAATCAGCATCGCGCGGTTCAGGAACAGCGAACGCCCGATCGTGGTGCCCCTCAGGGACAGGCCGCCCCAGATACGGGCCTGATCCAGGCGGACCTCATTTTCGATGGTCGCCTTCGAGAGGTTCAGCATCCCGTGGTCGGGTTCGATGGGGGTCTGGCGGATCACCATGGCAAAGGGTGCGAACACCGCGTCGCTGGCGTTCAGCGACCCCGCGATCCGCGCCCCGGCGAAGCTGACCGGTGTCCGCACCACGGTTCGCCTCAGGTGAACGCTGCCGCTGGCCTTCAGCCCCGTCGCATCCAGCGAGTTCAGCGCCGAGCCCGACAGGTCCAGCGACACCAGCTCGCAATGCGCCAGCAGCACCGGACATTCGATCACGCACCCGATCAGTCGCAGCGATATGGGCTGCCGAGCATTGACCAGACGCAGGCCGTCCTCGCCCCGCCCTCGACGGGTCTGGGCGATGCGGCACCCGATCAGTTGCAGCCCGCCGCGCATCGCCAGCTGTTCTGCCGTGGCGGCAGAGCCCCCGCGCCCCTGATCGGGCCCCAGCTCGTCCGCGACCCAGGCCAGGGCCTCCAGGATGTCCTCGGGGTCCACGACGGGAAAGGCGTCGATATTCAGCTTCGCCTGCTTCACCGTTGTCGCGAAGGGGTGATCGGCCGGGGGATTGGGCCCCACCGTCAGGGCCACCCGCGCGGCCAGGCTCAGCCTTTCGAAGTCCCGGATCCCGGTCCGCCGGTTCTCCGGCTCCTCGCCGAAGGGCTCGAATTCGCAGGCCGCCACCAGAAACGGCGGCTTGTGCACACCCCTCGTACGATCGCTGAAGCTCAGGGCGGCGTCCGGCATGCCCAGCACCAGGGCACTCGCGTCGATCATGCCGCCCCGGCGCAGGGCCGCCTTGAGCTGCTTCAGTGAAATCCGGCGCGGCTGCCTTGCCTTCTCGTTCGAACGCCTGCCCATCCGGTGCCCCCCGACCCGTCGGTGTTCATTGTTAACCGCTGGTTTACGAAACGCCAGCCTCGCCGCCTCTGGCCCTTGTGGCCTCCTGGCCCTACCTTCCGTTCATGGCCCGTTCCCCCTCCCAGTCCGGCAAGCCCGTCCACGTCCCCAACCCCTCGGGTCTGGCGGAGGCGGCGGCGCCCTTCGTCTTCGATCCGGCGACGGCGACCAGCCGCATGCCGATGTTCGCCCCCGTCACCGGCCCGCGCCTGACGCCGGAGGAGGCCCCCGGCAAGCCTGCCGACTGGACCCCGCACCGTCCCGACCGGCCGCCCCATTCTGGACAGGGGGGCCGCAAACACATCCCCTTCCGGCTGGAGACCCGCTACACCCCCGCCGGCGACCAGCCCGCCGCCATCGCCGAGCTCGTGGCCACCGCCGACACCGGCGAGCGCGATCAGGTCCTGCTCGGCGTCACCGGCTCGGGCAAGACCTTCACCATGGCCAAGGTCATCGAACAGACCCAGCGCCCGGCCCTGATCCTGGCCCCCAACAAGACCCTCGCCGCCCAGCTCTATTCCGAGTTCAAGAGCTTCTTCCCGGACAATGCCGTCGAGTATTTCGTCTCCTACTACGACTACTATCAACCGGAAGCTTATGTCCCGAAATCAGATACTTACATCGAAAAAGACTCGTCCATAAACGAGCAGATCGACCGCATGCGCCACTCGGCGACGCGGGCGATCCTCGAGCGGGACGACGTCATCGTCGTCGCCTCGGTCAGCTGCATCTACGGCATCGGCTCGGTCGAGACCTATACGGCCATGACCTTCACCCTGAAGGTCGGCGACCGGATCGACGAGGCCAAGCTCCGCGCCGACCTGATCGCGCTCCAGTACAAGCGCAACGACCTCAATTTCGACCGCGGCATGTTCCGCAAGCGCGGCGACGTGCTGGAGATCTTCCCCGTCCACATGGAAGACCGTGCCTGGCGGGTGCAGCTGTTCGGCGACGAGCTGGAATCCCTCCAGGAGTTCGACCCCCTGACCGGCAAGAAGACCGCCGACCTCACCGAGATCACCGTCTATGCCGCCAGCCACTATGTCACCCCGCGCCCCTCGCTGAACCAGGCCGTCACCGGCATCAAGGCCGAGCTGAAGGAGACGCTCGACTGGATGGTCGAGAACGGCAAACTCCTCGAAGCGCAACGTCTGGAGCAACGCGTCCGCTTCGATCTGGAGATGATGGAGGCCACCGGCTCCTGCGCCGGCATCGAGAACTACAGCCGCTGGCTGACCGGCCGCAGCCCCGGCGAGCCGCCGCCCACCTTCTTCGAATACATCCCCGACAACGCCCTGCTGTTCGTCGATGAAAGCCACGTCACCGTCGGCCAGATCAGCGGCATGTACCGCGGCGACTACCGCCGCAAATCCACCCTGGCGGAGTACGGCTTCCGCCTGCCCAGCTGCATCGACAACCGCCCGCTGAAGTTCGACGAATGGGACGCCATGCGGCCCCAGACCGTCTTCGTCACCGCCACCCCCGGCCCGTGGGAGATGGAGCGCACCGGCGGCGTCTTCACCGAACAGGTCATCCGCCCCACCGGCCTGATCGACCCCCCCGTCGAGATCCGCCCCGTCTCCACCCCGACCCGCACCCAGGTCGACGACGTCATCGATGAGGTCAAATCCGTCGCCCGCGCCGGCTACCGCTCCCTGGTCACCGTCCTGACCAAGAAGATGGCCGAGGACCTGACGGAGTACATGCACGAACAGGGCGTCCGCGTCCGCTATATGCACTCCGACGTCGACACCCTGGAGCGGATCGAGATCCTGCGCGACCTGCGCATGGGCGCCTTCGACGTCCTGATCGGCATCAACCTGCTGCGCGAGGGCCTCGACATCCCCGAGTGCGGCCTGGTCGCCATCCTCGACGCCGACAAGGAGGGCTTCCTCCGCTCCGAGACCTCCCTGATCCAGACGATTGGCCGCGCCGCGCGCAACGTCGACGGCCGCGTCATCCTCTACGCCGACCGCATGACCGGCTCGATGGAACGCGCCATCGCCGAGACCAACCGCCGCCGCGAAAAGCAGGAGGCCTACAACGCCGAACACGGCATCACCCCGGAGTCGGTCAAGCGCGACATCCGCGAGATCATGGCCAGCCCCTATGAGTCCCGCGCCCTCGACAAACTGACCGCCCCCGGCATGAAGGAGGACGCCAAACCCTTCACCGGCTCCAACTTCCAGGCCGCCCTCAAGGACATCGAATCCCGCATGCGCAACGCCGCCGCCAACCTCGAATTCGAGGAGGCGGCGCGGCTCAGGGACGAGATCAAGCGGATGAAGCTGATGGACCTGGAGTTCGCCAATGAGGTCCTGACCGGGGAGGGCGAGACGGTCGACAAGTCCGCACCGAAGCGCTGGCGGGCGGAGGCGGCGGCGGAGAAGGCGGAGGCGTTCAGGAAGGGGCGGTAGGGGGCTTCTTGATCGCAGTCAGATCAAGCGAATGACGCTGAAGTATCTACAGAGAGTCAATTTGCACTGAAATCATTGTCTTGAACATAAAGATATAGTCCGCCGATCGCGAATACCTTGTCCGCCACGAATGCCCGGACTTGAATCATACCGGATTGGGCAACTTGAATATTCGCCATATTCACAATGCTTGTGCCGCGCGAAACAAGCTCGCCAGGAAATGGCCCCCCCTGTTCGGCGAGCGTAATTTTTTTAAGGGCTGATGGCTCTGGTTCGGGAGGAAGCACAGTCGTTTCCCAAATTGGTTGTTCTACTGGCATACCGGGCATGTATGCAGCCAATCGAGCTTTCTCTTTGAGCGCGCCTAGTCGCCACTGAAACTCGACCAGCATCGCCATACGAGGAAGAACTGCCGGAAGGTTTTCGACCTCTACGCTGCCGGGAAACATTCCCACGATCGTGAATTGGCCCGACCTCTCCAGACGAATGTCCTCTGCGAAGATAGTTCGCCCAAAAAACTCCGGAGGTGACTGGACGAGCGAACTCATGCTGCGACCGCAGTAAACGAAGCGGATGCGTCCGAGATTCTAGAATATCCCGGCGTCATTTGAGGAGGTGCGAGTGTACGAACTTCTTGAGCCAAGATGTGATTTCTATCTGGCCGTTCAGCAGGATCGTAGATGTCAACATCGACACAGGCCCCTATTGCCCAAGCCATGTCAGCAATAGTCTCGACCGTCATATTGGTTCGGCCATTGAGGCGCCGGTTTATAACGGCCCTGTGCACGCCGAGTTTATCGGCGACGGCGGCTTGCGTTAGGCCGTCGATCTCCGCCCGCTTTGCAAAGACATCACGAATCTGCCCCTCAACCTTGCTGACGAGGGCCAGATAAATCTGCCGACGAAGGCTCGGCTTAGGTCGGGAAGATGGCACGATAGTCACCCCTGACAATCCACGACTCCAAGCCGTGGAGCTTTTGATAATCTCTGACGCCCCGCAAATGCTGGTCGTAGAGTGGCTGGTCGGACTTTATAATGGCTTCTCGTTCACCGGATACGATGACTAAGGAGCCTGGCTCAGGCACCCAACCGAACAGGCGTGCGCCGGGTGGATGCGCCTTCCAGACCCCATGTTTCGTGGGCATCATGCGGCGCAACTCCGACGCCCCTGGGGGGCGCACTGCACACCGGAAATCGATGAGCATTAGTTCTATCTGCTCATAGATGGAGCGGCCGCCGAGCGCTTTCACAGGCTCGTGGAGTTCTGGCGTATTGTCGATCCATGTCCAAAACCCTGGCGTGACGTAGAGAGGCCGAAGGGCCATCCGACTTTCCCAATCAGGAATTTCGAACAGCTCAATCCATCCTTGAGAGAGACCATGAGAGATTGTTGCCTTAAAAGTCAACAGGCGGCCCCGATGTTCTCGAAAGTTTCGCGCCAGAAAATCTCGCTCATGACGCGAAACTGCCACGCTGGGATCGTGTTGGGGAGTCCCGAACTGATCTTCCGTCAGTGCTAAGTGGAAGTACCCATCGCGCTGGCAATCTCGGGTTGGTAGCGGCAGACGACGAGTTCCGGCACCCTGCTCCCGAAAGGAGCGCTCAATGCCGAAGTTCACCATCCTCTCCCGCGTCGACGCCTACGTCGACTACACTTGCGAGGTCGAAGCCGACGATCTCGAGGAAGCCGTCGACCTGGCCTATGACGGCGACCCTACGATCAAATGGACCGAGCAGGGCGTGGTCGAGTTCGATGCTCGCCATGTCGTTGCCCTCGACGCCAACGGCGAAGAGATCGAGACCTACTCGCGCGGCAAGGGCTGAGGCCACGCACCCACGATTCTGCTCATCCCGGCGTTCGCGGGGATGAGCGGTTTGATGGGTGACCATCCACCCGCTACGGTGGGTGCATGGGTAGAGATACTAACCAGAAGTGGGAACCGTCACATTGTTCGTCGCCCGCTTTCCGGCAGGCGTCGTAGCCCGTGCCGATCCGGCCCGAACATATTGTTGAGGCCTTGTCCCAACTCGGTGGGGAGGCGCATCTCGACCAACTCGTGCCGAAGGTCATCGAACTCGTTCCCGATCATGAGGCCAAGAACCCCGCCGCGAGTGTTCGCGCCCGCCTGCAAAACTATTGTGCGGCATCACCGCACTACCTTGACCGGGGCGACCTGTTCGAAAGCGTACACGGCCTCGCCAAGAGAGCGGGTGTTTGGCGGCTAAAGTCGGACGTCCTCAGCCCGAAAGACTCGGACGGCATTTTGGACCCCACCGAAGTTGAGATCGAAGCCCAGGAAGGCCGCGCTGTCCTGCGGGTCCACTTGCGGCGGGAGCGATCCCGCAAGCTGATCAACGACTTCAAGGCATCCCTGACCAGCTTCGCCTGCGAGGCTTGCGGCGACGACATGGAAGCCATCTACGGCGAACTCGGCACCGGCTACATCGAGGCGCACCACAAGGTTCCGGTTGCCCTGATCGAAGAGGGCGAGACCACCAGGCTCGCCGACCTGGCCGCGCTCTGCGCCAACTGCCACCGCATGATCCATCGCAACGGCCTGATGTCAGTCGAGGCCTTGGCGGCTCATCTGCGCGCGCGACGGCCAGCCTTCGCCATCGCCGCCGAGCCTGACAGCACTGAGTGGCGAAACGACTGAGCGATCAGGGCGAACCACCTGATCCTTCTCCCATTGGGAGAAGGTGCCCCGGAGGGGCGGATGTGGGTCGGCTGTTTGGAGCGGCGAAGCCGCCCCCCGGCGTTCGACCCTCACCCTTTCGCGCAAGGACGACCGCTTCGCGCTCGTGCGCTCAAGCCCTCTCCCAATGGGAGAGGGAGGACCCCCCACAATCCGCCGATTGTCAGCACAATCCCGCACCCACCGTCCCCTCTCTCCCCCAATCCTTTCAACACCTTGCGCCCCGCGCCCTGTCTTTTCGCCCCTTTCAGCCCACCATAGGTCCCGCCTGCCGCAGACTCCGCCGCCTCAATACGGAGCGGAGATCATGAAGAAGACACCCCGAAAACCCGACGCCCTCGACCGCGTCACCCGGCGCATCGAGACCGTCGAACGGCTCGCCCTCAGGGCGCGGGCCGTGCTGGACATGCCGACCGGGACCCCGGCGCGGGATGCGGCCCGGGATGCGGCCCCGGATACTGTCATGGCGGAGATCGACCGGGCGGTGGCGGCGCTGAGGCGCGATCCGGCGGGGCCGGCACGATGAGGGCCCTGCCCAAGACCCGCTATGTCACCGTGGCGGCGGAGACCTGGGGCCTGATCCGGGGGGCCTATCTGTCGGGCCTGTCGGCGCCGACGGTGGCGGCGCGGTTCGGGGTGTCGGTGACGGCCCTGCGCAAACATGCGGCCAGGGAGGGCTGGACCAAACGGGCCTTTGCCGCGCGGCAGGCGGCGGCGCGGTCGGCGCCGCCGTCCGGGCTCGCGACCGGCGCCCCCGCCCCGACAGCGCCCGATGCGCCCCCCGACGAGGCGGCGGTGCTGGCGGCCTGGCGCGCGCCCCTGCACATCCGCCCCGACGACCTCGCCCGCCGCGCCCTGGCCGGCGCCGCCCATGCGCTGAAGACCGGCGAGGGGCTGAACGCCGTCCGCCTCGCCCGCGCCGCGACCGAGATCGCCCGTCTCAACGATGTCCTCAATTGGGCCGATGAGGACCCGGCCGATACAGAGGAACGGTTCGAGGCCGGTCAGGCCATGATGCGGATGTTCCTGCGCGAACGCGCCCTGACCCTCGCCCAGGACCTGATGGCCGGCCGCGACCTGCCCCCCGAATACGAGGCCCTGAAGGTGGAACTGGCCCGGCTGGAGGCGGTGCGCGCGGCGGCCGAAGCGGGGGCGAAAGGGGAGGGATGACAGCTTTGAGCGATTTTCGGGGGGAGTCCCCACTGCCCCCTCTCACTCGAGGGGAGAAGGCCGCGACTTCCGCCCACACCGGCACGGCGTTACACCGCCCCATGCCCTCCCGCCCCGCCGCCCTCATCGTGCTGATCCTCGCGGCCCTGGTGCTGGGCTTCGCGCCGATCCTGGTGCGGCTGACGGACGCCGGCCCCGCCGCCTCGGGGTTCTGGCGGTTCGCCTTCGCCCTGCCCTGGCTGCTGCTGATGACCGCCCGATCCGGCGGCGAGGGCATCGGCCGGCCGTCGGGCTGGATGGCGCTGGCGGGCGGCATGCTCGTGCTCGATCTCAGCTTCTGGCACTACAGCATCGCCCTGACCTCGGTGGCCAATGCCACCACCCTGACCAACCTCACGCCCGTGGTGGTGACCCTGGTCGGCTGGTGGCTGTTCCGCGAGCGGCCCCGGGCCCTGTTCGTGGTGGCGCTGGCCGCCGCCATCGCCGGGGCGGTGACCATGTCGCTGGGCGCCGACGGCGGGCAGGGCTCGAACCCCCCGCTGGGCGACGTCTTCGCCGGCGTCACCGCCCTCTGGTACGCGGGCTATTTCATCGCCGTGAAGGGCGCGCGCGGGGCGCATTCGGCCGGGCGGGTGATGCTGTGGTCGACCGCCATCGCCGCCCCGGGCCTGCTGCTGGTGGCCCTGCTGCTGGGCGAGGATGTCCTGCCCGACTCATGGAGCGGCTGGGCCGCCTGCGTCGGCCTGGGGGTGGTGCATGTCGTGGGTCAGGGCGGGGTGGCCTGGTCGCTGGGCCGGCTGCCGACGGCCCTGACCGCCGTCACCGTCCTGATCCAGCCGATCGCCGCCGCCATCCTCGGCTGGCTCCTCTTCGCCGAAACCCTGACCCTGGTGCAGGCCATCGGCGGCGGGGTGGTGCTGGGCGCGATCGTGCTGGCGCAGCTTTCCTCGGCCCCAAAAAAGAAAGACGCGGAAGCCGTGGCTCCCGCGTCCCCCTGATTGTGGTGTCAGTCGTGGTCTCAGACCAGCTTCAGATCCACCGCCGAGGTCTTGCCGCGCTGGGATTCCAGCTCGTAAGACACCTTGGCGTTCTCATCGAGCCCTTGCAGGCCCGCCTTCTGGACTGCGGTGATGTGGACGAAAACGTCCTGACCGCCGCCATCGGGCTGGATGAAGCCGAAACCCTTCGTCGGGTTGAACCACTTGACCGTGCCGGTCGCCATATTGCGTCTCCTGAACGCGCTTTCCAGGCAGGCATCCCGAGGGGGACACCCGTCAGCCCATCTGGACGAGCTCATTCGGTGAAGGAGCGAGCACGGGTGTGGAGGCCGCGCGAAATCCGGACTGCACTGACTTTCTCTCGCGCAATTCCGGGTCGGTCAACCGCAAACCGATTCCCCCCTCGCGCGAACCGGGGTCCGGAAATCAGGCGCACAGGGGTCGGGGCGCGCCGTCCAGATGCAGATGGTTGGCGTGGGCCGCATTGTAGCCCGGGCCCAGAACGGTCGAGAAGACCCGGCAGGCCCCCTCGCGGACCCGCGTCAGGAAGCGCCGTCCCTCCGGTCCGCGCGGCCCGTCGCCGGGCCAGTCCTCCAGCACCGAAACCCGCCGCCCGTCCGCCAGTGTCACCCCGCCGATATCCAGCGCATTGGCCCGCGCATGCTCGCTGGGCCGGGCCTTCGGACTGGTCTGGCCATAGATGCGCCGGCAGCTGTAGCTGCCCACATCGTTCAGGCTGGCGACCCGGCTGCCGAAGGTCGCCTCGGCCGCCGGCTGCAGCACCTGGCGCTCCCAGATGACGTACCGCACCGCCAGCGGGCACTGCAGGACCGGGTTTCCGGGCAGGGGGGTGACGGCCCCGCCGGTGATCCGCACCGCCCCGCGCACGACGCAGAAGCCGCCGTCGTCGCGGTCCGGGGCCCGCTCGACCTCGACCCCGGCCTCGCGCAGCACCTGCATACAGGCCCCGGTCACGGCGGTGATCTCTTCCGGGGCGGCGGTCGGAGGCAGGACGAAATCGGCCACCTTGGCCGCCGTCGCCGTGCCGATCGGCTGGCTGAGGTCCAGCGGCTTCCACGGCAGGTGCTGCTGCGGGGCCAACAGGTTGAGCAGGGCAAAGGCCGCGCAGACGCCGAGCGCCAGCTCCCACAGCAGGTTCCAGAAATCGGCAAAATCACGTTGCATAAGGGGGCTGCCTTACGCCGTGGCGTGGACCTCCGCCAGCCGCCGGATCAGGGTCGTGCAGGCCCGCTGCCCCGCCGTCCCGTCATTGGACAGGGTGATGAAGCCGATACCCCGCTCCGGAGCCGCGAGGACCGTGGCGAACCACAGGGTGTTGGAGCCGCTGTGGGTGATCGCCGGCCCCGGCCCGCCGACCCCGGCCCAGGGCGCCCTGATCACGCCCCAGCCCGCCGCATAGGCCGGCGGCGATCCGGCCGCGGGGGTCAGCAGCTGCGCCCGCGTCCCCTCGCTGAGCCAGTCGGGGCGGCTCCCCATCATGGCGGCGACGAACCGGCCATAGTCGGCCAGGTTCATATGCGCCGTGCCTGCCGGTCCCAGCGCGGGCGGGTTGTCCGCCAGCCCTGCCGGATCGACGCCGACGCCGTCCTGATGGCCCCAGGGCGCATCGCCCCGCGGTGCCCCGAACCCGGCCGAAGCCAGCCCCAGCGGCGTGAACAGCCCGGCCTGCATCACCGCCTCCCAGGCCTCGCCGGTCAGGGCCTCGATCGCGGCTCCCAGCACGATGTAGTTGCCGTTGCCATAGGCGAACTGGCCCACAGGTCCGCGGGGCGGGGCTCCCAGCGCCCGCGCCGCGAACGCGGCCCGCTGTTCCGGCAGGGGCCTCTGGTCACCATGGGCGGCGATCAGCCAGCTCTGGTTGATCAGCGGTCCGTCCAGCAGGCCGGCGCGATGATGCATCAGATCGTCGAGCGTGATCGCAGCCCAGGCCGGATCGATTGTCATGCCGGTAAAGGCCTCCGCCAGGGGCATGGCCCAGCGGGCGCGGCCCTGGTCGACCAGCCGGCCGAAGACGGCGGCGGTCATGGCCTTGGTGTTGGAGCCCAGATGCCAGCGGTCGTCCAGCGTCGCCGGATCGTCAGCACCCGCGCGGCGCACGCCCCGCACCCCGGTCCAGCCGAGCCCTTCGCGGGTCACGATCCCGGCGGCAAGGGCGGGCGGCGCGGCCTCGGCGAAGACGGCGTCCAGCGCCGCCTCAGCCGCCGCATCGGTCTGGCGGACGAAGGCCATGGCCGGCCAGGCACCGACCACGGGCAGGGCGGCGAGGCCCCCAAGCAGGGCGCGGCGCGTGGCGAACACGGGAGGCTCCATCTCTGTTCCGGCGATCCTAGCCGACCCGCGTTCGGCCTGCACATGAGAAGTCGGACAGGTTCGGCCTCTGTCCTTCCGCCGCATTGTCCCAACGCCGGGGGAGGCGCATTCTGTCCCGATGAGCAAGAAGTCAGACACCTACGCCGCAGACCTCGAGCGGCTTCAGGTCCTGCTGGTCGAAACCCAGCACTGGACCATCGAAGAGGGCCGCAAGACCCTGATCATCTTCGAGGGCCGCGACTCCGCCGGCAAGGACGGCGCGATCAAGCGCATCACCGAATACATGTCGCCGCGCCAGACCCGGGTCGTCGCCCTGCCCAAGCCGACCGAGCGCGAGACCGGCCAGTGGTATTTCCAGCGCTATGTCCCGCACCTGCCGGCCGACAGCGAGACCGTGCTGTTCAACCGCTCCTGGTACAACCGCGCCGGGGTCGAGCCGGTGATGGGCTTCTGCACGCCGGAGCAGCACGTCCTGTTCCTGTCGGACGCCCCACGGTTCGAGCGCATCCTCGTCGACGACGGGATCACCCTGATCAAACTCTGGTTGGACATCTCCAAGGCCGAACAGGCGCGCCGTCTGGCCGAGCGGGTCAAGGATCCGCTGAAGCGGTTCAAGGTCTCGCCTCTGGATGCCGAGGCCCAGGCCCGGTGGACGAACTACAGCGCCGCCCGCGACCGCATGCTGGACGAAACGGACCATGACCACGCGCCCTGGACCGTGGTGGCCACCGACGACAAGAAGTCGGCCCGCCTCAACATCATCCGCCACATCCTGCGGTCCATCGGCGGCCCCGGTGCGGCGGCCGAGGCGCCGGACAATGACGTGGTCTTCCGCGTCCCCGAGGCGAAGGGGAGGCTGGCACCCTGATCAGAAGCCCAGTTCGGCCCGCAGGGTCCCGGCGTCCAGACCGCCGGCCCGCAGCTCCGCCAGCGTCACGGACCGGTCGCGCTTGGCATACCGCCTGCCATCCGGCCCGACCAGCAGGCGGTGGTGGCGATAAGCCGGCGTGGGCCAGCCCATCAGTGTCTGGATCAGCACCTGCACATGGGTTGCTTCGAACAGGTCCTCGCCGCGGACGATGTGGGTCACGCCCTGCAAGGCGTCATCGTGGGTCACAGCCACATGATAGGCCGCCCCGACGTCCTTGCGGGCCAGAATCACGTCGCCGGCCGTCTCGGGCAGAACCCTGATCAGGCCGCGCTCGCCATTCGGCCCCAGGCCCTCCTCGACGAAGGTCAGCGCCTGCCAGGCGACGTCACCCAACGCCTCCCGAGCGCGATCCAGTGACAGCCGCCAGGCGAAGGCTCGGCCCTGCGCCAGCAGCGCCGCCTCCTCGTCTGCTGGATGCGGGCCGGGCCGCGCCGCCTCGACCGGGCCGTGCGGCGCATCGCCGATCGCGTCGAGGATATCCTTGCGCGTACGGAAACAGCGGTACAGCAGACCGCGTCCGTCCAGCGCCGCGATGACGGCCGCATAGTCGGTCAGGTGTTCGGATTGGCGACGGACCGGCCCGTCCCAGGCCAGCCCCAGCCATGCCAGATCCTCGACGATGGCGTCCTCAAAGGCCGGCTTGCAGCGGATCGGGTCGATATCCTCGATCCGCAGCAGAAAACGTCCCCCCACCTCGCGGGCGGCGCGCCAGGCGGTCAGGGCGGAAAAGGCGTGGCCGCGGTGCAGCCGGCCGGTCGGCGAGGGCGCGAAACGGGTGACGAAGGCCACGACCGTCCTCAGACCCGCTGCAAGGCCCCGGCGGCCTCGGCTGCGGCGACGCCGGCGCGTACATCCTCCTCGGACAGGGACTGGAAATGGGCGACCATGTCCTCCAGGGCGAACTGTCGCTCAGAGATAGCCCAGTCATAGATCTCCCGCATCGTGCTCGAACAGTCGGGGAAAGACCGCCCGGTCGTCCGGATCAGGGTAATCGGTTTGCGCTCCGGCAAGGTGAAGGAGGGCGGCCGAGGGGTCATCCGGGTCTGGGATCTGGCGACCTCCTCCCGGAACGACGGGGAGGCGGCGATCCGGGCGAGGATCTGACCGTATTCGGCAAGGTGAGCCGCCAGGGCCACGCCGCCGTCTTCCGTCGCCGGCGGCGCGAAGGCGCGATAGGCAGGGTTCTTCATCGCCTCCAGGTTCAGCAGGGACAGAAGGGTGCGACCATGCAGAGGTGTGATCGCGAAGGTGACGTGCAACGACGGACCGTCGGTCGCCAGGGCGTCATGGTACCAGCCGCGCGGGAGATACAGCACGTCGCCGGGCTGCATCGTCACCTGTTGCATGAGGGCCCCGCGGGTCTGTTCAAACCAGCGCCGCGTGGCGTCGTCGTCGGGGAAATTCTCGATCGGATTGTCCGCGCGGCTCGCATACAGATTCCAGACCTTGGTTCCGCCGGTCTGGATAACGATGACGTCGTGGTTGTCGAAATGCGTACCGAACGCCTGAACGCCCCGGAACGAACAGTAGATGTTGGCACCGATGCTGGCAGCGAAAGTCCGCGACAGCGTTTCCCCGATCCGCATCAGCGGTTCGTGGATGGACAGAACGTCATTGGCGATCAGGCTGGCACCGGCGGACAGGAACACCTCGACCTTCTGCGGCCAGGGCCGAAGGACTTCGCCCTGAGGCGTCGCGACCGGGTGGCAGTACTGGTCTGGCGGGACCGCCACATAGTTCCGCATCAACCGCAGATGGGCTGACGTCCAGAGCGACCCCTGACCCAGCAGCCGGTTGAAGTCGGGCCAGGTGAGAATGGCGGCCTTGGCGCCGTCGCCTGAAGCCGGGATATGCAGCGGCTTTCGGCCGACGTACTCGCCGAGGAAATGCTCGGGCGAGATCGGATGCAGAAGATCGTCGAGGCTGTGCATGGCTGAACAACTATGATGCCCGCCGCCCTCTGTCGATGCGGCTGCGGCTTCAGAGCGCCTTGAACACACCGAGTCCGATGGCGGACTCAAAGGCGTCTCTCAGTGCAGGTTCGGAGATGAAGTCGAATTGGGCGATGACGTCTTCGAGGGCGAACTGCGTCTGGCCCGTCGCCCATTCGATCGCGACCCTTGGGGGACCCTCCACCTTTGGCGACCTCAGGCCGGTCGGTCGATACAGGGTCAGGCTTGCCCGCGCCGGCAGCCCATAGGCCGTTCCGCGCGGCACGAGGCGCTCCTGGGCCATCAGGACCTCGTCGCGGAAGGCGGGCAAGGCTGACAGCTCGGCCAGACGGCGGCCCAGGTCCGCCAGTTGCCGGGCGAGCTGGACGCCGCCATCGGTGCCCGGGACGAGCCATTGACGGAAGGCGGGGTCCTGCATGGCTGCGGACTCAAGCAGACCGAACAGGACCCGCCCGTAGAGCGGACTCACCGAAAAGGTCACATGCAGCGACGCGCCCTCGGTGGTGAGGGCGTCGTGGTACCAGCCGCGCGGCAGGTAGAGCACATCGCCCGGCCGCATTGTCACCTCGCTCATCAGCTGGCCGCGCGTCTGGGCGAACCAGCGCCGGGCTTCGGCGTCGTCGACCGGAAAGCTCACCGGCGCGTCGGCACGGTTCTCATACAGCCGCCAGGTTTTCTCGCCCTCCACCTGCAAGGCAAAGACATGATGCAGGTCGAAATGGGTGTCGAAGGCCTGCACCCCGCCGAAGGAGCAATAGACATTGGCGCCGACCAGCCCGGCGAAATCACGCCCCAGCCGATGCGACAGCGCGCGCAGCTCCGGCGTCAGCTCTTGGACGTCTCCGGCGATGACGCTGGCCCCCATGGCCAGCAGGTTCTGGACCTTCGCGGGCGACGGCCGCAGGGCCACGCCTGACTGCGACCGCGCCTCGATACAGTATTGCTCTGGCGGGATGGGCTGGCCGTTGAAGACCAATTTGAGGCTTTGCGCGGTCCAGATCGAGCTCTGGTCCAGCAGGGCGTTGAACCGGGCCCAGTCCAGAATCGCGCGTTTGGGGGCTCCGGCTTCTGCGGGAATGTGCAGCGGCTTTCGGTCATTGTAGTCCGCATCGAACCGGTCGCGCGTGATCGGATGCAGAAGTTCGTCCAGAGTGGTCATGCCGAAATTCTAGAACGGGCATCCGCCCCTGTCGATGAGCCCCCATGCCTGTGCCGTTGAATCCCGTCCAGATCGCAGCCGCCCGGGAGGTGCTGGTTACCCTGGATCCCGCACTGGCCCGGGCGCATGCGGTCACCCCGGCTTTCGAATGGCGGTTGCGGACCGGCGGTTATGAAGGTCTGTTCCACATGATCGTGGACCAGCAGGTCTCGGTCGCGGCCGCCGCCGCGATCTGGAGGCGGGTGGTCGAGGGGCTGGATGGGGACATCACGCCCCGGGCCGTTCTGGCGTGCGACCCGCTGCGGCTGCGCACCTTCGGCCTGTCCGGCCAGAAGGCGAAATACGCTTATGAGATCGCCCTCGCCCAGGTCGAGGGCCGGATCGATTTCGACCATCTGGAGGGGCTGTCGGATGCGGATGCGATCGCGCGGCTGGTTGCCATCAAGGGCGTCGGCAGATGGACCGCCGAGACCTTTCTGATGTTCTGCGAGGGCCGTCAGGACATCTTCCCCGGCGGCGACATCGCCCTGCAGGAAGCCATCCGCTGGGCCGACGGCGCAGCCCTGCGGCCGACGGAGAAACAGGCCTGGGCCCGGGCTAAAATCTGGGCCCCGCATCGCAGCGTGGCGGCGCATCTGCTCTGGGGATGGTATGGAGCCGTCAAGCGCGGTGAGGCCGTGCTGGAGGAACATCTCGCGTGAGCCCCATCGTCGATCCTGCCCTGACCGATCCGGAGACCGTGCTGGGTGCGCTCGACTTCGCCGGCGTGGCCGTCTTTGCGGCCACCGGGGCTCTGGCCGCGGCCCAGCAGCGGCATGATCTGGTCACCTTCGCCTTCTTCGGCGCGATCACCGGCGTCGGCGGCGGCACATTGCGCGACCTGCTGATCGGGGCCCCCGTCTTCTGGGTGCAGGACTGGCGCTACATCGCCGTCTGTCTGCTGGCCTCCCTAGCCGTCTGGATGGTCGGAGCCCGGCCCTGGCGGTTCCGCGCCCTGCTTTGGCTCGATGCCATCGGCCTCGCCGCCTATGGCGTTATGGGCGCGGCCAAGGCCGAGGCTTTTCAGGTCGCACCGCTGATCTGCATTGTCATGGGAGCCCTCACCGCCTGTTTCGGTGGTGTGGTGCGCGACCTGCTGGCGGGCCAGCCTTCCATCCTGCTGCGTCGGGAGATCACCGTCTCCGCCGCCCTTCTGGCCGCGACGGTGTTCGTCGCCGCACGCGCCCTGGGCCTCGACGCCTGGCCCGCTGCCCTGATTGCCGCTCCCTGCGGCTTTGCCCTGCGCGCCGGTGCCCTGGTCTGGGGCTGGAGCCTGCCGGCCTTTCCCGGGACCCCCACACGGGGCTGAGCGTTGCGGAACTGTCGTCCCCCGGTCATCGTCAAGCCGTCGAATCACGGCTAGGCTTTGCCCGTAACCAGGGAAGGAGACGTGTCTTCAGTCCGGTCGCGTCGATGATCCTCTCCTGCACGGCGAGGGCCTGATGCAGGTCCAGAGCCGCCCTCCGTCCGGCTGGCCCGCGCTGGTGCTGAACGCCGACTTTCGTCCGCTCTCCTACTATCCGCTGTCGATCTGGCCGTGGGAGGAAGCGATCAAGGCGGTCTATCAGGACCGCGTGGATGTCGTATCCACCTATGACAAGGTCGTCCGCAGCCCTTCGATGGAAATGGTCCTGCCCAGCGTTATCGCGCTGAAGAACTATGTCGATCAGGACCGCCAGCCCGCCTTCACCCGCTTCAACGTCTTTCTTCGCGACGGCTTTACCTGCCAGTATTGCAGCGCCTCCGCCGAACTGACCTTCGACCATGTGATCCCGCGTTCGCGCGGCGGTCGGACGACCTGGGAAAACATCGTCGCCGCCTGTTCGCCTTGCAATCTCAGAAAGGGTGGACGCACCCCCGAGCAGGCCGGCATGCCCGTTCGCCGCGCACCCCATCGCCCGAGTGCATGGCAGCTGCAGCAGTTCGGCCGCCGCTTCCCGCCGAACTATCTGCACCGGAGCTGGCAAGATTATTTGGCTACACAGTGGGTCTGCGACGCCGCTGAAAACCTTGAGCCGCTGTCCGACGGCATCGTGCGAGGGTTCCCCCGAAGCCGAACGCGTCGCCAGCCTGCCGTCCTGAGACCAACACATGTCGAGCACGGGTTGCTCGCGGCGACCGGGTGAAAATTCCGCTGTTTCGCCGACGTTCGACCGACTCCATTGGCGAGGGTCGGGCGTGTCCTGCCGTTCTTTGGAGCGATATCGCCCGGCCAATAATTATGGGGGATCGAGGCCGGCGAAGCCGGAATGGGTTTGGGAAATCGACGGCGAGCCGAAGGCGGTGCCGCTACGGGCGCGAAGCGCGTCTGGCCAAAGGCCTCTACGCGAGGGGCGGCTTGGCGCCCCTCCTACGTCGAGCCGAAGGCGAGAAGCCCGGTCCAAAGGACCCTACGGACAAAGCGCAAGTCGAGTTCTCGACTGGTCGCTGTTACGTATTACGCATACGCTCAATATACGTAAGTGCGGCCAAGCACGGCTGGACTACGAGAGCACGAGACCGGACTCCGTAGCCCAGTCATCATTGTCGCCGCTGAAGTCCAGCCGGGCCGAACCCATTACATTTGATCCGAGCGATTTGCCCATCGAGGAGGTGCGAGCAAAATTCGTCGCCTCGATCTTTTGTGCACCGTTGAAGAGGGCGGCATAGGCGACACATCCGCCCTCGATCTCCGCTACGACCATTTGGCCTTCGAGGTAACACACGCCGTGTCCTGGCTTGGTCTGGATGATGGGGCCGAACAGGTGCCTTTCTCCAAACTGGTCGAGGAAGAAGCCGAGGCAATCTTGCCAAACGGCCGACACACCCGAGGTTCGGTTGCGGAGCTTCCGTAACTTCGTGCGAAAGGTCTTGTGGTCGTAGAGCTTGATCGCCCCGAGCTTCGAGTATCCGGACTGGCCTGGCTTGGCATAGCCCCGCTCATTCCATGTCTCGATCTGCGCCCCAACGGGCTTGGAGCCATTGTCGAAGAGCGTGATCTGGAGAGCTGTGATCTCGGCAAAAGGCGGCAAGCCAACGGGTCTTGCGCCGATGGAACGGGCCGTTGAGTCCGTAAGGCCGAGGCGGGTAGCAATGACTGCGCGAAGAGCGGGGTCGTTTGCTGCTCTCTCGATAACGTCGAGAGCATCCGGGAAGTTTATGGTCATATCGTTCCTGTGAAAACATGAGAAAAGAGTCCGGCGTGGTGCGCCGAACTCTTCATCTCATCGATTCTCACGGGAGATTGACAGTTGCGGTCGCACCACAACCGTCAATCAACATGATCTCATGCCGAGGCGTCAAAAGTCACTATTCAACGCTCGATATACGGAAGCTCTGGACACTCCCGTCGCACGAACGATCTCCGGGACCGATTTTCCCTCTGCCTTAAGGCGGAGCACCTCGGGAGCCTTGGCGCGAGCCGTCGGTGCGCGCCCGCGATATTTTCCCTGGGCCTTGGCGCGGGAAATGCCGGCCCGCTGCCGTTCCAGCATAGCATCCCGCTCCCAGGAGCTTACCGATCCGAGGATGGAGAGTAGCAGCATCGAGGTAGGGCTGGAGGTGTCGAGATGCATGGAAAGGACTCGGACGGTCACGCGCCTCGACCGGAGTTTTTCCACGATCGACATCAGGTCGGTGACCGACCTCGCGAGGCGGTCAGGTTTGGTGACAATGAAGGTGTCGCCATCGCGCAGCCAATCGAGAGCGGCTTCCAGCTCGGGCCGATGACGCTCGATCGCACTGACATGCTCGGAGAAGATCCTGGTGCAGCCGGCGGCTTCCAACTCGCCGATCTGATGTTCAAGCCCGGCGATCTGGTCGGACGTGGATGTTCTCGCGTAGCCGACAACGGCTCCACCGACGTGGGTTTGTTCCACAGAGGTCATGACCTAGTGAAACACAGTGTCTCAAAACGTCAATTTAATTCGTGTGAGACGTTTTAGGGCGCTGGTTTCCCTGTCGCACAAGACCAAGGTCATTTGAGACTTCTCGTGAAGACACTGAGCTCGTGTGTAAACGATACGGGGTGTTTCCCCTGAGCAGGCCATCTTGGCGCTCTGGCGATCATGTCCAAGATTTTTGCGTGGCCATGAAAAATCAATTTGGTGTTTGCTCCCCTGATTTGAGATCATCCTATCACAAGAGCGCCACTCAACAGGCGTAAATCAATAGGAGAGCAAATTGCTAATAGAACTAGTAGAAGACGATTGCGAAATTATAGAGAAAAACAAATATAACGTTTTCACCGCACTTCGGCAATCTGACGTAAAAAGCGTCATGGTCTACTTCGACGGATGTGCGGATGCCGGGCAAATGACGGAATGGGAAGTGGAGCTGAGTCAAGGCGAATACATCAGTGATCCAGAACTTTTGCCAAAGGTGTCGGTGGAACGATTGGCGCATTGCTGGCATCAGAAGAAGCGTGTGACGACGACAGCTTTGCTCGCGGTGGCGTTAGAGGATCTTTGCTATGATCTGCTCGATGAAAGTTACTCGGGCTGGGGCAACAATGACGGGTCCTACGGAGCCCTCATGTTCGATGTGGAACAGGGCAACGTAACGCTCGAATACAACCGGCGCACTGTCCACACTACGACAATGGAGGTCTGACATGGCGCATTGCTACTATCATGCACGGTCGTCCGTCGCGAAGTGGGGTGGAACGGTCGAGGACTACCAGCCGCTCCACGACTGGTTCGACAAAAGCAAAGCCATAACGGCTGATTTCCGGCATCGCGCCTTGCGGCACCACGCCGAAGGCATTTTCGAGCTGGAACGGGTGTTTGGAACCACAATCACCAACTCCGACAACCGGGTCGTCCCTGTCCGATTGATCGGCGAGCAGCATGTTCAGGAGGATCTTGGCTTCATACCTTCCTTCGCAGACTGGGTGAGGTGCATCCGGCCAGAAAGCTGGATGGGCCGTGCGGGACGTTTGCATGAAGCCGCACCACTAGACGAAAGCACAGATCGGGGGACGGCTGTGTGAAGAAGGTGGTTGCTGAACCATGAGTTGAGGTCTGGAACAAAGGTGGAACCGCCATTAGGTTTCCCTCATGGCGATTCTGACGGCAGGACTGGTAGCGGCGCTCACTTGGGCTGGAGAGCGGTTGCTGGATGGCGGCGCGACCGGAATAAAACAGCGCCTCAAAGACAAGGCGGCGCAGTCAGAACTCGCCGACCTCACCGCGCGCGCCATCGAAGCCGCAGTCGCGATAGCGCCGAGTCTGGCCGAGGATTTTCGGTCCGATAGTTTCCTGAATGGCGTTGTGGCTCCCGTCGCCATCGAACGCGTAGCTGATCCGTCTGCGGTCATCAGCGCCTCGGAACTGGCTGATCAATATATGGCCAGGTTTGTTGAACCTTGGGTCCGAGATGGCGATGCAAACCGCGCCTTGGCGGCCATTTTCGATACGGACCAACCGACAATCCTTCGAGCGCTCGAAGCGTTTGTCGCAACATTGCGGACGGAACTGTTCTCGTCGGAACACTGGAAGGACGTTGGCCGCGACAGAACCATCGAAGAAACACACCAGAAGGTGTCGGCGCTTTTTGAACTCCAAGCCCGACGGTCTGGTGATGATGTCGTCGATCTGGCCACTGCCAAGGCGGACTCGAAGATCGCCTCCCAGGATCTGCTCGAATGGCAGCGCACGATCAGCGGCTTGTTCATGGCGCGATCGGAACTCGATCTGCTGATCAACCGCATCCGAACGGAGCCCAGAGGCCGGACGCTGCTGGTCGGTGACGTGACCCCCGTTTCTCATCCAGCCATAACGAGAGTCCTTGGGTGATCTGAGCCGTGATTGGTTGGGGTTGCAATAGGCCGGCCTGCGCAGCCATCAACCAGCGCAGCAGGCCGG
>NZ_JAIYCP010000024.1 GCF_027487935.1 Brevundimonas sp.
ATGTCGGCGGGCTGTGGTCGAGCGATGAAGCCCGGGGGACGGATACTCCGGGGGTCCTCGCAGGGGTCGATGGATGGCTCCTGTTTGCTCGCCGCGCGCTTCCCGCGCGGACCGCTGGCACCTGTCGCCATGTCCGCCGCGCGTCGGCGCCCGCAAGGGCGAAGGCGTGATCCGGTCAGGTCCGAACTCAGGGCCACTACCCGGAAGGCGCGTGGAAAACGGCTGCGCGGGGCGATCTGTCTCGTCGAAACGGTAAATCTACAACAGCACCGGGCGAGGCCCGGCCGCCCCGCGCCCTCCCCAACCTCCGGCGACTCTCCGCCGGGGGCGACGACTCACGTCCGGTCTTTGAAAACCTGGAGTCCTGCGGCCCAGTCCGTGGCCCGCACCAGACTGTCCACGATACCCGGCTCGCTCGAGGCGTGGCCGGCGTCCCGGATGATATCCAGCTTTGCCTCGGGCCAGGCCCGGTGCAGGGCCCAGGCGCTGGCGATCGGGGTCACCACATCGAACCGGCCCTGGGCGATCCAGCAGGGAATGTGTTTGATCCGGCTGACGTTTTTGAGCAGCCAGCCCTCTTCGGGAAAGAAGCCGCCGTTCATGAAATACCAGCATTCGATCCGGGCGAAGGCGACGGCGAACTCGGGTTCGGCGAACTTTTCCGGTCGGGCGTCGGGGCCCTCGACACTGACCGTCTCGCCCTCCCAGCTCGACCAGGCCACGGCACACCGCTCGCGCTCGGCCTTGTCGTCGCCGATCAGCCGCTTGTAGTAGGCCCCCATAAGGTCATGACGCTCGTCTGCCGGGATGGGTGCGACGAACCGCTCCCAGGCGTCCGGGAAGATGTTCGAGGCCCCGTCCTGATAGAACCAGTGCAGCTCTGGCCGGGTCAGCAGGAAGATGCCCCGCAGCAGCAGGGCCGTGACCCGTTCGGGATGGGTGATGGCATAGGCCATAGCCAAGGTTGAACCCCAACTGCCGCCGAACACGACCCATTTGTCGATACCCAGCAGTTCGCGAAGGCGTTCGATGTCCTCGATCAGCGTCCAGGTCGTGTTGTCTTCCAGCGACGCATTCGGCCGGCTCTGGCCGCAGCCCCGCTGGTCAAACATGACGACCCGGTAGCGGGCCGGATCAAAATAGCGCCGCATGCCGGGATTGACCGCACCCCCGGGTCCGCCGTGCAGCACGACGACCGGAAGGCCCTGCGGATTGCCGGATTCCTCATAGTAGATCTCGTGTACGCCGTCGGTCGCCATGAAGCCTGAGGCATAGGGCTCGATCTCGCGGAACAGGTCGCGACGCGGGGCGTCGGGCGCGGGGAAGGCCATGGGGGTGATCGGACTCTCTGCTCGTCAGGCGACTGTGGACGCCGACCGCAATGCGGCAACCAGCACCAAAAGCCAAGCCGCGATCATGAGCACGCCCCCGACCGGTGCGACGGCGCCCATGATCGGAAGGCCCAGCAGACCGATCGCTGCCAGGGACAGGCAAAAGACCATGCCGCCCCCTGCCGCCAGCCAGCCTGCCAGGCCGACCAGCCGGCTGCGGCCCGGCCAGATCGCACAGACCAGCGCGAGGACGGCATGAACCATCTGGTAGTGGCCGCCGGTCGTCAGCAGGGCCTTGACCTCGGGAGCCGCCCCATGGGCTGCAAACGCCCCGATCAGGACGGCGAGGGCTCCATTCAGCGCCGCAAAGGCCGTCAGACTGCGAGTCGCGTTCATGCCGCAGACGGTAGCCGACAGAATCCCGCGCGTCTGCTATGCGCCGACCATGACCGCCGCCCAGCGCATGGCCCTGCAATATGTGTTGCTCTTCGGTGCCACAGGCGTGAGTCTCCCGTTTGCAGGCCTTTGGCTCAGCGCCCAGGGGCTGACCGGGGCCCAGGTCGGAGCCGTTCTGGCGGCACCGATGCTGGCGCGACTTGTCACCGGACCGCTGCTGGCGGTCTGGGCCGACGGCTTCCGGCTCAGGCGCACGCCGATCGCCCTGCTCGGTCTGGTCATGGCGCTGGGCTATGGCCTCGCGGGGCTCGCTGACGGTTTCGCCGCGCGCGCCGCCGGCTGGTTCATCGGCGCCACCGCCATGGGGGCGCTGGTGCCCCTGACGGATGTCATGACCCTGCGTCTGGCCTCCCGTCTCGGTTTCACCTTTGCCCTGCCCCGGGGCCTGGGCTCCACCGCCTTCGTCGTCGCCAATATCGGCATGGGCGTGCTTCTGCTGGCGACACCGGTCGACGCCATCATTGTCTGGATCGTGGCCGCGTCCATCGCCTTCGCCGCCGCCGCTGTCCTGGCCTTGCCGCCGGAGCCCGTGGCGGACGGTGCGCCGCTGCTCGGCCGCGAGCGGTTCCGGGGACTGGGCCGCCTGCTCGTTGATCCGGTCTTCCTGATCACCATATTCGCCGTCGGGGCCGTCCAGGCCGCCCATGCCTTCCAGTACGGCTTCTCCGCCCTTCTGTGGAAGGCGCAGGGCATCAGCGAGGCCGTGACCGGCCAGCTCTGGGCCTTCGGTGTCGTGGTCGAGATCGCGCTGATGTGGTTGTTCGAGCCCTGGCGTCGCCGGATCGGCATCGGGCCCTGGAGCCTGCTGATGGTCGGCTCGGCCGCGGCCATCCTGCGCTGGAGCGTCATGGCCCTGGCCCCGCCGCTCTGGCTGCTCTGGCCCCTGCAGGCGCTGCACGCCCTGACCTTCGCCGCGACCTTCCTCGCCGGGGTCCAGCTGGTCGAACGCCTCTCGCCTCGGGGCACCCACACCGCGGCACAGACGCTCAGCTCAGTCCTGTCCGCAGGTGTGTTGATCGGCCTCGCAACCGCCGTCTCGGGCCCGTTGTACGATCGCTTCGGTGCCGGCGGCTATTGGGCGATGGCGGCCCTCTCAGGGGCAGGCCTGCTGGCTGCCATCCCGCTACGCGGTCAGTTGGCGCGGGACCGGGGCAATGGCGACATGTGACGGGCCATGGCCTGGGCGGCGGCCTTGACCGCCCGCTGCACCGCTCCGTCTGTCTCATGCTCGGGCGCGCGCAGCAGCCCGATCGCCGGCGTGTCCGGCCCGTCCGGCAGGCCAGACAGGACGCGATACAGCAGATAACTGCCGGCATCCTCCTCGGACTCGGAACTCGCGGCCGCGGCCAGTCCGGCTTCGTTCAGCGCCCGGACAATCTCAGCGACAGGGGCGGTTGCCCGCGCCATTCCCGGCCCGAAGCCATCCAGCCGGCCGCCGTCCAGTGACCGGTTTTCTGCCCGGATCTGGAGTCGAAAGGCGTCACTGCGCCGCGTGCGTCCCACCAGCAGCAGGCCACGGCAGTTTCGGTCACTGAGATGGACGGAGAGGGTCGTTGCGAGGGCCTCGGGCTCGCCGGCAGCCACCGCAAGGGTCCGCGCGCCGACCGGACTCCACGGCCTGCCCGACAGGTCCTCCACCGGATCCCAGCCGGCTTCATCAAGGTCCCAGGCGCAGATGACGAGCGCCGGCCGATAGTCCGGGGCGGCCTCATCCGATGGCTCAAGCATGACCGGCCTGTGTATGACGGAAACGTGACAGTGACTGCTACGGTGTCGCTACCCACGGTCCGGCGTCAAGGCGCAATCACCGTCGGAGAGGTCAAGGAGCGTGAAATTCACGCTTCAGGCGAGATCGCCGACAGCAGCATCCAGCAGCATGAAGGCCCGTCCGCCCGCCGAAGTCAGGCGGCCCAGAATCCCGGCTCCGTCGTTTGCGGCGGCCCGGGTCGCAAGGTCGCGTGAGAAGCCACGAACAAAGGCCTCGGCGTCTGCGCGCAGATCCGGATCGGTGAGGACCCGACGCGAGACGCTTCGCACAGCCGCCGGTGCGACCCGACGAACAATCTGTCGTGCCCGATCCGGATCGCGCCCGGCCAATGCGTGTGCCGCTTCTTCGACCCGGGAGCGGGGCAGGAGGGCGTTGGGATCGACGCCCATCCGCCGGATCGCCGCCATGATCCGCTCTTCCAGCGCCTCCGACGACTCTGTGGGCATGGCGGGCGTATCGAGATCCTGCGGGGGGGCACCGGGACCGTCGTCGACCAGATCATTCCAGTCCAGCCCGTCGCTGGCCAGGGTGTCCGCTCCTGCCATGGGTTCCAGCTTGAGCCGTCCGCGAAGTCCCGACGGGCGCGGTTCGTCGCCTCTGGCCTTGGGCAAGCGCCCGGCATCGGAACCGGCGGGGTCTGTCCCGGTGGCCGGCACCGGCTCGCGCCGTCGCAGGACGGGTGCGTCGCCCGATACCACGCCCATGAGCCGGACCGCCTCGGTCAGCATGTCATAGTTGCGCCGCACCCGCTCCTGGAAGCCGACATCGAGCGCCTCGGTGTCTGCGGCGGCCTTCCGCGAGGCAGCGGCCAGGGCGTCGAGGCCTTCCTCCACGGAGGCGCGGACAGCCTCGACCCGCTTCTGGGTTTCCTCAGGCAGACGGGCCGCGCGTTCATCCAGGTCCCCGATCGTTTCATCGATACGGGTGAGGGCAGAGGTCATCCGCTCCACCGTCAGTTCGAGGCGCTCCAGCGCCCGGTCCCCGGCGACATCGACCAGCCCGGTAGTCTCGATGACAATCTTGCGAGCCGAGTCGATACGGGCGTCTGCCGCCTGGTCGGCTTTCTGGGCTGCGTCGAACAAGGCCTCGCCCAGGCGTTCGGCGCGAATCCGGGCCTGTTCAGCCGCATGACTCGCGGCCTCGCGGGACTCCTCGGCCGTTGCCTGCAGCGCGTTGAGAGCGGAGCGGGTTTCCTCGACCAGGACGTCCCGGGCCTCAGCGGCCAGGGCTTCAAACCGGTCCAGGGCCATTTTTGTCGCTGCGTCGAAGCCATCGGCTTCCCGTTGGGACATCTCGACAAGGGCCCTGAATTGGTCAGTTGCCGCCTCGACCAGATCCTTGATGCTTTCAGTCGTCCGGGAAGAGGTTGCGCCCAGTTCCCCCGCAGCGGACCGGGCCGCAGAAAGCTGTTCGCTAAGCTGCGCCCGCTGGCTCTCGACCTGGGCAGAGAAGTCTTCCTGATCGGTCCGCAGGGCATAGGCGGCGGTAACGAGGGCAGCACGCTGCTGGCCCAGGCCTTCTTCGACCGACTGGATCTGTTCGGTGACCCCCGACCCCGCATTCTCCAGCCGCAAGGTCTGGCGCGCCAGGTCGTCGGCGGCGACCCGGGCAGCGTCCTGGGCTTCATTCGCGGCAGCGGCGAGGTCGGCAGCCCGGGCCGCGAGTGCAGCCTCCGCTTCCCGGAGCTGGGTTTGTGCGAGGTCGGAGGCGTCAACCACCATCCGGGACTGCCGCTCGACGGCCTCGATCACGCCGGACGCCTGGCTGTCCATACGCGTGGCCAGAACCTGCATTCTCTCGCGCTCATTGCCCAGCTGTTCAGCGAGGCGACGCGCGGTGCCGCCGGCCGTTTCTGCGGCCTCGTTCAGGCGGGTCGTTTCCTGAAACAAAGCCTCACGCAGCATGGCCATATCGTTGCGAGCCCGCTCGGCCGCCAGTGACGCCTGGTCAATCTCGTTACGCAGAGCGTGCAATACGTCTCCAGTTTGCCGGGCGGCCAGCGCGGTCGGGGCGATCAGGGCTTCTGAAAGCTCACGGGCGCGGCGGGTCTCGACGACCAGGCCAGAGCCCTGGCGAACCGCGTGGGCCAGCATTATGGCCATACCGGCCGGGGCCAATGCGATCAGTGCATAGACGGCGAGGCGAAGCGGCTCCAACTCGACGGCACCCGAACCCACCTCGAATGCAAGCCAGGCGGCAATCCCGCCGATCCAGAGCGCCGAGGCCACGCCGGCGACTACATAAGCATTGCGCCCGGACGGGGCGGAACCTTCGCGACCCGACTGCAGGGCCGGTGCAGGTGGAGACTGGTAGGTGACCGGGGTCGCGTCCGACGACACGGCGAGCTCGGGCAGAACTGCCTGCGCTGCGGCGCGTTCGGCCTCTGCCAGAGCCATTTCCCCGGCGCGACGTTGCTCATCCGCGAGACGCCTCCGCCGGCGTTCTGACATGGAACGTTCTGCGTATCCGGCTGGTGGGCGGTCCGGTGCAAAACCATCGTCGAAGGGCTCAACGCGCGGCTCGGGGACCATTGCCTCCGGCTCCGGTTCGGTCAGGTTCATGGCGGGCCGTTGACGGGGTGGTTTCATGAAGAGGCGATCTCGTCACAGGACGCATCGATAGCGGACACGCAAGAGGACGTTGGGACCCTAACGGGTCATTCGCGGCGCGCAAAGTCAGTGCTGAATGATTTCGGGGACAGCTGAGGCCCTGAAGGGAGGTCAGCAGTCCTGTTTGCGTTCGGTCGAAGCTGTAAGCGCCGGGACGGAAGGGCTTTCGCTGCAGTCCCGGACGCGATGGATTTCACGTTGAGGTGCTTGCCGTGGATCCAGGTCGACCCCGAACTGCGACAGGGCCGCGGCCGCAAGCATGGCGACGAACCCGGCGATAAACTCGATCAGCGCCTGCATCGCCGATCTCCCCTGTTCGAACGGCCCGACGTTTATGCCCTCAAAACCGCGTTCGAACAATCCCGCGCCGCATGAACAAAGCGTCACCATTGACCGGGTGTAGCCGTGCATGGAACGGAAGTTGGGGGTGCCGCCGTTTTGGAAACCGGCGCGCATACCGCCGTCACGCGAATCGGCCAGACCTGCGGCATGAATGAACCGGGCAAAGACCAGACCGCCAGCCTTCTGATCCCGGGCCGGAATTGCTGGCGGGTCGAGACAGCGGACCGTTTCGCGGTTCTCATGGAAAACTCGGCCTTTTTTGACGCCTTGCGATCAGCGCTGGGCAGGGCGCGCCGCTCGATTGTTATTCTGGGCTGGCAGTTCGATCCCCGAACGCGGCTGGACCCGGAGAGCGCCGACGACGATCCTCTGGCACAGATCGGGCACCAACTGCTGATGCTGGCGAAAGCCCGGCCGGAGCTGGATATCCGGCTACTGATCTGGAAATCGCCACTGCTGATCGCGGCATCGCAGGATTTCTATCCCCACAGGGCCCGGGCTTGGTTCAACAGGCGAATGGTCGAGTTCCGGCTCGATCCGCCGCCGGCCTTGGGTGCCTGTCACCACCAGAAGGTCATCATCATTGATGACGCCGTAGCCTTCTGTGGTGGTGGCGATATCTCCACCGATCGGTGGGATTCCGAGGAGCATCTGGACAGTGACCCACGTCGCTCCCAACCGTCCGGACTGATCCCGCCGCCCCGCCACGAGGTCATGGCAGTCCTCGACGGTCCCGCCGCGCGGGCGCTGGGCGATCTGGCGCGGGAACGCTGGTTCCGGGCCACCGGTGAGCGGATCCGTGTCGATGAAGCGGACGGCGATCCCTGGCCCGCCGGTGTGCAGCCTGATCTGCGCGGGGTGCCCGTCGGCATCGTCCGTACCGAGCCGTCGGCCGGCGGTCGTGCTGAGGTCCGGGAGAATGAGGCGCTTCACCTGGACGCCATCCGCCGGGCGAAACATCTCATCTATATGGAAAACCAGTATTTCACCTCGCCCGTCCTGGCCGCCGCACTGGCGGCCAGGCTCGCGGAGCAGGAGGGGCCTGAGGTCATACTGGTCTCGACCGGAACCAGTCCGAGCTGGTTCGACCGGATCACTATGGATACGGCCCGTTCGGAGGTTCTGTTTCGACTGGAACAGGCTGACCGGCACAGTCGATTCTTCGCCTTCACGCCTCAAACCCGCGAGGGCGCGCGGATTATCGTGCACGCCAAGGTCTCGATCTATGATGACGCAATACTGCGCATCGGCTCGACGAATCTGAACAACCGCTCGTTCGGCTTCGACACCGAGTGCGATGTCGCCGCGGAACCCGCGGATGCGGCGGGCCGGGCGGCTATCCAACGGTTTCGTCATCGCACCATCGGGCACTGGATCGGCGTCCCAGGCGAGACCTTCGGTGTGACTGAAGCCGATACAGGATCGGTAGGAGCCGCGATCCACCGCTTCGATACGGGCCGGATGAAGGTACTGGGCGCGACGCGGCCGTCACGAACAGAGCGCATCATCGCTGAGTTCCAGCTGGGAGACCCGACCTCGACCCGGGACGCCTTCCGCCCCTGGAAACGGCGTAGCCGCTCGCATCGCAGCCTGCCGGCACCTAAAGAGCCTTTAGCTCGAAATCGATGACCAGGGGCAGGTGGTCCGACGCCATGCGGGCGAGAGGTGAAAACGGCGCGCTCACCGCCGTGACCAACACCTCCGGGCTGGTGAAACAGTGGTCGATCCGGATGGCCGGAAAGCTGGACGGAAATGTCTTGATCGTAGGCTTCAGCCCCAGACTGCGCTGGCAGTCGGCCAGGTGTCGGGTGAGTGTCTGGTAAGGCCGCGTGACCGAGGTCGCGTTGAAGTCGCCGGTCAACAGCGTGGGCCCGACACAGTCCGGATGGCCCAGCCATTCTGGTCCCACCAGTGCGGCTGCCTGCAGGCGTTGTTCCCGGGGAACGAGGCCGAGGTGGGTGTTGATGACATTGACCCGGATGCCATCGAGGTCGATCGCTGCCCACAGGGCACCGCGGGGCTCCAGCCCCGGTACGCCCCGGATGGTGGGGAGTGATCCGGACTTCACCAACCGCTCGGGCCTGAGGGTCAGGACGGCGTCGCCATACTGTTCGGCCTCAACCTTCATCGCGGCGTTGAAATGGAAGGTCATGGCCAGGCCGTCAGCGATGGACCGGGCCTGGTCGACATGGCCGGTGCGGGCGCGGCCGACATCGAGCTCCTGGAGACAGACAATGTCCGGCTCATGCTCGGCGATGACACCCACGATCCGGGCCACATCGAGCTTGCGATCGACGCCGACGCAGCGATGCACATTGTAGGTCAGCAGACGGGGCATGATGTCCTGAAAACGGGCCGGTCGGCCGTCCGGCCCATACCACGGGTAATGCGACACCAAAGCGTCGCCGGACATCCCGGGTTCAAATCAGGACCAGTCGATCCCCGAGCTCGTTGGGGTTCGTTGTCCGCGGCGGGAAATGTTCTGCAAGAACGTCGCTGCAAAGACCGATCGCGGCCTCGAAACCGCCGGCCGGGTCGCCGTTCTTCATTCTCAGGGCCAGCGCCTCTACCGCGTCGCCCCAGACGGCCTGGTCGACCTTGCTGTGGATGCCCTCATCGGCGACGATTTCGACCTGGTGATCGGACAGGGCCGCGAAGATCAGAACGCCCGTCCGGTCCTGGGTAGTGTGCAGGCCGTGAGCGAGGAACTGTTCCATGGCGGCGCGGCGCACCCGGGCCCGGCGAATGCTGCGCGGTGTCACAAGGCGACGAACGCCAGGGATCGAGGTCAGCAGCAGAGCGATCACGAACACGACGGACTGGACCAGGGCGAAGGCGGCCAGGGACTGACCCACAACGACATCGGTGGACGACAGATGCGCAGCCTGCCAGCCGTCTCCCAGGCCTGGAAACCAGGCCGGATCAAAACCGAGCGGGATAAGGCCGAGCGGCAGAAGCAGGGCCGCCGCAGCCGCCCAGCCGAGTGAGATATCGCGATAGGATGAGACCTGCCGCGCCAGCACACAGAAGATTTCGCCCGAGGTTCTGACCTCGGCCGCCGCGATCGCGTCGCCGATACGGCCCTGAACCTGGGGTGTCAGCTTGATCACCATCCGCCGGACGCTCCTCCGCCACCGAAACTGCCGCCGCCGCCGCCAAACCCACCACCGCCGCCGAAGCCGCCACCACTGCTGCTGCCGCCGCCGCCATTCTCCCGGGTCGACGCCAAGGCCGCTGCCCAGAGCAGGGTGTGCAGAACGCTGCCGGCGCGTCTGCGTCCGCGCCCCCCAGCGCCGCCGATCATGGCCAGAAGCAGCAGCAGGAAGATCACGCCGATGGGCGAAATGATGCCCAGCGGGGCCGCTGAACTCGGCCGTTCCGCCGCCGCAGCCCGCGCTTGCGCCTCCGCAGGGTCCAGCCTCAGTTGCCGATCAATGGCATCAACGCCCTGTTCGATGCCGCGCTCGAAATCGCCCTCGCGAAAGGCGGGCAGAATCTCGTTCTGGATGATCAGGGCCGACAGGGCATCGGTCAGCACGGGTTCGAGCCCATAGCCGACCTCGATCCTGACCTTGCGTTCGCGGGGCGCGACGATGAGCAGGACGCCGTTGTTCTTCTCGGCCTGACCGATGCCCCAGGCCCGGCCCAGCTGATACCCGTAGTCCTCGATCTCATAGCCCTGGAGATCGGGCACGGTGACGACGACGACCTGATCGCTTGTGTCCCGTTCCAGCGCCTCCAGCCTTGTGGCCAGCGCCAGTTCCCCGGCGTCGGAGACCAGATCGCCGTGATCGATGACGCGCCCGTTCAGGGGCGGAAAGGTTGGACCGGCGGCGAGGGCCGGAGCGACCGCTGCCAGCCAGACAGCGGCCAGCAGTGCCGCGATCAGCCCTGCGGCCCGGATCACACTGTCAGTCTGAAGCGTGCGGATCACTGCGCCGCCGGTGCCGCGGGCGGAGCCGAGCCGGGTGCCGAGCCGGGTGCCGCAGCGCCGGGCCCTGCCGGGTTCAGGGCGTCGAAATTCACGCCCGGAGCCGATTGAGCCGCCTCGGTGGCCGAGAACAGCTGCATCGGCTCTGATCCGCCGTGAAGGGTGTTGGCCCAGATCACCGTCGGGAAGGTCCGCAGCGTGGTGTTGTAGTCCTGCACGGCCTCATTGTAGTCGCGCCGGGCGATGGCGATGCGGTTCTCGGTGCCCTCCAGCTGCGACTGCAGGGCGATGAAATTCTGGTTCGACTTGAGGTCCGGGTAGCGTTCGACGACCAGCAGCAGCCGCGACAGCGCCTGGGAAAGCTGGCCCTGGGCGGCCTGGTAGCGCTGGAAAGCGGCAGGGTCGTTCAGCGTCTCCGGCGTGACCGTCGCGCCGGTCGCCTGGGCCCGGGCTTCGATGACCTGTGTCAGGGTGGTGCGCTCGGCGATGGCTGCACCCTGCACGGTGGCCACGAGGTTCGGCACCAGATCGGCGCGGCGCTGGTACTGCGACTGGACATCGGCCCAGCGGGCCTTGGCGGCCTCTTCCTTGGTCGGAATGGCATTGATCCCGCAGCCCGCGACAGCGGGGGTCAGGATCACAACGGCTGCGAGGGCCGAAACACGGGGTGAGAAGCGGATCATCGACGTCTCCTGACTGGCCAGGATCCGACTATCGGTGTTCAGCGGCGAGGGTTCAAGCGTCGAGGCGTTCGGGCATGACACCGACCGAGCGACAGGCGGCGGAGTAGGTGTTGGCCAGAAGGCAGGCGATGGTCATCGGCCCGACCCCTCCGGGCACCGGTGTGATGCGCCCGGCGACCCCGGTCGCCTCTGTGAAGGCGACGTCGCCGACCAGCCGTGTCTTGCCCTCGGCGGCCTTGACCGGGTCGCGCGACGGCACACGGTTGATGCCGACGTCGATCACGGTCGCGCCGGGCTTGATCCAGTCGCCGCGGACCATTTCAGGCCGTCCGACTGCAGCGACCAGAATGTCAGCGGTGCGGCAGAGGGCCGGGAGGTCGCGGGTCCGGGAGTGGGCGACGGTGACTGTGCAGCTCTCGGCCAGCAGCAGTTGCGCCATCGGCTTGCCGACGATGTTGGAGCGCCCGACGATGACAGCGTTCAGCCCGGACAGGTCGCCCAGTTCGGCCTTCAGCAGCATCAGGCAGCCCAGCGGGGTACAGGGGACCAGGCCCGGCAGGCCCACGGCCAGTCGGCCGGCGTTGACGACGTGAAACCCGTCCACGTCCTTGTCCGGGTCAATGGCGTCGAGCACGGTCGCGGCGTCGATATGGCCGGGCAGGGGGAGCTGAACGAGGATTCCGTGGATGCCGCCGTCAGCGTTCAGCGCAGCGATCAGGGCCAGCAGGTCGGCCTGTGAGGTCCCGGCGGAGAGCCGATGGGTGTCGGACCGCATGCCGGCGCGTTGGGTCGTTTCACCCTTGTTGCGGACATAGACCTGACTGGCGGGGTCGTCTCCGACGATGATGACGGCCAGGCCGGGCTTGACGCCATGGGTCGATTCCAGCCGTGCCGAGGCGGCGGCGACGCGCTCGACCAGTCCGGCTGCGAAGGCCTTTCCGTCGATCAGGGTCGCGCAGGCGGGGTCGGCCGTCATGGATTTCGGCTCCGGATATCGGGAATCGTGTGGTCGCCGCGATTTACAGACGCCATGGTTCGGCGTCTATGATCGGAGTCGCATTCAAGGGGATATCCATGCGCCGTCATACCATTCTCGCCGCCGTCAGCCTGCTGGCCCTGTCGATTGCAGCGCCGGCCCTGGCCCAGCGCGCGGAGACCCTGGCTCCCGGTCGCACCGTTGAGGGTCAGATCGCGGACGGCGACGGCACGGCGGCTGACGGGGCCTATCGCTATGACGATTACCTGATCCGGGCCCGCGCCGGACAAAGGCTCGAGGCGGTCATGCGCGCCGACAACTTCGACGCCTACCTTGAGGTCTTCCGCCAGGGCGAAGGCGAGGTGATCGCCAGCGATGATGACGGTCTGGGCGAAGGCACCAATTCGAGGCTTCGTTTCACAGCCGATCGCGCCGGAACCTATGTGCTTCGTGCCCGGACGCTGGCGGGTATCGAGGGCGGTGCCTATTCGCTCGCCCTGAACCAGCGGCCGCGGGCCGGCCGTCCGGGCCGTCCGGCGGCCATCCGGATCGGCCAGTCCGTCCAGGGTGCATTGAGCGCGGGCGATCCGGAGAGCGAAGACGGTCTGTCCTACGATGCCTATACGTTCCGGGCCCTTGCGGGCGAGCGGTTTGCCATTGACCTGACTTCAGACGCCTTCGATCCCGTGGTCCGGGTCGGCCAGACGCGGGACGGCGAGTTCATCGAACTGGCCATGAATGACGATACGCTGGAGACGGGCCTGAACTCTAGGCTGATCTTCACGGCGGCGGAGGCAGGCGACTACGTTATCCGGGCCACACCGCTGGGTCAGGGTGCCGAGGGGGCCTATACACTGGCGCTGGCGCAGGGGCCGGAACTGCCCGCCGCCGAGCCGATCGCGTTCGGCAGCCCGGTCGAAGGCGCGCTGACGGAGAGCGACGGCAAGGGCGTGGGCGACGCCACGGCCGATACCTACCGGTTCGACGGCCAGGAGGGCCAGCGCATCCGGATCGACATGAGCTCCGAGTCTTTCGACACCTATGTCGAGCTGTTCGACGCCAACCGTGTCAGCCTGGCGCAGGACGATGACGGGGCCGCCGGCACCAATTCGCGGCTGACCTTCACCCTGCCTTCAACCGGCGTCTATTTCATCGAGGCGCGGGCCTTCTCCGAGGCGACGGGGGCCTATTCGCTGTCGGTCTCCGAGGTCGAGCCGGAAAAGGCACCCGAGACGCTGGCCTTCGGTTCACCGATCGAGGGCGAGATCAGTGAAACGGACGCCAGGGATGGTGACGATCGCGGCTTTGACGCCTTCGCCTTCAGCGGCGTCGCGGGCCAGCGGGTGCAGGCGATCATGCGGTCCGGTGATTTCGACACCTTCGTTCAGGTCGGCCGGGCGGGGACGGAGTTCGAGGCCCTGGCCTCCGACGACGACGGTCTGGGCGAGGGGACGGACTCGCGGCTCAGCTACACCCTGCCGGAAGACGGTGACTATGTGCTGCGGGTTTCGCCGCTGGGGTCGGAAGGAGAGGGCCTCTACGCCCTGGAGCTGAAGGACCGGGGGCCGCAGCCGATGCCGGGCAGTGTGCTGGTCGGGGCCACGGCGCGCGGCCTGCTGACCGAAGCCGACGCCACGGCTGAGGACAACAGCTTTTACGACGCCTACCATGTGACGCTGAAGGCGAATGAGAAGCTGCTGATCACCATGGTCTCCAATGAGGTCGACAGCCTGCTCGTTGTCGGTCAGGTGCAGGAGGACGGGTCGTTTGAAGCGCTGGAGTCGGATGACGACAGCCTGTCGGATACCCATGCCAAGCTGGAATGGACCGTGCCGGCGGACGGGGTCTATGAGTTCCGCGCCGGGACATTCCAGCAGGGGCAGACCGGGGCCTATGCGTTGAATGTCGAGAAGCAGCCCTGAGCGCCCGCCCGGGTGCTGGATGACGCGCAGGGTATGCCGGTGCCCGATATCGTGAACCGCAAGGATCAGCACCTCGACGTCATCCTTGCGGGAATGGCGAGGCATGGTCTTGGCAATGGCTTCGCGGAGGTTCGCTTCGTGCACGAAGCCTTGCCTGATCTGGATCACGGCAAGATCGACCTCGGTACCGATTTCCTTGGCCGGCGGTTGAGGGCCCCGCTGTTGATCAGTTCGATGACCGGCGGCCCGGCCCGGGCCGAGGCGATCAATGCCCGGCTGGCCGAGGCGGCGCAGCATCTGGGCATTGCCCTGGCGGTCGGGTCACAGCGGACGGCGCTGGCCGCGGACGGCGCAACCCCGGGGCTGGATATGGCGCTGCGGCTCAAGGCACCCGATACGCCGATCCTCGCCAATATCGGCGCGGCCCAGCTGACCCGCGGTTTCGGCGTCGACGAGGCCCGGCGGGTGCTGGACATGATCGCGGCCGATGCCCTGATCGTCCATCTGAACCCGTTGCAGGAGGCCTGCCAGCCCGAGGGCGACCGCGACTGGTGGGGCGTCGGCGCAGCCCTGGAGGCGCTGGTCAAGGCGCTGGACGCCCCGGTGGTGGTCAAGGAGACCGGGGCCGGTCTGTCGGCGGCCACGGCCAGACGCTTGTTCGCCATGGGCGTGACAGCCGTGGATGTGGCCGGGGCCGGCGGCTCCAACTGGGCCATGGTCGAGGGCGCGCGGGCCGAGGACGAGAGCGACAAGGTCCATGCCGCGGCCTTCGCCGACTGGGGTATTCCGACGGCAAGAGCCATTGCCGAAATCCGGGCGGCGTGTCCGGGTGGGGGCATCATCGGCTCCGGCGGAATCCGCGACGGTGTCGAGGCGGCCAAGGCTATTCGGCTGGGTGCCGACATGGTCGGTCAGGCGGCGGGGGTCCTGACGGCGGCCACGATCTCGACCGAAGCGGTCGTCGCGCATTTCCAGACCGTGATCCGCCAGATGCGGACCGTCTGCTTCTGCACCGGCTCGGCCAATCTGACCGCCTTGCGCAAGGCACCGCTGCAGGCCTGACGCGCCGCCGGTGAGGGGCGGAAAGACACTGTTTCAGCCGAAAAATTGCGTCGTATTTTTCGGCGACGGCAGGGGTGTGCCTTCGGCCTTGGTGGACAGGCCTCTTTGCGGTCCTGTCGGAAGATTTCAGCGTGTCAAAGACCGCGCCCGTGGGCGTTGGAGCATTGATACATGTGGCTGCGTCGATTTCGGTCGTGGGCAGGGCGGGGCTGCGAATTCGGCCGTCCCGGAGGGGTCGAAAGGGACGTTTCGGGGTTCAAAGGGACGGGAAGATGGGGGGCGAGAATACACTGTTCCGCTATCGTCATTCCGGGCGGAGCGCAGCGGAGACCCGGAACCCAGCGGCGCGCAGGGCGCGAACTTGCCGGGAGCGCGGCTGGACAGGTCGCCTTCGGCGCCGCTGGGTTCCGGCCTTCGCCGGAATGACGATAGCGGGTGGCGGGGACTACGCCGACGGCAGCAAATCCCCCGCAAACATCCGGTAGCGGCCTGCCCGCACCCCATCCGTCGCGCGGGCGATGTCCGGCGCGAAATAGTGGTCGGAGCCGTAGGCGGCGGCGGCCTCGCGGACGATGGCCCAGACCTTTTCCAGATCGGGCGACGAGGTCAGGGGGCGGTGGAATTCCAGTCCCTGGGCGGCGGCCAGCAGTTCGATGCCGACCACGGCGGCGGTGTTCTCGGCCATGTCCAGCAGGCGCCGCGCACCGTGGGTGGCCATGGAGACGTGGTCCTCCTGGTTGGCCGAGGTCGGGACGGTGTCGATGCTGCACGGATGGGCGACCATCCGGTTCTCGGCGACCAGCGCCGCGGCGGTGACCTGGGCGATCATGAAGCCGGAGTTGAGGCCGCTCTCCTTCACGAGGAATGCCGGCAGTTCACTCATCTTCGGATCGACGAGGATGGAGGTGCGGCGTTCGGAGATATTGCCGATCTCGCACAGGGCCATGGCGATCATGTCGGCGGCGAAGGCGACGGGCTCGGCGTGGAAATTGCCGCCCGAGATGACATCGCCGTCCTCGATGAAGACCAGCGGATTGTCGGTGACGGCATTGGCCTCGCGCTCGAGTGTGGCCGCGGCGTTGCGCAGCACGTCCAGCACCGCCCCCATGACCTGGGGCTGGCAGCGCAGGGAGTAGGGGTCCTGCACCTTGTGGCAGCCCTCGCGGTGGCTGTCGCGGATGGCCGAGCCGGCCATCAGGGCGCGCAGGCGGGCGGCGACGGCGATCTGGCCGGGCTGGCCGCGCAGGGCGTGGATGCGGGCGTCGAACGGGGCGTCGGAACCCTTGAGCGCATCGACCGACAGGGCCCCGGCGGCGATGCCGGCGGCGAAGGCGGCCTCGGCCGCAAACAGGCCGGCGAGTGCCAGGGCGGTCGAGCACTGGGTGCCGTTGAGGAGGGCCAGGCCCTCCTTGGGCCCGAGTACCAATGGCTTGAGGCCGACGCGGGCGAGGGCGTCCTCGGCGGACAGGGTTTCGCCCTTGTGGCGGGCCTCGCCGACGCCGATCAGGACGCAGGACATATGGGCCAGCGGGGCGAGGTCGCCCGAGGCGCCGACCGAGCCCTTGGACGGGATACATGGCAGGATGTCGGCATTGACCAGGGCGATCAGGGCTTCGAGCGTCCCGCGCCGGATGCCGGAGGCCCCCTTGGACAGACTGGCGATCTTCAACACCATCAGCAGGCGGGTGACGTTGTCGGGCAGCAGGGCCCCGACGCCGCAGGCGTGGCTGAGGACGAGGTTCTTCTGCAGGGTCTCGAGATCCTCGGTGGCGATGGAGGTGTTGGCCAGCAGGCCGAAGCCGGTGTTGACCCCATAGACGGTGCGCCCCTCGGCCACGATGGCGGCGACCACAGCCGCGCCCCGCTCGACGGCGGTCCAGGCGGCGGGGGCGAGGGAAACGCTGGTCGGGCCTTCGATGACCGTGCGCAACTGATTGAGAGTCAGCGGGCTGGAGCCGATTGTGATCTGGGTCATGGAGGGTTCGCTCAAAACTTTCGTCATTCCGGGGCGCTCGTCAGAGCGACCCCGGAACCCAGCGGCGCCCGGAGGGCGAAAGGGTGGAAATGCGTTCGTCCAGCGGTGTTTCGCCGCTGTCGCGGCGCCGCTGGGTCCCGGCCTTCGCCGGGATGACGAAAGCGGAAAATCACTTCAAGCCCGGGAGGTTGAGGCCGTTCTCACGCGCCGCCGCCTTCGCGATCTCATAGCCCGCATCCGCGTGGCGCATCACGCCCGTCGCCGGGTCGTTCCACAGCACGCGTTCGAGACGTTTCGCCGCTTCCGGCGTGCCGTCGGCGACGATGACCACGCCGGAGTGCTGCGAATAGCCCATGCCCACGCCGCCGCCGTGATGCAGGGAGACCCAGCTGGCGCCCGAAGCCGTGTTCAGCAGGGCGTTCAGCAGGGGCCAGTCGGAGACGGCGTCAGAGCCGTCCATCATGGCCTCGGTCTCGCGGTTGGGGCTGGCGACCGAGCCGCTGTCGAGGTGGTCGCGGCCGATGACGATGGGGCCGCTGAGCTCGCCCGAGGCGACCATGTCATTGAACATCAGGCCGGCGCGGTGGCGGTCGCCGAGGCCGATCCAGCAGATGCGGGCGGGCAGGCCCTGGAAGGCGATGCGCTCGCCCGCCATGTCGAGCCAGCGGTGCAGGCCGGCGTTGTCTGGGAACAGCGTCTTCATCGCCGCATCGGTCTTGCGGATATCCTCCGGATCGCCGGTCAGGGCGGCCCAGCGGAAGGGGCCGATGCCGCGGCAAAACAGGGGGCGGATATAGGCGGGCACGAAGCCGGGGAAGTCGAAGGCCTTCTCCACACCGGCATCGAAGGCGACCTGGCGGATGTTGTTGCCATAGTCGGTGACGGGGATGCCCATGGCCTGGAAATCCAGCATGGCCTGAACATGGTCAACGATTGATTTCGTCGCCGCTGCGGTCACGGCGGCGGGGTCGGAGACGCGCTTGTCCTCCCATTCGGCCACGGTCCAGCCGGCCGGCAGATAGCCATTGACCAGATCGTGGGCGCTGGTCTGGTCGGTCACCATATCCGGGCGGATGCCGCGCCTGACCATTTCAGGCAATACATCAGCCGCATTGGCTAACAGACCGACGGATATGGGTTTGTTTCCTTTGCGGCCCTGTTCGATCAGGGCCAGGGCCTCGTCGAGGCTTTCGGCCATGACGTCGAGATAGCGGGTGCGCAAACGCATCTCGATGCGGCTGCGCTGGCATTCGATGGCGAGGCAGGAGGCCCCGGCCATGGTCGCCGCCAGCGTCTGGGCCCCGCCCATGCCGCCGAGGCCGGCGGTCAGGATCCATTTGCCGGACCAGTCGCCGCCATAGTGCTGGCGTCCGGCCTCCATGAAGGTCTCATAGGTGCCTTGAACAATGCCCTGGGTGCCGATGTAGATCCAGGAGCCGGCCGTCATCTGGCCGTACATCATCAGGCCCTTGCGATCGAGTTCGCTGAAATGCTCCCAGGTCGCCCATCGGGGCACCAGGTTGGAGTTGGCGATCAGCACGCGCGGGGCGTCGGCATGGGTGCGGAACACCCCGACCGGCTTGCCCGACTGGACCAGCAGGGTCTGGTCGGCCTCGAGGTTGCGCAGCTCGGTCACGATGCGATCGAAAGACGGCCAGTCGCGCGCGGCCTTGCCGATGCCGCCATAGACCACGAGGTCCTCGGGGCGCTCGGCCACCTCGGGATCGAGGTTGTTCATCAGCATGCGCAGGGCGGCCTCGGCGGCCCAGGTCTTCGCCGTCATCTCCGGGCCCCGGGGGCTGCGGATGACGCGGGTGTTCGGGGTCTGTTGAGTCGTCATGGGAGCGTTCTAGCGCCTTCTCCCCGCGAGGGAGAAGCCATCGGCCCCTTGTCATCCCGGAATCGCCGAAGGCGATATCCGGGACGGCTTGCGATGCTGCGTGCTCCTCCCGGAAGCCGCCAAGCGGCTGTCCGGGAGAAGGGTGGGGATGTGTCCGGCTGTCTCCCGGCTCAGCCCTGAAGGGCTGTCCGGGAGTATGGAGGTGTGCGCGCGGCCCGTCCCGGCTCTTCGCTTCGCTTCGGCCGGGATGACAAGGACGGCGGCCTTCTCCCGTGCGGTAAGAAGGGGTTATGTGGGCGGATGACAGACTCAGAAGCCCTTCGCTGGACCAGTCTCGCCGACCTCGTCGGACACCATCCCGACGCCCCCGTCGCCCTGATCGGCGCGGGATTGAACGAGCGGTCGCTGACGCCGGGGCGATGTGACCTCGGGCCGAAGGCGTTCCGGGCCGTGCTGCCGCGGTTCTCGACCTATGATGTCGAGACCGGAGAGACGCTGGATGTCCCGGTGCATGACGCGGGCGATCTGGCGCTGAAGGCGGTCACCCCGGCTGACGCCTTCGGGCCCGTGCGCGATGCGGTGGCGGCACAGGCGAGGCGCGGGCTGACGGTGCTGATCGGCGGCAACAACGCCATCACCCGGCCGGGTGTGCACGGCCTCGGCCTGGCGCGGACGGGGCTGCTGACGCTGGACGCCCATTTCGACCTGCGTGACACCGACCAGGGCCTGACCAACGGCAATCCGGTGCAGGCGCTGCTGGAGGACGGGCTGGCGGGCGAGCGGATCAGCCAGATCGGCCTGGCACCCTTCGCCAACACCTGGCGGGCGCATGAAAAGGCGAAGGCGGCGGGGATTTCGGTGCGAACGGCGCGGGAATGCCGCGACGCAGGGCTGGCGTTGGTGGTCGCTCAGGAGCTGGAGCGGCTATCGGGGCTGTGTGAGGTCATCTATGTCGATTTCGACATCGATGTGATCGACCGCAGCCAGTGGCCCGCCTCGCCGGGCGCGCGGCCGGGCGGGGTGTCCGTGCAGGACTTCTTCGAGGCGACGCGGGTGATCGGAGCGCATCCGAAGGTGCGGGCGGTGGACCTGACCGAATATGACCCGTCGCTGGAGATCGGCGACCTCGGCTCGCTGACGGCGGGGCGGTGGTTCTGCGAACTGCTGGCGGGGTTTCAGGGGCGATGAGCCGCGCGGACAGGCTGATCACCGACTGCCGCCTCGCCACCATGGCTGAGGGCGGTTCGGCCTATGGCGCGATCGAGGACGGGGCGCTGCTGGTGCGGGACGGGCGGATTGTCTGGGCCGGGGCGCGGGGCGACCTGCCGGCGCATGAGGCGGCCACCATCGACCGGCTGGGCGGGCGCTGGGTCACGCCGGGGCTGGTCGACTGCCATACCCATCTGGTGTTCGGCGGCGACCGCTCGGGCGAGTTCGAACAGCGGCTGGGCGGGGCCACCTATGAGGAGATCGCGCGCGCCGGGGGCGGCATCGTGTCCTCCGTGGCCGCGACGCGGGCAGCGTCGGAGGATGCGCTCCATGCGTCAGCGGTCGCGCGGCTGGCCGGGCTGAAGGCGACGGGGGTCACCACGGTCGAGATCAAGTCGGGCTACGGGCTGGATCAGGACAGCGAGCTGAAGATGCTGCGTGTCGCGCGGCGGATCGGGCGCGAGGCGGGGGTGCGGGTGCGCACCAGCTATCTGGGCCTGCACGCCGTGCCACCGGAGTGGAAGACGGACCGGGGGCGGTATGTCGATCTGGCGGTGGACCAGATCCTGCCCGCCGCCCATGCCGAGGGGCTGGTCGATGCCGTCGACGCCTATTGCGAGCCGATTGCCTTCTCGACCGAAGAGGTCGCGCGGCTGTTCGACAGGGCGAAGGCGCTGGGCCTGCCGGTCAAGCTGCACGCGGACCAGCTGTCGGACGGCGGCGGGGCGGCGCTGGCGGCGAGATATGGTGCGCTGTCGGCGGACCATGTCGAACACACGAACGCGGCCGGGGTGCAGGCGATGGCGGCGGCGGGGGTGGTTGCGGTGCTGTTGCCGGGGGCCTGGCTGATGCTGCGCGAGACCGTGCTTCCGCCGATCGATCCGTTCCGGCGGCACGGGGTCGCGATGGCGGTGGCGACGGACTGCAATCCGGGCACCTCGCCGGTCGCCTCGATGACGGCGGCGATCAATCTGGCCTGCGTCCAGTTCCGCCTGACGCCCGAAGAGGCGCTGGCCGGGGCGACGCGGATCGCGGCGCGGGCGCTGGGGCTGGAAGCCGAGGTCGGCACGCTGGAGGCCGGCAAGGCCGCCGATCTGGCGGTCTGGGACATCGAACGGCCGGCTGAGCTGGCCTACTGGCTGGGCAAGCCTCTGCTGGCGAAGCGGATGGTGGCCGGGGTCTGGGACGTCTGAGGCCTCAGTCGCGCCAGGTCGTCTTCGCCGCGACATCCGGACGGGGGCGTTCCAGCGGCGGCTCGGCCAGGGTTCCGATATGGATGAAGCCCGCGACCCGCTCGCCCGCGCCGACACCGAACAGGGCCAGGGCCTCCGGGTCATAGCTGTACCAGTCGGTGATCCAGCTGGCGGCATAGCCCAGCGCATTGGCCGCGTGTTCCAGGTTCATGCAGACGGCGCCGGCGGAGAGCTGCTGCTCCCATTCCGGCACCTTGTGGCCGATGACGGGGGCGGAGAGCACCAGAAGGGTCAGGGGCGGGGCGGTCAGTTTGGACAGGACCTTGGCGGCCTTGCCCGGATCGGACTGCCGGGCGGCCAGCGGGGTCAGGGCGGCGGCGAGGGCGGCGCGGCTCTGTGGGCCCAGGACCACGAACCGCCAGGGAAACAGCTTGCCATGGTCCGGCGTGCGGGCGCCGAGCAGCAGGATGCGCTCGATCTCCGCCCGGGTCGGGCCGGGCGCGGCCAGCGACTGGGCCGATGCCGAACGGCGCCGCGCGAGGCGGTCCTGCATTTCGGCGGACGGAACGGGCAGGGGGAGGGCGGCTCCCAGATCGGCGTCGGTCATGGGCCAGACCTAGTCGCGCGCGGGCCGGTGCGCCATACCCGGGGCCATGAGCGACTCTCACAAAGCCTTCGACGAAGACCGCCCGCTGCCCGGGTGGGACGACGGGACCGACCGGCCGCCGCCGTGGCGGGACGCGGGTTCGAGCGTGATGTTCGAAAACCCCTGGCTGCAGATGACCCGGCACGACGCGACCGCGCCGACCGGCGTCAAGGCGGACTATGTGGTGATGCGGCCGCGCAACCTGTCGGTCGGGGTGCTGCCGGTGCATGCGGACGGCACGGTGACCCTGGTGGGCCAGCAGCGGTTCGCCCTGATGAACTGGTCGTGGGAAATGCCCGAGGGCGGGGCGCCGTTCGACGAGGATCCGGTCGAGGGCGCGCGCCGGGAGCTGGCCGAGGAGGCCGGGCTGGCGGCGGCGCACTGGCGGCCGGCCTACAAGGCCGAGATGAGCAATTCCGTCACCGACGAGCGGGCCATGGCCTGGATCGTCTGGGGTCTGGCCCCCGTGCCGGTTGCGCCGGATCCGACCGAGATCATCCGCGTCGTCCGCGTGCCGTTCGGCGATCTGCTGCGCGAGATCGGAACCGGGGCGATCCGGGACATGTTCACCCTGGCGACGGCATTGCGGGCCTACCATATGGCGCGCGAAGGCGAACTGCCGCCCGAACTGGCGAAGGCCATGCTGTCGGGCGTATGATCCGGTCGAAGGAGCCCTCAATGCCGAAGCTCGAAATCGTCTCACGACGCCCCGACGGCTGGTCCCACCTGCGCGCCTCCGCCGAGGCTGCGACCCGGGACGAGCCGCATCTGGCGTCCCAGATGAGCGCGGTCATCCTCGCCCACGCGGATCTGGCCAGCGCCCTCAGCTTCCAGATCGGGCGCAAGCTGGGCGACAGCGAACTGGGACCGATGAGCGTGCGCGAGGTCTGCCGCGACGCCTTCGCCGCCGACCCGTCCATTGTCGCCGCCGCCGAGGCCGATCTGCAGGCCGTGGCCGAGCGCGATCCGGCGATCAAGACGCTGTTGCAGCCCTTCCTCTATTTCAAGGGATTCCAGGCGCTGCAGGCCTGGCGGGTGTCGCACTGGCTCTGGACCCAGGGCCGCGAGACCCTGGCCTTCCACTTCCAGAGCCGCATCTCCGAACTGTTCCAGGTCGACATCCATCCGGCGGCGAAGCTGGGGTCGGGCCTGTTCCTCGATCATGGCACCGGCATCGTCATCGGCGAGACGGCGGTGGTCGGCGATGAGGTGTCGATGCTGCATGCCGTGACCCTGGGCGGCACCGGTGCCGAGCGCGGCGACCGGCATCCCAAGATCGGCAAGGGCGTGCTGCTGGGTGCCGGGGCCAAGGTGCTGGGCAACATCACCGTCGGTGACTACGCCAAGGTGGCCTCGGGCTCGGTCGTGCTGAAAGACGTGCCCGCCGGCTGCACCGTCGCCGGCGTGCCCGCGCGGCTGGTCAACTGTCCGACCGACGCGACCCCGGCGCGGACGATGGACCATACGCTGGCCGACATGGTCTATGACTTCGTCATCTGACCTTCCCCTCGCGGACGGCTTTCTCTAGGGTCCGCGCGAAATTCGAGAACAAGGGCTTACCCATGAACACCGCCGACATGAAGCGCGTCGAGACGCACCTGAAGCGCACCTTCAACACCGGCGGCATCATTCTGAAGCCGCGCGGCAAGCCCAATGACTCCTGCGAGGTCTATGTGGGTGACGAGTTCATCGGCGTCGTCTTCGAGGACGAGGACGAGGCCGGCAGCTTCATGTTCGAGATGGCCATTCTCGCGGAAGACCTGCCGCAGGACTGATCGGTCCGGCGCGCGCCGCGCACGAAAAAGCGCCGGTGGAGCGATCCACCGGCGCTTCGTCGTTTCAGGTCGTGACGCCTACTTCGTGCCGAAGATGAACCGGCCGAGCGCGGCGAAGAAGCCCTTGCTCTCGGCAGGCTTGGCAGCGGCCGGAGTGGGCACCGGTGCGGGCGCCGGGGCCGCAGCCGGAGCGGCGGGCTTCGGAGCCGGGGCCGGAGCGGCGGCGGCCGGTTTGGCGGCCGGCTTTGCAGCGGCCTTCGGCGCGGCCTTGGCGGCGGGTTTCTTCACGGCCGGCTTGGCGGCGGGCTTGGCAGCAGCTTTGGGAGCAGCCTTGGCCGCGGGCTTGGCGGCGGCCTTCGGCGCAGGCTTGGCGACCGGTTTGGCAGCGGGCTTGGCAGCCGGTTTCGCGGCAGCCTTCGGAGCAGCCTTCGGAGCAGCCTTCGGAGCAGCCTTGACCGCGGCGGGCTTGGCTGCGGCCTTCGGCGCGGCCGGCTTGGCAGCGGGCTTAGCGGCGGGCTTTGCAGCCGGTTTTGCAGCGGCTTTCGGCGCGGCGCTCGACTTTGCCGCCGGTTTCGGCTTGGAAGCAGCGGGCGCTGCTTTCGGTTTGGCAGCCGCCTTAGGCTTGGATGGTGCTTTGGCCATGAATTCCCCGACCCCTCGGTTCGATTGGTTGATGCCGGCACCCGTGAGAACACCAGCGCCTGCCTTGATTCGCAATGATAGCGGTGTTTGAGAAATGTCCGAGTCCGCAGTGCAAATAATCGCGCGGGGGCCGCGCGCCGTCGCCGAGGCCGCCGCCGTGTCGCTGGATTCCGATCCGCTGCTGGAGGGCGCGACCTATTCCATTCTCGAGGAAGACGAGGACAAGGGCATCTGGCGCATCGACGCCTTTCCCAATGACGCCGACGACGCGCGCGGCATCGAGGCGCGGCTGAAGGCGCACGACGGTCTGACCGTGAAGGTGGAGAAACTGGCCGACGCCGACTGGCTGGCCATGTCCCTGTCGGGCCTGCCGCCGGTCCGTGCCGGCCGGTTCTTCGTCTATGGTGCCCATGACGAGGGGATCGTTCCGAGCAACACCGTCAAGCTGAAGATCGATGCCGGCGCCGCCTTCGGCACGGGCCACCACGGCACCACGGTCGGCTGTCTGGTCGCCTTCGACGAACTGCTGAAGAAGGAGCGGTTCGAGCGCGTGCTCGACGTCGGCTGCGGCACGGGCGTGCTGGCTATCGCCGCGGCGAAGACGGGATCGAAGGTCGCGGTCGGCACCGACATCGACCAGCCCTCGGTGCGGATCGCGAACGAGAACGCCAAACTGAACATGGCCGACGCCCGCTTCGTCCACGCCTTCGGCCTCAACGACCGCAAGGTCCGCCAGCACGGCCCCTATGATCTGGTCTTCGCCAACATCCTGGCCCCGCCGCTGGTCTCGCTGTCGCAGGACATCAAGAATGCGCTGAGCCTCGGCGGGGTGGCCATCCTGTCGGGCCTGCTGCGCACCCAGGAGCGGCGCGTGTCGGCGGCCTATCTGTCGCGCGGCTTCGTGCTCGAGCGGCGGATCCACCGGGATGCCTGGAGCGCGCTGGTGCTGAGGCGGGTAGGGTAGGGCCACGCAACGCAGTCTCCCTCCTCATGAAGGGGAGGGAGAACACGACAGCGACCCTCCCCATGACGGGGAGGGAAATGCTATGCCTCACCCATGCGCCAGTCCTTCGATGAAACCACCGATCCGTCCTTCGGGGCCAGACACCTTCCCCGCGTCCGCGCCAGGATGGCCGAGCAGGGGCTCGACGGGCTGCTGGTCCCGCATGAGGACGAGCATCAGAACGAATATCTGCCGGCCGCCAACGACCGGCTGGCATGGCTGAGCGGCTTTACCGGCTCGGCCGGGGCGGGCGTGGTGATGACGGACCGGGCGGCGGTGTTCGCCGACGGCCGCTATACCGTGCAGGTCCGGGCCCAGGTCGATGCGGCGCAGTTCGAGATCCTCGACCTCGTGGAGGGCGGCGTGCCGGCCTATCTGGAGCGCGCGCCCAGGGGTTCGGTGATCGGCTATGATCCGCGTCTGCACAGTCCGGATGCGCTCGCCACGCTGAAACGCGCGGCGAAGAAGGCCGGGGCGGAGATGCGGCCGGTCGATCCGAACCCGCTCGATCTGGCCTGGGCCGACGAACGCCCGGAGCAGCCGACCGCACCGGTGGTGCCGCACGAGGACCGCTACAGCGGTGAAACCAGCGTCTCCAAACGCGCGCGCATCGGCGAGGCCGTGGCGAAGGCCGGGGCCGAGGCGGCGGTGCTGACGGCACCGGCCTCGCTAGCCTGGCTGTTCAACATCCGCGGCGGCGACGTGATCCGGACCCCCCTGCCGCTGGGGCAGGCGGTGGTGAGGGCCGACGGCACGGCCCAGCTGTTCCTCGATCCGCGCAAGGTGACCAATGAACTGCCCGGCTGGCTGGGCGATGCGGTGACTCTGGAGGCTCCGGCTGCCCTGGACGCTGCGCTGGACGCCCTCTCGGGCCAGAAGGTGCTGGTCGATCCGGGCCAGTCGTCGGCCTGGTATTTCGACCGGCTGGAGGCTGCGGGCGCGACCGTGGTGCGCGGCATGGACCCCTGCACCCTGCCGCGGGCCTGCAAGAATCCGGTCGAGATCGAGGGCACGCGTCAGGCCCATATCCGCGACGGCGCGGCCCTGACCCGCTTCCTGCACTGGGTCGATACGGTGGGGCAGGCGACCCTGCCGGACGAGCGCCAGATCGCCGAGGCGCTGGAGGGGTTCCGCGAGGCCACCGGGGCGCTGAAGGACTTGTCGTTCGACACCATTGCGGGCTGTGGGCCCAACGGCGCCCTGCCGCACTACAAGCCGGTGACCCGCACCATCCGCCGGATGGAGAAGGGCAGTCTGCTGCTGGTGGATGGCGGCGGCCAGTATCTGGACGGCACGACCGATGTCACCCGCACCATGGCCGTGGGTGAGCCGACGGCGGACCAGCGGCGCATGTTCACCCTGGTGCTCAAGGGCCATATCGCCATGGCCGTGGTGCGCTTCCCCGTCGGCACGACCGGGTCCCAGCTGGATGCCATGGCGCGCCTGCCGCTGTGGATGGCCGGCCATGACTATGACCACGGCACCGGCCATGGCGTCGGTAGCTATCTGGGCGTCCACGAAGGCCCGCAGCGCATCGCCAAGGCCGGCAACACCCAGCCCCTGCTGACCGGGATGATCCTGTCCAACGAGCCCGGCTACTATCGCGAAGGCCACTGGGGCATCCGCATCGAGACCCTGCAGGTGGTCATGCCACCGACGCCGATCCCCGGTGGCGAGCGCCCGATGCACGGGTTCGAACAGCTGACGCTCGCGCCGCTGGACCGCAGGCTGATCGACGTCGAACTGCTGACGTCGGAGGAGCGCGCCTATGTCGACGCCTACCATGCCGAGGTGCTGGCCAAGGTCGGGCCGCTGCTGGACGGCGAGGTGCTGGACTGGCTGAAGGCGCAGGCCGCGCCGCTCTGACCTTGCGCAAGGCGGTCGGGGCCCCGACCTCAGCCCATCTACTGACAGGAATACGCCCATGAAAACCCGTCGTCTCGGCAAGGCCGGCCCCGAAGTCTCGGCCATCGGCCTCGGCTGTATGGGTATGGCGGCCTTCTATGGTCAGGGTCTTGAAGAGGCCCAGGCGACAACGGTGATCCACCGTGCGCTGGAACTGGGTGTCACCTTCCTCGACACCGCCGAGATGTACGGCCCGCACACCAATGAGATCCAGATCGGCAAGGCGCTGGCCGACCGGCGGGACAAGGCCTTTGTCGCGACCAAATTCGGCATCGGCTACAATGCCGAGCGCACCGCCCTGACCGTTGACGGCTCGCCGGCCAATGTGCGCCGGGCCATCGAGGGCAGCCTGAAGCGGCTGGGGATGGACCACGTTGATCTCTACTATCTGCACCGCGTCGATGCGAACACGCCGATCGAGGAGACGGTCGGGGCGATGGGCGAGCTGGTGAAGGAGGGCAAGGTGCGCTTCCTCGGCCTGTCCGAGGCCTCGCCGGCGACCCTGCGCCGGGGCCATGCCGAACACCCGATCACCGCCCTGCAGACCGAATATTCGCTCTGGAGCCGCGAGCCCGAGGACGAACTGTTCGCCACCTGTGACGAACTGGGCATCGGCTTCGTGCCCTACAGTCCGCTGGGCCGGGGCTTTCTGTCGGGCGAGATCAAGTCGATCGAGGATCTGGCCGAGGGTGATTTCCGGCGCTCCAACCCGCGTTTCATGGGCGAGAATTTCCAGAAGAACATCGACCTGGTCCACGCCGTCGCGGCCATTGCGGCGGACAAGGGCGTGACGGCGGCGCAGCTGGCCCTGGCCTGGGTGCTGGCACAGGGCGAGACACTGGTGCCGATCCCCGGTACGCGCCGCATCCGGACGCTGGAAGAGAATGCCGCGGCCGCCGATCTGGTGCTGACGCCCGACGACCTGGCGCGGATCGAGGCGGTGTTCCCCAAGGGCTCCGCGTCCGGGCACCGCTATGCCGAGGCGGCGCGAGGGTCGCTGAACCGCTAACCGCCGATCAGGGCCAGCCACTCGTCCTCGGTCAGGACCGTGACGCCGTGTTTGAGTGCATCGGCCATCTTGGAGCCGGCGCCCGGGCCGGCGACCAGATAGTCGGTCTTCTTCGAGACGGAGCCGGACACCTTGGCCCCGAGCGCCTCGGCGCGGGCCTTGGCCTCGTCGCGGGTGAAGCGTTCGAGGGCTCCGGTGAAGACCACGGTCCTGCCGGCGACCGGGGTGTCGGTCTTCGGTTTCTCGGCATCCTCGATCCGCGACATCTCGGCGACGAGGGCGTCGACCATGGCGCGGTTGTGGGTCTCGCGGAAGAACAGGGCCAGCGCCCGGGCGGCGACCGGGCCGACGCCGGACACGCCGGCGATCTGGCCGAGGCCTTCGGACGGGCCTTCGTCGCGGGCGATAGCGGCCAGCCGGACCAGTCCGGCCCAGTCGTCGGCCAGGGTTGCGAGACCGCGGCGGGCGGGGGCGGCGAGGCTTGGGAAGGCGAGGGCGATCTTCTGGTCGATGGGGGCCTCGGGCCACGGATCCCCGGCGGGCGGTGAAGCCTCGGCGAGGGTGGCGACCACGCGCGGCGACACGGCCGGGGCCTCGTTCAGCCGGACCCAGTCCTCGCTCGGGATGCCGTCGGCGGCGGCGAGACAGGCGGCCTCGAAGGCGGGCCAGGTCTCGAAGGCGCGGGCGAGGACGATGGAGGTCTGCTCACCGATGTCGCGCACGCCGAGGCCATAGATGAACCGGTCGAGGCTGATGGTGCGGCGGGCGTCGATGCCGGCGACCAGATTGCCGACGCTGGTCTCGCCATAGCCGTCCTCGGCGCGCAGGGCATCGAGCTTTTCCGCATCGCGGGCGAGGCGGAAGATGTCGGCGGGTTGGCTGATCCAGCCGCGTTCATGAAAGGCGCCCAGCTGTTTCTCACCCAGACCCTCGATGTCGAAGGCCCGCCGGCTGCAGAAATGCTTGAGGTGTTCGATGCGCTGGAACGGGCAGGCCAGTTCGCCGGTGCAGCGGCGCACCACGCTCTCGATGCCGGACGCATTGGTTTCCTTCACCAGCGCCGTCTTCAGCGGGCAGGCGCAGAGGTGAGGGAAGGCCCAGGGCCGGCCCCGGTCCGGGCGGTCGGCGTCGACCACGCCGAGGATCTGGGGAATGACGTCACCCGCGCGCTGCAGGGTGACGGTGTCGCCGAGGCGGACGTCGAGGCGGGCGATCTCATCGGCGTTGTGCAGGGTGGCATTGCGCACCACCACGCCGCCGACGGTGACGGGATGCAGCCGAGCGACGGGTGTGTGCGACCCCGTCCGCCCCACCTGGATGTCGATCCCTTCCAGCACCGTCGTCGCCTGCTGGGCCGGGAATTTGTGGGCGATGGCCCAGCGCGGGGTGCGGGCGACAAAGCCGAGGCGGGCCTGCCAGTCCAGCCGGTCGACCTTGTAGACCACGCCGTCGATGTCATAGCCGAGGCCTGCCCGGTCGCGTTCGAGTTCGGCGTAGAGGGTTTGCAGCCCGGCGGCGTCCGCGACCTTGCGGGACCGGACGTTGACCTGAAAGCCCCAGTTTTCCAATGCCGTGAGGGCGTCGGCTTGCGTTTCAGCAAAGGCGGCCGAGGTCTCGCCCCAGGCATAGGCGAAGAACCGCAGGGGCCGTTTGGCCGTGATCGCCGGGTCCTTCTGGCGCAGGGAGCCGGCGGCGAAATTGCGCGGATTGGCATAGGTGCGCTGGCCCTCCGCCTCGGCCGCGGCATTGAAGGCGTCGAAGGCGTCGTTGGGGGCATAGACCTCGCCGCGGACCTCGATGACCTCGGGCCAGCCGCTACCGGACAGGGTCTGCGGAATGTCGGCGATGGTGCGAAGATTGGCCGTCACATCCTCGCCGGTCCGGCCGTCGCCGCGCGTGGCGCCGGTGACCAGCACGCCGTGCTCATAGCGCAGGCTGGCGGAGAGGCCGTCGATCTTGGGCTCGCCGACAAAGGCCACGACTTCATCGACCGGCAGTTTGAGGAAGCGGCGGATGCGGGCGACGAAGTCGGTCACCTCTTCCGTCGAAAAGGCGTTGTCGAGCGACAGCATGGGCACGCCGTGGCGGACCGGGGCGAACTGGCTGGAGGCGGCGGCCCCGACCACCTGCGAGGGCGAGGCCGGGCTGGTCAGGTCGGGGAACAGGTCCTCGATCTCAAGGGCCCGCCGCTTGAGGGCGTCATAGTCCGCGTCGGAGATCTCGGGAGAATCGTCGGCATGGTAGAGGGCGTCGTGGCGGGCCAGGTCGGCCGTCAGGCGGTCGAGTTCCTCGCGCGCGGCGGACTCGGTCAGCTGGTCGACGGGGATGTCGGACATGAAGGGCTCGCCGGAGGGAATCTGGCGGTTGTTCTAGCATCGCCCGGCCGGGTTTCGAGGCCTGCTGTCGGATGGCTGTCACAGAATCCCGTATCACAGCGAGTCATGCTGACACCGTGCCGTCGCTCCGCTAGCGTCTGCCGATTCCCTGGAGTTCCCATGCGTCACGCCCGTCTTCTCGCCCTGTCGACCGCCCTCGGCGGGGCCCTGCTGCTTTCGGCCTGCGGCAGTCTGTTCGGGTCGGAGGCGTCACCGCCGGCTGCAACGGTCGCGCCGGCACCTTCGGCGATGCATGTCCAGTTGCTGGAGGATGTGCGAATCCTCTCCACCGACGCCATGCAGGGTCGCGACACCGGCGCGCCGGGCGGGGAGATGGCGCGCAACTATATCGTCGGCCGGCTGGACGGGCTGGGCGTCGTCGCCCCGCCGATGGGCCGGCTGCAGCCCTGGGAAATGCAGGGCCGCACCCGCGCCGGGCCCCGGACCTTCAATGGCGTCAATATCATCGGATTGATCCCGGGCACCCGGGTGACCGACCGCTACATCGTCGTGACCGCCCACTATGACCATGTCGGCGTCAATGCCGAGGGTCAGGTGTTCAACGGGGCCGATGACAACGCCTCGGGCGTCGCCACCATGCTGGCGCTGGCGGCCGATCTGAAGCGTCAGGCCCCGGAGCACAGCGTGCTGATCGTGGCCCTCGACGGCGAGGAGCGCGGGCTTCTGGGCGCCCGGCATTTTGTCGAGGCCCCGCCGATGCCGCTCGAAGCGATCACCATGAACCTGAATTTCGACATGACGGCGCGGGCCGAGACCGACGGCAAGCTGTGGGTTACGGGCACCTACCAGCACCCGAACTTCCGGCCGATCCTGGAAGGCATTCCGGCCAATGGGGCGGTCGCCCTGGCCTTCGGCAAGGACACGCCGCAGGACACCGGCGAGGACAATTGGGTCGAGGCCTCGGACCATGCAGCCTTCTACCGGGCCCAGGTGCCGTTCCTTTATCTGGGTGTGAACTACCATCCCGACTACCATCGGCCGTCGGATGATTTCGAGAAGATCACGCCCTCGGTCTTCATCAGTGCGACCGAACTTTCGATCGCGGCCTTCAGGGCTCTGGACCGCAGCCTGGATCGCTAGAATCTGATCCTGTCGGCGGCGCGACTGCCGGTCGCACAAATCCTGCTTGAATTTGTCACGTTTCGGTCGTCTGGTCCGGCGCAGGGAGGCGACTTCATGACGGCCACAGACCGACCGAACCTGGACCTTGCGACGGTCCAGCGAATCCGCAAGCTCGCCGTCCTTCTGGCCCTTGTGGGGCTCGTGGGTCTGGCATCGGTCACCCAATCCATCGGCGGCGTCGACAGTGACTGGCACGAGCACGTGGAGTCCGTCGGCCTTGTCGCCATGGTCTTCTCGATCGTCGGCCGGGCCTGGTGCTCGCTGTATATCGGGGGCCGCAAGAAGGCCGAGATCGTCGACCGCGGGCCCTATTCCATCACCCGCAACCCCCTCTATGTCTTCAGCTTCATCGGGGCCTTCGGGATCGGGGCGCAGAGTGGCAGTGTCACCATCGGCCTCGGCTTCGTCCTTGCCGCCATGGCGGTCTTCTACATGACGGTCCGGCGTGAGGAGGCTTTTCTCGAGCAGGAGTTCGGGGCCGTCTATGCCGCCTACAAGGCCCGCACACCGCGTTTCTGGCCGCGCCCCTCGCTCTGGCGCGATGAAGAGCTGCTGACCATCCGGCCGGACCTGTTTCTGACGACGATCCGCGACGGACTGATGTTCCTGGTGGCCATACCGGTGTTCGAGCTGGTCGACTTCGGCCAGATGTCGGGATGGCTGCACGTCGTCGCCAACCTGCCCTGACGGTGGACAGCCGCACCGCGGCGTGATGCGGTCGAAGGCCCGGCTTCAATGAGGATGGCCATGAGACGTTTGATCGGCCTTTCGCTGGGCCTGCTGCTGCTTGCATCCTGTGACCGGTCTCAAGGTCCGGCTGAAGCGCCACCTGCCGCTGCCGCCTTCCGTCACAGTATGACCTCTGACCTCTCCGGCTACTACAGGCCGGCAGAGGAGGTGCGGGTCGGTAAATCGTCGCTGGACCACGTCTTCATCGGTCAGGCCGCGGAGTTCCGGGGCTGGGAAGCCGGCGGCCGGAGCGGGACGTTCGGCCCGGTCATGCTGCAGTTCGAAGACGCGACCAGCCCGATGGTCCAGACGGAGACCGGCGAGTCGCGCAGCCTCTCCGCCCGGGTCCTGCCGACGGCCTATTCGGTGTCTGATACCGCGATCCGTTTCCGGGGGCGGTCGGCGGAGCTGGGTCTGGTCCGGTTCGAGGGCGTGCTGGATCCGGGCGCCCTGGCGACCGCGCGCCGCAACCTCGGTGATGAGGGCGTTGTGCTGACGGGCCGGCTGACGGTGGGCGACGCTCCGGCGCAGACCGTGCGGCTGCGCTGGTGGGGCGGCGACTGACCGCCGCTCAATCGCCCGAGCGGATGTCCAGCTTCAGACCCATGGCCTCGGCCAGGGCCTTGCCGCGGCGTCGGGTCTGCTCGCCCAGCAGGACATCGGCATAGCCGTCGCCGGCGCTCAGGATCAGGGCTCCGGCGCTGACCCGTGCACGGGCATTGACCAGCAGCTGGGGCGAACGGCCGGAGAGATCGCAGGCCAGCCTGATGGCGAGACCGAGTATCCGGGCCCCCTGCCGCTGCTCCTCATTCAGGAGACGGGCCACGGTCCTGGGCTCCGGTGTCGCGCCGCCGCCGCCGTAGCGGGCGTTGACCGCAGCGGCCAGATAGGCGCGTTCGGCATGGTTCTGGCCCGGAATCGGCGCGCGCAGGACCTGATCGAACGCCAGCTCGACCCGGTGATCGGGGTGCAGCCGGGCCCCGAGGTCCGCAAGGCGGCAGGCGGCATCGGCCAGCAGGCCATCGCGGTCGCGACCGAACACCGGCGGCAGGGCCGCCAGCAGCGGCGTGATCCAGCCCAGAAGCGTGCCCGGCAGAGCCGGCGAAATGCCCTGACGGGCGCCGAGCGCCGAACACCCGGCCAGCAGCGGGTCGATCGCGGCGACCTCGGGCTCCAGCGCTTCGTAAAGCAGGCCCTCTCGTACGCCCCAGGCCGACAGGACGATCCGTTTCAACTCCAGTCGCTCGATCAACCCCTCGAGAACGAGGGCTGCGTAGGGAAGGGTATCGGCGCGCTTGCGCGACAGACCCGGCCATTTCTCGAGCGAAGCCTTCGATGACCGGGCAATGAGTCGGGCCGTATCCATCAGGTCGGCCGCGTCTATCTCGTACTGATGCACAACACGCAGCGGATAGCCGGTGATCTCCATATGCACCTGGGCGAGGGTCCGCCAGGCACCGCCGACGGCATAAAGGGTGTCGGCCCGCGCGTCGCCTACGGGCTGCAACCGCCCGGCGATGGTCTCGCGCAGCCGGTCCGGATCGAAGCCGTTCGCATCCGCCAGGGCAAAGGGGCCGAGCGGGAGGGTGACGCCACGGGCCGGCCGGCCTTCGGCGAGCCGCACAAGTTCGAGGCTGGATCCCCCCAGATCCCCGACCATCCCGTCGGCGCAGGGAATGCCCGCGACGACCCCGAGGGCGGCGTAGCGCGCTTCTTCCTCGCCGGACAGGACCCGGATCTTCAGCCCGGTGGCGGCGGCGACGCGGTCGCAGAAGGTCTGGCCATCCGCAGCGTCGCGCACGGCAGCGGTGGCGGCGACGAAGGTGTGGGCGGGCTGAACGCCCTCGATCACGGCCGCAAACCGCTTGAGGGCCGTCAGGGCCTGGGCCGAACCCTCCACTGACAGGCGTCCGGTTTCAGCCAGGTCGCGTCCGAGGCCTGCCAGCACCTTCTCGTTGAACACGGTCCAGATGGCGCGGCCTTCCAGCCGGTAAAGCACCAGGCGCACCGAGTTCGAGCCGATGTCGATGGCGGCGACGTCGCGAGGCGCGCCGATCGCCGATAGCAGGGCTTCGGGCATCAGCGCTTCTTTCGGGAGGGCTCGTAGCTGAGTTGCCCGGGCAGGGTCTTCACCTTGCGGCCCCGGCCCGACAGGCTGGGGTTGGTCATGAAATAGTTGTGTGCGGAGAAGGGCCGTTCGGGATCGACGGCGGCGACCCGATGGTAGGTTCCGTCGGCCGCCAGCGCCCAACTCTGGGCATCGTCCTTGAGGTTGGCCACCATGATCTGGTCGAGCACCTGGTCATGCACCGTGGCGTTCAGCACCGGGGTCATCAGCTCGACCCGCCGGTCCAGGTTCCGGTTCATCCAGTCGGCGGACGAAATGTACAGTGTCGCCTTGTCGTGTGGCAGCTCGCGTCCATTGGCGAAGGCGACGATCCGGCTGTGCTCCAGGAAGCGGCCGACGATGGATTTGACGCGGATGTTCTCTGAAAGACCCGGCACGCCGGGACGCAGGCAACAGATGCCGCGGATGACCAGCTCGATCCGGACGCCGGACTGACTGGCGCGGTAAAGGGCGTCGATGACCCGGGGATCGACCAGGGAGTTCATCTTGGCCCAGATGGCCGCCGGCTTGCCCTTGGCTGCGGCCGCCATCTCCTTGCCGATCAGGTCGATCAGCGTGGTCTTCATGTTCAGAGGGGAGACCACCAGCGCTTCGAGTTCGTCGGGCTGGGCATAGCCGGTGATGTAGTTGAACACCCGTGAGGCGTCGCGGGCCAGCATGGGCTCGCAGCTGAACAGGCTCAGGTCCGTGTAAACCCGCGCGGTCACGGGATGGTAGTTGCCGGTGCCGAAATGGCAGTAGGTCCTCAGCGCATTCCCCTCGCGGCGCACGACGACGCTGAGCTTGGCGTGGGTCTTCCATTCGACAAAGCCGAAGACGACATGGACCCCGGCCCGCTCCATGGCCCGGGCCCAGCGCAGATTGGCTTCCTCGTCGAACCGCGCCTTGATCTCGACCAGGGCGGTGACGTTCTTGCCGTTCTCGGCCGCCTCGATCAGGGCCGCGACGATCGGACTGTCCTTGGACGTCCGGTACAGCGTCTGTTTGATCGCGATCACATTCGGGTCGCGGGCCGCCTGACGCAGGAACTGGACCACCACATCGAAGCTCTCGAACGGGTGGTGGATGAGCATGTCCTTCTCGCGGACCGCCGCAAAGATGTCGCCGCCGTTGTCGCGGACCCGCTCGGGATAGCGCGGCTCATAGCCCTTGAACTTCAGGTCGGGATGGCCCGAAGGGATCAGGTCCGCGACCTGGGCCAGACCCAGCATGCCGTCGACCAGCACGATGTCCTGGGGCGCGGCGTCGAGCTCATTGGTGATGAATCTGCGCAGATCTTCGGGCATCGAGGCCTCGATCTTGATCCGCACGACCGAGCCGAGACGACGCTGTTTCAACGCCTCCTCGAACTCCATGACCAGATCCTCGGCCTCCTCCTCGATCTCGATGTCCGAGTCGCGGATCAGGCGGAAGACGCCGCGTTCCAGCACATCGCAACCGGGGAAGAGGTGGTCGATGAAGAGCATGAGCAGGCTCTCCAGCGTCAGATAGCGTTTGCGACCGGGGGTCGAGCGGCCGTCTGTCGCCAGCGGCCAGAACCGTTTCACCTGGGTCGGGACGGGCACCAGGGCATAGAGGGTGCGGTTATCCGACCGCCGCTTCAGCTTCAGCGCCAGGGAGAAGCCGAGGTTGGGCAGGAAGGGGAAGGGGTGGGCCGGATCGATCGCCATGGGCGTCAGCACGGCGAACAGCTGGTCCAGGAACTCCGGCTCCAGCCGTTCGCGCTCGGTCTTGGTGATCCGGGCGGCATCGACGACCTCGATGCCGACGCCTTTCAGCTCCGTGCGCAGTTTGCGCCAGCGGCGCTGCTGCTCGGCCATCAGGGTTCCGGCCGCAAGATTGACCTTGTACAGCTGCTCCGCCGGGGTCAGGCCGTCGGCGGACAGGACGCGCACGCGCTCACGCACCTGGCCTTTGAGGCCGGCGACGCGGGTCATGTAGAATTCGTCGAGGTTGTTGGCCGAGATCGACAGGAAGCGCAGCCGCTCCAGCAGCGGATGGGCCGGATTGGCCGCCTCCTCCAGCACCCGGCCGTTGAAGGCCAGCCAGGAGAGTTCGCGGTTGAAGAACCGGGTCGGCGAGCCCATCAGGGCCGTCGACAGCGCCAGTTGGGGCGCGCGCGAGGAAGGGACCTCCTCGCCGGTGGTTGAGTCGCTGATCGCCGCATCGCTCATGTTGCCGGTTCTGGCCCGGCGCGGCGATGGCCGCAACCATGCTGACAACGGAAAACGCCGTCCGACCCCGGGGTCGGACGGCGTTGCCGGCGATTTGTGCGGCTTACCAGCGCCAGGCGTCGAAGATGACGTCGATGATGTAGCCGTCGTACTGGTCGATCAGATAGATGTGGTTGTCGACCAGCACCCAGCGCGTGCCCGCCGGCGGATAGCCGAGGCCATAGGTGCGCCAGTCGTCCAGCTGATAGCGCCAGAAGATCGACGGCAGGTAGTCACCGACGTAGTAGCGCTGGCCCCAATAGTTGCGGGGTACGCTGTAGTAGCCGTAGCCCGGCGCGAAATAGAAGCCGATGCGCAGGCCGGTGTATCCGCGGAACCGACGGTCATTGCGCCACCAGTCGCCGCGGTGGCTGCGGTTCCAGTTGCGCCGCCACTGGTCGCTGTTGAAGCGGTTGCGGAACTCCCGATACTCGCGGCGGTCCTCCCTGCGATCCCAACGGTCGTCCCGGCGATCATCCCGACGGTCCCAGCGGTCATCCCGGCGGTCATCGCGACGGTCGTCGCGGCGATCCCGGGGGTCCCGGGGGTCCTGCGGCCGGTCAGGCCTGTCGGGCGAGCCGCCGCCGCCGGTATTGGGCCGGTCGGGACGATCGGGCCGATCGGGACGGCCGCCGCCGCCACCGCCGACGTTGCCGCCACCGCCGCCTGTGCCGGGATTGGGCCGGTCGGGACGGTCGGGACGGTCAGGACGATCGGGCCGGTCCGGTCTGTCAGGACGATCAGGCCGGTCCGGTCTGTCAGGCTGGCCACCGCCACCGCCCCCACCGCCGCCCAGCAGTCCGGGGCCGGTCGGCCGCTCAGGACGGCCGCCGCCGCCACCGCCGCGGTCACCGCCACCGCGGTCACCGCCACCGCGGTCACCGCCGCCGCCTTCACTGGAGGGCCGGTCCGGCGTGCTGGGGCGGTCGGGGCCCGTTTCGCGGGATTCATCACCGTTCTGGCGGGCAGCGCCGCGGCGACCCCCGTCCCGTTCTCCGTCCTGGGCCAGGGCGGTCAAGGGGGCCATGGCCGGTACGGCAAAAGCGGCAACGGCTGCGGCGACCATCAATGAGCGTTTCATTTTCATACTTCCTTGCAAGCCCCTGTCAGACGGCTTGAGGGGAGGGTCGCGTCTTGATGATGAACCGTGACTGAATGGATCAAGGCACTATCTGGGCCGAACGCCAATTCCGTGCGGCGGCGCGCCGGGTGTTGTCCGGTCAGCGAGCGCGGTAATCCTTTTTAATCTTGTCGGTTATGTTCCGTTAGGGTTCCAGTCACCTGCGGTTAGCAGGTATGAATCAGGGATTTCAGAACTATTTCAGAGGTCTGAACAGGTGCGGAGTATTCGGTAGAACTGTACTGAAAAGGCCTCAAATGGCCCTTGCTGTTAACTTTACCTTCAAACCGCGGGTATTTGATCGCGTCTCAGAGGACGGGGCCAGAACGGCACCGGTTCGGGAGATACGGTGATGAACGCGCAAGAAATGGCGCCCAAGGCCAACGAAGAGCAGGGTCTGCCCCTGCCGACCGCCGACATGAGCGGTGATGATCTTTTCCGGCTGGGCATGATGTATTCGAGCGGCCAGGGCGGTTGCCCGATGGACCGGGTCTCGGCCCATATGATCTTCAACCTCGCGGCCATGAAGGGCTCGATCGAAGCGCGCGTCTATCGCCGCGAGATGAGCCAGGAAATGGAGCAGGATGAGATCGCCGAGGCCCAGAAGGCGGCTCGCCGCTGGATCGATGCGGGCGTGGTCCGTCTCGCCGCCTGACGCCCCGACGACATCAGCCGCCGGGCCTCAGGGCTGGCGGCGGATGACCCGCACGGCGACCTCATTGCGTCGCGCGGGCGGCAGGGTCCACGGCGGATCATAGAACCACACGACAGGGTCACCCTGGCTGACCCAGCCGCTGCCCGTCAGACCGGCCTCCAGCTCAGCCTGTTTGCTGGCCACCGTCTGTGCCGAGCCGAGGCCGCTGAAACGCAGGACGGCATAGGTTTCGGCCGGAACCACGGTCAGGACGACCGCAGGGTCCCGCGGAACCGGCAGCGTTTCCATTGTATATTCTGCAGGCATGAAGAACTGGATCATCCACCGGTCCTGCCCGGCACCGCCCTGGGCGACGGGGGCGGTCATGGCGATGCTCTGCGACCGGCCTGACCCTGCGTCAGAGCCCTGGGCCACCGGAGCCGTCATGGCGATGCTGGTCCGTGCCGCATTGCCACCGAAGATATAGCCGGCCAGCCGCTGGAAGCCGCGGTTGCGCGCCGCCTCGTTGGAGCCGGTGACCATGGTTTCGGCCGCGATCCGCTCCCCATAGGTCCGGATCTGGATGTCGCCGATCCGGGCGACTTCGGTAAAGGCGGGCTCCTCGGTGCCGGAACGGACACCCACGGTCGAACAGGCGGTGGTCAACAGGGCCGCAGCCACGGCGACAAGTTTCGATTTCATGGTCTTGCGGTCCATCGTGGATTGTCAGGTCTTGGCCAGCGGAAGCCGGCTGCGGCGTCTTTCGTTCCATTCATGGGCCAAAGTCGTCGCCGCGCCCAGACCCATTGTGTCACAGCCGAACCGGGGCCGGAGGGTCAGTCTGCCGCCGTGCCGAAGCCGGTATGGGGTGCGAGCGGGGCGAATTCGGCGGGGGTCCGCGTCATCCGGCCCTGGATGGCGGCCAGGATGTCCGCCGTATTCCAGATCGATCCCTGCATCAGCGCGGCCCACTCCAACCCCTCGGCGACCGTGTGGTCCCGCGCATAGGTGACCGCAGCCTTTGAGCCCGCGATCGCCAACGGGGCCTTGGCGGCGATGGCCTGGGCCATCTCCAGGGCGGCAGCCACCAAAGCCCCGGCGTCCGGCAGCACCGCATTGACGAAGCCCAGTCGCTCGGCCCGGTCCGCCGTCAGGGAGCTGCCCAGATAGGCCAGTTCGCGGACCACGGCCTCGGGCAGGACATAGGGCAGCCGCTGCAGGCTGCCGACGTCGGCCATCATGCCGATATTGATTTCCTCGATCCGGAAATACGCCCCCGTCGCCGCCAGCCGCAGATCACAGGCGGCGACGAGGTCGAGGCCGGCCCCGACGCAGGCGCCCTGGACAGCCGCAATGACCGGAAACCGCACCCGCTCGATCATGGTCAGGGTTTCCTGCAGCTCACGCGCGGCCTGATGGAAGGCCTGCCGCTCCGCTGCCGTGTCCGTCTTCAGAATGGCCCCGCCCGAGAAGACGGAGATGTCCATGCCCGCGCAGAAATTGCGGCCCTCGCCGGAGATGACCAGGGCGCGGACCTCGCCCGTCGCATCCAGCGCCCTCAGGGCCGGCCCGAAATCCCGCCAGAACGACAGGTCCAGGGCGTTGGAGGCCTCGGGCCGCGACAGCTTCAGATGGGCGACGGCACCGTCGCGGGTGATCTCGAAGGCCGACATGGGTCTTTCGCTCCTGTGCGGAATCTGCGTCATTGGCGTTCGAAGCGTTTTCTATTGAAACCAACCGGGAGCCAAGCCTCATGTCACTTCAGGGCAAGACGCTGTTCATCACAGGGGCCAGCCGTGGCATCGGACTGGCCATTGGCCTGAGGGCGGCGCGCGACGGGGCCAATGTGGTCATCGCCGCCAAGACCGCCGAGGCGCACAAACACCTGCCGGGCACCATCTATTCCGCCGCCTCGGAGATCGAGGCCGCCGGGGGGCAGGCCCTGCCGCTGACCGTCGACGTGCGCGACGAGGCCTCGGTGATGGCGGCGGTCGAGGCGGCGGTGGCGCGCTTCGGCGGCATCGACATCTGCGTCAACAATGCCTCGGCCATCCAGCTGACCGGCACCCTGGCCACGGACATGAAACGCTATGACCTGATGCACCAGGTCAATGCCCGCGGGACCTTTCTGGTATCCAGGGCCTGTATCCCGCACCTGAAAAAGGCAGCGAACCCGCATATTCTGGCCCTGTCGCCGCCCCTGGACCTGTCGCCCCACTGGTTCGGCCCGCATGTGGCCTACACCATGGCCAAATACGGCATGAGCCTGGCCATGCTGGGCATGGCGGAAGAGTTCCGGGAGGACGGCATTGCCTGCAACGGCCTCTGGCCCCGCACCGGCATCGCCACCGCGGCCATCGAATTCGCCCTGACCGGCAAGGAGGGCCTGGCCTATTGCCGCACGCCCGAGATCATGGCCGACGCCGCCCACGCCATCTTCACCAGCCCGTCGCGCGAGCTGACCGGCCGGTTCCTGATCGATGACAGCTTCCTGTACGAGCGCGGCGAGCGGGATTTCGATAAGTACAGTGTCGAGCCCGGAAAGACCCTGATGCCGGACTTCTTCGTCCCGGCGGACAGCGTGCCGCCGCCGGGGGTTACTGTGGGGTGAGGGGGGGCATGCTTGCCGCGACACTCCGCCGGGGTCAAATGCATTTGACTACCGAAAGGATGCGCACGCCCCAGAGTCAACCAAGACCAGATTTGCCTTGATCAGACCGCCTGCCTCTATTGCGGCCTCTGCCCTGCAGTTTGAGCCTGACGCGCCTGAATCTCTCCCTCGAGTTCACGCAAATCATGCTCGCGTTGCTCTCTCCGTCGATCACTGTACGAAGAACCTGATTGATCTGAAGGGGCCGCGTACCTGATCGGTGCGCATGTGCCCTGGAAGTCCCAATACTCGATACACTCTACGGTCGAGCCGCGGATACGGGCGCTGGCCCAACCTTGGCTCCCGCCGTTGTAGGTGTAGCTTCCCCTGACGATGGTCACGTCATTGGATGGGGATGGCAGAGTGACCACGTCATACAGTTCGCCTTGATCGAGTCTGTTCATAAACCAGAATTGCGAGTCCTGATTGATGGCCTGGGCCAGCAAGGTGCTCTGGGCCCGGGTTGCTCTCGGGCGGGACCGAATGAAGGCTTCGGCCTCTTGCTGCTGCTGAATCAGTTGGGCCTGATAGGCTGCGCGCTGCCGTTCAGTTTCAATGCGAGCGATTTCTTCTTGTCTTTGTTGCTCCAATACATCAACCGCATTTGTACGGCGCGTATTGAGGGTCATGGCCAAAGAGCCCGAAGAGTCTGTGTTTGTCTGATTGTATTCAAATGAATCGAACGTACAAACAGCGCGAAGTCGCAGCCCGTTGTTGTCCGTTATGTCACATATATTTCCCGTTCGTGTTCCCTGAAACGTTGTTGTCCCACCGCCGGATTGAGGACTGTTAAGGGTCAGGGAATCTGAACCAGAAACAGAGTTTCCGTTGTAAGTCACATTAACGCGGTAAGCGCCCGATACAGGAATAGCCCTGCCGTCATTTGCAGTGAACCTGCCCTGCATTTGACCGTCGTATGTTATGCGGACGTGGCCGCCCTGCGCAAAAACAGAACTAACGTCAGTGACTTGGGCATAAGAAAAGGAATGGAAGGTCGTTGCGAACAAAAATGTCGAGACGAAACAGAACCACTTTTTCATGTCGAATGCTCTTGCGGCGTCACAAAACACGGATTTTCAAGCTATCGCCCGCGCGTGATGTTTTTATGTCGATCGTCTGGACCCTCGCGCCCGGAGCGGAAGGACCTGGAGCCCAGACTTTGTCAGCCTTGCCGTTCAGAACGACTGATACTGCCCGCCGATCGCATAGCTGAACCCGACCGGCAGGGCGTTGCGGAACAGGGTGACGAAATTGGCGACCTCGCCCAGGGTCGAGCGCGGCACAAAGATGATGTCGCCGCGTCTCAGGGCGATGACCTCGCCGCGCCGGGGCCGCAGGTCGATCGCCCGCATCATGCGCACGCCGCCCGGCCCGCGCCGGATCAGGGCCACTTCACCCTGTCTGGCGGTCGGGAGGAAGCCGCCCGCCTGGATGACGGCCTGATACGCGTCGATATCGCCGGCCATGTCGAAGACGCCGGGTGTCCGCACCTCACCGTCGACCCACACCTTCAGCGGTCCAGCCGTCTTCAGGGTGACTTCCACGATGGGGCGGCGCAGCTGGCTGGCGAAGGCGTCTGAAGCATCGCGCTCGACCTCGGCGATGGTCCGGTCCGCCGCCATGATCTGGCCGACGAGGGGCAGGGAGATGCGACCGTCGGGGCCGATCCGTTGGGTCCTTGTCAGCTCGGCGGCTGTCGGGGTTGCGATCTCGATCTCGTCGCCGGGATAGAGGACGTATTCCGGCTCCGTCTCGGTCCAGTCGGCAAAGCCGATCTCGGGGAAGGCGGTCCGGCCGGCATTCCGGATCCGGTTCGCATCGCCGCCGCGCGCGCGGGGCAGGGGCATGCGCGAGCCATAGTCGTCCCCGCCCAGTCCCCGCCCGCCGGCACAGCCGCTGACCATCGCGCCGACGCCGGCCAGGCCAAGCAGCAACAGACGACGGTCGATGGACATGGGGACTCACTCCGCGATTTCAGCGTCGGGTGCAGGGTCGGCGGTTATGGGTAACCAGTGGTTAACGCCGCTGCCCCAAGTCTGTCGGCTCACGTCCAGTTCGATGGAATCATTCTGCCCCTCATGCGCACGTCGGCCTACACGACTGTCCGCCCGCGCTACGGCTTCTTCGATGTCGTCGGCCTGCTGTTCCGTGAATCCCTGCTGATGATCGTGATCTTCGGGGTCGTTGTCGCCATCGGTACGGCGGCGGTGCTGACGCTGAAGAAAACCTACACCGCCACGGCCAGCGTCTATGCCGGTGCGGGGCAGGAGTATGTCTATCAGTCCCGGGTCGGTGCCATCGACCCCAGCCAGCCGCTGGAAGCCGACGCCGTGGCCGGGTCGGAGGCGACCATTCTGGGCAGTCTCGAAGTCAAGCGCCGCGCCGTCCGCGCCGTTGGTGCCGATACGGTGCTGGGCCCGCGCGCGACCGGCACGCCGGCGGAAAAGGAAGCCGCAGCGCTCAGGGCGCTGGACGCCAACCTCGGGGTCGGGGTCACGCCGGGCAGTGCGATCATCGCCGTGTCCTACAAGGCCGATGATCCTGTCCGGGCCGCACAGGTTCTGAACGCCGTCGTCGATCAGTATCTGGTCCGGCGCCGACAGATCTTCCAGGGCTCGACCCCACCGGCCTATGCGGCCCAACGGGTTGCGTTCGAGGACGATCTGGCCACCGCCGACGAGGCCTACAGCGCCTTCCTCGCCTCCAACGACATCGGCGACTTCGCCACCTTCAAGGCCAGCCTCGCGGCCAACTATCAGACCACCCAGGCCGATGCCCTGTCTCTGCGCGCCCAGCTGAATCAGGCGACCCAGCGGCTGGCGACCCTTGAGGTCCAGCTGGCGGAGCAGCCGGCCGAGGTGGTGCTGCAGCAGGACCTGAACATATCGGCCCAGGACCAGATCCTGCAGCTGCGCACCCAGCGCGAGGCCCTGCTGTCGCGCTATACGCCCGAGGCCCAGCCCGTGCGCGACATCGATCAGCAGATCGCCGACCTGCAGGCCTATGTCGCCACCGGCACCACGGTTGGGCCCAAGGAGGTCCGCACCGGCCCCAGCACCATCTTCACCGAGATCGAGACCGCCCGGATCACCGCCGCCGCCGACCGCGACGGCCTGGCGGCCCGGCTGGCCGTGGCCGAAGGCCAGCTGAGCCAGTTGCGCTCGCGTCTGGCCGAGATGACCCGGCTGGAATCGACCAATGCCAATCTGTCCGGCAACCGCGAGGTCCTGACGACGCTGGTCCGTGACTTCCAGCAGCGCGAGAGCGCCGCCCGCGCCGACAGCGCCCTGGTCGCCGCCGGAGCTGACAACGTCAATGTCATCGAGCGCGCCGAGGCCCCGACGAAGGGAACCAGTCTCAAGGCGCCGTTGCTGGCGGCAGTTCTCCTGTTTGCCGCCTTTACCGCCCTCTGCGCCGGCCTGCTGCGCGTGTTCACGCGGCGGGGCTACGTGACCCCGGCCTCGACCGGCCGGACACTCGAAATGCCGGTCCTCGCGGTCGCGCCTGTGAAGGCTCCATGACCCGGCCCGTGCTAGCGTGTGGCCGGTATCCGGGCGCATAGCGATTCGATGGTCGATCTGACATCCGAAATGGCGGCTCTCTGGGCCGCTCTGGGACCGGTGCCGGGTCATCGCGGCCGCGTGGTCCAGATCGCCGCCGCCGGCTCGGGCGAGGGCGTGTCTACGGTCGCGCGCGAATACGCCCGGTTGGCGGCCGTGCGCGCCCGCCGTCCCGTCTGGCTGATCGACGCCGATCTGGCCCGGCAGGGTCAGATGGATGCGGTCGCCGCCCAGCCTCAGCGGTTCGGCAGTCTGGGCAAGGCCGCCATCGCCACGCCTGACGGTTCGATCTTCTTTGCCGTCACGCCGCGCATCATGGACCGGGCCGGCAAGCCCGTGCATCCGGCGCGGCTGATGACCGCCCGGCCCTGTCTCGGCGGGCGGCTCTGGGTGACCCGGTTTGCGGCCGAGCACCTGCGTTCGGGGCAGCGGGCCGAGGCGGTCAGCGACGCCCGCTACTGGGACGCGCTGCGCAAACATGCCGATACGGTGGTGATCGACGCCCCCGCCGCCGACCGCAGCGACACGGCCATCACCCTGGCACCCTATGTCGATGCGACCGTCCTGGTCGTGGCGGCCGAGCGCGGGGCGGCCAGCGAGCCGCTGATGCTGCGCGACGAGATCGAGGCGGTGGACGGCCGGATCGCGGGGGTGGTGGTCAATCGCTCGACCTACAATCCGCCGGCGTTTCTGAAACGGCTGACCGGTTGATGCCTTTCTGAGGGCCCGGGTTCGTTGTGATGAACCAGCTCAGAGTCCCGCCGCCTCCAGCCGCGCCACTTCGCGCGCGCCGTAGAAGCGGGGCTCGAAGCCCTTCATCCAGAACAGTTTTCCGATGCCGCGTGCCGTGCGGTCATACATTTCCGCGCGCTTCGGGCTGGCGATGAGGGTCAGGGCCGCCGAGGCGGCGCCGAAGACCGCGGTCTGGCCCGCGCCGATCACCATCCAGCGTGCCACGGCGGGCCAGTCCTTCGCTGCCGCCGCCGTCTGGCTGGGCCCCTGGCCGTAGGCGAAGGCGCGCGCGAGGGCGTAGTTCAGCGTCGCGCGATGGGCGGGCGCGAACTCCTCGACCCGGGCGTCCGCCGCCCAGCCGAAGCGTCCACCGCGGGCCGCGAGCGCAGCGAACAGGGCGTCGTCCTCGCCGCCGGCCTGGTCTGTGCCGGTATCGAACGGCGCGGGGCCGGGCAGGGCGGTGGCCCGCACCATCAGGGAATTGCCGCAACCGAAGGGCTGGTCGATCAGCCCGGTGTGCGCGGGTCCCTCGCGGCTGAAGAAGCGCTCAAGCCAAGGCTTCAGCCAGGTCGCGGCGTCGGGCGCCCGGCCGGTGATCGGGCCGAAGACGGCGTCGGCACCCGTCTCCTCCCGGGCCCTGAGCAGGGCCGCCAGCCACCCCGGCGAAGCCGCTTCGTCGTCGTCGAGGAAGGCGATCAGCGGAGCGTCCGTTGAGGCCAGCCCGGCATTCCGCGCCGTGGCGACGCCGGGTCTGGGGGCGTGCACACAGGTCAGGGGCCAGGGGGACCCCGACCGCAGGGCACCGACGGTCGCGGCCGCCGATCCGACCGGATCATTGTCGACCACGACGATCTCCGACACCCGGTCGGCGACGCCGGTCTGTGCGAAGAGTGAGCGCAGGGCCCGCTCCAGACTTTCGGGTCGCCTCAGGGTCGGGACGATGACGGCGACATCGCGCATCACACCGCGTCCGCATAGAGGGCGGCGCGGTACAGGCGCAGCGAGAAGGCCCGCGCCGCGACCGGCAGCCAGCCTGTCTCTGCCCCGCGCCGCATCATCCGACGCAGCCCCGGCAGACCGGGCAGCCGCTTCAGCAGCCGGGCCGCCCTGTAGCTGGGATAGGTCGCGACGATCGCCGGATGGCGCTCGGCCATGCGGGCGAAATTCGGTGCTGACTGCTCGTATTTTCCGGCCAGGGAGGCCACCGTATCGAGCCCCATATGGGTCGCCGCATTGTCGAGGTGGACGACGCGGAACCGCCGCGAGACGCGCATGGCCCATTCCACATCCTCCCAGCCCCAGCCGGTGAAGCCGGGGTCGAAGGCCTCGGCCTCGAACACGTCGCGGCGGACCAGCAGGTTGGAGGTGTAGACGTATTTCTCGGGCTGCCTGGCGCGCTCCATCCAGGGCACGCACTCCGACTTCGCGGCCATGGCGCGGTGGACGGCGAAACGGGCGTCGGTCGGGGCCTGCAGCAGGGAGAAGCCGCCGAAGGCCACCGCCGGGTCCTCGCGCGCCGCCAGGTCAGCCCAGTCGCGCAGGAAGCGCCGGTGGTCCGGCCGCATGTCACTGTCGAGGAACAGCAGGCTGCCGCCGCGGGCGGCGGACGCCAGCCGGTTGCGCCCGATCGAGCGGCCTTCGTTCACTGTCAGGGTGATCAGCCGGACGGGCAGGGCCATCGCCTTGATCTGCCCGGCCAGCCGCGCCGTCAGGGCTGCGTCCCGGGTGCCGTCATCCAGTACCACGATCTCGACCGCACCGCCGACCGAGGCGGCCTCCTCGTCGAGCAGGTTCAGCAGCTCGGCCGGGTCGTCGCGCAGGAAGGGGATCAGCACCGAGACGGCAGGCTTCGCCGTCTTCCAGGCCGGACTGTCGGTCATCTTCGCCCGGGCGCTCATACCGTCGCGCTCCGGAGTCGGCGCTGCATCAGCAGTCGCCGGGCCAGGTCCCGCACCCCGGCGGCATTGAGCATCAGGGCCGCGGCGGCATAGACCAGTGCACCCACCCCCGCATCCAGCACCAGTTCGCCGAGCCCGCCGATCGCCGGCAGGTGGGAGACGACCAGGGCCATCAGGCCCGTGGCTGCGCTGCAGCGCGCCAGACTTTCCCAGGGAATCGGCAGGGCCACCACGCGGCGGCCGACCAGCCAGGTCGCGACCATGCCGATGCCGAAGCTGGCCGCCGTGGCCCAGGCCGCCCCGATCAGGCCGAACCTCGGCACAAGGATCAGGTTCAGGATCACATTCAGTCCGGCCGGAATGGCCATGGCGATCAGCAGCCGTCGGGTCTTCTTGCCCAGGGTGAAGGCCTGGCCGAAGTAATAGGCCGTGAGGCCGAACAGCAGGGCCGACAGGGCGATCCAGGGCGTCACACTGGCCGCGGCGGTCCGGAGTTGCTCACCGATCAGCACCTCGGACAGAGGTCGTGCCACCAGCGCCACCCCCGCCGCTGCCGGGAGGCCCACCAGCAGGAAGGTCGACAGCTGTTCGCGGGCAGCCACCTTGAGCCGCTCGATCCCGCCGCGCTCCAGTGCCATCACCAGAGCCGGCTGTCCGGCCGTGCCGAGCCACAGGAACAGGACGTCCAGCGTCCGGTTCGCGATGGAATAGCTGGCGTGATAGGCGCCCACCGCCGCCTCATCCATATAGACAGCGAGCAGGAACCGGTCGGTCGAGGCCAGCACCACGGTCAGGGCCAGCGAGGCGGCGATCGGATAGCCGTACAGGGCGTATTCGCGCACCCGGCCGGCTTCGAAGGCCCCGCCGCGCGCCTGTTTCAGCTCGCCGGGCAGGACGAAGGGCAGGGCGGCCAGCGGGGCCAGACCCAGGCCGAGCAGGGGGGCTGCCGCCCCGGCCCCGGCGAGGGCGAACCCGACGCCGATCGTCAAACCGCCGGCCGTGACCGCCATGTCCAGGCGCGCCGACTTGCCGACTTCGCCCTCAGCCCGAAACCGTTCCTGCGCCAGCTTGACCATGCACCGCGCGGGCGCTCCGGCCAGACCGGCGGCGAGGGCGAGCTTGAACAGGGGATCGGCGGGCAGCAGCCAGACAGCCAGCCCGACCACGATGAGAAAGGCGGCCCCCAGACCGAAGGCCGTACGATAGAGGCTGGCGAAATGGGCCTGGGCCGCGCCCGGGGTCTGGGCCGCCCAGAAGCGGGCCATGGCCGCCTCCAGCCAGCTGAATACCGCCACATGGGACAGGGTCACGACCGAAACGGCGAGGGCGTAGCGGCCGAAATCCTCGGGGCTGAGCAGGCGCGTGAACAGGATGATGGCCAGGAAGCCGACCACGCCCTGCACGATATTCGCGGGCAGATAGCCCCAGACGCCGCGCCAGAACATCAGCGCCCCTCCGTCAACGGATCGCCGCGCGGTCGCCCAGCAGCACCGGCACGGTGATGGCCATGATCCACAGATCCATCCACAGGGACTGACGCTCGATATAGTCGATGTCGAGCTGCACCCTGCGGCGCACGTCGGCGGCGGTGTGCAGCGGCCCGCGCGAGCCGTTGACGGCCGCCCAGCCGGTCATGCCCGGCTTGATGCGATGGCGGTGGGCATAGTCGGCGACCAGGCGGGCGCTTTCGACGTGGCCGGTCTTCATGCCGATGGCGTGCGGACGGGGCCCGACCAGCGACATCTCTCCGGCAATCACATTCAGCAGCTGGGGCAGTTCGTCGAGGCTGGTCTTGCGGATGAAGCGACCGATCCGGGTGATGCGGTCGTCGTTGTCCGTCACCTGCCGGCTGGCCGTGGGGTCGGCGGATTCCGCCTTCATCGAGCGGAATTTCCAGACCACGATTTCCTCCTGGTTGAAGCCGTGGCGGCGCTGGCGGAAGAAGATCGGTCCCGGGCTGTCCAGCCGGATGAACAGGGCGAGGATCGCCATGGGGATGGCCAGCAGGACGAGGGCCGCCAGGCCGAGAACCAGATCCTGCACCCGTTTGTTGAAGGCGCGTCGGTCGTCGTCGACGGGTCTCCGGACATCGGCCAGCGGCGCCGCCGCCAGCCGGTCCAGCGCCGACTGCGTCTCGGCCATGCCGTCCGGCTCGACCAGCAGTGTGACCTCATGCGGCAGGGTCCCCAGGGCGGCATTGAGCTGGCGCACCCGCGCGTCGGCCCGGGGGTCGATGGTCAGCACGATGCGGTCGACAAAGGGCGTCATCTTGTGGGTCAGCAGATCGGCCGCCGTGCCCAGCACCGGGACACCCTCGATGGCCCGCGGGCTGCGCGCCAGACGGTCGTCGAAAATGCCCAGCACATTGAGGTCGCGTCGTTTCAGCGCCTCGCGGATCAGGGTCTCGGCATGCTGCGTCGCCCCGACCAGCACGATATTGGGCGTCAGGGTGCCGGCCGCCCGCCACCGGCCGACCATGTCGCTCCAGCCGATGTGCAGGGCGTGGAGGGTGATCAGCACCAGCCCGGCCCAGACCAGATAGGCGGACTCCTGCGCCGCCGGGCCGCGCAGGGCCCAGCCGCTGACAAGGGCGGTCGCGGCCCCGGCCAGCACCGTGGCGGCGACGATGGCCAGGTGCCAGGCCGTCTTCTGGCCCCGCGAGAACCGGTAGCGCCCCAGCAGGCGCATCATGCCCAGAATGGCCGCTGCCCCCATCCCGAACGGCAGCACCTGTGACACCTGGGCATGGATCAGGGGCCCCGACGTCGCGGCCCCGGCGCACAGCAGGCTGACGGCGACCACCGCCAGGCTGTCGAGGGCGCGGAAATAGTGGGCGGCCAGCCGCGAGGCATGGCGCTGGCGGGCGTTCAGCCAGACCTCGGGCCGGAACGGCCCGCGGCGTGCGCTCTCCTCCGCCCCGGCCTCCGCCCCGGCCTCCGGCCGCGCGGAAACGGCCGGGCCGGCGAGGGCCTGCAGGCCGGGCACATCCAGGGTGCCCGCGGTCGACACGGCGGTATCGAACGAGGGGCGGCGGGCAGCTTCGGTCATGGGGCTCGCGGCGGGAGGGAATACAACCATCATGCACACCCGCCCTGACTGTCCCGTTAACACAGGCGCTTTCGGGCCCGACTTCCGTCTTGCCCGTTGCGCCGCACGGTTTGCTCGGCTAATCACCGCCCCTGCTGGAGACGTGGCCGAGTGGCTGAAGGCAACGGTTTGCTAAATCGTCGTACCCTGTAAGGGGTACCCAGGGTTCGAATCCCTGCGTCTCCGCCAGACCTTCCTTCGTCGAACCCTCTCTGAAGCCTGGTCGGCGCTCCAGGCCACGGTCCAGCCTTCTAAAAGCCAACGCATACCGGGGCAGGATCACTTTTCCCGGTTCAGATATCCCTGCTCCCGTTTCGATCCGGCAAGGGCGGCCGCGGTCATGCGCGCATGTCGGCCCCTCAGGGAAGCCGTCCTCCAGCCTCGGAGAATCCAGTTTACGGCGAACAGGCTTGACGGTTAGCTTGGCCGCGCAAACGTCGACTTCGTCCGGCCGGGAGCATCAGGATGATCAGAATTCTTGGATTGGCGGTCGCTCTCTCGGTCTTGCCGCTCACAAACGCCCTGGCCGAGCCGCCCCCACAACCACAGGCACCCGGTGCCCGCACCGATGCCCAGCTGGTGGCGTTGTTTGATTACTGGATGACAGAACAGGCTGCTGGTCGCATGAGCCGTGAGCAGGCGCGGGCACAAGCTCAGAGCCTTTCGCCAGAAGAGCAGCAGCGGCTGCGCGCCGCGGTAACAGCACGTAGCGATGCAGCCTTAGCAGAATCAGAGGAACGAGCTCGCCGTTCAGCGGCAGCCTTAGCAGAATCTGAGGAACGAGCTCGCCGTTCAGCGGCAGCCTTAGCAGAATCAGAGGAACGAGTTCGCCGTTCAGCTGAAGAGGCGCGCCGTTCAGCGGAAGAGGCGCGCCGTTCAGAGGAAGACCTTCGCCGTGCTCAGGAAGAGCTTCGCCGGGCACACGAGGCTGCCCAAAGGGCTTTGGGCGGCCCTCGTTCTTGAGGGGGTGGCCACGGTCCTCTTCGTCGGATTAGACGGTGTGCTGCTGCGTGCGATTGTTCTCCCGAGGCCCCCCCCGGGCTGAAACGGAACGACAGCCCCACGGCATGACGGGTCGCGACCCCCGGAAACCGGTGACGCCTGCACCAATGCGGCTTCATGCAGCATCATCCCCGTCAGCGGTCTGCGTCGTCCCGGGTGGAGACGCGTCAGCGTTGGACTGACAGCTCCGCCCGACCTTCCGGAACAGCCGCCGGGCCCCTTAAAGCGCAAGTCCGTCCCGACCGGTTGTTCGGCTCAAGCCCGAGACCCATCGATCACGCACCGCAGACCGTCTATCCGTCCCGGCTCAGAGGCTCAGCAAGGCCAGGTGGGTCAGGGCGGCGGCCAGGGTCAGCCGGCCGGGGTTCGCGCGGCCAGCAGCAGCGAGCGCAAAGTGTGCTCCATCACCCGTCGGGCCTCGACCACGGTCAGCTGCTGGTCGCGGCGCATGCCGATCCATGTCGGCCAGGACGAGGCCAGGACCATGGATCGCAGGAACAGCTCGCGATCGGCCTCGGCTGCGAGGCCGAGCGAGGTCGAGAAGACGGTGTTCAGATAGTTGCGGTGTGTGGCCTCATCCTCGCGCAGCATCCGGTCGATGACCGGATTCTGGGCCCGCATGGAGCGCGCGACGTCGCGGACGGGGCTGATATACTCCCACATCCGGCCCAGTCTCTGCGCCACGGCCGTGATGAGCTCGGTTTCCGGCAGGTTGCTGATGTCCCGCCAATGAAACCGGGCGAAGACCTCATCGCGCTGCAGCTGGGTTGCCGCGACGATCAGCTCATTGGTATCGGCGAAATGCCGGAAGACGGAGCGCCGGGACACATCGGCCCGGTCGGCGACGGCGTCCATCGTGGGCATCTGACGCGTTTCGCGAACCAGGTCGAGCAGGGCCCGGGCGACGGCCGAGCGGCTGCGCTGACTGCGGATACGCCGGCCGTCGACAACAGACAGATCGCCCGCGCGTTCCAGCAAACCACTGCTCCAAATATTGACATCCGGAATGCCGAAATATTACGCATCCCGCGTGGCAATTCCAGCCACCCGGACCTGATCTGTTTCCATACCGAAGGAACCTGACATGACGCTAGATGAAATCACCTCGGAGATCCGGGGCCGCGTCGCGGCCAGCGGTGGCATCAAGGGTAAGACGGTGAAGTTCCATTTCGGCGACGACGGTGCCATCCGGATCGACTCGAAGGGCGGCGAAGCGCTGGTCGACAATGAGGACAGCGCCGCCGATTGCACGGTCAAGATCTCGAAAGCCGACTTCCTCGAAATGGCTGCGGGCCGGTTGAACCCGACCGCCGCCTTCATGTCGGGCAAGATCAAGATCGAGGGCGACATGGGCCTGGCCATGCAGCTGGGCAATATCCTGAACTAGAGAACAGACGGGCCGGTCGCTCACTCCGGGAGGCCGGCCCACACCTTGCGGCTCCCGATCAGGTCGAAGGTCAGCGGCCGGGACGGCCGGATCGTCCCCCCATCTCCGAACCGTTCGAAAATGCAAGCGATGACCGACTGTCGGGGTCCGGCAGACGCGGAAGGGCGGCTCGTACCTGAGTGCCGCTGAATGTTGCGCGCGCTACCGGCCCGCCGCTAGAACCGGACTGCCGCCCGAAACCTCGACCGGACACATCGGTTTTCGATGTGCCGTGGCTCTGATTTCCAGCCTGGACGAAGCCCCATGATTTCGCTCTACACCGCGCCGACCCCGAACGGCTGGAAGGCCTCCGTTGCCCTTGAGGAACTGGGCCTGCCCTATCGGGTGCATGCCATCGACCTGCTGTCGGGGGCGCAGCGGGCACCGGACTATCTGGCGATCAACCCCAATGGCCGTATCCCGGCCATCGTCGATCATGAGGCCGATGATTTCGCGGTCTTCGAATCCGGCGCGATCCTGATCTACCTCGCCGAAAAGACCGGCCAGCTGATGCCCGTGGACGCCAAAGGGCGCAGTCGGGTGCTTCAGTGGCTGATGTTCCAGATGGGCGGGATCGGCCCGATGATGGGTCAGGCCAATGTCTTCCATCGCTATTTCCCCGAGAAGATCCAGGTCGTGATCGATCGTTACCAGGGCGAGAGCGGACGACTGTTCGGCGTCCTTGACCGGCAGCTGGCGGATCATGAATGGCTGGCCGGGGACTATTCCATCGCCGACATCGCCAACTGGTGCTGGGTCCGGACCCACAAATGGTCGGGGGTGGACATCGGACCGTTCGAAAATCTCCAGCGCTGGGTCGCGGCCATTGCGGCCCGTCCGGCGGCCCAGGCGGGCATCAAGGTGCCTTTCGACCTCGAGGCCATGATGGCGGCCACCCGCGGCGGTGCCGAGACCTTCGCCCGCGGGGGGCAGACCCTCGTCAACATGGGTGGGTCCAAGGATTGACCGGCGTGTTTTCCGCGCTCTGACGCGAGGTTCGGCTCCTGCGGGGCGGTCGACCGTCATGCCGCGCGGGTGGCGATCCTGTTCGAGGAGGCGCGCTGGACCTGTGCCGACCTCGGAAGCCGGGCCAACGCCATGCCGCCCGGGCGCTGGACAGAAGGTCAGACGCGTTCGAGCGCGAGGGCGACGCCCTGTCCCACGCCCACGCACAGGGTGCAAAGCGCACGCCGGCCGCCGGTGGCTTCCAGGGCGTGGGCCGCGGTCAGGGCCAGACGGGCACCGCTGGCGCCCAGGGGATGCCCCAGCGCGATCGCGCCGCCGTGCGGGTTCACATGGGGCGCGTCATCGTCCAGACCCAGCTGCCGCAGGACCGCGAGGGCCTGGCTTGCAAAGGCTTCATTCAACTCGATGACATCGAAGTCGGCGATCTCCAGCCCGAGCCTGTCCATCAGCTTGCGGGTTGCCGGCACCGGCCCGATGCCCATGACGGCAGGATCGACGCCTGCGGTCGCCATGCCCAGGATGCGGGCGCGCGGAACGAGGCCATGCCTGACAGCCTCGGCTTCCGAGGCGATGATCAGGGCCGCGGCCCCGTCATTGACGCCCGATGAATTCCCGGCCGTGACTGAGCCACCCTCGCGAAAGGGAGCCCGGAGCCTTGCAAGGCCCTCCAGCGTCGTGTCCGCGCGTGGGTGCTCATCTTCGCCGAAAGGCCGGGTTCGGCCCTTCGCATCGGCGACCTCCATGCCGATGATCTCCTCCGCAAAAAAGGCCTTCGAATTTGCCGCCCGCTGCTGGCTTCTCAGGGCAAAGGCGTCCTGCTCCTCGCGGCTGATCTGGTAGCGAGTGGCGACATTCTCGGCCGTCTCCGGCATGGAATCGACGCCATGGGCGGCGCGCATGGCCGGATTGATGAAGCGCCAGCCGATCGTGGTGTCGTGAATCTCGGCCGTCCGCTGAAAGGCGCTTTCGGCCTTGGCCATGACGAGGGGAGCCCGCGTCATGGACTCGACGCCTCCGGCGATTGCGAAGCCGATCTCTCCGGCGCGGATGGCCCGCGCGGCCGACCCGACGGCGTCGAGCCCCGAGGCACAGAGACGGTTGATGGTGGTGCCCGGAACCGAGGTCGGGAGACCCGCCAGCAGGGCGGCCATCCGGGCGACATTCCGGTTATCCTCGCCGGCCTGGTTGGCGCAGCCGAGGAAGACCTCGTCCAGCAGTGACCAGTCCACCGAGGGGTTTCGTTCCACCAGTGCCTTGATCGGAGTCGTCGCCAGATCGTCAGCCCGCGTAAACGCCAGGGCCCCGCCGAAGCGGCCGATGGGTGTACGGACGGCGTCGCAGATGTAGGCTTGGGTGCTCATGGTCCAGTCTTTGTCCTTGTCCCGGCGGTCATCTAGCAGCAAAAGGGCAAAAGACTAGTCTTTGCCTTGGGGTGGGAGTTGGCATCATGATTCTGCATTGGTCACCGAAGTCACCTTTCGTCCGCAAGGTCATGGTGGCCGCCCATGAGAAGGGGCTGACAAACAGGCTGGCGCTGGTTCGCAATCCGGTCGCAATGACCGCGCCCAATGCGGAGCTGATGCGGGCCAACCCGCTCAGCAAATTGCCGACCCTGGAGCTGCCCGAAGGAATCGTCCTGCAGGACTCGGGCGTCATCTGTGCCTATCTCGATGCGCTTGAGGGCCCGCCGATCCTGTTTCCCGTGGCCGGAGAGGCCTTCTGGCAGGTCCATGCGCGGCATTCCCTCGTGACCGGACTGCTCGATGTGCTGATCCTCCTGCGAAACGAACGCGAGCGCCCCGACGGTGCCCGTTCCCAACCTCACATCGATGCGTTCGACGTCAAGAAGGCCGCCGCGCTGAGGGAGATCGCTTCCTGGGCGCTTGAGCCCTGCGGTCAGACCATCGACATCGTCCAGATCACCACCGGATGCCTGCTCGGCTATCTGGACTTCCGCTTCGCAGACGAGGACTGGCGCGGTGCCCACCCGGCGCTGGCGCAGTGGTATGAGACCTTCGCCTCCCGACCCTCGGCGATCGCGACCATGCCGTCATGATCCTTGACCCCATCCCCGGCCGGCCGGTGAGTTCACCGCAGGAGCCGCTGCCTGAAGGGGCGTGCGACTCCCATACCCACATATTCGGCCCGTTCGACCGGTTCCCGCTGGTCCATCCGCCGGCCTTCCCCGCGCCGCTGGCACCGGTCGCGGCGCACCGGGCCTACTGGGCGCAGTCGGGGCTGGACCGCGCCCTTCTGGTCCAGCCCGCCCATTACGGGTTCGATCACTCAGCCCTGGTGGACGCGCTTGCCGCCTGCCCGAATACGCGCGGGGTCGCCCTCGCCGATGGCAGCGCAAGCCCGTCCGTCCTCGAGGCCCTGGCCGGCGCAGGGGTCGTGGCCCTCCGGTTTTCCGACTTCCCGGCCCCGGGCGGCGGTGTCCGACCGGGCAGTGTCAGCCTCTCCCACCTGCAAGCGCTTGCGCCGGTCATGCGCGAGCTCGGACTGCACGCCCAGATCTGGGCACCCGCTGAAACGATCGTGGAGCGGCTGCCGGAACTGCGCGCGATCAACATACCGGTTGTTCTGGATCACATGGGCATGCCGGATCCGGCGAAGGGCGTCGCCGATGCGGCGTTTCAACAGCTGCTGCAGGCGGCGGCCGACGGCACCATCTGGGTGAAGCTCTCGGTCTGCCGCGTATCGCAACAGGGACCGGACTATGATGACGCCGCGCCGTTCCATCGTGCGTTGGTGGCCGCCGCGCCGGACCGCCTGCTCTGGGCGTCGGACTGGCCCTTCATCCGCATGGACAACGGGGGCCCCGATGTGGGGCTGCTTCTGGACCGGTTCACGGCCTGGCTGGACGGAGACAGCGGCCTGCGGCAACGAATTCTGGTGGACAATCCGGAAGCGCTATTCGGCTTTGACCGCGCCAAAAAAGCTAATAAGCTAGCCTAAAGAAAACAATGTCTGACGCAGGCGCGCGTCACCTGGGCGAGGGAATCGAATGGCCGCAGCACACGCACCGGGGACGCCCGCAGCCGAACTGGACGAAACCTATCGCATCGTCTCGCGCCGACTGATCCCCTTCCTGATCGTCTGCTACATCATGGCCTACATCGACCGGTCGAACATCGGGATCGCCAAGCTCGGCTTCATGGACACGCTCGGCTTTTCCGAAGCCGTCTACGGTCTTGCGGGCGGGCTCTTCTATCTCGGCTACAGTCTGTTCGAGGTGCCCAGCAATCTCTGGATGAAGCGTATCGGGGCCCGGCTGACCATCGCCCGGATCATGTTCCTGTGGAGCCTGTTCTCGGCCATGACCGCCTTCATGCTGGTCCCCTGGCATTTCTACACACTGCGGTTCCTGCTGGGGGTCGCCGAGGCCGGCTTCTTCCCCGGGGTTCTGCTCTATCTCAGCTACTGGGCCCCGGCCGCCCGCCGGGCGCGCATGACGGCCCAGTTCATGGCGGCCATGGCGCTGGCCGGGATCATCGCCAATCCGCTGGGCGGGGTCATCATGACCAGTATGGAAGGCGTCGCCGGGCTTCATGGCTGGCAGTGGCTGTTCCTCATCGAGGGCCTTCCGGGCTGCGCCCTGGCCGTGGTGGCCTTCTTCTACCTCACCAACAAACCGTCCGAGGCGAAATGGCTGACGGACCGACAGAAGACGCTGCTGGCGGAAGATCTCGAACGGGAAGCCGTCGTGACCGGGGTGCAGAAGCACGGCCGCTTCGTCGACGCCATCAAGGATCCGCGCTTCTTCAGTCTCGCCATCATGGCTGCAGCCATGATTTCCGGCCTGGCCGGTCTCGCCCTGTGGATCCCGACCATCATCCGGGAGTCCGGGATCAAGGACATGGTGACGGTGGGCTTGCTCTCGGCGCTGCCCTATGTGTTCGGCGTCGTGGCCCAGCAGATGATCGCCCGCAGCTCTGATCGTCGGCAGGAGCGGCGGTGGCATGCGGCGGCACCCGCCCTGTTCGGTGCCCTGTCCTGGCTCTGTCTGCCTCTGGCCCAGGGCAATGTGGTCCTGTCGGTCATGGCGGTCTGTGGCATAGGCATCGGCATGTTCGGCGCGACCGGGCCGTTCTGGAGCCTGCCGGCGACCTATCTGAAGGGTACGGCCGCTGCCGGCGGCATTGCCATCATCACGACCTGCGGGGCCGCTGCCGGCTTCGTCAGCCCGATCATTGTCGGCTGGTTGATCGACCATACCGGCTCAATGGCCTCGGCCCAGATCTATTTCGGCAGCCTGCTGGCCTTCGGCGCGACCCTGCTGGTGGTGCTTGCGGGAGCCAAACCCAAGCCGGCCGCATGACCGGGCTTTCAGACAAGGCTGACGACCTCGTCCTGTTCCGCGTTCTGGATGGCGGGGTGGCGCTGATCAGCATCAACCGGCCCGAGCGTCTGAACGCCCTGAACATGGCGGTGAAGACCGGGCTCCAGGCCGCGATCGAACGGGCGGATGCAGATCCCGCCGTCGCGGCCCTGGTGCTCACGGGCGGCGCGAAAGCCTTTGTGGCGGGGACCGACATCTCCGAAATGCGGGACATGACCCCGGAGCGGCATGCCGAACTGGGCACAAACGAGGTCTTCCTCGCCCTGCGCGCCTGCACCAAGCCGGTGATCGCCGCTGTGGAGGGCTATGCGCTGGGCGGTGGCTGTGAGCTGGCGTTGAACGCGGACATCATCATCGCGGGGGAGGGCGCGCGCTTCGGCCAGCCGGAAATCCGCGTCGGCATCATGCCGGGTGCCGGCGGAACCCAGCTCCTGTTGCGCGCGGTCGGACGATACAGGGCGATGAAACTCTGCCTGACCGGGGATCAGATTTCGGCCGAGGAGGCCGAGCAATACGGTCTCGTGTCGGAGAGGGTGCCGACGGGTGAGGCGACCGACCGGGCGATCGCCCTGGGCCGGCAGATCGCCACCATGCCGCCCCTGGCCGTAAAGGCCATCAAGTCAGTCATCAGGTTCGGCTCGGATAACGGGCTGGACGCCAGTCTCGCCGAAGAGCGCAGGCTGTTCACGAGCCTGTTCGCGACGGCTGACCAGAAGGAAGGCATGACTGCCTTTATGGAGAAACGTCCGCCCGTCTATCGCGGCGGCTGACCTATTTCAGCCGGATGTCGACCCGTACGACATCGCCGCGGTAGATCCCGTTTGAGACCAGGACGAGACGGCCGCGCTGGTCGACAGCCGAGCGCGTCACATGGCAGATCGGTGCGTTCAGCGGCAGGCCAAGCAACTGTGCGGTCTCGATATCGGCGGTTCCGATCGTGAGGGTCTGCTGGGCCTCGGCGATCTTCACACCCGCCACACCGGACACGAGCCGGAGGGCGGTTTTTGTCCTCAGATCGGCATCACTGAGCTTGGAAGCGACCCGCTCATCAACATAGATGTCGGCCAGAAGGAAGGCCTGGCCGTTCATCGAGTGCCGTCGCCGCAAACGGCGATAGGTCTGGCCGGCCTGGCCGATGGCGTGATGAACCAGCGGCGCGCCGCCCTTTTCATCGACCAGGACCTCGATCTCCGCACCTTCGCGTGAACTCAGCAGGCCCTGCCAGTCGGTTTCCACGCCGCACCAGAGCAGGTCCTGGGGGCGACGTTTTACGAAGGTCCCCTTGGCCCGGAAACGCTCGATCAGACCCTCTGCCTCGACGAGTCCGAGGGCCTGGCGAATGGTCGCCCGCGCCACGCCGCACTCCAGGGCCAATTCGTCGACCGTCGGAGTCTGCTGACCGACCGGCCACTGGCCGGACTCAATTCGGCGACGGAAAAGGGTAGCAAGCTGGATATACCGGGAGACTGCGCTGCGCCCGAGCCCGGCGTCGCCCTCGTTCAATTCAATCATCAGACTCCTATACTGCCGCTCTTCGAAATCCTCAACGCGTGCATTGTTCGACCGTTGAGAGTCGACTTGACCCCGCGCGATCTCCGCGCCAGAAAGGACAGAAGATTAGTCTTTTTGACTAACCTCAATGTTGGATCGGCGGGAAGAGCGGAAATGACGGATTCGGCGCCGCGGCGGTCGTTGCGCGAGGGGTTGCTTTGGGGCGACCTCGAGGACATGGAGCGCACAACCCTGTGCGGCACGCTCTGTCGATCATGCGGGGAAACGACGCTCGGCGCCAACAGCATCTGCCCGGCCTGCGGCGGCGACGCGGTGGAGCACAAGCCCCTGAGCCGGGAAGGGGTGCTGTGGACCTATACGATGGTCCGCCATCGTCCGCCCGGCAACTACCAGATGCCCGAGCCCTTCAAGCCCTTTGCCATGGGGCTGGTGGATCTCCCGGACGGCCTGAAGGTCCTGTCCCGCGTTGAGGTCGAGCCGGATGCCATCACGATCGGCATGCCGCTGAGGTTCCACCCCTTCGTGCTCCGGCGGGACGAAGCGGGAGCTGAAGTGGTCGCCTTCGATTTTCAAGCCGCCTGAGATCCGACCATGACTGAAGTGTACATCCTGGGCACCGGCATTCACCCCTTCGGGCGCTTCGACAAGCCCTATGAGGCCATCGGTGCGGAGGCGGCGGCGGCGGCCCTCAAGGACGCCGGTGTTGAATGGCGTGACATCCAGGCGGCCTATCTCTCGCGGATGTATCTCCCGGCGACGTCGGGCGCTCGCATCCTGCGCCGGCTGGGCGGGACGGACATTCCGATCGTGGACATCGAGGCGGCCTGCGCCAGCGGCGGCGCGGCGCTCCGTCAGGCGGTCCTGGCGGTCAAGTCCGGTGAAGTGGACCTGGTTCTCGTTTGCGGATGCGAGAAGATGCCGCGCGGTTTCATGGACCCGTCCATGATCTATGCGCCCTGGCAGATCGAGCTGGGGATGTCCCTGAACCCGAGCTACTGGTCGATGCGGGCCATGCGGCACATGCATGAGTATGGAACGACAGACCTGCAGATCGCCAAGGTCGCCTACAAGAACCACCGCAACAGCGTCCACAACCCCAATGCCATGTACCAGAAGGCCTTCGGTCTGGAGGAGATTCTGGAGTCGCCGCTGGTTTGCGATCCGATCCGTCGGCTTGAGATCTGCGCGCCGAATGACGGTGCGGCAGCCGTGGTCGTGGCGTCAGAGCGCAAGATGCGTGAGTTGGGAGCCAACGGCATTCGCATTGCCGGTGTTGCCCACACGATCGCGCGTTTCTCGGCGGATTTCCGCTGCCCGGCGGACAGCATGAGCTCCACGGTCAATAACGAGGGACCGACGGAAGTCACCGCACGCGAGGCCTACCGGAAGGCCGGTCTCGGCCCATCCGATGTGAACTGCTTCGAGGTCCAGGACACGGACGCGTTCTGCGAGATCGAGATCTATGAGGAACTCGGCCTTTGCCCGGTCGGGGAGGGGGGGCGCCTGATCGACGAAGGCGTAACCGAGATCACCGGCAAGCATCCGGTGAACATGAGCGGGGGATTGATCAGCAAGGGCGAGCCCGTCGGCGCGTCGCACCTTGGGCAGATCGTGGAGATCGTGTCGCAGCTGCGCGGACACGCCGGTCCCCGGCAGGTCGAAGGTGCCAGGGTCGGTCTCGCCCATGTGCTGGGTGCCGGCGGCAACTGCGCCGTGACGATCCTTCAGGCCTGAGCATGGCGGGTCCCCTGTCCCATGTTCGGGTGCTGGACCTCAGTCGCATCATGGCGGGTCCGTGGGCGACCCAGATCCTCGCTGATCTGGGCGCTGACGTGATCAAGGTCGAAAGGCCGGATGTCGGAGACGACACACGCACCTGGGGGCCGCCCTTCGTGGAAGGTGAGGACGGCGAGAAGCTGGCGAGCGGGTATTTCCTGTCCGTCAATCGCGGCAAGCGGTCGATCGCGCTCGACATGTCCCGAGCGGAAGACCAGGCGGTGATCCGTGACCTGGCCCGCGCCTCGGACATCGTGGTCGAGAATTTCAAGGTCGGTGCCCTGGCGAAATACGGCCTCGGCTATGACGATCTTCGTCAGATCAATCCGGCCCTGATCTACGCCTCCGTCACCGGTTTCGGTCAGACCGGACCGCGCCGTGAACAGTCGGCCTATGACTTCATGGTCCAGGCCATGGGCGGATTGATGAGCGTGACCGGCGAACGCGATGACAAGCCGGGGGGCGGTCCCCAGAAGGTCGGCGTGCCGATCGTGGATCTGATGACCGGCATGTACACGGCCGTGGCGGTCCTCGCCGCCCTGAACCATCGGGAGAAGACCGGCAAGGGCGAGTATATCGACGTCGGCATGCTCGACGTCCAGACGGCCTTCCTGGCCAACCAGGCCCAGAATTTCCTGCTGTCCGGTCGCGAACCGCGGCGGTCGGGAAACAGCCATCCGAACATCCAGCCCCAGGACGTCTATCCGGTCCGTGACGGTCACATCGTCCTTGCCGTCGGAAATGACGGTCAGTTTCGCGCCTTCAGCCAGGCGATCGGTCGCCCTGATCTGGCCGATGACATCCGGTTTTCGCGGAACGCCGAACGTGTCCGCAATCTGCCGGAGCTTTCAGCGATCATTCGTGAAGCCCTGGTCCAGGAAGATCTCGCCGTCTGGGTCAAGCGGCTGGATGCTCTCGGCGTCCCTTGCGGTCCGATCAATACGATCTCGTCCGTGTTCGCCGACCCGCAGGTCCAGGAACGGGGCCTGCTGAAAACCCTTGATCATCCGCGCATGGGGCCGGTCAAACTGGTCACAAGCCCCATGCGATTTCATCAGGCTCCGCTCAGTTTCGATCGGCCCCCACCCTTGCTGGGTGAGCATACCGAAGAAATTCTGGAGGAGTTCGGCTTGCGGGCGCCGGAAGTTGGCGCAGGAAGGCAGCTATGACGAGCACCAACGGAATCGGTCACGGGCGCATAAGGTTGTTCGACGGTGATGGTCTGACGCCCGCGCAAAAGGCGATTTACGACACGGTCGTGAATGGACCCCGTGGGCGGATGGTCGGCCCGCTCAGGGCGGCGCTTCACTCGCCGGAGCTGGCCGACCGCTGGTCGAAACTCGGCGAGTATCTTCGCTACAAGACATCGTTGTCTCCGGTACAGAGCGAACTGGCGATCCTCGTTACCGCCCGACACTGGAGCAGTGATACCGAGTGGGCGATCCACGCGGACATCGCGCGTGTCGTGGGCCTGGATTCCGGGATCATCGAGGCCATCCGCCGGTGCATCACACCGCCGTTCACCGATCCCGACCAGGCCCTGATCTATGAGTATGCCCGGCAGCTGCTCCAGACCGGGCATGTCAGTGGCGAGATCTACAATCTGCTGCACAAGCGTTTCGAGGATGTCTGGCTGGTCGAGCTGACCGCGCTGATCGGCTACTACTCCATGGTGGCGATGACCCTGAACGCTCACAGCATCCCCAGACCGCATAACTCCCGTGAGAGTCTGCTCCCGATCGGTGGCGAGCCCTCGCGGCTGCCGGAGATTTCTCCGGACGCCATCGGCGCGTTGTTCGCCGGCAATAGCCTCTCCCGTGTCGCAGACGTCCAGCCTGCGGAGTAGACCCTTGCGTGTTGGAGTGGTGGGCGCAGGGGCCATGGGCTCCGGGATCGCCTCGGTGGCGGCCCAGGCCGGCTTTGGCGTCAAACTGTATGACCGTGTGCCCGGTGCGGCGAGAGCCGCCCTGATCGGACTCGCCTCGGATCTTGCCCGTCAGGTGAAGAAGGGGCGGTTCACGGCCGCGGAGGCGCTGAAGATCCAGTCAGGACTGGAGGCCGTTGAGTCTCTCGAGGAACTCGCCGACAGCGACCTCGTTATCGAGGCCATAGCCGAGAACCTCGGGGCCAAGGTCGATCTGTTCCGCGCGCTCGATGACATCGTCGGGCCGGACGCCATCCTGGCCACCAATACCTCTTCGCTCAGTATTGATGCGATCGCTGCGCCCACCCGTTGTCCCGGGCGGGTGGTCGGCATGCATTTCTTCAACCCGCCGGTCGCCATGCGGCTGGTCGAGGTTGTGTCCGGAGCCATGGTCAACCCGGCTGTGGCCGACCGGATCTTCGCGCTCGCCGCAGACTGGGGAAAGTCACCGGTTCGCTGCGCCTCCACGCCGGGCTTCATCGTCAATCGTGTCGCCCGCCCCTTCTACGGCGAGGCCCTGAAACTGCTGGAGATGCGTGCCTGTTCTCCGGAGGTGATCGACACGGTCGTAAAACAGGGCGGCGGCTTCCGGATGGGGCCGGTCGAACTGATGGATTTCATCGGACACGATGTGAATTTCGCGGTGACCCAGTCGGTTTTCGACGCGTTTTTTCACGATCCCCGCTATCGCCCCTCCCTGGTCCAGAAGGCCCTGGTCGATGCGGGCCGGTTGGGCCGCAAATCGGGCGCGGGCTTCTATGTCTATCAGGACGGCCAGCCGACTTCGGCTCTTCCGGCACCGGCCTGGCCCGCCCCGGGCACTGTCCGGCTCGGGTGCGATGCGACATCAGGTCTGGCCGGAAGGTTCCGGACCAGTGACCTCGAACCGGTCGTGCATGACGGGACCGGCGGGGTGCGCATCGGTGATGTACTGATCGTCGAGACGGACGGCCGGACGGCCCTTCAGTGCGAGCTCGAGACCGGAGAGCCGGTCGTGGTCGTCGATCTGGTGATGGACGAGGAAACCGCCACAGCCCGGTCTGCGGCAGTATCCCCCGGGGTCTCCGATGCGGCGCGCGATGCCGTCGGCGCGGCCTTTGCGGGTCTGGGCCAGACCCTCCATTTCATGGACGACGTTCCGGGTCTGGTGCTCGGCCGAACCCTCGCCATGATTGCAAACGAGGCCGCTGACGCCCTTCAGCAGGGCGTGGCTTCGGCGGCCGACATCGACGCCGCCATGGTCAAGGGAGCCAACTATCCGGTCGGCCCCCTCGCATGGTCGGACAAACTGGGTTCGGGACGGCTGGTGTCCATTCTGGATGCCCTGGCCCTGGCGGCCCCCGATGGTCGCTATCGCCCGTCGCCCCTGCTTCGGCGGGCGGCCTTGACCGGCGCGAGCCTCGCGCCGGCCTGACCGGTCAGGCCCGGAGGAACTCCAGCACCAGGCTGTTGAACGCCTCATACTGTTCCCAGTAGGCCGAGTGCCCGGCCTCTGCGATCACGGCGGTCCGGACATTGGGCAGATGGCTGGCGTACTGCCGCATCACGGCCGGCGGGGAGTAGAGATCCGCAGAGCCCGTGAACAGCAGGGCCCGTGTCTGGATCCGGCTCAGGGCCTCGCCGGTAATGTCATTCCGGCTGGGCTGGCGAATGCGCGCGCCGTGTTTGGAAGCCTGCTCAAGCGCCTCCCAGGCCGCCGTACCCTCCGGATTGGCCGCACGGTAGGACGGCCCCAGTTCCCGGAAGCTCGCCGCCATGTCCGAGAAGCCGGGGGCCGAGATCCGACGGATCGATGCGCGATAGTCGGGATCCGTTCCCCCGCCCTGCGAGCAGGCGATGGTCAGGCTGAGAAGCCGTTCCGGATAGGAGAGGGCGAAGTCGGGGACGACAAAGCCGCCCGCCGCCGAACCCAGGATGTGGAACCGGTCGATTCCGAGGTGGTCAACGAGGGCCTTGAGGTCGTCGGCGGCACTGACGGTTGTCCCGTCAGGGCCCCGTTCGGAGCCGGCATGACCGCGCCGCGAATAGCCGACCACGCGGTAGCCGGCGGCGGCGAACACACCTCTCTGATAGGCCCAGATGTCCTTGGAACCCGTCGCCGGATGGAGCAGGACCAGGGCCGGTCCCGAGCCACCCGTGTCCCAATAGGCGAGACGGGCTTCGCCGACGTCGGCCATACCCTCTGTGGCTGATGTGACAGGCGGCGTGATCCAGCTTGTCTGTGCCGGGATCAGGCGGGTTTCCGACGGGGCTGCTGCGGCTCTGGCCGGGTGGGCGACGAGCGCGGCCGCCGCGGCCGCTACCGTCATCGGGCCGAGTCCCCGGCGCGTAATCTCGTGGCTCACTGCGATTCTCCTAACCGAAAAGCTAGACTATCGGCCTTTAACCCAAATTTGCAACACCGCGCGACCTGGCCGGGCCCGACTGTAGCGGAGAACCGGTGCTCTGCTAAGCTAAAATACGCGATAAAAAACAATATCATGAACCTTCCTTCCCGAGGGCTGTCCGATGCCGGGCAAGCTGCAGGTTGACATTGATCTCAAAGGACAGGCTTAGTGCCTTTTGAAGGCGGGGAATAAACCGCGCCGGGACTTCAGCAGAATGGCCGGTCAGCGGCGACTGTTGAGCAGGGCAGCAGATCCTCGGGAGGGATTATGAAAGTCGAATTGAACGCACCCAAGGGGGCATTCCGCCTCGCGCTTCAGGGCTCGGTGAGCCTCGGTGTCATGGCCATGGCCTTCGCGCTGGGGGCCAGCCCCAGCCTTGCGCAGACGGCACCGGCGCCGCAAAGCGGTGCGGAAGCCGGCAGCGATCCGGCGGCGACGAGCATCGACGACATCGTCGTAACGGCCACCCGTATCGCCCGCCCCGGTTTCGTGGCCCCGACGCCCCTGACGACAGTGGGAACGGAAGAGCTGGAGGCCCGCGGCGCGACCCATGTTCGCGACGTCCTCTATGATCTTCCGCAGGTCGTGCGCGCTTCGCCGGGTGGCACCGGTAGCGGTAACCCGGGCGGCCAGTACGTCAACCTGCGCAACCTCGGCAATGCAAGAACCCTGGTCCTCGTCGACGGACGCCGGGTCGTTCCGACGAACATTGCCGGCAACGTCGACCTGAACATCATTCCGTCTTCACTGGTGGAACGCCTTGAAGTCGTAACCGGTGGTGCCTCGGCGGCATGGGGCTCCGATGCCGTTTCCGGCGTGGTCAACATGATCCTGAAGCGGAACATCGAGGGGATCGAGGGCACGATCCAGTACAACGTGTCCGAACTGGGCGATAACGACCAGACGACCCTGGAGCTGGCCGCCGGTCATGAATATCTGGACGGCCGGTTGCGGATGGTGATCGCGGGTGAAATCTCGGATCTCGAGGGGATCGCTGACGGCGACACCCGGGACTGGGGCCGTCAGCAGCGCGCTTTCATCCTGAACCCCACCTACACGGCGACGAATGGTCAGTACCGTCTGCTCCCGACCAACACGGCGACATTCTCGCGCATGACCGCGGGCGGGGTGATCTTCAGCGGCCCCCTGGCCAATACCCAATTCGGGCCCGGCGGCGCGCCGATTCCCTTCACGCTGGGGACCAACGTGGCCTCCCTGTTCATGGACGGCGGCGGCGGGGGCTGGTTGAGCAACCGCATCAACCTGGTATCGCCGCTTGAGCGGAACAACTTCTATTCGCGGGCGGCGTTCGACGTCAGCGACAAGATCACGGTCTTCGCCGAGGCGTCCCACGCCCGTTCGCGGACAGTTTATGACATCATCACGCCCTACGATCAGGGAACCATCCGGATCCAGCGCGACAACGCTTTCCTGCCGGCCGCGACCCGGGCTGCCATGGTCACGGCGAACATCACGAATTTCCTGATGGGCCGGGTGAACTACGAGCTCGGCGACGATATCTCGGACGGCACCTATGAAACCAACCGCTTCGTTCTCGGTGCGGACGGAAGGTTCAATGACAACTGGCACTGGTCCGCCTACTACCAGAAGGGCAAGAGCAACTATGACCTCGATATCACCAGCCGTTATGAAGATAACTGGCTGCTCGGCATCGACAGTGTCATCAACCCTGCAACCGGACGGCCGATCTGCCGCTCGACCCTGACGAACCCCACAAACGGGTGCGTTCCGATCAACCTGTTCGGTGCCGGCTCCATCTCTGCCGAAGCCGCTGACTATGCGATGGGCGTGGGATCCACCCGCTCTGTCTATAATCAGGAGGTTTTTGCGGGGGAACTGACGGGCGACCTCGGGGCCACCTGGGCCGGGCCGATTTCCTGGGCCACCGGCTTCGAGTTCCGGAACGAGACGCTGAACGTTCAGACCGATGCGGACTCCCAGGCCAACCGCTTCCGTCTGGGCAATGCCAAGCCGCAGGCGGGGGAGGAGAGCGTCAAGGAGGCCTTCATCGAGACGGTCATCCCGCTGGCGCGTGACCTGCCGTTTGCCCTGTCGTCCGACATCAACGCTGCAGCCCGTTCGACCGAATACGATCTGTCAGGGCCCGCAACCACCTGGAAGGTTGGCTGGACGCACGAGTTCAATGAACAGGTTCGACTGCGCGTCACCCGTTCGAGGGACATTCGCGCGCCCCGGCTCAACGAGCTGTTCGCGCCGGGCGGCCGGGGGAGCGGCGTGCTCCTCGATCGTTTCACCAACACCCAGCCCCGCGTCGTCACGATCACGACCGGCAACCTCAATCTGACGCCGGAAATCGCGGACACGCTGACCTACGGTATCGTGTTCCGGCCCGCCGCCGTTCCGGGCCTGCAACTGGCTTTCGACGCCTACGATATCAAGATTGAAGACGCGATCGGGAACGTCAGTGCCCAGCAGACCATCGACCGCTGCTTCGCCGGGACATTGTCGCTCTGCCCGAACATTACCCGGGTCGGCGGCGTCATCACGGAAGTCACCAGCTCCCAGCAGAATTTCTCCCAGGAGCGGACGACCGGGTTCGATATCGAAGCGGCCTATGCCATGGAGCTGGAAGCCGGTGGCAGGCTGAGCTTCCGCCTGCTGGCCAGCAAGATGAACGAGATCTCGACCGATGACGGTTTCGCGGTCACGGATATCGCCGGTGAAGTCGGACGGAACTGGCGCATAAGCGGCAATGCCTCCTACCGCAACGGCCCGCTGACTCTCTCCGCCAACATGCGCTATATCGGCGGCGGAGCGATCGACAACGAATACAATGTCATCGCGCTCGATGTTCAGGACAACTATCAGGATGCCGTGGCCTATTTCGGCGCGTCCGTCCAATACATGGTCATGGAAACCGACAGCTCGGAGGTCACCGCATTCGGCAGGGTCGATAACCTGTTCGATACGGACCCGCCGATCCTCTATGCGACCGGTCAGCAGCCCCAGCAGAGCAACTACGCCCTGTATGACACGGTCGGTCGGAGCTTCTCGGTCGGTCTGCGCTTCAAGTTCAAATAGCCTCCCGGGTGACGTCTGCAGCCTGGCTGCAGACGTCACCGCCTTTTCGGCCTTGAGGGTCCCATGATCAGTCGCAGAACCCCGGGCGCGCTCGCCTTTGTCGTTATGGCAGGGCTGGCCTCTTCGGCCCTGTTGATCCCGTCAGGTGCCGCCTGGGCCAATCCGGCTGCCGCTAACGCGACACCCGTGATTTCCGCCGAGACCGCCGGTGAAGTCGCCGTGGTCGAGGCCGAGATTGAGCGCGCGGCTGCCCTCCGGGCGGCCAAGACTCTCCAGCACACCTACGCCCAGTATGGAGAGTATGGTCTCTGGACCGATATGGCCGCGCTGTTCAGCCGGAACGGTGAGCTGGTGATCGGCGACCGGACGATCTCCGGACCGGCCGCCATCGAGGCCTACCTCCGCAATGAAATCGGCCTGGGCCAGGACGGCCTGCCGCCCGGGGCCGTCAATACCCAGCTGATGATGGCCCCCGTCATCACCCTGGCCGCTGATGGCCAGACGGCAAGGGGGCGGTGGCAGGAACTGACGCTGCGCGGCCGCATGGGTGGGACCGCCGATTGGTCCGGCGGCATGCAGGTCAATGACTACGTCCGTGAGGACGGGGTCTGGAAGATCGCCCGCATGCACGTGATTCCGCAGTTTGCGGGACCCTATGAAACGGGCTGGTTCAGCATCGGGCCGGAAATCCCCTTCGTGCCCTATCACTACACCTCGGAAGAGGCGGGCCGGCCTGTCTCGCCCCTGACGCCCGGGCAACTCGACGCCCTTCGCAGCGCGGGCACGCAGAGCTCGCTCCCCGATCTGGAGCGTCGCGTCGCCCGGATGAACGACGAGGATCAGGTCCGGAACCTTCAGAACATCTACGGCTACTATCAGGACCGGAAGATGTGGGACGACGCGACCGACCTGTTCGAGTCGGGCGCCGTGTTCGAAATCGCCGGCCTCGGCGTCTATGAGGGCGTGGCCAGTATCCGCCGGGCGTTTGAACTGCAGGGTCCGCAGGATCTGCAGCGTGGTCAGGTCAACGACCAGCTTCAGCTTCACACCGTCGTCTCGGTCGCCCCCGGGGGTACCGAAGCGGTCGCACGCGGCCTGCAATTCGGCATGCTGACCCCGGAGCTCGGCCAGGCCTACTGGTCGATCTCCACCTTCGAGAACCGCTATGCGAAGGGGTCCGACGGCAAATGGCGCATCCGGGAAATGCGCATCTATCCGCGGATGAAGACGGACTATTATCAGGGATGGCACCGCAACGCGGTCGTTGATCCCGTGCCGACGGGCGTCGGTGCACCGGATCGGCCTTCCCCCGCCCCGACCTCGCCCCAGGTCGCCAATGTGATCCCGGCCTTCTTCAACAACCCCGTGACCGGACGCCCGGTGACGATCCCGACGGGGTTCGCCGTCGTCGGCGATCTGGGCCTGCTGCGGGACCACGGCGCCTCATCCGCCTCCGGTGGCAATGAGACCGAACGTCTGGCCGACCTGCGCCGGCGCCTCGATGTGTCCGAAGCCTACGATGCCGTGGAGAACATCTCGTCCACCTTCGGCTACTACCTCGATGACTACCAGTGGCAGCGCTACGTCGAGAACTATTCGGTCGACGGCTGGCGGCGGAAGGGTACTGGCGCGGTCTATGCCGGACGCGCTGCGATCTTCAAGGCCGAGTCCCTGTCCTATGGACCCATGCCGGTCGTGCGGGACTGGATCCGTGTGCACACCCGGCTTCAGCCTGTGATCGACGTCGGGCCGGATGCCCAACGCGCCTTCATCCGCACCCGCATGTTCCTGTATTTCGCTAACTCTCGCTCACCCGGATCCTGGAACAGCGGGATGTATCCGAACGACCAGGCTGTCCTCGAGGACGGTGTCTGGAAGATGAGGGTCGGCGGCTGGATCGACGAGACCTATTTCAACTCCCGCAGCTATGCCCTCGGCTGGGCCCGGCCGGATGCGCCGTCGACCGAGCGTCAGCAGGGCGGGGCACCGGCGGATCAAAGCGCACGGGGCTCGCCGGTTTCCTTCCCCCCCAGCATTCCGGCCGACCAGCTCGGACGTCGCGGCTATGGTGTGGTGCGTGGCTATCCGGGCTTTGCCGCCTGGCCAGAGATCAAGCCGATGTGGTTCCACTACCGCAACCCCATCAGCGGCCGGACGCCCCCCCTGTTCTGCGCCGATGTGACGGTCTGTGTGCTGGAACCTGGAACCGGGACACCGCACCCGGTCGAGGGCTCCGGGGACTGATGGCAGGTTCAATCTTGAAAGGATTTCCGATGACGGCAGGTATCAACCGGTTCAGGCCCCTGGGAATTCTTCTGGCCGCCGCTCTTGTCCTCGGCGCGCAACTGGCGCTGCCCGGGTCGGCTTCTGCCCAGCGCATGACGCCGCCGCGGCAGGATGATCCCGTTGAGATGCTGGCCCGGGACGTGGAACGCGCCCGCTCGATCCGGCAGGTCAAGGACCTGCAGTATTCGCTCACCCACTATGCCCAGTTCGGCCTGGTCGATGAAATCATGACGCTGTTTTCGGAAACGGCGGTGATCGAGCAGGTTTACGAAAACCGGACGATCCGGGGACCGGCTGCGATCCGTCGCTACTGGACCGAAAAGCTCGGCGGCCAGAACGGTCTGGGTCCGCAGCAGCTGTTCCACCAGATGTTCATGTCACCGACCGTGACGCTCAACTACGACGGTCGCGGCGCGTCGGGCCGATGGACCGAACTGACCATGCGCGGACGCTGGAACGGCAACAATCCTTCGGCAGACTGGTCCGGCGGGATGCAGGTCAACGACTATGTTCGGGAGAACGGCGTCTGGAAGATCTCCCGTATCCGCGACTATCACCAGCTTGAGGGGTCCTGGTACGACGGCTTCTTCGCCGCCCATCCGGAACTGCCGCTGGTGCCCTATCATTTCTCGCCCCTGCAGGTGGGTCGCCCCGTGCCCACCGAGCCCGGCGATGTTGACCGTTCCCTGCGCGGCCTGACGATGGAGCAGATCGAGGCGCAGATCGACGCCATGAATGCGGAAGACGAGATCCGCAGTCTGCAGAACATGTACGGCTATTACGTCGACCAGAAGATGTGGGACGACGTCACCGATCTGTTCGCGACCGATGGCGCGATGGAGATTGCCGGTGTGGGCATCTATGTCGGGTCCCAGAGCATCCGTCGCGGCCTGGAGCGGGATGGACCGCTGGGCCTCCAGCGGGGTCAGATCAACGACAACATCCAGCTGCATACGGTGGTTGAGGTTGATCCCAACGGCTATGAGGCCCGTGTCCGCGGCACCCAGCTCGGCATGCTGACGCCCGAACTGGGTACCGCCTTCTGGTCGGTCTCCACCTTCGTCAACCGGTATGTGAAGGGGGCTGACGGCAAATGGCGCATCCGGGAAATGCGCATCTTTCCGGACGTGAAGGCCGACTATTATCACGGCTGGCATCTCAGCCAGGTCGTGGACCCGGTCCCGACGGGCCGTCTCGCCCCCGACCGGGCCTCCGGTCCCGATCAGTCTCCCCAGGTCAGTGCGGTCATGCCGGCCTTCCTGCGGAATCCCGTCAATGGCCAGGGCGTCGGCTATCCGCGAGGCTTCTCGGTCGTCGGTGATGACCGGCTGGTTGATGCACCTGCCGCCAGAGCCGCGCCGGCCCGCGCCGGCACGCCGGCCCAGAGAATGGCCGAAGCGCGCCGCAAGCTGAACGTGGCCAAGGCCTATGACGCCATCGAAAACCTGTCCGGTGCCTTCGGCGACTACCTCGACGACTGGCTGTGGGACGAGTTCTCCGCGATCATGGCCGAAGACGGCACGCGTCCGCAGGGCAGCGGTTTCCACGTCGGCCGGAACAACGTCTACAACGCCATGACGGAGTCGCATCGCGCGCCGCCGTCGGCGACCAACCCGCGCGACAATGTCCGCCCGCACAAGCGCATCCAGCCGGTTATCCAGGTTACCCCGGACGGACGCCGCGCGACGCTGCGGACCCGGCTGTTCCTGTATTTCGCGAACGACGTCCGCGCCGGGGCCTTCAACGGCGGCATGTATCCGAACGAGACCCTGGTGCTCGAGGAGGGTGTCTGGAAATACCAGGTCGGCGGCGTCATCGACCAGACCTACATCGGATCGACCAGCTATGAAGACGGCTGGGCGCGGCGCGGCCTGGATCTGCCGCCGAGCCCTCCGCGTCGCGAGATGGGGCGTGGTAACGATGAGGGCGAGGAGTCGCGCTACTTCAACAGCGACATCAGCCGACCGGCCGACATTCCCTGGTCCCTGTTCAGCTACCGCCGTGGCGGAAATGCGCGCTTCCCGGATGTAAAGCCGATGTGGTTTGCCTATCGGAACCCCATCAGCGGCCGCACGCCACCCTACTATTGCCCGGACATCCTCACCTGTTTCGGGCCCTGAGGCAGGACCGGGCGCGCGACTAGAAGCCCAGTGGACCCAGCAGCCAGGTCAACCAGATTCCGGCCGCGAGGCAGGGTCCGAAGGGCATCCGGTCCGTCGCTGACACAGGTGTTCCGACCAGCAGTCGTGCTGCGACGAAACTCAGTCCGGCGGCGGAGGCCCACAGGAGCACGCTCGGCAGACCGATCCAGCCGACCCAGGCACCGCCGGCCGCGAGCAATATGGGGTCGCCGTCGCCGAGCCCCTCACGGCCGCGCAGCCGGCGATAGGCAAACGCCAGCAGCCACAGGCCGGCAAATCCGGCGGCCGCGCCGGCTATGGCGTCGAGCAGGGTGGTATGGTCCAGCAATGCCGCTGCCAGTCCACCGGTCGCGAGCAGGGGCAGGGTCAGTGCATCCGGGAGGCTGAAATGCTCGCCGTCGATGACCGCGATCAACAGCAACTGCCAGCCCAACAGGGCAGTCAGGACGGCGGCGAGGGGCACTGGCTGGGCCAGGGCGGCCCAGCCACCCAGCGCCGCTGCGGCCAGGACCATGAAGGCGAGCCGGCGCGGACCCGGGCGCGCGCCGGCGGCGCCGTGCGGCAGGGCCAGGCTGATCCGGGCGAGCATGGCGCCGACGATCAGCCCCGCGCCGCCCAACAGTATTCCGACGATCGCTGGCGTCACGGTCCGGCCTCTGAAGCAAGGCACCGCGCTCACGGCCCTTTGTCCGCGATCGTTTAGCCCGGACCGGGTGATGGGGCTACGGCCGGGCCTGAACCCCACAGGCAAGAACCGCGACCGCATCCGGGACGACGGGTCACGGTTCCCATGAGGAAATGGACGGCGGTGACCTTGACCCCTCATGTTCGGGGTGGGGAGATCAGCAGAAAAATCGCCCTTGCGCCGCGCTATTTCGCCGCGAAGTGGGCTTCAGCCTGTTAATGTCCCTCCAACTTGACCCCGCGTGACCTTGGCAGCCGCCCGGGCGCGGTTTAGTTCGTTGGCCCTATCCGATCACCGGCCCACAGGGGGTCGAGCCTTACGGGAGAATTGCGCATGGCCGATCTGGCCCAGGTTACCGAACACATCCGCAGCGCCGTCGGCGACAACTCCGGTCTGGGCAAGACCGTCAAGCTCGACCTCGGCGACGCCGGCAAGATCTTCATCGACGGGGCCTCGGTGCCGAACACCGTTTCCAATGAGGACAAGCCCGCCGACGCCACCGTGTCGATGAGCTGGGATGACTTCATGGCCCTTTCGGACGGCCAGCTGGACCCGATGATGGCCTTCATGCAGGGCAAGCTGAAGATCGCCGGCGACATGATGATCGCCCAGAAACTGGCCCCGCTGCTGAAGCGCTGAGGCGCGGGACGACGAACTGACTTCCAGGGCGCGGCTCCTCCCGGGGCCGCGCCGTTTCGTATCGGAGCACGACCATGGATTTCCGGCATAGCGACAAGGGCCTTCACTGGCAGGAGCGGGTGCGCCGCTTCCTCGATGACCACGTCATCCCGCGTGAAGCCGAGTACTGGGCCCAGGTCCGGGAAGACCACAACCGGCAGCCGCCGGTCATGGAAGAGCTCAAGGTCCTGGCCCGCGAGGCCGGCCTCTGGAACATGTTCCTGCCCGGTCATCACGGGGCCGGACTGACCAATCTCGAATACGCCCCTCTGGCCGAGATGATGGGCCACCACATGTGGACGTCGGAGGTGTTCAACTGCAACGCCCCCGACACCGGCAATATGGAGGTGCTCCACCTGTTCGGTAACGCCGAACAGCAGGCGAGATGGCTGACCCCCCTGATGGACGGCAAGATCCGCTCGGCCTTCCTGATGACCGAGCCCGCGGTCGCCTCCTCGGACGCCACCAATATCCAGACCCGGATCGAGCGCGACGGCGACCACTATGTGATCAACGGCCGCAAATGGTGGTCCAGCAACATGGCCCATCCGAACGTCGCCGTGACCATCGTCATGGGCAAGACCGACCCGGACGCCGCCACCCACGCCCAGCAGTCCCAGGTCATCGTTCCGACCGACACCCCCGGGTTCCGGGTCGAGCGTCTGCTGTCGGTATTCGGCTATGACGAGCGCCCGATCGGCCATGCCGAGGTGGTGCTGGACAATGTCCGGGTCCCGGTCGAGAACCTCATCGCCGGGGAAGGGCGTGGCTTCGAGATCGCCCAGGGGCGGCTCGGGCCGGGCCGTATCCACCACTGCATGCGCACCATCGGCCTGGCCGAACGGGCGCTGGATCTCATGGTCGCGCGCCTTCTGTCGCGCACGGCCTTCAAGAAGCCGATCGCGGAGCATTCGGTCTGGGAACAGCGGATCGGCGAGGCCCGGACCAATATCGAGATGTGCCGCCTGCTGGTGCTGAAGGCCGCCTGGATGATGGATGAGGCCGGCAACAAGAACGCCAAGTCCGAGATCGCCCAGATCAAGGTCGCGGCCCCGCGCATGGCGCTCAAGATCATCGACGACGCCATCCAGGCCTTCGGTGGGGCCGGTGTCTCGGGCGATACGCCCCTGGCCGAGATGTATGCCATGGTCCGGACCGTCCGACTGGTCGACGGCCCCGACGAGGTCCACAACCGGACCATCGCCCGGCTGGAATATGCCAAACACGGCGGTCGGGGCGGCTAGGCCTCATCGTCTCCTCCCCGTTCGCCCGGCGGACGGGGAGGTGGCGCAGTGAGTTGCCCCGGCGGTCTCGCCATGCGAGCTTCGCCGCCGCTTTTGGGGAATACCACCATGTTGAAACGTCTGGCCGCCGCCGCCGCCCTCGCGCTTGTCCTCGCGACTCCGGCCCTTGCCGATACCCTCGTCGTCACCGCGGCGCGCATGGTGGATGTCGAACGCGGCCGCTATGTCGACAATCCCGTGGTCGTGGTCACCGATGGCCGGATCACGGCAGTCGGGACGGCCGTGCCTGCCGGCCTGCCGGCCGATGCCCGCCGCCTCGACCTGCCGGGGCTGACCCTGCTGCCCGGCCTGATCGACATGCACGTCCACCTGGCCTCGACGCCCTATGTCTCGGGGTGGAACGAGCTGGACTATGCCGATGACTTCGGCGCCATCCTTCAGGTCGTCCATGCCCGCGCCAACCTGATGGCGGGTTTCACTACGGTGCGGAACCTGGGTGGCCCGGCGTTCGCCGATGTGGCCCTGCGCCAGGCCATCGACGGCGGTTTCGTCGAAGGACCGCGGGTCATTCCCTCCGGTGCCTCGTTCGGCGCGACCGGCGGCCATTGCGACGTCACCGGCATGCCGTACTCCATGGCCCAGGCCAATCCGTTCAATACCGACGGCGTCGAGAACGCCCGCCATGCCGTGCGCGAGGTGCGCAAATACGGGGCCCAGGTGATCAAGGTCTGCGCGACCGGCGGCGTCTTCTCGCGCAATACCGAACCCGGCCAGCAGCAGATGACCCTGGCGGAGCTGACCGCCGTCGCCGATGAGGCGCACATGTGGGGCCTGAAGGTCGCCGCCCATGCCCACGGTGCCTCGGGTATCGCGGATGCCATCCGCGCCGGCATCGACACCATCGAACATGCCTCGATGATCGACGCCGAGGGCATCCGTCTGGCGGTCGAGCACGGGACCTGGCTGTCGATGGACATCTACAACACCGACTTCACCCAGGCGACGGGCACGGAGTTCGGGGTCACCGAGGACAATCTGCGCAAGGATCGCGAGACCGCCCAGGTCCAGCGCGACGGCTTCCGCGCCGCCCACCGCGCCGGGGCCCGGATGGTGTTCGGCAGCGACGCCGCCATCTATCCGCACGGCCAGAACGCGCGGCAGTTCGCGATCATGGTCGAATACGGCATGACCCCCGCCGAGGCGATCCGCGCCGCGACGTGGAACGCCGCCCAGGCGCTCGGGCGGGAAGGCGATGTGGGGGCCATTGTGACCGGCCGCTACGGCGATCTGATCGCGGTGTCCGGCGACCCGCTGGCCGATGTGCGGATGCTTGAGACCGTGCCTGTGGTCATCAAGGGCGGGGCCGTGGTGCGCGACGCCCGCTGAGGTTTCAGCCGACGTAGACCCGCGGCACCCGGGCCGTGACCGAGGTCAGCAGCTCATAGGCGATCGTCCCGGCGGCGGTCGCCGCGTCGTCCAGCATCCGGTTGGCGCCGAACAGCTCGATCCGGTCGCCGACGGCCAGGTCCAGCCCGGTCACATCGACGGCGCAGGCGTCCATCGACACCCGCCCGACGATGGGACGGCATTCACCCGCCACGAAGACCTCGCCACGCGGGCTGTAACTCCTCAGCACGCCGTCGGCATAGCCCGCCGCGCAGGTGGCGATCCGGGTGGGCCGCGTCGCCATGAAGCCGCGCGAATAGCCGACCGACTCGCCGACGGGCACCTCGTGCAGCTGCAATATCTCCGCCGCCAGCGTCGCCACGGGCTGGATGCGGCCCTCGGGGCGGCCCTCGGGTCCACCGCCGTACAGGCAGATACCGGGCCGGGTCGCATCGAACGCATAGTCGGGGCCCAGGAAGACGCCGCCCGAGTTGGCGAAGGACCGCACCGCATCCGGATAGCGCGCCGCTGCGGCCGCAAAGGCCGTCCGCTGGCGGACGTTCATGGGCTCGGCCGGATCGTCGGCACAGGCGAGGTGGCTCAGAACCAGATCCAGCCCTTCGAACGGCGTCGGCGCGGCCTCCGGGCGGAAGCCCAGACGGTTCATGCCCGTGTCGATCTGGATACCGCAGGCACCGCCGCCGGCCGCCTGCCATTCCGCCAGCTGGGCGTCGGCGTTGAGCACCGGGCGCAGGCCCGCGGCCCTCAGCCGGGCCCCGCAGCCGGGCAGGCAGCCGTCCAGCACATAGATGGCCGGTGTTTCACCAAGCGCCGCGCGCAGCCGCTCGCCCTCGGCGGCCCGCGCCACGAAGAAGGTTCGCGCGCCCTCCGCCATCAATCGCCGGGCACAGGCGGCGGCTCCGAGGCCATAGCTGTCGGCCTTCACCACGGGATGCACGGGAACACCGCCCAGCGCTTCCAGCGTGCGGAAATTCGCGGCGAGGGCGTTCAGGTCGACGGTGAGTGTGGCCGGTGCAGGCATTCCGCCATCTATGGCGACCCGCTTGTGCGATGCAACACACACCTCATCCCCGGGTCAGGCCTGAGGATAACGGGGGGCAGGGGCCCTAGCGCGGTCCCTTGGCCTTGTAGGGCTTGGCACCGGCGGGCTTGCCGCGCGGGTCACGGGCCGCCCACGGGCGGTCGCCGCCCTTGGGCTTGCCCTTCCACGGCCGGTCGCCGGCGGCGGCAGCGGGCGCGGCCTCCGCGTCGGAGCGCGGGGCCCAGGGTGTCTTGCCTTCGCTCGCCGGCTTCTTGACCCAGGGCTTCTTGCCGGGAGGCGTCGGGTCGGCAGGGGTGCGTTTGACCCACGGCTTCTTGCCCTCAGCGGCCGGGGCCGGGGCGTCGTCGCGCTTCACCCAAGGCTTTTTCTCGGCCTGCGGACGATCCTCGCGAGCCTTCCAGGCGGGCTTTTCAGCGGTCTCCTCGCGTTTCACCCAGGGCTTCTTGCCTTCAACGGCAGGAGCGGCGTCCTCGCGCTTGACCCACGGCTTCTTCGCGCCTTCGGGACGATCTTCGCGCGGCTTCCAGGCGGGTTTTTCGCCGCCTTCCTCGCGCGCCTTCCACGGCTTCTTGTCGGGACGGTCGCCGCCGGCAGGCTTCTTGTCCCAGCGGCTGACGGGCTTCTCCGACGGGCCCGGCTTGACGGCCGGATCGATCTTCACCCCGTCCTCGAGCCCAAGCGCGATGGCGGCCTCGAACCTGGCCTGCATCTCCTGGGTGATCTCGAACTTGGTCTCGCGTTCGAAGATCTTGATCGCGCCGATGTCGCGCTTGGTCACATGGCCGAGGCGGCAGATGGTCGGCATCAGCCATTTCGGATCGGCATTCTTGTCCCGACCGATATTGATCCGGTACCAGGTCATGTCGCCGCCGCGGGCGAAGTCCGTATAGGGGACGTCGGGCTGGCCCTTGTCGTTCTTGCCGCTCTCCTGCTGCCGCTTCATCCGGTCGTCGTCATAGACGTCCTCGGGGGCCGGCAGCTTCTGCTGGTAGAGGCGGATCAGGGCGGCGGCGACCTGCTCCGGCGTGGTCTTTTCCAGCAGTTGGCGGCCGAGGGCCAGCATGTCCTCGTCCTCGACCGGCGCGGTCAGGACCGGGTCGGCGAGCATACGTTTGCGGTCGTTCTCGAGGATCATCTCGGCCGAAGGCGGGCCCGACCATTCGGCCTTGATCGAGGCCGATTGCAGCATCAGCTCGACCTTGCGGCGGCGCGTATAGCTGACCAGCAGGACCGAGACGCCCTTCTTGCCGGCGCGGCCGGTGCGGCCCGAACGATGCAGCAGCCCGGCCTTGTTGACCGGGATCTCGGCATGGATGACCAACCCCAGATCGGGCAGGTCCAGACCCCGCGCGGCGACGTCGGTCGCGACGCAGACCCTGGCATGGCCGTCCCGCAGGGCTTGCAAGGCCTCGGAACGCTGGCTCTGGGTCAGTTCGCCGGACAGGCCGACGACCGAGAACCCGCGCTCGCGCAGGCTGGAGGTCAGGTGTTTCACCCGCTCGCGGGTGTTGGCGAACACCAGGGCACCGGGGGCCTCGAAATAGCGCAGCACATTGACGACCGCGAGCTCCACCTCGTTCGGCGCGACACGAATGGCCTTGTATTCGATGTCGGCGTGGGACGCGTTGCCGGCGACCGTATCGATCCTCAGGGCGTCGCGTTGATAGGTCTTGGCCAGCTGCACGATGTCGCGCGCCAGGGTGGCCGAGAACATCAGGGTGCGGCGCTCGGCCGGGGCGGTCTCGAGGATGAAGGTCAGGTCCTCATGAAAGCCCATGTCGAGCATTTCGTCGGCTTCATCCAGGACGACGGCCTGCAGGGTCGTCAGGTCCAGCGAGCCGCGCTCGAGATGGTCGCGCAGGCGGCCGGGGGTGCCGACGACGATGTGGCAGCCGCGATTCAGCGCCTGTCGTTCGACCTTGGGGTCCATGCCGCCGACGCAGGAGACGATGCGCGCGCCGGTCTTGGCGTAAAGCCACTGCAGTTCATTGGAGACCTGCAGCGCCAGCTCGCGGGTCGGGGCGATGACCAGGGCCACCGGCGCGCCGAACTCGGCGAATTTCTCGGCCTCGCCGAGCAGGGTCGGGGCAAGCGCCAGGCCGAAGGCGACGGTCTTGCCCGAACCGGTCTGGGCCGAAACGAGCAGATCACGGCCCTGTTCGGCTTCCAGCACGGCGGATTGCACCGGCGTGGGCTCGGCATAGCCGCGCTCGGAAAGGGCGCGGTCGAGCGCAGGATGGCTTGCGGGGAAGGGCATGGGGCGGTCCAATAGCACGATTCAGCGCGCGAATAGTCGGCGCGACAGTCGGCGGACGCCGGCTCATGCGGGTGAAAAGCGGCAAAATGGTGGAGCCGGTTCAATCCGGTCGCCGCGCCGTCCCCAAAGGGGCGGAATCGCCTGATTTTCCGTCGGATATCCGCCCGTTATCGTTCTGGAAACGTCCCCGTGCGTTAATGTTACCGCAATCGTGCCTGAAGGGCCCTTATGTCAGATCGCGCTGTTCGCAGCCTTGAGTTTCTGGAGAAATCGGCCTCGACGGCCCGGGTGCTGAACCTGTTCCAGATCTACAAGGTCCACGGTCATACCAGTGCATGGCGCGAACAGCCTCTGTTTGTGTCGCCCGGGCTGAACCAGGCGCTGGTGATCAAACACAGGCTGCGCCGCAACGAGACCGATCTGTTCAGGGGTTCGCGCCGGGTCGCGACCAAGATTGTCGTGCCGATCGACAGCCGCGAGCTGAAGGCTGGCGGTCGCTACGTCTTCTTCGAACAGATCAACTATGCGGCCATTCTCAAGGAGGTGTTCGGCATCACGCCCGAGCACCCCGACTTCCGGACACTCAAGCTGATCGACCAGCTCCCTTCGCTGGACCCCTTCCTGTTGCGGGAACAGCTGAGTCGGGCCGACATCCATCCGGCCCCCTGCTATTTCGCCATCAGTGAGGCGGACATGCAGAAGATGCTGAGCTTCGTCCAGCGCGAGATCGAGCCCCTTGTGCAGCTCAGCCTCGGGGACGCGACGGCCTCGACCAGTTCCATTGCCCGTATGGCTGCCAAGATCCTCTCGAATGCCCCCGGTGACCGTATGGACGGTCTGGGCGAGGTCCTGAGGCTGAACCCGGAGCAGTATGAGGAAGGCATCTTCTGCTGGAAGGGCTTCCTCTATTTCAAATGGATGCTCGGCAGCATGGCGGAAGATATCGCCGGCGTCATGGCCAAGGTCGCCAGCATCAAGGCCGTCGGGCCCATGGACAGTGAGGCGCGGGAATATCTGGTCCGTGGACGCGAGGTCGTCCGCGAACAGATCAAGCGGGCCCGGGCGGAGACCCGGGAGACGATGAAGATCTATGACGAGGCCTATGCCGGTCTGACGAAGAACGGCGATCCCCTGATCTTCCGCGACTTCCTGCTCAAGGCACCCTCGCTTTTCGCTCGCCTTGGCGATCAGCTGGGCGCCATTCAGCATGTCATCAGCTTCTGGAATTTCCGCTTCGGCCCGAAGTCCCCTCCGCCGAGTGTCTCGGAGCTGATCGACATCTTCATGGATTTCGAAACGAGCCTGAAGGGCCGGAACGAACCGACCTGACCGCGCCCCCGGGGCCAGAGGTGCCGGGGGCCGTGAATGGTGGATGCGACAGGGATTGAACCTGTGACCCCCTCGGTGTGAACGAGGTGCTCTCCCGCTGAGCTACGCATCCGGCCGGTTCAGGAGGCGCGGACATAGCCCGCTCGTCCGGGGCTGGCAAGCCGTCAGATGGCGACGGACACCTCTGCCCGGCACAGGCTCCCGACCGCCGTGATCAGGTCCGGAAAGCGGTCGATGACGATGTCGCCGCCCAGGATGTCCAGGGGCGCATCATTGTAGCCGAAGCTGCAGACGACACAGGGCACACCCGCCGCCCGGGCGCTGCCGGTGTCGGTCGTGGCGTCGCCGACCATCACGGCCCGGGCCGGATCGCCGCCGGCCAGCAGAACGGCCTCGCGCACATGGGCTCCGTCAGGCTTTCGCGCACTGACCCGGTCGGGACCGGCGATCACAGGGAAATGGCGGGTCAGACCCACGGCCCCGATCAGGGCCACGGCCAGATCGGTGCGTTTGTTGGTGGCGACGCACAGAACGGCCCCGTGCGCCGACAGGTGATCCAGGGTCTCCACGACGCCGTCGAACGCCCGGCTCTCGTCAGCGATATGGGCGACATAGTCGTCGATGAAACGGTCGAACAGTTCGGGCTCTGCGGCCTCGTCCCACACCGTCCCGGCCTCGGCAAATCCATGGCGGAGCAGGGCCCGGGCACCATGGCCGACCAGATGCCGGGCAGAGGACACCGGCACAGGCGGATGGCCGCGCGGCGCCAGCATCCGGTTCAGGGTGCCGATAAGGTCCGGTGCGGAGTCGACCAGGGTGCCGTCCAGATCGAAGGCAATGGTCCAGCCTTCAAGATCGCGTATGCGCATCGACATCTCCCCCGGACTGCCGGGATGGGCTAGACCGCTGCCGACGACTAACCGCCGGACCGATTCATGACCAGCACCCGCGCACCCCGCGCCGCCATCATTCTCGCCGCCGGACAGGGCACGCGGATGAAGTCGCCCCTGCCCAAGGTGCTGCACCCGGTCGGTGGCCGGGCCATGCTGGATCACGCCATCGACGCGGCCGAGGCCCTGGGCTGCGAGCGGATCATCGTCGTGGTCGGCAATCACTCGCCGGAGGTCCGGGCCCATGTGTCCAAGCGCCTGGGCGAGGCCGCCATCGCGGTCCAGGACCCGCCGATCGGCACCGGCCACGCCGTGCGCGCCGCCGAGGCCGCCATGGCAGGCTTCACCGGTCAGGTGGTCATCACCTATGGCGACGTGCCCCTGCTGAAGGCGGCCGATATCGAGCCGGTGTTCGCCTCGACGGACGGCGTCACCGTGATCGGCTTCGAGGCGCGCGATCCGGGGGCCTATGGCCGGCTGGTCATGGACGGCGACACCCTAGCCGCCATCACCGAAGCCAAGGAGGCGTCGGCCGAGGTTCTGGCGATCACCGCCTGCAACTCCGGCGTCATGGCCGCGCCCTCGGCCCTGCTGTTCGAGCTGCTGGCCGAGGTGCGGAACGACAATGCCAAGGGCGAATACTATCTGACCGATGTGGTCGAACTGGCCCGTCGCCGCGGCGAACCGACCCGGGTGGTGTTCGCCGGCGAGGATGCGGTCATGGGGGTCAACGCCCAGGCCGAACTGGCCGTGGCCGAGGCCCTGTTCCAGTCAGCCCGGCGCGAGGCGTTTCTGGCCGCGGGCGTGACGATGCCGGACCCCGGGACGGTCCATTTCTCGTTCGACACCGAGGTCGGCGGCGGGACGACGATCGAGCCCTATGTCGTGTTCGGTCCCGGCGCGAAGATCGCGGGCGGGGCCCGTATCCGCAGCTTCAGCCATGTCGAGGGGGCCAGGGTCGCCGCCGGCGCCGAGGTCGGCCCCTATGCCCGCCTGCGCCCGGGCGCCGATCTGGGCGAGGGCGCCAAGGTCGGAAATTTCGTCGAGGTGAAGAATGTCCGCATGGGACCGGGCGCCAAGGCCAACCACCTCGCCTATCTCGGGGACGGCGAGGTCGGGGCCGGGGCCAATATCGGCGCGGGCACCATCTTCTGTAATTACGACGGCTTCTTCAAACACCGCACCACAGTGGGCGAGGGGGCCTTCGTCGGCTCCAACAGCTCGCTGGTCGCACCGGTGACCATCGGCGCGGGTGCCATGGTCGGTTCGGGCTCGGTGATCACCCGGGACGTGGAATCCGGCGATCTGGCCCTGGCCCGCGGCAAGCAGGAGACGCTGCCCGGCTGGGCCAAACGGTTCATGGAGACCATGCGGGCGAAGAAGGCGGCGAAGGCGAAATGAGCGACACCTGGAAGAGGAACGCCGGCGAGGCCGCTGCGCTCCGCGTCGAGGCCGGCATGGTCGTCGGCCTCGGCACCGGCTCGACCGCGGCCTGGTTCGTCAAGGCGCTGGCGGCGCGCAATCTGACCGGCCTGCGCTGCGTGCCCACGTCCGAAGCCACGGCCGAACTGGCGCGCGAACTGGGCCTGACCCTGTCGACGCTGGAGGACACCCCCCGCATCGACCTGACCGTCGACGGCGCCGACGAGGTCGGTCCCGGCCTGGCCCTGATCAAGGGGGGCGGCGCGGCCCTGCTGCGCGAGAAACTGGTGTGGGAGGCCTCTGCCCGCTGCATCGTCATCGCTGACAAGGCCAAGGTTGTGCCCGTGCTGGGGGCCTTTGCCCTGCCGATCGAGGTGGTCACCTTCGGCCACAAGACCACCGCCAACCGGATCGCCGACGTGCTGGCCGATCATGACATCGCCATGCCGGCGCGGGTGCGGACGGCCGAACGAGGGCTGGTTCGGACCGACGGCGGCAATCTGATCTATGATGCGAAATGTGCCGCCATCCACGACCCGGTGCGGCTGGCGGACGACCTGAAGCTGATCACCGGCGTGGTCGAGCACGGCCTGTTCCTCGACCTGGCCGATGAGGCGATCATCGGTTTGGAATCCGGCATCGACGTCCTAAGTCCGTAACCTCGACCTCCGCCGCTTCGAAAGCAGACCATGGCCGATTCCTACGACTACGACCTCTTCGTCATCGGCGCCGGTTCGGGCGGCGTGCGGGCGGCGCGACTGACCGCCCTCGGCGGCAAGCGGGTGGCCATCGCCGAGGAGCATCGGGTCGGCGGCACCTGCGTGATCCGCGGCTGCGTGCCCAAGAAATTCATGGTCATGGCCAGCGATTTCGCCCACCAGTTCCATACGGCCGAGGGCTATGGCTGGACGGTGGATGCCCGCTTCGACTGGCCGAAATTCCTTGAGGCCAAGGACATCGAGATCGCCCGCCTGTCGGGCATCTATGCCGCCAACCTCGGCAAGGCCGGGGTCGATCTGATCAATGGGCGGGCCGTGTTGAAGGACGCCCATACCATCGAGATTCTGGGCAAGGATCAGACCATCACGGCCGAGCGGATCCTGATCGCCACGGGCGGGCGGCCCTGGGTTCCGGAGGATCTGCCCGGGGTGGAGCACGCCATCACCTCGGAAGAGGCCTTCCATCTTCCGCAACTGCCCAAACGCATCCTGATCGCCGGCGGTGGCTATATCGCCGTCGAGTTTGCCGGCATTTTCGCCGGCCTCGGGGTCGAGACCACCCTGATCTATCGCGGCCCCAACCTCCTGCGGGGCTTTGACGACGATGTGCGCGCCCATCTGGCCGGCGAGATCGAAAAGCGCGGGATCAAGGTGATCCTCGGATGCCGACATGCCGCGATCGAAAAGACCGCCACAGGCTTGCTGAACCGGCTCGAGAACGGCCACGAGATCGAGACCGATGTGGTCATGTTCGCCACCGGCCGCGTGCCCTACGTCAAGGCGCTGGGGCTGGAGACCGCCGGGGTCGCGCTGAACGACCAGGGCGCCATCAAGGTCGATGCCCTGTCGAAGACCACGGCCGACAACATCTGGGCCATCGGCGACGTCACGGATCGCATGAACCTGACGCCCGTGGCCATCCGCGAGGCGGTGGCCTTCCATGAGACCGTCTATCGCGACAACCCCCAGGCCTTTGACTATGAGGCCGTGGCCACCGCCGTGTTCAGCCAGCCGCCGGTCGGCACGGTCGGCCTGACCGAGAGCGAGGCCCGGCACAGCCTGGGCGGCGCGGTTGACGTCTATCTGACCCGGTTCCGGCCGATGAAATACGCCTTCACCGGCTCGGACGAGCGGGTGCTGATGAAACTGGTTGTCGACGGCCAGAGCCAGAAGGTGGTGGGTGTCCACATCGTCGGTCCGGAGTCGCCCGAGATGATCCAGCTGGCCGCCATCGCCGTGAAGGCCGGCCTGACCAAGGCCCAGTGGGACGCCACCTGCGCCGTCCACCCCACCATGGCCGAGGAACTGGTGACCCTGAAGGACAAGCAGCAACCGGGGCAGATGTCGGCGGGGTAGGGGGGTCGCCCCCGTCTCCTCCCCGCTTCGCGGGGAGGGGGACCGTCCGGAGCCTCGCAGAGGCGAAGGAGGGTGGAGGGGCGCCACCCCAGTCTCCTCCCCGCTTCGCGGGGAGGGGGACCGTCCGGAGCCTCGCAGAGGCGAAGGAGGGTGGAGGGGCGCCGACCGCACGCTCCTCCCTACCCCTCCACCATCCTTCGGATGGTCCCCCTCCCCATTCGCTACGCGAACAGGGAGGAGACGGGATGCCTACAATCCGCCGATTGCCAGCATATTCCGCCCGCCCAACACTCTGATTTAACGAACCTTTCAAAAAACACAGCGTCACGAACCATCCGCGCCAGGCCCCATGCCAGACTCCTGCCCATCCCGTCGGCGGGGAGGGCGTCGGATCCAGCGCCCCGATGTCGGCGGGCTGTGGTCGAGCGATGAAGCCCGGGGGATGGATACTCCGGGGGTCCTCATGGAGGTCGATGGATGGCCTCCGTTTGCTCGCCGCGCGCTTCCTGTGCGGACCGCCGACGAAAGTCATGTCCGCCGCGCGCCGTCGGCAGCAATGTCTGCGGGGCGATCCGGTCAGGTCCGAACTCAGGGCCACTACCCGGAGGGCGCGTGGAAAACGGCTGCGCGGGGCAGGTCTGCTTCGTCGAAACGGTAACTCTACAACAGCACCGGGCGAGGCCCGGCCGCCCCGCGCCCTCCCCGACCTTTCCGGCAGCGATGCCGGAGGGCGCTTCAGCCTGCGCGAAGCGCGGCTGAAGCCCAACAATGATGCCATCGTCTTGCCGTGCGGGCCGCTGACACCCTATAGGCCAAGCAGCACCCTTGCCGCTGATCCGCCAGGACCGACCATGCTCACCGCCTTCCGCACCTTTGCCAAATCGAAATGGGCCGTCGGCCTGCTGGTCGTCCTGGGTATCGCCCTGGTGGTCACCGGTGGAACACAGATGGATGTTCTGACGAACCTCGGTCCGAAACATGTGGTTTCGGCGGGCGACCGGAACATGAGCCAGGCCGAGTTCCGCCTGGAACTGGACCGTATTCGCGAGCAGGCCCAGCAACAGGCCGGCCGGGCCCTGTCCTTCGAGGAACTGATTGGTGAAGGCGGGCTGCGCCAGTTCCTGGAACAGAAGTCGCAGCAGCTCGGTTTTGTGAACTGGGCCTGGAAGGCCGGCATCCGCCCGGGCAAGGAACTGGTCCTCCGCCAGATCCGCCAGGCCCCGGCCTTTTTCGACAGCGTCACCGGCCAGTTCAGCGAGGAGCAGTATCGCACCGCCCTGGCCGAGGGCAACGTGACCCCCGAGATGTTCGAGGCGCAGCTGCGCGATCAGTATTCCACCCAGCACTATGGTGCCGCCCTCGGGGCCGGCATGCGGCTGCCGCGCATCTTTGGCGCTGTCCTGGCCAGCCAGGCGCTTGAGACCCGTGATGCCCGCTGGTTCACCGTGACCCAGGCCATGGCCGGCTCGGCGGGCACCCCGACCGACGCCCAGCTGACCGCCCTGATGAACGAGAACGCCGACCAGCTGCGGATGCCCGAATCCCGCACCGCCTCGGTCGTGCTCTTCGACGACGGTGCCGCCGCCCCGGCGGAACTGACCGAGGCGCGCATCCTTGAGCGTTTCAACTTCCGCCGCGACGCGCTGTCGCTTCCCGAGCGGCGCAGCTTCGTCACCCTGACCGCGCCGGACCGCGCCGCGGCAGACCGCATCGCCGCCGCGCTTCGTGCCGGTCAATCGCCGGCCGACGTGGCCCGTGCCAACAGCATCCAGCCCGCCGAATATGTCGACACGCCGCGCAGCGCCCTCGGCGACCCGGCCGTCGCAGCCGCCGTCTTCGGCCTCGCCAGTAATGAAGTCTCGGCACCGGTCCGCGCCAGCGTGGGCTTCGTCGTCGCCCGTGTGAACGCCATCCAGCCGGGTCGCGCCGCGACCCTGGCCGATGTTCGCGACCAGGTCGTCGCCGAACTGCGCGCCGAGGATGCCCGGGCCGCCGTCTACCGGCGTGTCGAGGCCTATGAGAAGGCCCGCCAGGACGGCAAGACCCTGGACGTCGCCGTGCGCGAGGTCGGTGCCCGCCTGATCCGGATTCCGGCGATCCGGCAGGACGGCAAGCTCCGCAACGGTCAGGAAATCAATCCGGCCCTGCCGCCGCAGCTGCTCCAGTCCATGTGGAGCCTCGGCAAGGGCGCCGAAAGCGAAGTGATCGACATGGGTCAGGGTCAGTATTTCGTGGTCCGCCTCGATGACATCTTGCCGGCGGCCCTGCCCCCGCTCGCCGGAATCCGTGAACCGCTCGCCCGGCAATGGGTGCTGCGCGAGAATGCGCGACTTCTGAGCGCCCGTGCCGACGCCCTTGCGGCTCGCGTCCGCGGCGGTGAGGACCTCGCCGCCGTCGCCGCCTCGGTCGGTGCCACCCTGCAGACAGGCAGCGGCCTGAACCGCCAGTCCGCGGAGCAGAACGGTCAGGGCGTCATCAACGGCGTGTTCAGCAGCGGGCGCGGCCAGCCCTTCTCGCAGCAGAACACCGCCGATACCTTCGTCATCGGTCGGACCGACCGGATCAGCACGGCGGTGCCGGCCCTGGCGGCCCCGGCCGCCGAACAGTTCCGGCAGCGGATGGCCGGTGACCACGGCAATGCCGTCGGCGAGGCGGCCATCACCGCCGCCGCTGCCCGCAGCAAGGCGAAGTTCGACGAACCCCTGGCCCGGACCGCGCTGGGCCTCCCGGCCGAGGCTCCCGCGGCACCCGCAGCGCCGGGTGCCCCGGCGGCGCGATGACGGCTGGCGACCCGGACGGGTTCGACGCTTTCAGCCGCGGCTGGTCACTGGGCCGGCCCCAGGTAGTCGTCCGCCGGCTGGTGGACGACCTTGAGACCCCGGTCTCGGCCTTCCTGAAGGTCGGGCACGGCCGTATCCATGCCTTCCTGCTGGAATCGGTCGAGGGCGGCGCGGTCAATGGCCGCTATTCCATCATCACCCGCGAGCCGGACCTGGTCTGGCGCTGCCGCGGTGGCCGGGCGGAGCTGGCGCGCGGCGCGGACATCGCCGCGGACCGGTTCGTGCCGGAGCGCATGGATGCCCTGACCTCGCTGCGCGCCCTGATGGCGGCGTCGCGGTTCGAACTGCCCGCCGGGCTGCCGCCCATGGCCGCAGGCCTGTTCGGGGTGTTCGGCTATGACATGGTCAGGCTGCTGGAGCCCCTGGGCGCCCCCAACCCCGATCCCCTTGACCTGCCTGACGCCGTCCTTACCCGCCCGGCCCTGGTCGCCATCTTCGACTCCGTCAGCCACGAGATTGTATTGGTCTCAACCGGCTATCCGGACAGCGGTCTCGACGCCAAAAGCGCGTTTGCAGCCGCTGTTTCCAGACTCGATCGCTTCGAAGCCGAGCTCCGCGCACCGCTCCCGGCCCTGCCCGCGCCTATCCAGACCGCCATCGCACCCTTCCGCTCGCCCGTCGCTGAAGCCGACTTTGCCGCCATGGTTGCCCGGGCCAAGGACTATATCGCCGCCGGGGACATCTTTCAGGTCGTGCTCAGTCATCGCCTCGCCGCGCCATGGACGACCGATCCCTTCGCCTTCTACCGCTCCCTGCGGCGGCAAAATCCTTCGCCCTATCTGTTCTTCCTCGACTTCGGCGACTTCCAGCTCGCCGGCTCCAGCCCGGAAATCCTCGTCCGGCTCAAGGACGGGCGCGTCACCATCCGCCCGCTGGCCGGCACCCGGCCGCGCGGCCAGACACCCGAGGCCGACCGCGCCCTCGAAGCCGAGCTGCTGGCTGATCCCAAGGAGCGATCCGAACACCTGATGCTGCTGGACCTCGGTCGCAATGACGTCGGCCGCGTCGCCGCACCCGGCACGGTCGAGGTCATCGAGAGCTTCCGCATCGAACGCTACAGCTCGGTCATGCACATCGTCTCCGAGGTCCAGGGCGACGCCCATCCCGACCTTGATGCTGTCGACACCCTGCTGGCGGCCCTGCCCGCCGGAACCCTGTCCGGCGCGCCCAAGGTCCGGGCCATGGAGATCATCGACGAACTGGAGAGTGAAAAGCGCGGCGTCGGCTATGGCGGTGGCGTCGGCTACATTTCAGCCGGCGGCGAGGCCGACATCTGTATCGTCCTCAGGACGGCCCTGTTCGCCGACGGCAAGATCCATGTCCAGGCCGGCGCCGGGGTAGTCGCGGACAGCGACCCGTCAGCGGAATATGCCGAGACCCTGGCCAAGGCCGGTGCCCCGATGCGCGCCGCAGACGACGCCTGGCGATATCCGTCCGGCAATCGCTGAGTTTGGCGCTAGGGCTGTGCAGAAATGGCGGGCTCGTCGAACCGAACGCCCGGACCAATCACCATCACCCCGGCCATCAGGACCGCAGCCGTAGCTGCCAGCGCCGCAGCCCCAAGCGTCGCATAGGGACTGGCGCTCCGCGGTGCGGCGGGCGTCAGCAGTTTGCGCGCCTTGTTGATGCTGGTGTGCGCCATGGAACTCCCCGAAGCTGCCCGCAGGGTCTGGCCGATCCGGTTAACGAACGCTTACCGCCGCAGCCGCTTGGCGCAGCCTCCCTCAGCCCCTAGAAGCCGCACATGATCCTCGTCGTCGACAACTACGACAGCTTCACCTGGAACCTCGTCCACTACCTCGCGGAGTTGGGCGCGGAGACGCGTGTCGTGCGCAATGACGACCTGACCGTCACCGAGGCCTGGGCCCTCAAGCCCGAGGCCGTCCTGCTCTCGCCCGGTCCCTGCACCCCCAACGAGGCCGGCATCTGCCTGGCCATCCTCGACACCGCACCGCTGGACATGCCGATCTTCGGCGTCTGCCTCGGCCATCAGGCCATGGGCCAGGCCTTCGGTGGCGAAGTGATCCGCGCCAAGGCCCTGATGCACGGCAAGACCTCACCGATCGAGCATGAGGGCCGCAGCGTCTTCAGGGGCCTGCCCTCGCCCTTCACCGCCACCCGCTATCACTCACTCGCCGTCCGCCGCGAAACCCTGCCCGACGTGCTCGAGATCACCGCCTGGACCGCCGACGGCGAGATCATGGGCCTGGCCCACCGCACCCGGCCGATCCACGGCGTCCAGTTCCACCCCGAGTCCATCGCCACCGAACACGGCCACGACCTGCTCGCCAACTTCCTCGACCTGGCCAACGTCAAACGCACGGCGATGGTCTGATGGCCGAAGGTTTCAAACCCCTGCTGGCCAAGCTGGTCGACGGCCGTATCCTGTCGGCGGACGAGGCCCACGCCTTCTTCGCCGCCTGCCTGCGCGGCGAGCCGACCCCGGCCCAGGTCGCCGCCGCCGTCACCGCCCTGCGTATCCGCGGCGAGACGGTCGAGGAAATCACCGCCTTCGCCACCGCCATGCGCGAGGCCGCCCGCACACTCGACCACCCGTATGACGCCATAGACACCTGCGGCACCGGCGGCGACGGCCAGCACACCTTCAACATCTCAACCGCCGCCGCCCTCGTCCTGGCCGGTGCGGGGCTGAAGGTCGCCAAACACGGCAACCGGGCCATGAGCTCGAAGTCCGGGTCTTCGGACGTGCTCTCGGTGCTCGGCGTCAACCTTCAGGCCGGCCCGGCCCAGCAGCGCCGCTCACTGGATCAGGCCGGTATCGCCTTCCTGTTCGCCCCCGCCTATCACGGGGCCATGCGCCATGTCGGGCCGGTTCGGGCCGAGATCGGCTTCCGCACCGTCTTCAACCTGCTCGGGCCACTGTCCAATCCGGCGGGCGCCAAACGTCAGGTCATGGGCGTCTATGACCCCCGCCTGCTGGAGCCGCTGGCCGAAGTGCTGGGCCGGCTCGGCGCGACCCGCGCCTGGACCGTGCACGGTCAGGGCCTCGACGAACTGACCACCACGGGCGAGACCGAGGTGGCGGAATGGAAGGACGGTGCCGTCCGCCGCTTCACCGTGACGCCAGAGGACGCCGGCCTGCTCCGCGCCGATCTCGCGGCCTTGCGCGGCGGTGATGCGGAGGAGAACGCCCTCGCCCTTCGCGCCCTGCTGGACGGCGCGACCGGCGCCTACCGCGACATCGTCCTCCTCAACGCCGCCGCCGCCCTCATCGTCGCCGACCGTGCCGCCGATCTGGCCGAGGGCGCGGCCCTTGCCGCCGCCGTGATCGACGACGGCCGCGCAGCCAGGGCCCTCGCCGACCTGGTCGAAGCCACCAACGCCGTGATCGAGGAAGATCCGACGTGAGCGACGTCCTCGCCGGCATCGCCGCCTACAAGCGCATCGACGTCGCCACCCGAAAGGCCGCGACCTCGCAGGATGCCGTCGAGGCCCTGGCGCGCACCGCATCGCCCCCGCGCGGCTTCCGCGCCGCCCTCGAACGACGCGTCGAAGGCACCGGCCGCCCCGCCCTGATCGCCGAGATCAAGAAGGCCAGCCCCTCCAAGGGCCTGATCCGCGCCGATTTTGACCCGCCCGCCCTCGCCCGCGCCTATGAGCGCGGCGGTGCCACCTGCCTGTCGGTGCTCACGGACGGCCCCAGCTTCGAGGGCGACGACGCCTTCCTGGCCGCCGCCCGCGACGCCGTCGCCCTGCCCTGCCTGCGCAAGGATTTCCTCGTCGATCCCTGGCAGGTGGCCGAAACCCGGGCCCTGGGCGCCGACTGCATCCTGATCATCCTCGCCATGATCGACGATGCGCTGGCCGCCGACCTGCTGGCCGAGGCGGAGCGGTTCGGTATGGACGCCCTGATCGAGACCCACAACGAGGCCGAAATGGCCCGCGCCTGCGCTTTGGGCGGCGATCTGGTCGGGATCAACAACCGCTCCCTGCGGACCTTCGAGGTCGACCTCGCCGTCACCGAACGGCTCGCCCCACTCGCCCCTCCCGGGGCTTTGCTGGTCGCCGAGAGCGGCATCTTCACGCCCGAAGACGTGGCACTGGTGTCTGACGCCCATGCGAAGGCGGTACTGGTCGGGGAGAGCCTGATGCGGCAGCCCGATGTCGAGGCGGCGACACGAACCCTGCTCCGGTAACCGGACCTTAACCGGAACAGCACAGGAACACCTTGTGGACGTTTGCGGTTTGTTCCGCTAGCGTTCTTCCAACGGGATTCGTCTTCGAGGTCGCCATGCTCACGCGCAAACAGCACGAACTGCTGATGTTCATCCACGAACGGATCAAGGAGACCGGCGTCTCCCCCTCGTTCGACGAGATGAAGGAGGCGCTCGATCTCGCGTCCAAATCGGGCATTCACCGGCTGATCACTGCGCTGGAGGAGCGCGGCTTCATCCGGCGTCTGGCGCACCGCGCCCGGGCGCTCGAAGTTACCAAGATGCCGGATCAGGCGACCGCAGGCGCGCCGCGCGGCCGGGCGGGATTTGCGCCTTCGGTCATCGAGGGTGGCGGACGCCCCATGGCCCCCGAACCGGCCAATGACACCCGCGAACTGTCCCTGATGGGCAAGATTGCCGCCGGCACCCCGATCGCCGCCATCGAACACGAAACCGCCCGCTATCCGGTGCCCGAGGCCATGCTCGGGGCCGGTGAACACTATCTGCTCGAGATCGAAGGCGATTCCATGATCGAGGCCGGCATCCTCAACGGCGATCTCGTGATCATCAAATCGACCGATACCGCCACCTCGGGTGAGATCGTCGTCGCTCTGGTCGAGGGCGAGGAAGCCACCCTCAAACGCCTGCGCAGGAAGGGTGCCTCGATCGCGCTGGAGCCGGCCAACCGCAACTACGAAACCCGCATCTTCGGCCCCGACCAGGTCGAGGTCCAGGGCAAGCTGGTCGGCCTCATCCGCCGCTATCACTGAGCTCGGGGTCGCCACCCCGGCTCCAGGGCCGGTCGCCGCGCACCTCCGCCGCCCAGACCGCGCGCCAGCGGTTCTCTGACGTCGGCCCAACCCGCCACAGCTCGATCGCCCCGCCGCGCGCATAGTCGGTTCCGTCCAGCACCAGCCGCCCCGTGCATGAGGGCGGCAGCACAACCACGCTCGCTCGCACACTGACCACCGGCGCGGATCGGCACAGGGCGTCAATCTCATCCGGCGACGGCACTCGACGGCCCCACCACATCGCCAACGGCCCGGCCCCGGGCTCGGCCGGCGCACACGAAAACCGCGTACAGGCCCAGCCCTCCAACGCCCGCTCCGCCGGCTCAAGGCCCCGCCGACGGGTCCATACATCCACCGCAAACTGCCGCACGGCCGGTCGCATCACCACGGCCTGACCCGCCTCGACAAAGGCGGCATTGGTCCCGCCGTCTCCGATCCACAGATCCGGCACTGGCGCGCGCGGCCACAGCATGACTGAGGCCGCCAGGGGCAGGCCCAGCCACCGCAGCGGTCCTCGCCAAAGACAGCAGAACAGCACCCCGAGGAAGGCGATCGGCAGGACGAAGTCCGGCGCGCTGGCCACCGTCTTCACCGCCCCCGGCAGGCCCGCAACCCATTCGCCGACGGCCAGCATCATCCCGATACCCTGCCCTGCCAGCCACAGGAACGGCGCTCCCAGCCCCATCGGCTCCAGCAAGGCACCGAGCGCCAGCGCCGGCATGATCAGAAAATCCGACAACGGCGCCGTCGCCAGATTGGCCCCGAGCCCGTACATAGCGGTCCGGTTGAAATGCTGCATGGCGAAAGGCCCGGTCGCCGCCCCCGCCACAAGGCTGGCCATGATCGCCATGCCCAGCCAGGCCCCGAACCGCTGGACCAGCAGGATCGGCCAGGGCGCGGAGATTTCGCGCGGTCGGACGGGCCAGGCCTCGACCAGGGCCACCAGCGCCGCCGTTGCCGCAAACGACATCTGGAAGCCCGGCGTGACGATGGCTTCGGGCTGAAGCAGAAGAACCACGAAGGCCGCCACCGCCAGGGCATGCATGGTGATGGCCGGCCGGTCCAGCAGGATGGCCAGAAAGGCAATGGAGGCCGTGATCGCCGCTCGCTCGGCCGGCGGCGGGTGCCCCGAGACGATGAGATAGGTCCCCACCGCCAGCAGTCCCGCCCAGGCCGCCACCTTCTTGCCCGGGACCCGAAGCGCCAGCCAGGGCCATGCCGCGACAAGCAAGCGCACCAGAAAGAAGCTGAAGCCCCCGACCACCGCCATATGCAGACCCGAGATCGACAGGATGTGCGCGAGGCCGGAGTCTCGCATGACATCGACCTCGGCCGGATCGAGCCAGGCCTCATGGCCCGTGGTCATGGCCGCAGCGACCCCGCCGGTCCGTTCCCCCAGCCGCGCCACGATCCGCTTGGCCAGGTCATAACGCAGGCCGTTGACCGCCATGGCCGCCCGGACCGTCCAGGGCGGCGACGAAAGATAGGCTGGACGGGTCTCCGACAGCGAAAAGGCCACGCCGCCCATGCTCTGGAAAAACGCATTGCGGCCGAAGTCATAGGCCCCGGGGCTGGCCGGCGCCGGGGGCGGGTTCAGCAGGGCAAACAGCCGGATCGCATCACCCGGCTCGGGTGCAACGCCCTGCACCGTGGCCCTGAGGCGGGTTGGTGTGTCCCTCGGTGCCAGCCCCTCGATGCGAGCCGGTGCGATCACCACCCGGGCACCGGACTCGCCGGGGCTGTCGACATCAATGACCCAGGCTTCCACCACGGTCGGCCGGGCCATGGCCGGGGCGATCGGTGCCGCCACCGCATCCGTCCGAAGCTTGGCCGCCGCGATCCCAAGGGTGAAGCAGGCCAGCAGCATCAGGCCAAGGGTCCAGACCCGCGCCAGTGCCAGTCTGCGTGCCCCGAGCCAGAAAGCTGCCGACACCAGAGCGCCGGTGATCAGAGGCCAGGCGGGTGGTTCAGACTTGAACGCGAAATAGACGGCGCAGCCGCCGCCGAACGCCACCGGAGCCCAAAGTCGCCAGCGTAGCGTCTGGGCCGCGACCTGCGCGCCCAGGAAATGCCGGGCGCGCTCACCGAGACTGGGATTTGCCGGTGCCGGCGCTATAACGCCCGGCATGACCTCCCCCTCCAACTCCGCCCCCGCTGTCGTCACCCGCTTTGCCCCCTCGCCGACGGGGTCCCTGCACATCGGCGGTGCCCGCACCGCCCTATTCAACTATTTGTATGCCAAGGGACGCAACGGTAAGTTTCTTGTGCGGGTCGAGGACACCGACCGCGAGCGCTCTACCGACGCGGCCGTGAAAGCCATCTTCGACGGTCTGAGCTGGCTGGAGCTGATCGCCGACGAGGAGCCGGTGTTCCAGTACAGTCGCGCCGACCGCCACCGTGCGGTGGTCAACGAACTGCTGGAGCGCGGCGAGGCCTATCGCGACTTTACCTCGGCCGAGGAAACCGGACGCCTGCGCGATCTGGCCAAGGCCGAGCGCCGCACCTTCGAATCGCCGTGGCGCGACCGCGAGCCGACCGTCGATGACCTGGGCCAGCCCCATGTTGTCCGGTTCCGCCGCCCCCTGCCCGGCAAGGTTACGGTCGAGGACGAGGTCCAGGGCACGGTCAGCTGGTCCAATGACGACCTCGACGATCTGGTCCTGCTCCGCAGTGACGGAGCCCCGACCTACAATCTGGCTGTGGTGGTCGATGACCACGACATGGGTGTCACCCATGTGATCCGGGGCGACGATCACCTGAACAACGCAGCCCGCCAGAGCCTGATCTATGACGCCCTCGGCTGGACCCGGCCCGTCTTCGCCCACATCCCGCTGATCCACGGGCCCGATGGTGCCAAGCTGTCCAAGCGGCACGGGGCACAGGCGGTGCATGAATACGCCGAGATGGGCTATCTGCCCGAGGCCATGCGCAACTATCTGGCCCGGCTGGGATGGGCCCACGGGGACGAGGAACTGTTCAGCGACGCCCAGGCGCGCGCGTGGTTCGACCTGACCGGCGTGGGCAAGGCTCCGGCCCGGCTGGATTTCGACAAACTGGCCCACGTCAACGCCCACTGGATCCGTCTGGCCGACGACACGCGGCTGGCCCGGATGACGCTGGACGTCCACCTGGCCCGAGGCCACGCCCTTCGCCCGAACGACGAGACCCGGTTGTTGCAGGCCATGCCCTATATCAAGGATCGCGCGAAGACCCTGCTGGAACTGGCCGACCAGTCCGCCTTCGCTCTCAAGGTCCGGCCGCTGACAATCTTTGAAAAGGCCCTCCCGATGCTGACCGGGGAATCAGGCGAGCGAATCAGCCGCCTGCGCGACCGGCTGAGGCTTTTCGCCAGCTGGGATGTCTTCGCCCTCGAGGCCGAACTGAAGGTTTTCGCCGAAGAGGAGGCCGTCGGCTTCGGCAAGATCGGCCCCGCCGTGCGTGCAGCGCTGACGGGAGACGGCGTTTCGCCGGATATTGCAAAGACTTTGGCAGCCTTGGGGCGGGAAGAAAGCCTCGGGCGCTTGGATGATGCGCTGCAACAGACTATCTGACATCTACACACGGATCACGACCCGACGCCTCCCCGCCGGGCCCTGCACCTTCACCATGGGGCTGACATGACAGACCAAGCCAAGGCCGCCCGTACGGCCACGCTGACCTTAGGCGACAAGACCGTCGAACTGCCGGTCCTTTCGGGCTCAACCGGCCCCGATGTCATCGATATCCGCAAGCTTTACGGGGCGACGGACGCCTTCACCTACGACCCCGGTTTCACCTCCACGGCGGCCTGCGAAAGTGCTCTGACCTTCATCGACGGCGATGTCGGCACGCTGCTGCACCGCGGCTATCCGATCGACCAGCTGGCCTCGCAGTCGAACTTCATCGAGGTCTGCCATCTGCTGCTGCACGGCGAACTGCCGACCGCCGCAGAGTACGAGCCGTTCGAACGCAGCATCACCATGCACACGATGCTGCATTCGCAATTCGACCGCTTCTTCGAGGGCTTCCGCCGCGACGCACACCCGATGTCGATCATGGTCGGCACCGTCGGTGCCCTGTCGGCCTTCTATCACGACAGCCTCGACATCCACGATCCGGTCCAGCGCAACATCTCGGCCATCCGTCTTATCGCCAAGATGCCGACCCTCGCCGCCCGTGCCTACAAATACCACGTAGGCCAGCCCTTCGTGTCGCCGCGCAACGACCTGAGCTACGCCGAGAATTTCCTGCGTATGTGTTTCGCGGTTCCGGCCGAGGACTATGTGGTCAATCCGGTGCTGGCCAAGGCCATGGACCGGATATTCATCCTCCATGCCGACCATGAGCAAAACGCCTCGACCTCGACCGTCCGCCTGGCCGGTTCGTCGGGTGCCAATCCGTTCGCCTGTATCGCGGCCGGCATCGCCTGCCTCTGGGGACCCTCGCACGGTGGGGCCAATGAGGAGGCGCTGAACATGCTCAAGGAGATCGGCACTCCGGACAGGATTCCGGAGTTCATCGATGGCGTGAAGGCCAAGAGGTACAAGCTGATGGGCTTCGGCCACCGGGTTTACAAAAACTACGACCCGCGCGCCAAGGTGATGAAGGAAAGCGCCGACGAGGTGCTGGCCGCGGTCGGTGATCCCAATGACCCCCTGTTCCAGGTCGCCAAGGAACTGGAGCGTATCGCGCTGAACGACGAGTATTTCATCGAGCGCAAACTGTTCCCCAACGTCGACTTCTATTCGGGCATCACCCTGTCGGCGATGGGTTTCCCGACCTCGATGTTCACGGTGCTGTTCTCGCTTGCCCGCACCGTTGGCTGGATCTCCCAGTGGCAGGAAATGATGGAAGACCCCGGCCAGAAGATCGGCCGCCCGCGCCAACTCTATACGGGCCCGACCGAGCGCAACTACGTGCCGATACAGCTGCGCGGCTGATCCGCTTTCCAGACAGCAAAAACGCCGGGGCTCAGGCCCCGGCGTTTTTTGTCTGGATGACCCTTAGCAACGCATCCGCCGCGATCTCCGACGGATCCCGTCCCTCGCGCCCCATCCGGTCCAATGCCGCCGTCTGGCGCGCCGCCTGATGCGCCCGGGCAGCCGGGTCTCCCAGCAGCCGGCCGACCTCGGCAGCCACCTTCTCGGGCGTGGCATCGTTCTGGATCAGCTCACGAGCGATTTCCTCGTCAGCGGCATGATTGAACAGGGTCGCATATCTCCCGGTGAAGAACGGCTTCATGATCGCATAGCTGAGCGGCTGGAAGCGGTAGGCAACGACCACAGGCGTGCCGGCAAGCGCCAGCTCGGTGGAGACGGTGCCACTGGTCGCGAGGGCCACGGTAGCCGCCCGCATGGCGGCGTATTTCTGATCTTCCCCGACCACATGGGCGCGGAACGGCCAGGTGGCGACACGACCGGTGACATCGGCGGCCACCGTCCCGGCGGCGACCACAGCGATCTCCAGCGCCGGATCGGCGGCCTTCAGCCGGGCGACCGCCGCCTCATAGACCGGCGTCATCAACTTGATCTCCGACGGCCGACTGCCCGGCAGCACGACCAGCAGGGGCGCAGCGGCAGCGATGCCGCGCGAGGCACGGAAAGCCACCGGGTCGGCACCACTCATATCCACATGCAGGGCCTGGGACCCGACCACAGTGGTCGCAAGACCCTCGCGCTCGAACCACGGCGCGTCGAAAGCATAGAGGGCCAGCAGGTGATCCACCGCCGCCGCAAGCGTCTTCGCCCGCCCGGGTCGCGACGCCCAGACCTGTGGCCCCACGTATTTGATCAGCGGTGTTCCCGGCAGGGCCTCCCGCAGGGCTTTGGCAACCCGGATGGTGAAACCCCAGCTGTCGATCAGCACCACAGCATCGGGCTTCTCGGCCCGGGCGAGCGCCACCGTATCGGCGACACGGCGCTTGACGATGCCGTAGGCCTTCAGCCCCTCGATCCAGCCCAGCACCGACAGGTCTGCAATATCGAAGGGGCTTTGGACCCCCTGTTCCGTCATCCGCGGCCCCCCGATGCCGACGAAGGTAACCTCGGGGCCCAGTCTTGCCTTCAGCGCGCGCGCCAGCCCGGCTCCGAGCGCATCGCCGGAGGCCTCGGCGGCGACCAGCATGACCTTCAGCAGCTGGCTCATCGCTGCTCACCCCAGACGAACAGCCCCAGCCGGTCAGCGGCCTCGATCAGTCCGGCCCGGTCGATCAGGATCAACCTGCCCGCGACACCTCCGACCCCCGCCAAACCGGCTGCGGCGGCCATCTCGACCGTTCGGGCTCCGATCACCGGCATGTCTACCCGCATGTCCTGGATCGGCTTCGGCGCCTTGCCGAGCGCGCCCTTGCGCTCTCGCGCCGAGCCGCGCAGGTCGGAGGGCAGACCCGCGACGCGGGCCAGCATGGCGTCCGTGCCCTCCTGGGCCTCTACCGCCAGCACCAGCCCTTGGCAGACCACCGCCCCCTGGCCGATATCCAGTTCGCCCGCCTTCTCGGCAACATGGAGCGCCTTTCTGAGATCAGAAAGCTGCTCGTCAGTCGGCCGAACCGCGCCGAGCGCACCGGCCGGCAGGGTCTCGCCGCCCAGAATGTCGTCAGCGCCCTCGATGGCGTAGCCCTCGCCCTCGAACACCGAAAGGATCTTGCGCAACAGCGCGTCATCTCCCCGGGTCGCGGCGGCGATGATGCCCGGCATCAGGGCGGCCCCCTTCAGATCGGGCTTCAGGGTCCTGAAATCCGGACGGCTGACCGTGCCTGCGAAACAGACAGCCGTGCAGCCCGCCTTTTTCAGCGCCGACAGAATCCGGCCAAACTCGGCCATGCCCGCTTCAAGACCGGGGTGCCGAGCCAGATGAACATCGGCGAACCCCGCCAGCCGGACCACGAAAACCGGACGGCCCTCGGCCTCGCAACGCGCAGCCACCGAGACCGGCAAGGCCCCGCCGCCGGCGATCAGGCCCAGCTTGTTCATTCGGCCAACTTTCCTAGACGCCCGGCAGGCAAAGCGGGCGCTTTCCAGCTTCGCGGATGAAGGTTGTGATTTCCATGATCTCGGGCAGGTCGACATAACCGGCTTCGACGGCATCAAGCCGCTCGGCAAAGGTTCCAGCACCCTCGAACAGCTCGCGGTAGCCCGCCAGCAGTCTCCGGATCGCGCCCTTGTCATAACCCTTGCGCTTCAACCCGATCAGATTCAGCCCGTGCAGCTGGGCGTGATTTCCCCATGCCGAACCATAGGGAATGACGTCACGGGTGACCGCCGCCAGCCCGCCGATGATGGCACCCTGCCCCACCCGCCCGAACTGATGGACCGCCGAAAGTCCTCCCAGAAAGACCCGGTCGCCGACCTCTGAATGTCCGCCGAGGGTCGCCTGATTGGCGAAGGTGACATGGTCGCCCACGATCGCGTCATGACCGACATGGGCTCCGGTCATAAACATGCAGCCCTTGCCGATCCGGGTCAGCCCGCCGCCGACCGGGGTTCCCCGATTGAAGGTGCTGTGCTCGCGGACGAGGCAGTCCTCGCCGATCTCGAGCCTTACCGGCTCACCCTTGTAGCCGCCGTGCTGCGGATCACCGCCGATGACGCAAAACGGATGGATTGTCGTCCGGGCACCCACCACCGTATCTTGCTGGATCACGACATGGCTGAGCAGACGTACGTCCTCGCCGAGCTCCACACCGGGTCCGACCACGCTCCAGGGTCCGATCTCGACCCCGTCGGCCAGAACCACACCGCTATCGACCATGGCTGTGGGGTGAATGCGGCTCATGATGCGGCCGACGGGTCGACCGTGACCATCATGGCCGCGAACTCGGCCTCTGACGCCAACTTGCCGTCGATGAATGTCTCGCCCCGGAATTTGAAGATGTCGCCCCGGACCTTGGTCACGACCACCTGCATCCGCAGCTGATCACCGGGCCGGGCGGGCTTGCGGAAGCGCACACCGTCGATCGACATGAACATGATCACCTTGCCCTCGACCTGGACGTCCATCGATTTGGACATCAGCAACGCGCCGGTCTGGGCCATGGCCTCGACAATCATCACGCCGGGCATGACGGGATCGATCGGGAAATGGCCGGGGAAAAAGGGCTCGTTGTGGGTGACGTTCTTGATGCCCGTAATCGAGGTATTGGCGACAAAATCCTCCGCCTTGTCGACCAGCAGAAAGGGATAGCGGTGCGGCAGCCTGCGCATCACCTCGGCATAGTCGATCTTGCCGTCGTCGCTCATCCTGCGGCCTCCTCACCATGCGCGTCAGGCGCGCCCCTTCGGTGACGTCTGTTTGGCGAGCCAGACGGCTTCGCGCAAGGACTGGCGGATAGGCTTGGCCGGATAACCCGACCAGGTCTCACCCGCCGGGATATCCGCCAGCACGCCGGCCCCGCCGGCCACGCGGGCCCCTGCGCCGATCCTGATGTGGTCCCCGACACCGGCCTGCCCCCCGAAGATGACATTGTCACCGACGGTGCAGGACCCCGAGATTCCGGTAAAGGCGGCCAGCAGACAGTTGCGGCCGATGACGCAGTTGTGGGCGATCATGACCAGATTATCGATCTTGGTATTCTCGCCGATGACGGTGTCGTCATAGGCTCCGCGGTCGATGCAGGAATTGGCCCCGACCGTGACGCCGTCCTGCAGGATCACCCGGCCGAGCTGGGGCACATCGACAGGACCGGTTTTTGACCTTGCCGCGCCGAAGCCCGCCTCGCCGATCCGCACGCCGGCGAACAGGCTCACGCGGTCCCCGATCAGAGCAAAGCTGACACTGACATTGTTGCCGATAACGCAGTCGCGTCCGATCTGGACACCCGGACCGATGACGGTGTTGGCACCGATACGCGTCCCTCGCCCGATACGCGCACCGGGGCCAACCACCACGCCGGGTTCGAACACCACGGTGTCGTCCTCGGCGGCCTCATCGCGATCCGCAGCGGTCAGGAAAATCGGGCGGTGGAAGGCCAGGGAGGCATGCGCCCAGGCGGCCTGGGGGTGGTCCGAAACGATCAAGGCCGCACCGGCCGGGGCGCTTTCGATCGCCGACCCGGGAAGGATCACACACCCGGCCCGGGTCTGGGCCAGGGCCGCAACGAATTTGCGATCTCCGAGAAAGGCGACGTCACGCGCTGAGGCGGACCCGAGCGGCGCCACGGCGGAGATCTGACGATCCCCGCCTCGCAGGACCTCGCCGCCGACCCGCCCGGCCAGCGCCGCCACGCTCAGGGCGGGCAGGCTGTCGAAAAAGCGCGGATCAGGCATGGGCGCCCTACTGTTGAACCTGGGCCGGCACTTCGAGACGGTTGAAGGAGATCGACGGAAGGCTGGTGTTCAGGCGCTGGATCACCAGGTCGGTCACATCCATGGCCGGGTTGGAGATATAGACTGCCGACCGATCCAGCAGCAGGCCGCAGCCACGCTCCTGGTACACGGCGACCAGAATGGGGTCAGCCGACTGGGCGATGGTCCGGATCTGCATCTGCTGCGTGTACTGCAGTTCGGCCTGACGACGCTGTTCCAGCTGCTGGGCCTCCTGAGCACGGGCCTGCCAGGCACGCATGCGCGTGCCGTCCGGATCGGCCGCCTGGCCGCCCTGTTGCAGGGCCTGTGCCTCGGTCTGAAGGGCGGCACCATAGGGCGCGAGCTCGCCCTGCACTTCGGTGATCAGCCGCTGCATACCGGCCTGGACGGACTGGCCGGCCATCGACTGGGCCAGCAAACGATCGTTGTGGAACACACAGACGCCCGGCAGGACCGGGCCCGGATTGGTCGGGGCCTGGGCTTGGGCTGCGGCAGCGCCGGCAGCCAGTGACGCGAGGGCGAAAGCGCCGATTGCGAACAGTTTCATCGTGAACCTTTGATGCGGAAAAATCGCCCGCGCTAGAACTGGGTGGAAGTCGAGAAGCGGAACGTTTCTGTTTTGTCGTATTCTTCCTGACCGATGATCTGGCTCAGGTCGAAGCGGATCGGACCCATTGGCGACTTCCAGTGGATACTCACGCCGGCAGAGGCCCGCAAGGCGAGCTCGTCGACGATGTAAACGTTCGGCACGCCGCTGGGCGTGGTCGTATAGCGGTCATCGAGGACTCCGAGGGTGCCGACATCGGCGAACAACGAAGTCCGGATGCCATACTCTTCTGGCAGGCCGTTCGGGACCGTCATTTCCACCGTGCTGACGGCGTAGAAATTGCCGCCGAGCGCGTCGTTGTTGGTTCCCGGGGTCAGGTCGCGCGGGCCGATACCCGCCGTCTCGAAGCCGCGGAAGCTGTTTCCGCCCTTGAAGAAGCGGTCATTGATACGGATCGGATCGCCACCCCAGCCGCCGATATAGCCCACCGAAGCCGTAGCCGTGACAACCCAGTCCGGCGTGATACCCCAGAAGGCCGATACGTCCGCCTCGGTCTTGATGTAGTTCACATCACCGCCGATGCCTGCGAAGTCCTGGCGCAGGGTACCGGTCCAGCCGCGCGTCGGCCGCACCGGGTCGTTCCGGCGATCGACCAGCAGGGTATAGCCGGCCGAGGAGTTCAGGAAGGAGCCGACCTGGTCACACAGGGCGTTGGCGCCACTGCCGCCGTTGCAGTAGCCCTGCGGTACGATGATTTCATCGCTCTTCAGGAAGTAGCGCGTGCTGAGCAGGGTATAGCCGTTCAGCGGATAGGACAGTCGCACGCCGCCACCGGTCGAACGGTAGTCGTAGGAAGAGAATTCACTGAGGTCGTAACGCGAGTGGAAGGCGTCAAAACCGGCACGCAGATCACGACCCAGGAATTTTGGCTCGGTGAAGCGGAAATCGATCTGCTGGCGGAGTGACCCCCACTCGACCCGGGCCACAACGTTCTGGCCCCTGCCGCGGAAATTGCGCTCGGTGATGCCCAGATTGACCACGAAGGAGTCGACCGAGCTGAACCCGGCACCGACGGAAAGCTCGCCGGTGGGCTGCTCCTCGACGGTGACATTGACCACAGACCGGTCGGCGGCCGTGCCGCGGGCCTCTTCGACGGTGACTTCCTTGAAGAAACCCAGGGCCCGCAGATTGTTGCGCGACCGCTCCAGAAGGGTGCGGTTGAAGGCATCGCCCTCGGTCAGCATCATTTCACGGCGGACGACATTATCCAGCGTCCGCGTATTGCCGATCACATTGATGCGGTCGACATAGACCCGCTGACCTTCCCGGATGTTGAAGGTGACATCCACCGTATCGGTCTCGGGGTTGGCGCGATAGTTCGGCTCGATCTCGACAAAGGCATAGCCCGCCGACCCGGCGGCGAACGTCAGGGCGTCGACCGCTGACTCGATCTTGTCGCTCTCGTACAGATCTCCGGTGCTGATCGGCAGCAGCAGCTTCAGGAAGTCGGGATTGAGACGGTCGTTCTCGGTGACGACGTCGACCTCGCCGAAATTATAGCGGTCGCCTTCGTCCACCGTCAGGGTGATGCCGAACGCGCTGTCGTCCGGTGCCAGCTCCGAAATCGCGGACAGGACCCGGAAATCATAATAGCCGCGGTTGGTGTAGAATTTCCGCAGTTGCTCGCGGTCGTAGTCCAGCCGGTTCGGATCGTAATTGTCGTTGGTCGTGAACAGGCGGTACCAGGCCGACTCCTGCGTCACCATGACTTCGCGCAGTTCGCTGTCCGAATAGGCGCTGTTGCCGAGGAAGGTGATGGATCGAACGCCCGTCTCGGGACCCTCATCGATCTCGAACACCACATCCACGCGGTTCTGGTCCAACTGGACGATCTTGGGCGTGACCGTGGCCGAAATCCGCCCCGACAGTCGGTAGAGCTCGACGATCTTGCCGACGTCTTCCTGGATGCGGGCCCGGGTATAGATGCCACGCGGCCTCAGCGTGACTTCCTCGCGAAGCTTGTCCTCGCTGACCGCGCCATTCCCTTCAAACACCACCTGGTTGATGATCGGGTTCTCGACGATCTCGACCACCAGGTCGCCGTTCGGCTGCACGCCCAGCTGGACGTCGGCGAAGAGCTGGGTCCGGGTCAGGGTCCGGACCGCGACATCCAGCACGGCGGCGTCGACCGTGTCGCCGGGCTGGATCGGCAGATAGGACAGGACCGTCGTCTGGTCGATCCTCTGGCTACCCCGCACGAGGATGCGACTGATCGTGACGCGCTGGTCCTGAATCGGAGCCGCCTGGGCTGCAGCGGGAGGCCCGACCTGCGCAGGGGCGGGCTGGATCACCGGAGCGGCCGGGCTCTGACCCTGTGCCATGGCCGGACCCGCCATCCCTGCGGCGGCCGCAAGGGCCATCAGGCTGGGACTCAGGGCCCTGACGAAACGGAGGGCGGACACATCTTGTCGGATCATACTGGAAACCATCGGGGGCTGGCGTCGGCTCGTCATGCGAACCCGCCGAGGAATTTGAACAGGCTCAGCTTCTGCAGGTCGTTCCACGTCGCGAACAACATCAATCCCGCCAGCAAAGCAAGACCGACACGATAGCCGACCTCCTGAACGCGAGCGGGTACTGGCCTGCGGGCCACAGCTTCATAGGCATAGAACAGCAGATGTCCCCCATCGAGAACCGGAATCGGCAGCAGATTAACAATGCCAATTCCGATCGAAACTATGGCGGCGAACTGAAGAAACGTCAGGGCGAGGTTGGCGGCGATATAGCCGGGGTCGGGATCGGCAGCCACAGCCTGACGGGTCGCCCCACCCGCCGCTCGTGCAATTCCGATCGGGCCGCTCAGCAAATCGCCGGATTCCTTGCCCGTGAAGATGCGGCCGATGTAGGTGCCGGTCGTCGCGACCGTCGTTCCGATCATCTCCACACCCTTTCCGGTCGCCTCGAGCGGATTCAGGCGACGGAACTGGAAGTCCTCCTGAAGAGGTCGAAGCGCGAGGCCGATCTGGGCGACCCGTATCCGCCCCGAAAGCTCGTCATCCTGCACCACCCGCCTTGGGGTAGCGACCAGTTCGAGTTGCCGACCGGCGCGGTCCACGGTGAAGCGCAACGGATCGCCGGCACTCATTATCACCGTCTGGGTGACCTCGGACTGATCCTGGATCAGTCGGCTGTTGATCGCGACAATCCTGTCGCTGGGCAGAAATCCGGCCTCAGCCGCCGGACTGCCCGGAACCACTGCCGCAACCCGCGGTGCCGCGATCCGTTCGCCGATCACACTGAACAGGATCGTGAACAGCACCAGTGCCAGAAGAAAATTGGCCGCCGGCCCCGCAGCGACGATCAGGGCGCGCTGCCAGACCGGCTTGAAATGGAAATAGTCGCGCTCGGCACCCGGACCCTTCTCGGCGATGACCCGTTGCCTGAGCTCAGCCAGCCCGGCCTCGTCCGGCACGCTCGATGCGTCCAGATCGCCCGAGAATTTGACGTAGCCGCCCAGGGGTAACCAGGCCAGCCGCCACTCGGTCCCGTGTTTGTCTGTCCGGGCCACGATGGTCCTGCCAAAGCCGATGGAGAACCGATCGACCTTCACACCGAATCTGCGAGCTACAAGAAAATGGCCGAGTTCGTGGATGGTGACGATAAACGTCAGCACCAGCAGGAAGGGTATGATGTAGAGCAGCGCCTGACCGAGAAAGCCCGTCATGCCGTTATCGGTCCCTTCGCCATTCAGGCTGCCGCCGCGATGCCGCGGATGATGGACTCCGCCATCCGCCGCGCCTGCGCATCGACGGCCAGAGCCGCGTCGCAGGCGTCGTCAGAACCGGAGTCCACGCCCGAAGCCGTCACACGCGACAATGTGTCGGCGACGACTGCGGCAATATTGAGAAAGCCCAGTCGACGGTCAAGAAAGGCCAGCGCCGCAACCTCATTGGCCGCATTGAACACGATGGGAGCCACGCCGCCCGCCTCTAACGCCTGCCGCGCGAGTTTCAGGGCCGGGAAGCGCTCGTCGTCGGGGGCCTCGAACGTCAGTCGGCCAAGGGCGGCGAGGTCCAGCCGCGGCGCATTCCAGACGATCCGGTCGGGCCAGGCCAGGGCGTAGGCGATCGGCGTCTTCATGTCCGGCGGCCCCATCTGGGCCAGGGTCGAGCCGTCGACATACTCCACCAGGCTGTGGATGATGGATTCAGGATGCACCACCACGCCGATCCGCTCGGCCGGCATGTCGAACAGATAGGCCGCTTCTATGGCTTCCAGACCCTTGTTGGCCATGGTGGCACTGTCGACGGAGATCTTGGCCCCCATGCTCCAGTTCGGGTGGGCGACCGCCTGTTCCGGCGTGATCGACTTGAGTGCCTCGCGCGGCGTGGTGCGAAATGGCCCGCCTGAGGCCGTCAGGACCAGTCTGGCGACCTGCTCCGGCGCGTGATGGGGGAAGACCTGATGGATGGCGGAATGTTCGGAATCGACCGGCAGCAACTGTCCGCCGGACCGCCTGACACGCTCGATCAGGGCCGGACCGCAGCAGACCAGGCTCTCCTTGTTGGCTAGGGCGAGCGTTGCGCCGGTAGCCGCTGCGGCCCAGGCCGAGCGCAGCCCTGCGGCTCCGACAATGGCGGCCATGATCCAGTCCGCGGGCCGGGCTGCGGCCTCGATCACCGCCTGGTCGCCGGCAGCGGCCTCGACCCCCGTCCCGGCCAGCGCCTCGCGCAGCACGTCGAGCTTGGCGGGATCGGCCGTGACCGCCACTTTCGGCTTCCAGCGCCGCGCCTGTTCAGCCAGACGCGCGATGTTTCCACCACCGGTCAGGGCCTCGACCTCGAACACGCCGGTCCCGGCGCGCTCGGCCTGATCCATCAGGTCCAGCGTCGAACAGCCGACTGAGCCTGTCGAACCGAGCACTGTTACCCGCCGCCGGATCATGCGGCCCCGCCCGTCATCCCGACAATCAGCCGACCGCAAGCCACCACCACAACGGCGAACATCAACCCGTCGACCCGGTCCAGAAGGCCGCCATGGCCGGGAATGAGCTTGCCGGCATCCTTGACGCCATAGCGCCGCTTCAGCGCAGACTCCCAAAGGTCGCCGGCCATCGTGGCCAATGCCGCAGCAAGTCCAAGCGCCGCACCCCAATAGGCACCGATGCCGAGGTCGAAAAAGGCGCCCAGCGCGGCACCGGCGATCGTACCTGCCAAAAGCCCTCCGATGAAACCGGACCAGGTCTTGTTGGGCGAAAAGCTCGGCCACAATTTGGGGCCGCCGACCAGGCTTCCAACCAGATAGGCCATGATGTCCGACGCCCAGGCGATGACGAACGCGGAGACCGTCCAGGCCAGACCACTCGGCGTATCAAGGTCACGGAGCCAGATCAGCAGCACCGCAGGCCAGCCGAGGTAGAGCACGCCATAGGCGGCATCCAGCGCCTCCTGCCCGCGATTGCGCGCAAACAGGCCAGCGGCAACGGCCCCGAACACCAGCATCACAAGCCCGAGCGACAGTTGTCCAGCGTGCGCTGCCACCACGCCCGCGACAACGCCGAAGGCCACGGCTCCGGCCATCACGCGCCAGGCCCGCGACGCGCTCATCATGGCCCATTCGATGGCCAGCAGGGTACAGGCCAGCAGCATCAGCGCCAGGAACCAGAGACCCCCAGCCCAAATGGCCAGCACGGCGGCCGGGGCCAGCACGACGGCCGAGGCGGCCCTCGGGCCAATGTCGCGCGCCCAGACCGCCATCAGCCGGCCGCAAGGGCGGGCACAGCGGCCTCGGCTGGGAGGGCCCGGCCACCGAAGCGGCGATCCCGATTACGGTACTGGTCGATCGCGTCAGCCAGCCCCTCGGCTCCATAGTCGGGCCAGAGGACGTTCTGATAGACGAGTTCGGCGTAGGCCGCTTCCCAAAGCAGGAAGTTCGACAACCGCTGCTCGCCCGAGGTGCGCACAATCACATCAACCGGCGGTGCGCCGGCGGTCGACAGGCCAAGGCCAAGGGTCTCCTCATCCAGCGGCCCGGTCGCCTTTCCGGCCAGAACAGCGTCGGTATGCCGCTGGGCGGCATCCACGATGTCGGCCCGCCCCCCGTAGTTGAAGGCGACCTGGAGTAAGAATTTTTCATTATGCGCCGTGCTGGCCTCGGCCCGGTCGATAATGGCGACGATGTCGGCCGGAAGACCGGAGCGGCGACCCAGAACCCGAACCCGCACGCCTGCGCGTTCCAGCCGCTTGAGATCGCTGGTGACATAGGAACGTACGAGGCCCATCAGATCAGACACCTCGTCCGCCGGTCGGCTCCAGTTCTCGGTCGAAAAGCCGAATACCGTCAGGCAGCGGATGCCGAACCGGGGTGCAGCCTCCACGGTCCGCTTCAGTGCCTGAACGCCCTCCCGGTGGCCCATGGCGCGCGGCAAGCCCCGGGCCTCGGCCCAACGCCCGTTGCCGTCCATGATCAGGGCGACGTGCTCCGGGTCCCCGGGGCGCGGTCGGTCCGTCGGCGCGTTATGAAGGGGTTCGGCGGGCATGAAGGGCGAATCCTACGGCATTTCGCGCCGTCAAACCTGCATGATCTCAACTTCCTTGGCCCTCAAGGCCTCATCGATGCGCTTGATGGCAGCATCGGTGTCCTTCTGGACCTCGGTTTCCATCCTCTTCTGCTCGTCCTGGCTGATCTCGCCGGCCTTTTCGGCCTTCTTGAGATCCTCATTGGCGTCGCGGCGAACGTTGCGGACGGCGATCTTCTGCTGCTCGGTGTATTTTCCGGCCAGTTTGGCCAGGTCCTTGCGGCGCTCCTCGGTCAGGGGCGGCACCGGAATCCGCAGGGTCTGGCCGTCAACGATGGGGTTCAGGCCGAGCCCGGCCGCGCGGATAGCCTTCTCAACCGGCCCGACCATCGACTTGTCCCAGACACTGACCGAGATCATCCGCGGCTCGGGTACGCTGATGGCGGCCACGGAGTTCAGCGGGGCGTTGGAGCCGTAGGCCTGCACCTGCACCGGATCCAGCAGACCCACGTTGGCGCGGCCTGTCCGCAGACCGTTGAACTCTTCCTTCAGGGCGGCCACGGACTTGTCCATGCGCTCGCGGTAGGTCTTAAGATCAGGCTTGGCCATGGTCGTTTCTCTCGCGTTTTCTTGTCTTCGGCCGCTCAGGCGGCCTTCTTGGATGAGATGACCGTAAAGGTCCCCTCCCCTGTCAGGGTCCGACGCAGCGAATTGTCCTCGCGGATTGAGAAGACCACGATCGGGATACCCGAGTCACGCATCAGGGCGATGGCCGAGGCATCCATGACCTTCAGGTCCTTTGCCAGCACATCGTGATAGGTCAGGGTCTCGTAGCGTGTGGCACTGGCGTCCTTCTTGGGATCGGCGGTGTAGACGCCATCGACACTCGTACCCTTCAGCAGGGCATCGCAGCCCATCTCGGCAGCTCGCAGGGCAGCACCTGAGTCGGTCGTGAAGAATGGCGCGCCCACGCCCGCGGCGAAGATCACGACCCGCCCCTTTTCGAGATGCCTCAGGGCCCGCCGGCGAATGTAGGGCTCGGCTACGGCGTTCATCTCAAGCGCGCTTTGCACCCGGGTCTGAACGCCGATTTTCTCGAGCGCGGCCTGCATGGCCAGGGCGTTCATGACCGTGGCCAGCATGCCCATATAGTCGGCAGTGGCCCGTTCCATGTCGCCCGCGGCCTTGCTCAGTCCCCGGAAGATGTTGCCGCCGCCGATGACGAGGCAGATCTCCACCCCTTCGCGCGCGACATCAGCTACGGCCTTGGCCACCGTGGCTACGGTCTTCTGGTCTATGCCATAGCCCTGGTCCCCCATCAGGACCTCTCCCGAGACCTTCAGCAGGACGCGCTTGTAGAGAAATTCGGGCGGGGCGTCGGGCATGGAGGGACCTTGGGCAGGGGATTCGGCTTCTTATAGACGAAGCCGCACCCCGGCTTCAAAGCCTCAGAATGATGGTCTCGACGATCGGTCGCCGATCCCAGATCTGCTGGCTGGCCTTCTTGAGCGCACGCGACACAGCCTGTTCGATGACCATTTCGTCCTCGAGGGCCGCGCCCTTGAGTTTCATCACCGCCGCCTCGGCGCGCTCTGCCAGCTCATCGAGGGCATCGCCCAGGGGCGATTCCGCATCACCCGGAAGACCGATCGCCCGCACATCGATGTCGCTGACGATCTTGCCGCGCTTGTCCATGGCGAAGCTGACGATCAGCACACCGTTGGTCGAAGCATGCCGCCGCTCGTGCAGGGCCTCGCCCTGTTCGGTGACGAGGCGGCCGCCGTCGACATAGAGCCTGCCATTGGGCACTTCATCGATGATTGCCGCGGGCCCGGGGGCCAGACGCACCATATCGCCGTTGCGCGGTGTCACCGTCTCGGGGATGCCGACATCCCTTGCCAGGTTGGCGTGCTCGGCAAGATGACGACGCATGCCGTGGGTCGGAACCGCGATCTGCGGCCGGGCCCAGGCGTACATCTGTCGGAGTTCGTCGCGGCAAGGATGGCCCGAGACGTGGATGCCGGGATGGTCGCGCTCGGTGTAGAGCCGCACGCCCCGATCCGCGAGCTTGTCCTGCAGCCGGCCGATCGACAGCTCATTGCCGGGGATGACCCGCGACGAGAAGATGCAATGATCGCCCTTGCTGAGCTTGATGTAGGGGTGGGTGCCCTCGGCCACCCGCGACAGGGCCGCCCGGGCCTCACCCTGGCTGCCGGTACACAGATACAGGATGCCGTCGGCCGGCCAGACACGAGCCTCCTCATCGGTCAGGAACGGCTTGATGTCGCTCAGCATGCCGACGTGTTTGGCGGCAGAGGTGATGCGGTGCATGGAGCGCCCCGCCAGGGACACGCGCCGGCCCGCGGCCTCGGCGGCCCGGATCACACTGTCCATGCGCGCGACGTTCGAAGCGAAACAGCCGACCGCGATCCGGCCCTTCAGCCCACCGATGAGCTCAATGAGGGCGTTGCGGACGCCGCCTTCTGACCCCGCCGAACCCTCGACGAAGACATTGGTGGAATCGCACACCATGGCGAGCACGCCTTCGTCACCGAGGCGGCTGATGGCGGCGGAATCGGTGACCTGGCCGATGATGGGATCGTCGTCGATCTTCCAGTCACCTGTGTGCAGCACCGTGCCCAGCGGTGTCCTGATGGCCAGGCCGTTCGGCTCGGCAATCGAATGGGTCATGGTGACCATGGTCACCTGGAACGGGCCCAGGTCGATGGTCCCGCCCAGCGGCACCTCGATCAGCTTGACCTGATCGAGGATCCCCGCCTCGCGCAGCTTTTCGCGGATCAGGAAGGCCGTGAAGGGCGTCGCATAAAGCGGGGCCTTCATGCGCGACCAAAGCCAGCCGAGGGCACCGATATGGTCCTCATGGGCGTGGGTCAGCACGATCCCCCGAATGGTCTCGCCTTCGAGAAAGGCGGGGTCGGGCACGATCACATCAACGCCGGGCGTCGACAGATCGCCGAAGGTCACGCCGACGTCGACCACGATCCACTCGCGGTTCGTCTCCGGACCGTATCCGTAGAGATTCAGATTCATCCCGATCTCGCCCGACCCGCCCAGCGGCAGGAAGACGAGCTCGTCACTGGTTTTCTTTTTCATAGGTCCTTTAGAGGGTGTTCCGCCGCCAGATTTCCAGCAGGCCGCGGATAGTCAGGTCCGGATCGAACCGGTCGATTGAATCTGTTGCGCCTTCGAACAGGCTGGCCACACCGCCCGTACCGATCACGGTCATGGGCTTGTCCCACTCCGCCTTGATGCGCGCCACCATGCCCTCGATCAGGGCGACATAGCCCCAGAAGACGCCGGACTGCATGTTGGTGACCGTATCCTTGCCGATCACCCGGTCGGGCCGCTGGATCGCGATCCGCGGCAGCATGGCCGCCGCCTCATGCAAGGCCTGCAGGCTGAGATTGATGCCCGGCGCAATCGCGCCGCCCTCGAAGGCACCATCGGCAGCGATGACGTCAAAGGTGGTGGCGGTGCCGCTGTCGATGACAATCAGGTCGCCGGGATAGATCAGATGCGCACCGATGGCGTTGACCAGCCGGTCCGCGCCCGCCTCGCTCGGCTTGGTGATCCGGGACGTCATTCCCAGCCGGACATTGTCGCCGATGACCAGGGGCTCGACTGACAGATAGCGGCGCGACAGGTTGCGCAGGTTGAAGATCGATTGCGGCACCACGCTGGAGATGATGCATCCGTCCAGCTGGCTGATCGCCAAACCGTGCATGGCCAGCAGTTGGCTCAGCCAGACAGCGTACTCGTCAGCCGTACGACTGCTCTCGGTGGCGGTGCGCCACTGGGCGATCCAGTCGCCGCCGTCGTGGACTGCGAACAGCGTATTGGTATTGCCCTGCTCGATTGCCAGAAGCATTACGCGGCCTCCCCGAAGAAGACGTCGCCGGCGGAGATCAGCCGCAGGCTCCCGTCCGCCAGCCTCAATTTCAGCGCGCCGTCGGGGGCCACGCCCTCCGCCCGGCCCTCAATCGTTTCGCGACCCAGCCGCGCCACCGCAGGCCCGTCCAGCCCGGCCGTCCGTGCGCTCCAGGCATCGAGGATAGGCTGGAAACCAAGCGTCTCCCAGCGGGTCATCCAGACATTGAACGCTTCCGCCAGCTTCGCCGCAGCCGCCTCGATGGTCGGCGGGCTGGCGACGTCGCCACGCAGATGATGGGCCAGCGCCGTCGCGGGCCGCTCGGTCCCCTCAGGCGCGCTGACCAGATTAATCCCGATCCCGACCGCCAGCCAAAGGCCGCCGCCCTCATGCGCCCCGGACTCGACCAGCACACCCGAGGCCTTCTGACCCGCCAGCATCACATCATTGGGCCATTTGATCGTCACCAGCGATGCCGGTGCCCAGGCGTCCAGCAGATCCGCGATGGCCAGCGCTGCGACGAAGGTGACCTGGGCCGCCTCCGCCGGCGACTTTCGGGTCACCTGCATCAGTGTGGAAAACAGGTTGCCGTCCTGGCTTTCCCATTGCCGCCCGCGACGCCCCCGCCCCGCGGTCTGGCGACGCGCAACGATCCACAACGGGCCGGTCTCGCCCGCGTCCGCGCGTCGACGGGCCTCCGCATTGGTCGAGTCGGTCTGGTCGAGCAGCAGGATCGGCGCGGCGGGCATCCGCCCCTACCCGGCTCCGAAACCGGTCGCGGCGATGCCGGCGAAATGGTCGATCCAGCCGATGGCGACGATCACCAGCGGGAAGGAGAAGGCGGCAGACGCCCAGGCGATGGTCCTCGCCTCGATCGGCGACGCATCCGTCGGCCCCACGCCCTCGGGCGTCGGATCGAACCACATCAGCTTGATGATGCGCAGATAATAGAAGCCGGCCACGACCGAGGCGACCAGACCGGCCGCACCGACCATCCAGTAGCCGGCGTCAGCCGCCGCGCCGAAGACATAGAATTTGGCCCAGAAGCCGGCCAGCGGCGGCATCCCCAGCACTGACAGCGACAGCACCGTCAGGGCAATGGCCGTCACCGGCTTGTCCTTCCGAAGTCCGGCCAGATCGGCGATCCTGCGGATCGGCTTTCCGCCGCGCGACAACGACAGCAGGATGGCGAAGAAGCCGAACTGGTCGATGACATACAGGGTCATGAACACCAGCATGGCCTGGACGCCCGCAGTGGTCCCGGCCGCAATCCCCAGCAGGGCGTAGCCGATGTTGGCGATCGACGAATAGGCCAGCAGCCGCTGCAGGTCTTTCTGCACCAGACCGCCGAACGCCCCGACGGCGAAGGAAATCAGCGCGATCAGGATCAGCACCTGGGCCCACTGGTCATGCGAACCGCCGAAAGCCCCTTCCAGCGTCCGTGCGATCAACACCATGGCCGCCACCTTGGGTGCCGTGGCGAACAGGGCCACGACCGGGGTCGGGGCCCCCTCATAGACGTCCGGTGTCCACATGTGGAACGGCGCGGCGGAGACCTTGAAGGCCAGGCCGCAGATCAGGAACACCAGGCCGAAGATGAGGCCTGTGGACTCGTTGGCGGCGGCATAGGCGGCGATCTCATCGAAGCGCATCGATCCGGTGAAGCCGTAGATCAGGCTCGCGCCGTACAGCAGAAGACCGGACGACAGCGCCCCCAGCACGAAATACTTCAGACCCGCCTCGGACGCCTTCAGGTCGTCGCGATGGTAGGCCGCCAGAACATAGAGGGCCAGCGAGTGCAGTTCGATGCCCACATAGAGCGAGATCAGATCACCCGACGACGCCATCATCCCCATGCCGGCCGAGGCCAGCACGATCAGGACGGGATATTCGAATTTGGCGATCTTCGCGCGGCGCATCCAGCCGTCGCCAAGCACAACGGCCACGGCGCTGGACAGGAAGATCAGGGCCTTGCCGTAGACGGCCAGAGGGTCGGCCACATAGGCACCGTTGAAGGCCATACCCAGCGGGCCGGTAACGGTCACGGCGGTCGCGGCGACCAGCAGGGCCACCGAAAGGATGGAGATCAGACGCGCGCTCTTCTCGCCCATGAAGGCACCGAGCATCAGAAGCACAAGTCCGCCGACCGCGAGCGTGCTCTCGGGGGCGGACAGGCGCAGGGCGAAATCAAGATCTGGCATCATCGTCTCACCCGCCGATCGCGGCGCGATAGGTGGTCGTCAGGGCCTCGACCGAGGCGGCGGTATAATCCAGCACCAGTCCGGGCTGGAAGCCCAGCCACAGGGTGCCGATGATCAGCGGGGCGAAGATCAGCAGTTCGCGCTTGTCGACATCGGTGATCGCCTTCATCGCCGGGTTGGTGATCTCGCCGAACATGACGTTGCGATAGAGCGTCAGCGCATAGACGGCCGAGAAGATCACGCCCGAGGCGGCGAACAGGGCCGTCCAGGTCGATACCTCATAGATGCCGACCATGGTCAGGATCTCGCCGATAAATCCCGAGGTCCCCGGCAGGCCGACATTGGCCATGGTGAAAAGCATGAAGATGGCTGCAAACCAGGGCATGCGCGCGGTGAGGCCGCCATACAGGGCAATCTCGCGGGTATGCATCCGGTCATAGACAACGCCGACGCAGAGGAAGAGCGCGCCCGAGATCAGGCCGTGGCTCAGCATCTGGAACACGGCACCCTGCACGCCCTGATCATTGCCGGCGAAGATGCCCATGGTCACAAAGCCCATGTGGGCGACCGATGAATAGGCGATCAGCTTCTTCATGTCCGTCTGCCGGAAGGCGACCAGCGAGGTGTAGACGATGGCGATCGCCGACAGGGCGAACACCAGCGGGGCGAAGGTCTGCGACGCCTGCGGGAACATGGGCAGGTTGAACAGCAGGAAACCGTAGCCGCCCAGCTTCAGCAGGATGCCGGCCAGAATGACCGACCCGGCTGTCGGAGCCTGAACGTGGGCGTCGGGCAGCCAGGTGTGCACCGGCCACATCGGCATCTTGACCGCGAAGGAGGCGAAGAAGGCCAGCCACAGCAGCGGCTGCACCGTCGGACTGAAGGCATACGCCTTCAGCTCCGGGATGCTGGTGGTGCCGGTCTCGGCCGCCATCCACAGCATGGCCAGCAGCATCAGGACGGACCCCAGCAGGGTGTAGAGGAAGAATTTGTACGAAGCATAGATCCGGTTCGCCCCGCCCCACACGCCGATGATGATGAACATCGGCACCAGGGTGCCTTCGAAGAACATGTAGAACAGGAACAGGTCCAGCGAGGTGAACACCCCGATGACCAGGGTCTCCAGCACCAGGAAGGCGATCATGTAGTCGACGACCCGGTCCTTGATCGTGGTCCAGCTCGCCAGAATGCAGATCGGCATGAGGAAGGCCGTCAGCAGCACGAAAAGGATCGAAATCCCGTCCACGCCCATGTGGTACTGGGCACCCACGAACCAGACGTATCGCTCGACAAACTGATAGGCGGCGCTGGACGGATCGAAATTCGCGACGAGCACGATTGAGACGGCCAGGGTCACGAGTGTCGTCAGCAGGGCGATCCAGCGCGCCGCGCCGTCTGCGCCGGCCTTGTTGAACAGCCGCGCCAGCAGGATCAGGCCCGCGCCGACCAGCGGCAGGAAGGTGACGACGCTGAGAATATAGGGGATCTGGGGCAAGATCAGGCTCCCCACGTATAGATGGCGAAGGCGAGGAAGCCGGCGAGGCCGAGCAGCATCACGAAGGCGTAGAAATAGACATAGCCGGACTGGAAGCGGCTCAGGCCGCCCGCGAGTTTCCGCGACAGCCAGGCCATGCCGTTGGGCCCGCCGCCGTCGATGATCTTCACGTCGCCGACCTTCCAGAACAGGTCACCGACCGCCCGGGCACCCTTGACGAACACGACGTCGTACAGCTCGTCGAAATACCATTTGTTGTAGAGGAAGCCGTGCACGATGCCGCCTCGGTCGGCCATCCGACGCGCCATGCCTTCCTTCATCACATAGAGCCAGAAGGCGGCGAAACTGCCGATCAGGGTCAGGATCAGCGGCGACCATTTCACCCAGAGCGGAACGTAGTGGCTGTCGTGCAGGACGTGGTTGGCCTCGGACACGAAGATCGCCCCCCGCCAGAAATCATGCTCGTAATCGCCGATGAACCAGGGGGCAAAGACGAAGCCCGCAGCGATCGCCCCGACCGCCAGCAGCAGTAGCGGCACCAGCATTACCAGCGGGCTCTCATGCGGCTTCAGCGGGCCGTGGTGGGCATGATCGTCATGGTCATGGTCGCCATGGGCATGGTCGTCAGCATGCGTGGCGTGGTCCACGTGGACGTGGTCGTCATGCGCATGATCGTCGTGATTTTCATCCTTCCACACCGGCTTGTTGTGGAAGGTCATGAACACCAGACGCCATGAGTAGTAGGCGGTCAGGCCGGCGGCGAGGATGCCGACGAAGAAGGCGAACAGGCCCATGGCTGAATGGCCATTGGTGAACGAGGCAAAGGCACTCTCGATGATGGAGTCCTTGGAATAGAAGCCCGCCAGACCGCCGACGCCGGGAATGCCAAGGCCGGTGATGGCGATGGTGCCGATCGTCATGACCGCATAGGTCACCGGCAGCAGCTTCCACAGCCCACCCATCTTCCGCATGTCCTGCTCGTGGTGCATCCCGTGGATCACCGAGCCCGCACCGAGGAACAGCAGGGCCTTGAAGAAGGCGTGGGTGAACAGATGGAACATCGCGGCCTGGTAGGCACCGACGCCCGCCGCGAAGAACATGTAGCCGAGCTGCGAACAGGTCGAATAGGCGATCACCCGTTTGATGTCGTTCTGGGCCAGGCCGACAGTGGCGGCAAACAGGGCCGTGACCGCACCGGTCAGGGCGATGATGGCCGAGGCGACCGGGGCATACTCATAGATCGGCGACAGCAGGCAGACCATGTAGACGCCGGCGGTGACCATCGTCGCCGCGTGGATCAGGGCTGAAACCGGGGTCGGGCCCTCCATGGCGTCGGGCAGCCAGGTGTGCAGGAAGAACTGGGCCGACTTGCCCATCGCACCCACGAACAGCAGGGCACCGGCGAGATCGAGCGCCGACCAGGTGTGACCGAGGAAGACCCAGCCCGTTCCGGCCTTGGCGGCGATCATGGGGAACAGTTCGGCGAACTGGATCGTGCCGAACATCCAGAACACCGTCAGGATGCCGAGAGCAAAGCCGAAGTCGCCGACGCGGTTGACCACAAAGGCCTTGATGGCGGCGGCGCTGGCGGTGGACTTCTTGTACCAGAAACCGATCAGCAGATAGGACGCCAGCCCCACCCCTTCCCAGCCGAAGAACAGCTGCATGAAGTCGGCGGCGGTCACCAGAGCCAGCATGGCGAAGGTGAACAGCGAGAGATAGGCGAAGAACCGCGGCTTGTCGGGATCCTCGGCCATATAACCCCAGGAATAGAGGTGGACGAGCGAGGACACGCTGGTGACCACGACCAGCATGACCGCCGAAAGGGCGTCGATGCGGATCGACCAGACCGACTGGAAATCGCCGACGTTGATGAAGGGGAACAGTTCGACCGTGAAGGCTTCAAGCCCGCCCCAGGTCCATTGGCTGAACACGATCCACGAAACGACGCACGAGAAGAACAGCAGGCCGGTGGTGATCGATTTGGACACCAGGTCGCCAAGCCGCCGGCCGCTCAGGCCGACGATAACGGCGCCCAGCAGCGGCGCGAAGACGCCGAGGGTGACGAGAAGCGCGAGGTCCACGGTCAGCCCTTCATCACGGAGGCGTCATCAACCGCGATGTCGCCGCGGTTGCGGAAGAAGGTCACCAGAATGGCAAGGCCGATGGCGGCCTCGGCCGCGGCCACGGTCAGGACGAACATGGCCATGATCTGACCCTGGACGTCATTGAGATAGGCCGAAAAGGCGACGAAATTGATGTTCACGGCCAACAGGATCAGCTCGACAGACATCAGGATGATGATGACGTTCTTGCGGTTCACGAAGATGCCGAAGACGCCGATGGTGAAGAGCATCGCGCCCACCGCCAGATAGTGCTGCAGGGTGATGTCCATCAGACCAGATCCTCCGGGGTAACGCCGGCACCGGTGGTCACGGATTTGACCTCCATGGCCGTCTTCGCATCGCGACCGACCTGACGGGCGATATTCTGACGCTTGATGCCGGGCTTGTGGCGCAGGGTCAGGACGATGGCCCCGATCATGGCGATCAACAGCACGATCCCCGCCGCCTGGAAGATGTAGACATAGTCCGTGTAGAGTACCCGACCGATGGCCTCGACATTGGACATCTCAGCCGTCGCTGCGACCGGGCCGACAGCGTCAGCCGCCGCGCCGCCGCTCACGACGGCAAAGGAAATCACGATCATCTCGACCAGCAGTATGCCCGCAACGATCGCCGCCAGCGGCAGGTAGCGGGCGTAGCCCTCGCGCAGGCGCACGAAGTCGACGTCCAGCATCATGACCACGAACAGGAACAGCACGGCTACGGCGCCCACATAGACGACCACCAGCAGCATCGCGAGGAACTCCGCACCGAGCAGGACGAACAGCCCCGCTGACGAGAAGAAGGCCAGGATCAGCCACAGCACGCTGTGCACGGGGTTCTTCGCCGTGACGACCATGAGGCCGCCCAGCACGGCCACCGTGGCCAGCAGATAGAAGGCAATGCCTTGCAACATCGGAGGCCTCAGCCCCTTTCGGTTAATGGAGGACGATCCCCTTCGGAATCGCCGTCCTGTTCAGCGTCTGCGCCTTAACGGTAAGGCGCGTCGAGTTCCAGATTCTTCGCGATCAGTCGTTCCCAGCGGTCGCCGTTGGCGAGCAACCGGTCCTTGTCGTAGAGCAGCTCTTCACGGGTCTCGACCGTGAACTCCGAGTTCGGCCCCTCGACGATGGCGTCGACCGGGCAGGCCTCGGCGCACAGGCCGCAGTAGATGCATTTGACCATGTCGATGTCATAGCGGGTCGTGCGGCGGCTGCCGTCGGCGCGGGGTTCGGCCTCGATGGTGATGGCCTGGGCCGGGCAGATGGCCTCGCACAGCTTGCAGGCGATGCAGCGTTCCTCGCCGTTCGCATAGCGGCGCAGGGCGTGCTCGCCCCTAAACCTCGGCGATTGCGGATTGCGCTCGAACGGATAGTTCACCGTGGCCTTGGGACGGGCCATGTATTTCAGCGACAGGCCGATCGCGCCGACGGCATCGATCAGAAGCGCGCCCTTCGCAGCCTGGACAAGACGGTTGAACATTACTGGCTGGCTCCGGCGCGGGCGCACTCGCGGGTGTATCGCTCGCTCTGTTTGTCCATGGTTTCGCAACGACGCAGGCGCTCGGCCTCCTGCCGCTGGATGCGCTCCTGCCTCTGCTGCCACTGATAGGGCGAGACCGGCTCGGGTTCGTAGGTGCTGCAGGCCGAAAGGGCCGCGGCCACCAGCATGAGGGTCAGGGCGCGCCGCATCACTTCCTCCTGACCACGACGTCGCAACCTTCCGGCTGGTCATCGCGATCTGTGCGGCTGTCGCGGCAGGCGGGATGCATACGATCCGCCCGGGCGCGGGCCTGCTCTGCCCGCTCGAGGGTGCCGACCGAGGTCGTCTCCTCGACCCGCGGGTCAAACCGGAAGCTGCAGCCCCCGGCCGCAACGGCCGTCAGCACGGCGCAGGAAAGGACCAGCGCCCGGCTCACAGCAGCCCCGCCTTCGTGGCCACAAGCCAGCCCGAGACAATGACCACGCAGACCAGCGAGGTCGGCAGGAAGATCTTCCAGCCCAGACGCATCAGCTGGTCATAGCGGTAGCGGGGCACAAAGGCCTTCACCAGGGCGATCATGCAGAACCAGAATACGGTCTTGGCCAGGAAGGTGACCAGATAGATCCCCTGCTCCAGCCAGCCCGGCAGGCTGTCCAGCCAATACTGCGGCACGCCCGGATTCCATCCGCCGAAGAACAGCAGGGTAATCATGGCGCACATGAAGACGATGTTGGCGTATTCGCCGATCATGAACAGCAGGTACGGGGTCGAGCTGTATTCGACCTGGTAGCCGGCCACGAGCTCGGACTCGGCCTCGGGCAGGTCGAAGGGCGGACGGTTGGTCTCGGCCAGGGCCGAGACGAAGAAGATGATCGCCATCGGCCACATCACCACGATCAGCGGCCAGGTCCCGGACCCGCCACCGAAGGCGAACCAGTTCCAGAACATGCCCTGCTGCTGGGTCACGATCGAGGTCAGGTTCATGGTCCCGGCCAGCAGGATGACATTGATGATCACCAGGCCGATGGAGACCTCATAGGACACCATCTGCGCGGCGGACCGCAGCGAGCCGAGGAACGGATACTTCGAATTCGAAGCCCAGCCGCCCATGATGATGCCGTAAACACCCAGCGAGCTGATCGCGAAGATGTACAGAATGCCGACGTTGAGGTCGGAGATGACCCAGCCCGGCGCGAACGGAATGGCCGCCCAGGCGATGAAGGCCAGGATGAAGGTCAGCAGCGGTGCCAGCAGGAAGACCACCTTGTCGGCACCCGCCGGCACGATGATTTCCTTGAGAACGAATTTGAAGAAGTCGGCGAACGACTGCAGCAGACCGAATGGCCCGACCACATTGGGGCCCTTGCGCATCTGCACGCCGGCCCAGATCTTCCGGTCGGCCAGCAGCAGAAAGGCCAGCGAAATCAGGATTCCGACGGTGACCAGAAGGATGCCGCCGGCGGTGATCAGCAGCCACCCGACCGGGCTCGTCCAGAAGGTCGGGGGAATCTGACCCCAGAGCCAGACGGCCAGAAATCCGAGACCGCCTGCGATGGCCAGACCGACGACGCTCAGGAAGATCGTCGCCAGCGGGTTCGAGCGATGGGTTACGACGTCGGTCATCGCCTTACTCCGCCGCCATCACGACCGGGGCCATCCGCTGGGCGGACAGCTCGGCCATGGTCACGCTGGCGCGCGTGATCGGGTTGTTCAGATAGGGATCGCGCACCGCCGAAACGAAGGCCGTGTCGCCCAGATCACCCTTCTTGCCCAGACTTCCCACATCAAACGACGCGGGTGCCGGCAGATAGTCGATCCGCCCGAAGGTCGGGTGGTCCGCCATCAGTTTCGAGCGCAGGGCATCCAGCGTGTCATACGGCAGGGTCTGGCCGACCATGGCCGACAGCGCCCGCAGAATAGCCCAGTCCTCCTTCGCCTGTCCCTTGGGGAAGACGACCCGTTCGGCCATCTGCACCCGGCCCTCGGTGTTCACATAGAGGCCGGACTTCTCGGTATACGCCGCGCCGGGCAGGATCACGTCGGCACCATGGGCCCCGCGGTCGCCGTGACTGCCCAGATAGACGCGGAAAGCACTGGACTTCGACACGTCGATCTCGTCGGCACCCAGCAGGAACAGGACGTCCAGCGCGCCCTTGGCCGCCATCTGCGCCGCCGATTTGCCGCCCTCACCCGGGACAAAGCCCATGTCGAGGCCGCCGACGCGCGAGGCCGCACTATGCAGGACGTTGAAGCCGTTCCAGCTGTCCGTGACCACGCCGACCTTCTTTGCCAGAGCGCCGAGCGCGTTCAGCACGGCCGCGCCGTCCGCGCCGGAAACCGCGCCTGCACCGACGATGATCGCCGGCCGCTCGGCCGTCGACAGGAAGTCCAGCGCCGCCTTCGGCAGCTTGGTCAGTGTCTTCGAACCGGCCCCGAACCAGTTGTAGTCATAGGTCAGATTGACCTGTTCGCCGATCACGCCGATCCCGGTCTTGCCGGTCAGCCAGGCCTTGCGCAGGCGGGTGTTCAGCAAGGGGGCCTCGGTCCTCGGATTGGCACCCACGATCAGGACCGCATCCGCGTTCTCGATGCCCGCGAGGCCCGAATTGAACAGCCAGCCTTCGCGCGACCCATGGCCCAGCGCACTGCCATCCTGACGGCAGTCGGTGTTGGCGGATCCCAGCGCGCGGAAGAGGTCCAGCGCCGCCTTCATCGATTCCGCATCCTGCAGGTCGCCCGCGATCACCCCGATCCGGTCAGCAGGCGCCGCGTTCAGCTTGGCCGCGACGACTCCCAGCGCCTCCTCCCAGGAGGCGGCGCGCAGCTTGCCGTTCTCGCGCACATAGGGCTGGTCCAGCCGCTGTCGCTGCAGGCCATCGACCGCATAGCGGCTGATGTCCGACAGCCACTCCTCATTGATGCCCTCATTCACGCGCGGCAGGATGCGCATGACCTCGGCACCCTTGGCGTCGGCGCGGATGTTGGAGCCCAGGGCGTCCATGACGTCGATGGTCTCGGTCTTCTTCAGCTCCCACGGGCGGTAATGGTACTGCCACGGCCGATGGGTCAGGGCACCGACCGGGCACAGGTCGTTGACGTTGCCCGACAGCTCACTGTCGATATTCTTCTCGAGATAGGTGGTGATCTCGGCGTCCTCGCCGCGCGAGATCATGCCGATATCCGGCACCCCGGCCACTTCGGTGATGAAGCGGACGCAACGGGTGCACTGGATGCAGCGGGTCATGAAGGTCTTGACCGTCGGCCCCATGTTCTTTTCTTCGACCGCGCGCTTGTTCTCCGCATAGCGGGAACCGTCGCGGCCATAGCCCATGGCCTGGTCCTGCAGGTCGCACTCGCCGCCCTGGTCGCAGATCGGGCAGTCCAGCGGGTGGTTGATGAGCAGGAACTCCATCACCCCTTCGCGGGCCTTC
>NZ_JAIYCP010000021.1 GCF_027487935.1 Brevundimonas sp.
CAACGGACACGACGGGACCGTGCGGTTGCCGCGTGTGTCGATCCTTCCCGGCAACGAAACGAGACAAGGGCGGCTTTGCCGCCGATCCTCCCTTCGACGAAAAATCGAGCCTGAAGGAAGCGATCCGCGATGGTGCCACCGTCTCGATCCCGTCGTGTCCGTTGTGACCGCGTTGTGCTCGTTGTGATGAACCCTTGTCGCTGGAGGCCCATGCGTCAACTGGAGCGCCGATTGCTCTAGTCCCGGGGCCCTGTTCTGGCCACACCCTCACGGCGGTCGTCGGCGCCGCCGTCCCAGGCCCAGCCGTCCGGGCCCTGACGCCAGAGTCCGCCGTGCAGGCCCGAGGTTTCGCTGTCATTGGGCCTCAGGGTCACGCCGCGCGCCGCCAGGCCCGCCCGCAGGGCTTCGGAGAATCGCTCCGTATCCGCGCCAAAACCGTCACCCCGCGCCACCAGATTGGGCAGGTTGAACGCTGTCTGGACCGGCAGGCCCCAGTCCAGCACGGCGATCAGGGCCCGGGCGTTATAGGCCAGGATAGACGGCCCGCCCGGCGAACCCAGGGCACCGACCAGCCGCCCTTCACGATCGAAAATCAGAACGGGCGACATGGAGGATCGCGGCCGCTTGCCCGCCGCCACGGCATTGGCCGCCGGCGCGCCGTCGGCCCGCAGCGGGGCAAGTGAGAAGTCCGTCAGCTCATTGTTGAGAAAGAAGCCCGCCGCCATCCGGCCCGAGCCGAACACGCTCTCGATCGTCGTGGTCATGCTGACCGCATTGCCCGCTGCGTCGACGATGACAAAATGCGAGGTGCCCGCCGGCTCCCGGGTGGCATCCGGCCCGACAAACGCCCCCCCGGGCGGTGTCCCGGCGGTGGCCGCGCCCGTAAGGCCCGGTGCCAGGGCCGCGCGGGCCGCCGTATAGTCCGGGTCCAGCAGCCCCTGCACCGGTACGCCCACAAAGGCCGGATCGGCGACATGGCGGTCACGGTCGGCGTACATCAGGCGTTGCAGCTGGGCGAAGGCGGTCCAGGCCTCGGCGCTGTCCGGACCCAGGGCGATGTCCGGCGTCCGCTCGGCCATGGCCAGCAGCTGCAGCACCGCCACCCCGCTGGAGGGCGGCGGCGGGACGCAGATCACATAGATCCGGTAGGGCCGGCACAGGGCCCCCCGCTCGATCGGCTCATAGGCGGCAATGTCCTCGACCGTCAGGGTGCCGGGGCGCGGCTCCTCCGCCACCGTGGCGGCGATCTCGCGCGCGATCCGGCCATTATAGAAGACCTCGGCCCCGCCCGCCGCCAGCTCGGCCACGGTCCGGGCATAGGCCGGATTTCTCAGAACATCGCCCGCGACATAGCGCTCGCCGTCGGCGCGGGTGAAATAGGCATTGGCCCATCGCGTCCGCGCCTGCCCCCGCGTCGCGGCGATGAAACCGGCCAGCCGCGGACTGACCACAAAGCCGTCACGCGCCAGCCGCTCCGCATCGCCGAACAGGGCGCTCCAGGGCAGGCGGCCATGCGCCGCCTGGGCCTTGGCCAGCATGGCCACGGCCCCGGGCGCGCCGGTCGACCGACCGCTCAGGATCGCGTCGCCGATCCCCAGCGGCCGGCCGTTCTCGAAGAACAGTTCGGGTGTCGCGGTCGAGGGCGCGGTTTCACGGCCGTCATAGCTTGTGACCTCGCCGGTACCGGCGTCGAAAACCATCATGAAGGCCCCGCCGCCGAGGCCGGATGACTGCGGCTCGACCAGACCCAGCACTGCCTGCACCGCCACCGCCGCATCGACCGCCGAGCCGCCCTCGCGCAAGACCTTCAATCCGGCCTCGACCGCGAGCGGATTGGCCGCCGACACAAACGGCCCACGCGCCATCGGGGGCTGGACCGCGCCGGGCGAGGGGGTCACCGCGCGCCCGGCGGACGCCCAGGGGGTCGTCAGGCCGCCCGCACATCCGGCCAGACCCAGCGCCAGGGCGACAACAGCGACCGTGACGGCGCGCAGCGGCCGGTGCGGGAAAAGGATCATGGCGGACTCATCCGGAGAAGGCAGAAGCGGGAAGTCACCGCACCTTGGCCCGCCACCCGCGAGAACGAAACCCCTGCCGTTTCGCAGCGCCCGGGCCTTGCCGGACGGCAGGACCGAAAACCCGCCCGACAGCCCTTGCCCCCTGCCCCCGCCTCCGCTAGATACCCGCCCTCGCCGTTCGCGGCCAAGCGCGCCCGTAGCTCAGCTGGATAGAGCATCAGACTACGAATCTGAGGGTCGGACGTTCGAATCGTTCCGGGCGCGCCATTTTCTCCCCTGAAACCGTCCAGCCGACGCGCACCCTGCGGGTGCCGAACCGGCTCAGAAGGTAAGGCGGGCTTCTGCGGCCAGGTGGTACTCGCCGTAACCGGTCAGGTCCGCGCCGCCGCGCAGGCGGGCAGACCAGGTCTGGCCGTCCTCGAGCGTATAGCTGGCTTCGATGAGGACGGGCCGGCCCGTAACCTCGGCCAGCGAGGACCGGCGGGAGACGATTTCGGTTTCGAGGCCGTCTGCGGTCGGCGCCCTGTAGTTCAGGTCCAGGTGCCCTGAAACGGCCTGGGGCGCGGCGCGCAGCGCCATGGCGAGACTTTCCCGCAGCGCGGCCTTGCCCGGGCCGGTCCGGGAGATGCGGGCACCGATCTCGCCCGAAACAAGGACGCTGTCGGAGAAACCGATCGGCCCGCGCGACTCCGGCGCACCGATCGCGGTGGTCTCGGCAGCGCCATAGACCTCCCAGGCACCAAAGGTGCGACTGGCGGCCAGGCCGACACTGTTGAGCACGAACGGCGCATCGAAGCTCGAGAGATCGGATGCAAGATCATAGTAGCCATGGCGCTGGACCATGCTTGTCAGGCTGAGGCCGACAATCGTGCGGCTGTCGGGTCGGGCCCAGTAGCCCAGGCCGACCGTGGAATGCCGCATGGGGGAACGGTCCATCTCCATGCGTTGCTCGAAGTCCGTCGCGCCCGGCCGGACGACCAGTCGATGGCCGTCGTCCTCGCTGATTCCGGGGCTCGCGCCGAGCGACGTCGCGCCGAACACCACCAGCCGGCCGCCACTGTTCATCGGCAGGCTCACACCGGTCAGCGCCGACCGGCCGAGCAGATCCGAGGAGGCAAAGAAGCTCAGGGGCCTCAGCCCCGGGTCCGAGGCGAAGTCCGAGCGGGTCTCGGTGGCGCCGGTGAGACGCAGGGCCACGACCGCGCCGCCCATGGGCGCGTCCATGCCTGCGCGGAGGGTCCTGTCCATCGCAAACCGCCCGGATCCGGCCGCGGCACGAGGCCCGAAGCCGACGTAGGCGACCGGAGCCGACGGCCCCGCGAAGAAGTTCGGTGCCCAGCCGTCCTGCCCGCCCATGTCGATCGCCGAAGCGCTGACCGTTCCCGGATCCCGCGCGGCCGCCCTGACCGAGAAATTGCTGACCTCGTTGAGGGCGTAGTCACGACCGTAGGCGTCAAACGCCGTCACATCGGACAGCGAACCGGCGGCTTTTCCCATGACCGGGGCGACGGTCAGCGACGCTCCCGAAACAACCACTGCCTGGCCGTTCGGCGCGATGATGGCCGTGGTTCCCGCGTTCTGGAACGCCCTTTCGACGTTCAGCAGCCCCCGGCCGTAGACGGGGTCGACACCCCTTGCCCCGATGTCCGTGGCGGAGTTCAACAGAATGTCGGCAACCGTGGCGGGTCTGGCCTTCAAGGCCGGCCACCGGCCTTCCAGCAGCGCCGCCGCCCCCGCCACGATCGGGGTCGCCATGCTGGTTCCGGACATAAAGCCGTAGCTGTTGCCGGGCAGGTTTGCGTAGATCATCTCGCCGGGTGCAACGAGGAAACGGTATTTCCATTTCATGTTCTCGGCACAGGCGGTGGCGCCGCCGGCCAACAGGCAGCCCTCGCCGGGACGATTGGAAAAGGTCGAGATTGTTCCCGCCAGATTCACGCTGCCGACCAGAAGCAAACGGGACAGCGCGGTCCTCGCGTCTGCGGCGGCCACGGGGATCATCTCATTGCCGAAGGTGGCACCGTCGTTGCCCGCGGCCTTGACGAAGAGCATGCCCGAGAGCGGGGTGCTGGCCATCGTCCGGATTTCCGAGGCGCTCAGGCACAGGGCCATGCGGGCGCAGCCGAAGCTCATGCTGGCGATACTGGCCTTGCGGTTGGCCGCGTCGATCCAGGCGCTGGTCAGGCCGCTCCCGCCGGCGATATAGCCCCGGTTGTCAAACACCGCATAGTTCAGGATTGAAGAGCCGGTGGCCGTGCCAAATCGGGCACCGGCGATCGTTCCGGACGTGTGCGTTCCATGGTCGCTGTAGGACGAATAGATGCCGTTGCTGAAGAGCAGGTTGCTGCAGCGACCGGCAAGGTCTGCAAACCGGCAATCGGCCCGCCCGTCGTAGACACCGACAATGACACCGGCTCCGCCCTTGGCGCTGTTCACGAGGGCGGGCGTCAACCGGATCAGCGCCCATTCCGCCGCATTGGGATTGGTCGACGGGAACACCGTCTGACCCAAGGCTGACGCCGGAGCGGCGAGAGCGACCGAAAACAACGCCGCTACAACAGCTTTTTTCATCACCCGGGCCCCTCGCCTGCTTGAACAGACGGGAGATTTACAAGATCATGATTTTCGAGCCGTTGCTGAATACAGTTAAATCGACAATCTCTTAATCTGTTTCATATCGATACAAGTTAACCTTTATGTTTTTAGGTATAGATAGAAACCAGAAAACCGGGAACGCATCGCTCCGGCCGATTTCAACATGAACCCAGCCATACGTTATTCGGCGGCCGGTTGCGGCTGATCCCGGAACGCGGGGATCTCCGCGCCCCGAACTTACCCACGACCGGCGGGAACAGCAGGCTGTGTCACGCCCAGAACCAGACTGCAGCCGCGGTGTAGAGGGCGATTCCGACGGTGAGGTTGAACGGGAAGGTGATCGCCAGGGACGCCGTCACAAACACGCCGGTGTCCGCCTCGGGTGCCGCCAGCCGCATGGCAGCGGGCACCGCGATATAGGAGGCCGAACCCGCGAGTATGGTCAGAAGCGCGGCATTGCCGACGTCCAGTCCGGCGAGCCGGGCAAGCCCCAGCGCCACGGCGGCCGAGAGCATCGGAAACCCCAGGGCGAAAGCGATGACGCCGGGCGACAGTTTGCGGCCGCCCTCCATAAGCCGGCGCGCGGCGATCAGGCCGATGTCGAGCAGGAAGAAGCACAGCGCCCCTTGGAACAACGGCCCCACAAAAAGCTCCAGCTTGGCCATACCGGCGTTGCCGGAAACCAGGCCGACCAGGAAGCTGCCCAGCAACATGACCATGGCAGCACCGACGAAGACCTCCTTCAGAATGGTACGCCGGCGTCCGGGCTCGCCCCGACCGGCGCCATTGAGCAGGAGCAGGGCCGTCAGGATGGCAGGGGTCTCCATCAGGGCAAGCACAGCCGCCATATAGCCGCCGGCCGGCAGGCCCACGGCCTCGAGATGCTGCTGGCCGGCGGCAAAGGTCACCACGGAAACAGATCCGTAGGTGGCCGCCAGGGCGCAGAGGGTCGAACGATCCAGTCGGGATGTGCGCTTCAGGATGATGAAGGCGACCAGCGGCATCAGGGCGCTGAGCGCGATACCGATGACACCCGCTGCGATGAAATCCCCGTTCAGTCCGGCGGCACGGGCCTCCACCCCGCCTTTGAAGCCGATGCAGAACATCAGATAGAGCGACAAGGCCTTGGCGACCGGCTCGGGAATGGTGAGGTCCGAGCGCGCGAACGCCGCCGCTGCCCCGATGAAGAAGAACAGAATGGCCGGCGACGTCAGAAGCGCCAGGGCGGAGGAAAAGTCGGGCATGGGTCAACCGGTCAGATGAGGGTCGGTCCGAATGACCTCGACCGGCGTCGGCATCCAGTTTATTGGTGTGATGCTGGCTATAACGGATGTTAATGCAATGGCCGATCGGCTGGTCAACCTGGACATCGATCTGCTGCGGGCTTTCGTAACGGTCGTCGAAACAGGCAGCTTTACCCGCACCGCGGCCTTGCTCGGCCGGAGCCAGCCCGCCGTCAGCCTGCAGATCCGCCGGCTGGAGGATCAACTGCGATCCCCCTTGCTGGATCGCGGTGGCAAGGGGGTCGGCCTCACCACAGAGGGCGCCGCGCTGTTACCTCAAGCCCGCCGGTTGATGCGGCTGAATGATGAGATCATCTCGACGCTCGGGGACGGAGACCTGGAGGGGGAGGTCCGTTTCGGGGCGCCGGAGGACATCGCAACCATGCATCTGCCCCGGATCCTCGGGGCGTTTGCGCGCCGGCATCCGCGCATCAAACTGTCGGTGACCTGCGACTATACCGCCAACCTGCTCGACCAGATGTCGCGGGGCATGCTGGATCTGGCACTGATCAAGCGAGAGCCCGTCGGGCCCGAACTGGGCGTCCGGGTCTGGAGCGAACGGCTGGTCTGGGTGGCGCTCGACGCCTCGATCATTGAGGCATCGCCGCTGCCGCTGATCATTGCGCCGGCCCCGGACATCTATCGCAAGCGGGCCCTCGGCGCGCTCACGGAGGCCGGCATAGGGTTCCGCGCGTCCTTCACCTCGCCGAGCCTCGCCGGCCAGATGGCAGCCCTGCGCGCCGGCCTCGGAGTCGGCGTGCTTCCCGCCGCCATGGCTCCCCGCGACCTTGCGGTGCTGGCGAGAGGGCTGCCGATGCTGGCCGACAGCGAGATCGCCCTGATGTCCGCCCGGGGCGCGGGAGGGCCGGCCGCGCTTCTGGCGCAGGAGGTGCTGCGGGCACTGGAAAGAGGACCGATCCCTGCCTGATCGGAGCCTGCGGCCGTTGTCGCCAGTCCTGATGGGCGGCGTTGACCCTGCTGAACGACCCCGGCTTACGTCCCGGGTCAGGCAGCCCGGACTTCGGATTCCGGTGCGCTCGAGGCCAGGACCTGTGTGATCCCGTCGAACAAGGTCGCCATGGTGACCGGCTTGGCGAGGTGACCGTCGGACCCCGCCTTGCGGCCCGCCTCGATATGTTCGGGCATGGCGTTGGCGGTCAGCATCAGCAGCGGCGTGCGGCCCCAGCCAAGCTCCCTCTCGAGGGCCCGTATCTCGGCCGTGGCGGTCAGTCCGTCCATCACCGGCATCTGCATGTCCATGAGGACCAGGTCGAAACCTCCACCCCGGAAGGCCTCGAGCGCCTCGCTCCCATCCGCGACGCCGACAAGTTCGGCGCTGGTCCCCGCCAGCAGAATCTCGACGACCTTGCGGTTGGCGGGATGATCGTCCGCCAACAGAATCCGGAGCGGTACAGTGGACTCCTCGTATTGCGGGACCGGCACCTCGCCGGACTGGCCGGCGTCGACCTGCGGCAAGGGTATCTCGAACCAGAACCGGGAGCCGACACCCGGCTGACTCACACAGTCCAGACTGCCCCCCATCAGGTCGGCCAGATCGCGTGAGATCGTCAGGCCAAGGCCGGTGCCGCCAAAGCGGCGCGTGATGGAGCCGTCTGCCTGATGGAAGCGACCGAAAATCCGGTCCCTCTGATCCGGCTCGAAGCCCACGCCCGTATCTGTGACGGTGAACCGAACGTGGTCGTCAGCACCATCCTCGATGTTCAGCCTGACCTCACCCGCTGCCGTGAATTTCAGCGCATTGCTGACCAGATTGGTCAGGATCTGGCGGACACGCACCACGTCGCCATGGACCAGCCGCTCTGCTTCCGGGCGAATGCCGATCGTCAGTGCGACGCCCTTCTCCTCGGCCATCGGTCGCCACAGGGCGGCGGTCTCGCGCACGACATCCGCCAGATGGAACGGTGCCGGCTCAATCGTGATCTGGCCGGACTCGATCTTGGCGGTGTCGAGGATGTCCGACAGCAGGCGTTCGAGCGTATCACTGGAGGCGCGGACGATATCGACCATCTCGCGTTCGCGCGGACCCAGCTCACTTCGGGCCAGGGCGTCGGCCATGGCAACCACCCCGTTCAGGGGGGTGCGGATTTCGTGGCTCATATTGGCGAGGAAGTCGCTCTTGGACCGGCTGGCTTCCTCGGCGGCCTGACGGGCCAGGCGCAGGTGCACGGCCGAGCGCCACTGCCAGACGAGCAGGCCTGCGGCAGTCAGGAAGAAGACCCCGGCGATGCCGACCATCCATCGCTGGGAATTGATGATGTCCTTCTGCAGCCGCGTATTGGTCCGTGCCGTATCGAGCTGACGTCGACGTTCCGCCAGTTGCTCCTGCATATCGCCCGTCACCTGACCGATACCGGCGCTGAACCGGCGGGCGATCTGCACCTCCTGTGCCTTGTGATAGGCCTCCAGACGCTGGAAGGCATCGCGGGTCCGGCCCTCGGCGAACAGCAGGGCGGCCTCCACCCTCGGAACCTCCGAAAAGCCATTCTCGCGGAAAAGGCCGGCAGCCTCACGACGCCGGATCTCTGCGAGATCTCGTCGGGCGAGGCCGAGCTGGCCGGTCCGGGCGTAGGCGAGCGCCCGGGATGGCAACATCTGGGGCGCAAGGAATTCGGCTTCGCCGAGGTCGGCCCCGTAAGGCGACAGACAGTCCAGGACACCCTGCGAGTCACCGCCACCGTCGGCCACCATGGCGCACAGGTTGGCGTCATAGACCATCAGGCTTCCCAATCCCGCCCGCCGCGACAGCCGGTGATGAGCGGCGTAAAGCCGGGTCGCGAGTTCCTGATCACCGACCTGAACGGACAGACGCGTCAGGTTGTAGAGGGCGTCGAAATCGGGGCGTGGATAGGCGGGGTTGGAGAGGTCGATCTCGAAGCGGCGGAAGGCTGCGGTCGCCCCCTCGATGTCATTCAGGTCCATCAGGGCCAGGCCGGTGACTTCCCAGAGCCCGGCGCGGGCCGTGTCAGCATAGGGGGCCTTGTCGGGAATCAGGGCGTCCGCCGCGCTCAGCAGGCGCAGCGCCTCGCCGATACGGTCGCGGTCCATCAGCGCAAGCGCACTGAGGCGCTTGGCATGTGCCTTGACGAACCAGTCCGTCGAGGTGCGGGCGATCTGGTCGATCTCGACCGCGGCAGCCGTATCGCCGCTGTCGTAACGGATGGACAGGGCGTTCAGCCGGGCGATTGCCTGGTACCGCTGGTCCCGACGCTCCAGGGCTTCGGCAGCCAGGCGGTTGTTCCAGACCTCGGCCCGTTCGAAATCGCCCTGGTTCAGGCTGATCCACATCACATGGTAGAGCCGGTTCAGCCCTTCGCGACCCGGCACGGACATGGCGGCCTCGCCGAAGGCCTCAAGGGCGGGGAAGCTTGTCGCGGCGGCGCGTTCCTCCACGCGCCGGGCCAGCTCGATGCGGCTCTCGCGGGATTGGGTCGCGGCCTCGGCTCCGGTCGGGATACCGAGACCGAAGAGCAAGACGACAACGAGCGCAAATCTTATGACGGGCATGCCGGTTCCGTGCTGACCGGAAACCCTCGCACGCCGACCCTTTCATAAGCTTTAGCGGCACCGGATTTTTCCTGGATGGGGCCGTCTGTGGACTTCCGCCCGCGCTCGCGTCAGCGTCGCGATATGGTCGAATCGTCCGTCAGGAAGTCCGCGCCGGGGCGCTTTTACGAGTTCTTTGCCGGTGGCGGCATGGTGCGCGCCGGCCTGGGAGAGGGCTGGCAATGCCTGTTGGCCAATGATCTGGATCCGGCCAAGGCGGCGACCTATCGCGCCAACTGGGGAGACGCCGGACTGCGGGTGGGGGACATTGCCGCCCTGACCGCCGCAGACCTTCCCGGCGTGGCGGACCTGATGTGGGGGTCATTTCCCTGTCAGGATCTGTCCTTGGCCGGCGTCGGCGCGGGCCTCGGGGGCCGGCGGTCCGGCACGTTTCACGACTTCTGGGCTCTGGCGCGCGACCTGGCCGCCGGGAACCGGGCACCGCGGGTTGTGGCCGTAGAGAATGTCTGCGGAGCCCTGACCTCTCATGGTGGACGGGATTTCGAGGTCATCTGCCAGACCTATGCCGACGCCGGCTACCGGTCCGGGGCGCTGGTCATCAATGCCGACCGCTTCCTGCCGCAGTCCCGGCCACGCCTGTTCGTGATCGGTGTGCGTGAGGATATGGCCATCGACCCGGCTGTAATGAGGCCGGCGGCTGACGGCCTGTTCCATACACCGTCCCTGCGCCGGGCCGTGGACCGGCTGCCGGACGCGTTGCAGCATCGGATGGTCTGGTGGCGGTTGCCGGAGCCCGGGATTTCAAACGTCGGGCTGGAGTCCGTCATCGAAGCCGGGCCAACCGACGTCCGCTGGCATTCGAAGGCTGAGACCGGCCGGTTACTGACGCTGATGTCGCCGAAAAATCTGGCCAAGGTCGAGGCGGCGCAGCGGTCCGGCGAGCGGCGCGTCGGAGCGTTGTACAGGAGAACCCGCCGTGATGCCGCCGGTTTGCCGGTCCAGCGGGCCGAGGTGCGGTTCGACCTCGCCGGCTGCCTGAGGACGCCGGGGGGCGGATCGAGCCGTCAGACCCTGCTGGTGGTCGAAGACGGGCAGGTCCGGTCCCGTCTGATGTCGGCGCGGGAAACGGCCCGGCTGATGGGCCTCCCCGACAGTTATCAGCTCCCCGGGTCATACAGCGCCGCCTGTCATCTTACGGGCGACGGTGTGGCCGTGCCGGTGGTGCGGTATCTGGCGCAATGGCTGATTGAGCCGCTCCTGGCCGCGCCGGCGGGACTGCGTAAAGCCGCCTAACCTCGCTCTTGCCAAAGCCGTCCAGCCGCGCATCATGTCATCGGGGATCAAGGGAGGTCATCGTGAAATATCTACTGGGCGGTCTGGCTTTGCTGGGCCTTTGCGCAACACAGGCGGCGGCCGAGACCTGGCATCCGTACTCACGCAGCACCGGCAGCGTCTTCATGGCGGACGTCGACAGCATTGTGGTCGAGGGCGAGATCACGCGCGTGCTGGTCGCAACCGTGGCGCGGACCGGCGATGCCGGCGACTACAGCCATACGATTGAGACTTTCGAGTTCCGGTGTGGATCGAACAGCCAGTGGCGCACGGCGGGTATGGTCGAATACGGCCCCGACGGCGCGGAGATGGGCCGCTACCCTGAGGAGGGCGCGGAATGGGTGCCGGTCCGCGCCAACACCTCGCCGGACTACCTGGAACAGGTCGTCTGTGACGGGTCGCGGGCCCAGCCGCCGATCTGGCCGACCATCAAGGACTTCGTCGACGCCGGCCGGAACTGAGCCTCAGGCGTCGACCGCAGCGTCGAGGGCGTTGGCCTGGATGAACTCGCGGCGCGGCTCGACCACGTCACCCATCAGTTTGGCGAACAGGTCAGACGCGTCTTCCTGATGCTCGACCTGCACCTTCAGCAAGGTGCGGGCGTTGACGTCGAGCGTGGTCTCCCACAGCTGCTCCGGGTTCATCTCGCCCAGGCCCTTGTAGCGCTGGATGGCGATGCCCTTCTTGCCGGCGTCGAGAACCGCCTCGAGCAGGTCGAGCGGACCACGGACGGTGACCGACTTGTCCTTGCGGCGAAAGACGGCAGGCTTGTCGAACAGGCCCTCGAAGGCGGCCGCGCGTTCGGCCAGACGTCGGGCGTCGAGCGAGCGGATCAGGGCCTCTTCCAGCACGATCCGCTCATTGACGGCGCGGCGGACGCGTTCGAAGACCACGGCCCCCTGGGCTCCCGGGGAACCGTTCCAGTCGCCATCCCCTTCCTCGGCATAGAGGTTGAGGCGGGCCGCGGCTTTCGCCGGATCGGCGGCGGCCTCGTCGAACAGGCCGGCCAGGGCCGACTGTTCGATGGCAAAGGCCGGGGCGCGCTGGCTCAGGCGATCGACGCCGGCCTTGAAGGCCTTGGCCTCACGGACGAGGGACTGCAGGTCCAGGCCGGTGCGGCGCTCGCCGGTCGGCAGGTCCAGCTCGGCCTCGGATGAGCCCTCCTCGATGAGATAGGAGTCCATCTCGGCCTGGTCCTTGAGGTAGCGCGACTGCTTGCCCTTGGAGACCTTGTAGAGCGGCGGCTGGGCGATGAAGACGTGGCCGCGCTCGATCAGCTCGGGCATCTGGCGATAGAAGAAGGTCAGCAGCAGGGTCCGGATGTGGGCACCGTCGACGTCGGCGTCGGCCATCAGGATGATCTTGTGATAGCGCAGCTTGTCGGCGTTGAAATCGTCGCGGCCGATGCCGGTGCCGAGCGCCAGGATCAGGGTCCCGATCAGTTCGGATGACAGCATCCGGTCGAAGCGGGCGCGCTCGACGTTCAGGATCTTGCCGCGCAGGGGCAGGACGGCCTGGTTCTCGCGGTTACGGGCCTGTTTGGCCGAGCCGCCGGCGGAATCGCCCTCGACGATGAACAGTTCGGACTTGGCCGGATCGCGTTCCTGGCAGTCGGCCAGTTTCCCGGGCAGGGAAGCCATGTCCATGGAGGTCTTGCGGCGGGTCAGGTCGCGGGCCTTGCGGGCGGCCTCGCGGGCGGCGGCGGCCTCGATGATCTTGGCGACGACGGCCTTGGCCTCGACCGGATGTTCCTCGAACCAGGTCGAAAGGCCTTCGGAGCACAGGCCCTCGACGGCGGGACGGACCTCGGACGAGACCAGCTTGTCCTTGGTCTGGGAGCTGAATTTGGGGTCCGGCACCTTGACCGAAAGGACGCAGGTCAGGCCCTCGCGGGCGTCCTCGCCCGAGACCGAAACCTTCTCCTTTTTCGCTGCGCCGGCCGCGTCGATATAGCTGCCCATGATCCGGGTCAGGCTGGCGCGGAAGGCCGAGAGGTGGGTGCCTCCATCCCGCTGGGGGATGTTGTTGGTGAAGCACAGCATGGTCTCGTGGTAGCTGTCGTTCCACCACAGGGCGAGATCGATCTCGATCCCTTCCTTCTTGCCGCGAATGACGATGACGTCCTTGAGGATGGGCGTCTTGGACTTGTCGAGGTGACGCACGAAGGCCTCGACCCCGCCTTCATAGTGCAGGATTTCCTCGAACTTCTCGGCCCCGCGATGGTCCTGAAGCTTGATGACCACGCCCGAGTTGAGGAAGGCCAGCTCGCGCAGCCGGTGTTCCAGCGTCTTCAGGTCGAAATCGATGTGGGCGAAGGTGGTGACCGAGGGGAAGAAGGTGACCTCGGTGCCCGACAGGACCTTGCCGTTGTCGCGCATCGGCGCATCGCCGGTGACCTTCAGGCTTTCGACCGTGTCGCCACGGGCGAACTTCATCTCATGGCGTTTGCCGTTGCGGTAGATGACCAGCTTGAGCCAGTCCGAGAGGGCGTTGACGACCGAGACGCCGACGCCGTGCAGGCCGCCCGAGACCTTGTAGGAATTCTGGTCGAATTTACCGCCGGCGTGCAGCTGGGTCATGATGACCTCGGCCGCCGAAACGCCCTCGCCCTCATGGATGTCGGTGGGGATGCCGCGGCCGTTGTCGGTGACGGTGACCGAGCCGTCGGCATTCAGGATGACCTGGACCAGGTCGGCGTGGCCGGCGAGGGCCTCGTCGATGGCGTTGTCGACCACCTCATAGACCATGTGGTGCAGGCCCGAGCCGTCGTCGGTGTCACCGATATACATGCCGGGGCGTTTGCGCACCGCATCCAGCCCCTTCAGGACCTTGATGGAATCGGCGCCGTAGGCGGCCTCTTCGGCGGTGTCTTCGTTACGCGCGGTCGGTGTCTGGTCGGTCATGAATTCGGTCGGTGAAACGCCCTCCGGGAGGGCCTGTGAAGGCGGCAGTCGGGCCGCCTTGAACGGACGGTTTCGGGGACGCGAATCCGGGTCGCGCCGAGGCCTGCAACATACAGGGAATCGGTCCGGAATTGCGAGGAAAAGCGGGGCTTGGGGGCGTTGTGAGTCGAGGGTCCCGGATGCCGGCGCGACGGTCAGGTTCGAAGGTTCATCACAACGGACACAAAGGACCACAAAGGACACGACGGGGCCGGTGCCAAGGGCATGAATCGGGAATGTCTCCCTCGATGTCTTTCGATCGCTTCGCGATCAATTCTGTCTGCGTGACCCCGGAACGCCGACGGTGACGCCCCCCGGTCCCGTCGTGTCCTTTGTGGTTCTCCGTTGTGTTCGTTGTGATGAACCTTCGCTGAAGGGGTTCGAACACCGGCGGTCGTTCACCGGGCTCCGGATGCGACGTCAGGCGAAGCCGCCGCCCTCCACCCGCACGAACTGGGCCCGGCCGCGGAGGGGCGCGAACAGCTCCGCCTCGGTGCCGGTCATGAAGGCCTGCAGGCCCAGGGCCTCGATCTCGTCGAACAGGGCGGCGCGGCGGGCCGTGTCGAGGTGGGCGGGGGCTTCGTCGAGCAGCAGGACCGGCGGCGCACTCTGGTCGGCCAATCGGGTGATCTGGGCGAGGATCAGATTGAGCACCAGCGCCTTCTGCTCGCCCGAGGACCCCTCGGCGGCGGGACGGTTCTTCTCGCGGTGCAGGGCGGTCAGGTCGGAACGATGCGGGCCGAACAGGGAGCGGCCGGCGGCGGCGTCGCGGGCGCGGCTGCGGGCCAGACCCTCACGGATGGCGGCGGCGATGGCCTCGGGGCCGGCGCCCGCGGTTGCCATGGCTTCCGCCTCGCCGGTCAGGCCGAGGTCGGCCTGGGGGAAGGGACGGTCGTTGCGGGCGTCGATGGCGGCCTGGAGGGTCTCAAGGGCGGCGGCGCGGGCGATGGCGGCCTCGGCCCCGGCCTCGCCGAGGCGCAGCTCCAGGGCGTCCAGCCAGAGCGGGTCGGCGGCGCGGCCTTCCACCCCTTCGGTCAGCAGGCGCAGCCGCTCGCGCAGGGCCTTTTCATAGGCCAAGACGGACGCCGCGTGGGCCGGGTCGGCGGCAAAGACCAGCCGGTCGAGGAATTTCAGCCGCGCAGCGCGGGCGTCGGAGAACAGCCGGTCCTGTTCGGGCGTGGCCCAGACGGGGCGCAGATGGTCGAGCAGCCGGCCGGGCTGGGCCGTCTCACCGTCGATGCGGACGATGCGGCGGGCGGCCCCGGGCGACTGGACGCCGGTGCCGAGTTTCGTTTCCTCATCCCCGTCAGTGAGGACGGCGGCGACGGCCCAGGCCCGGCCGGTCGCCTCGCCCGACTCGCGGCGGCCCATCTCGGGAGCGGTGGCCCCGCGCAGCCCCTTGCCGGGGGTGAACAGGCTGAGGGCTTCCAGCAGATTGGTCTTGCCCGCGCCGTTGGGCCCATGAAGCACGACCGCCCCCGCCGCGATCGGCAGGGTGGCCGCTGCATAGGAGCGGAAGTCGGTGAGGGTCAGGGACGTGATCAAGGCATCGGTCCTAGCGCGCGCCGGGCCTTACCGCCACTGATTGGCCCGCTCGCCCCGCGCGGCCCTGTCGGCGGTCTCCATGATCCGCTTCGCCCGCGTCTCCAGCCGTTTGGCGTTACCGATCCATTCGAGGATTCCGCGCCGGGTCGAGGGCGGGAAACCTTCGAACGCCGCCGCCGCGCCGGGCCGGTTGTCGAACGCGGCCTCAAGATCGGCGGGAACCTCCAGCCGGTCGACCGCGTCGAGCGCGGCCCAGGAGCCGTCGGCTTTCGCCTGTTCGATCTTCGCGAGGCCAGCGGGATGCATCAGACCGGCGGCGGTCATCTTTTCAATCCGGGCCTTGTTGACGCCGGACCAGTTCGAGCCGGGCTTGCGCGGCGACATCAACAGCATGGTGCGCTCGTCGTCGAGCTTGCGCGGCAGGCTGTCGATCCAGCCGAATGCCAGCGCCTCTTCAACAAGGTCGTCCCAGGGTACGCGGGGTTGGGAGGTGTTGGCCTTGTACGTGACCAGCCAGATTGATTCGGTCCGGGTGTGGTGGGCGGCCAGCCAGTCGCGCCATTGGCTGCGAGTGGTCACCTCGACCTGTTCGAAAGGCTGTTTCATGGGGTGGTCAGGCCAATGGTATGCGGAATATTCGTCTTGCCCGCGCCGTGGGGACCATGGAGCACCGCCGCCCCCGCCGCGAGGGCCAAGGAGGCGTCCCCTGGAGGCGGAAGTCGGTGAGGGCGAGGGCGGTGATCAAGGGTGCCCGACTATTGGTCCGGCGCGTAACGCTGCAGCCACTCATTCAAAACTTTGACAATCCAAGCCGGTTTTTCTTCCGGAAAGACGGCGATCGTCCCATCAAAACCCGGCACCATGAACTTCGTCACGCTGCGGTCACGAGAGCCCGATTTCGCGCTCGGCTTGAGCACAAATCCGGCCATGGTCGCGCCGCCGGGCATTTCGACCAATCCGAAGGCTTGAACATCTCGCCAAGGGATCAGTACCGATTTCCGCAGGCCACGGACGCTGAACCCCTCCGGTGTCAGGACAAGTTCAGAGGGGAACAGGAGTTTAAGGAACGACAGGATTCCACTTAAACCGAACGCCGCGATGCAAACGATCGAGACGATTTCGATCACCTCCCGCGAGAACCGCCGGGACTCATAGCCGCTGTTGAAGAGCAGGATGGCGACCACGACGAAAGCGAGGGATCCGAGCGTTCGCAATCCCGACTTCCACGCCGCACCTCGAAAAACCAGACGGGATTCAGGGTCCGTCAACTCACACCCGCAGCGGCATCAGCACATACTGCACGCCCGGATCGCCCGGATCGAGGACGAGGGTCGGGCTGGCCGGGTCGGCGAATTTGAAGTGGGCGGTTTCGCCGGTGATCTGGCCGGCGACGTCGAGCAGGTAACGGGCGTTGAAGCCGATCTCGAAGGGCTCTTCGGAATAGCCGATCTCGACCTCCTCGACCCCCTGCCCGGCCTCCATATTGCGCACCGTCAGGGTGACGCGATCGAGGTCGAAGGCCAGTTTCACCGAACGGCTCTTCTCGGCCGAGATGGTAGCGACGCGGTCGACCGCCTGGGCGAACAGGGTGTTGTCGATGTCGGCCTGTTTGTCGTTCCCCTTGGGGATGACGCGCATATAGTCGGGGAAGGCGCCGTCGATGACCTTGGAGGTCAGGCTGGCATTGCCGAATTCGAAGCGGATCTTCTGCGGGCTGACCATGACCTCGACCGGGCCGGAGCCGTCGTCGAGCAGGCGGCGGACCTGGTCGATGGTCTTGCGCGGGACGATGACGCCGGGACCGCCGGCGGCCCCTTCGGGGGCGGGCGTCTCGGCGAGGGCCAGGCGGTGCCCGTCGGTGGCCACGGCGCGCAGCAGGGGAATGCCGGCCTCGGCCACGGTGTGGAGATACAGGCCGTTCAGATAGTAGCGCGTCTCTTCGGTCGAGACGGCGAACCGGGTCTTGTCGATCAGCCGGGCCAGGTCTTCCTTGGGCAGGGCGAACCGCGTGCCCGAGGTGTCGGTCGACATCACCGGGAAGTCGCCCGCCGGCAGGACCGGCAGGTTGAATTTGGAACGGCCCGCCTGGACCACCAGACGGGGGTCGTCGCCGTTATAGCTGAGCGAGACCTCGGCGCCGTCGGGCAGTTTCCGCACGATCTCATACAGGGTGTGGGCCGGGGCGGTGATCTGGCCCTCGACATTCACCTGGGCCTCGGCCTCGTCGACCATCTCCATGTCGAGATCGGTGGCGGCGAACGACAGCTTGTCGTGCCCGGCGCTGAGCAGGACGTTGGACAGGATCGGGATGGTGTTGCGGCGCTCGACGACACTCTGCACATGGCCCAGGGCCTTCAGGAGCGCGGATCGTTCGATGGTCAGTTGCATGTGGTCTCGGCCCGGATACAGCGACTCACCGGCGGCGTCGCGAATAGAGGGCCTTTGACACTAGCGGATTGGTGGCGGGGAGCAAGGAAGGGGCGAGGGATTAGAGATTGGGGATTGGGGATTGGGGACCCCGACCCATCGATGTGTGGACAAGCCCCGCCGGCCGCGGCCCGGCCTAACACCTAATCCCTAATCCCTGGCTTCAGCCCCGCAGCTTGCGCGTCAACGCCTCGACATCCCGCGCGATCTGGTCGTCCTGGGCCATCAGCTCCTCGATCTTGCGCACCCCGTGCAGGACGGTGGTGTGATCGCGGCCTCCGAAGCGGCGGCCGATATCGGGATAGGAGCGGGTCGTGTGCTGTTTGCACAGCCACATGGCGATCTGGCGCGGGCGGGCCACGGCGCGGGTGCGCCGCTCGGAGAGCAGGTCGGCCTGTTTGAGGCTGAAATGGTCGGCGACGGTCTTCTGGATCTCGTCGACGGTGATGCGGCGCTCGGGGCCGCCGCGCAGGGCCGAGCCCAGCAGGGCCTGGACCTCGTCGACGCTGAGCGAGGACAGCCGGGCACCGGCCACGGCGGCCAGGGTGTTCACGGCGCCTTCCAGCTCGCGCATCGAGCCGGGCGTGCGATCGACCAGATGTTCGAGCACCTCGGCCCGGGCCTCACCCGAGACGACGCCGAGCCGGGCCAGGGCCTCGATCCGGTTGCGGGCCACGGCCAGTTTCAGGGCGCGGTCCGCCTGCTCGACCGGGCAGGTCAGACCCGAGGCGAGATGGCTGCGCAGGCGCGGCTCGACCTCGGTCAGGGCCATGGGCGGACGGTCGGCCGAGAGGACGATGCGTTTGCCGTCCTCGATCAGGGCGGTGAGGGTCGAGAGCAGTTCTTCCTGGGTGCCGGCCTTGCCGCCGACGAACTGGACATCGTCGATCAGCAGCATGTCGGCGTTGCGCAGACTGTCCTTGAAGGCCGCCATGGTGCGGTCCTGGGTGGCGCGCACAAAGGTCGACAGGAAGCGTTCGGCGGTCAGATAGACGACCCGGGCGTCCGGGCGCAGGCGCTGTGCCTCCCAGGCGATGGCATTGAGCAGGTGGGTCTTGCCGTAGCCATAGGGGCCGCAGAAGAAGATCGGGTTGAAATGGCCGTCGGCCCAGGCCGCGGCCTGGCGGGCGATGGCCAGGGCGAAGGCATTGCCCTGCCCTTCCACAAAACTGTCGAAGGTCAGCCGCTCCTGCAGGCCGGCCGCGCGCACGGCGCGGGCCCCGTCGGCGACCGGCGGCACGGTGGCCATGGGCATGGCCAGGGGCTGGAACGGAATGACGGCGGCCCCCTCGGCACGACCGGCGGCAACCTGGGAGGCCGACGGGGTCGAGCCCATTTCGGCGCGGCAGCGGACCTCGAGGCGGCGCGACAGGCCGTCGAGGCCGAGCCACAGCTCGTTCATGCGGCGCAGGGCGTTCTTGCGCACCCAGTCACGGGCATAGGCGGTCGGGGTGACGAGGATCAGCTGTCCGGCGCCGTCGGCGCGCACAGCCGAGGGGGCGATGTAGGAGCTGAAAGGTCCCTCGCCGATCTCGTTGCGCAGGCGGCCGGCCGCCTCGGTCCAGATACGATCCGGATCCGTCATCCCCGCCATGTGCGCGCTCCCCGTATTCAGCATAGCCACCCTTCCAAGCCCTGTTGCGGACGCGCTTCGGGAGAGGCCTGGACCGGGACGACTTCTCCTGTCCCGCGAGGCTGGTGCCGCGCAGGTGGGGTCGTACTCTGGAACAGGCGTCTCACGCCGACACGAAAACAGGTTCCGCGCCGCATTCATTCCGTATGGGAATGGAAGTGCGTCAGCGGCTCGAACTTACCCTCGGCGAGGGGTGCGTCAACGCTGATTCGCGAATCGAATTGCAGTTAAAATTGTTGACTCCGCTAAAGCCGGATTTCGTAAACGAAAATCCTGATTTCGCCCGGCAAGCGAACGCCTTTTCGCCGGATCGGGGTTACCGGCGCACGTGCAAACGGCGAGGGAGCCTTCGCGCCCTCGCCGTTGAAATCACTGTATTTTGCCGTGACAGCCGGATGAAAGGCCGTCCGCGGTCCGAAAAATCAGGCGGCGGCCATCTTCTTCAGCTGGGCGGCCAGACGGCCGACCTTGCGCGAGCCCGTGTTCTTGTGAACCACGCCCTTGGAGACGGCGCGCATCAACTCGGACTGGGCCTCGATGAAGGCGGTCTTCGCGGCGGCCGCGTCGCCGCCCGTGACGGCTTCCTGGAACTTGCGCAGGAAGGTGCGGACGCGCGTGCGGCGCGCCTTGTTCACTTCGGTGCGGGCCGCGATCTTGCGGATCGCTTTCTTGGCGCCGGGGTTGTTGGCCATCAGTCAAACCTTACGAACGGAAACGCCGCGGAGCACGGTCCACGGCGGGGAAATCTCGAAGAGCGCGCGGCTATAGCGGAAAGGGGTGGGGGGGTCAACGAAGAGTCTGGGAGCCAGGGTTTAGAGATTGGGGGCTCGGGTTTGGAGCGGCTCTCTGAACCTCAACGTCCTCATCCCTAATCCCTAATCCCTCGAGCCTCCGCCCCTATTTCCCCGTGAACACCGGCTTCCGCTTCTCCACAAACGCCGCCATGCCTTCCTTCTGGTCGTCGAAGGCGAACAGGCTGTGGAACAGGCGGCGTTCGAACTGGACGCCCTGGGTCAGGGTGGTCTCCAGCGCGGCGTTGACCATTTCCTTGTTGGCCATGACGGCGAGCGGGCTTTGCGAGGCGATCTTCGCGGCGATCTTGCGGACCTCGTCCAGCAGGGTGTCGTGCGGGACGACGCGGCTGGCGAGGCCGGCGCGTTCGGCCTCGGCGGCGTCCATCATCCGGGCGGTCAGGACCATGTCCATGGCCTTGGACTTGCCGACCAGCCGGGTCAGGCGCTGGGAGCCGCCGATGCCGGGGGCGACGCCGAGGTTGATCTCGGGCTGGCCGAATTTGGCCTTGTCGCTGGCGACGATGAAGTCGCACAGCATGGCCAGTTCGCAGCCGCCGCCGAGGGCAAAGCCGTTGACCGCGGCAATGATCGGCTTCCTGAAGCGGGTGATGCGGTCGTGGCCGAGGGCGAAGAAATTGCCCGTATACATCTGGGCATAGGTCTGGTCCGACATCTCCTTGATGTCAGCGCCGGCGGCGAAGGCCTTGTCGCCCGAGCCGGTCAGAATGAGGCAGCGAACGCTGTCATCGTGCTCGACCGCATCGAGGAAGTCCGACAGGTCCCTGAACAGGGCCGAGTTGAGGGCATTCAGCGCCTCGGGCCGGTTCAGGGTCACCACCGCATAGCCGTCGGGGTGGCGTTCAATCAGGAGGGTGGAATAGGTGTCGGCCATGGGGGCGGCTCCCGGGGGGTGGCTGGTGGCGAGTGGCTAGTGGCTAGTGGTGGGTGATTAGTGGGTTCGGGCGCTTCGGGACAAGGCCTGAGGTTGCGGGGGAAGGCCCCCCTAGCCACTAGCCACTAGCCACCAGCCACTCACCGCTTCTGACAGACCGGGCACCAGAAGGTCGACCGGCCGGCCTGGACGGTGCGCCGGATCACGCCGGTGCAGCCGTCCGCCAGACAGGGCCGGCCCTCGCGGCCATAGACGTCGAACCGGTGCTGGAAATAGCCCTGGCCGCCGTCGGCATTGGCGAAATCCTTGAGCGTCGAGCCGCCGGCGAGGATGGCCTCGCCCAGCACATCGCGGACGACGGCGGCGAGGGTTTCGAGGCGGGGCTTCGAGACCTTGCCCGCCGCGACCAGGGGCGAGATGCGGGCGCGGTAAAGGGCCTCGCAGACATAGATATTGCCGAGGCCGGCGACGTGGCGCTGGTCCAGCAGGCTGACCTTGATGGTCGGCTTCCGGCCCGCGAAGGCCTCGGCGAGGTGGGCGCCGGAGAAGCCGTTGCCGAGCGGTTCGGGGCCGAGGCCGGCGAACCAGGGATGGGCCTCGACCGCCCCGGTGGGGATCAGGCCCATGAAGCCGAAGCGGCGGGCGTCGGCGAACCCGACCCGGGTCGTGACGGCGTCGCGCACGGCGCAGAGGCTCATATGTTCGTGCTTGCCCGCGATGGGCGCGGCCGCCTCGAACTCGCCCAGCTGTTCGCCTTCGAGGGTGAAGCGGCCGGTCATGCCGAGATGGCTGACCCAGGTCTCGCCGGTCGACAGGGGGAACAGCAGATATTTGGCGCGGCGGTCGAGGCGTTCGACGGTCGCGCCTTCGAGTCGCTCGACGAACCGCTCGGGAAAGGGAAACCGCAGGTCGGGGCGGTTCTGGCGCACGCGCGTCAGGCGCGCACCGGTGAGCACCGGCTCAAGGCCACGGCGGACGGTTTCGACCTCGGGGAGTTCGGGCATGACGGAGGGCTTAGTTGGTAGGGCTTAGGAATTAGGGGGACCGCGATCAATCTAGCAGCCCAATCCCGACTTCCTAAGCCCTAAGCCCCAAGCCCCAAGCCCTGATCCCTCAGCCCGCCTTGTACCCGTCGTGACACGACTGGCAGCTGGCGCGGACGACGGCCAGCTGTGCGGTGAAGGCGGCGGCGTCATCGCCGGCGGCCAGTTCGGCGAGGCGGTCGGCGGCGGCAGCATAGTCGGCGGCCCTGGCCTCGAAGCCGGCGCGGTCGCTCCAGACCTCGGGTCTGGCGGTGGTCCGGACGCCGGCCTCGGCACCGCTGCCGGCGGGGAAGGCCCCGGGGACGGCGTGGGCCCAGCGGGCCAGGGCGCGGGTGGCGAAGCGCTGGCTGGCGATCGGCTGGCCCGCGTCGATGGCCGCCTTGATCGAGCCCATGGCGACGCCCGACAGCATCATGGCCGCCTGCCGCGCCTCGACAATATCGGCCGAGGGCGTGCGGGCATCCTGGGCACCGGCCGTGCCGCCGAGGCACATCAGGCCGACCGCCGCCAAGGTGATCATCCGTTTCATCGTGTCTCTCCCCGTTTGAGGCGAGGCTCGGCCGGGGAAGGGCGGGTGTCAATGGAGGGATGGGGCATGGCGGGTGGTTGGTGGTTCGTGGCTGGCCAGCCCCGTGTCCTGGCTGAGCCCGCGCCGCCCTTCCGCCGGCAGGGACGCTGTCGCCACTAACCACTAGCCACTCACCGCTTTCTCGGCTTACCTCCTCAGCAACGAGGGAGAGGAACCCCATGACCGATACACCCGCGAGCGCGCCCGTCAGCGGCGTCAAACGGATCGAACTGACGCTGCGGGCCCTGGTGCTGGGCTGTCTGCTGGCCGTCGTTTTCACCGCTGCCAACACCTATCTGGGACTGAAGGTCGGGCTGACCTTCGCCTCGGCCATCCCGGCGGCGGTCATCTCCATGGCCATCCTGCGGATGTTCAAGGACTCGACCATCTGGGAGAACATGACGGTCCAGACCGTCGCCTCGGTCGGCGGGGCCATGAGCTCGATCATCTTCGTCCTGCCCGGACTGGTGATGGTCGGCTGGTGGCTGGAGTTCCCGTTCTGGGAGTCCGTGCTGATCTGCGTGTTCGGCGGCATTCTGGGCGTGACCTTCTCCATCCCCCTGCGCCGTGCCCTGGTGGTCAACGGCGGCCTGCCCTATCCGGAGGGCGTCGCCGCCGCCGAGGTCCTGACCGTCGGCTCGCGCGGGGCTGAACAGACCGAGAGCGCGGTGCGCGAGAACGCCTCCGGCCTGTGGGTCGTGATCACCGGGGCCGTCGTCTCGGCCGGCTATGCCCTGCTGGTCGCGGGCCGGGTGTTCGCGGCCGAGGCGACCAAATTCATCAAACTGCCCGCATCGCTGGGCGGTGGCGCGACCGGGATCGGCTTCAGCATGCAGTTCGCCCTGCTGGGTGCCGGCCATCTGATCGGACTCAGTGTCGGCCTGGCCCAGCTGTTCGGCCTGATCCTGGCCTGGGCGATCGCCGTGCCGATCCTGACCAGCCCCGAGACCATCGCCTGGCTGACCGCCCACGGCATTCCCTCCATCGCCACCACCCTGGATCCCGGGGCCGCGGCCGAGGAACTGGCCAGCACGGTCTGGCGCCGGGAAGTCCGCCTGATGGGGGCCGGCGTCATCGGCGTCGCCGCCATCTGGACCCTGATCAAACTGGCGGGCCCCCTGATCGGCGGCCTGTCCTCGGCGCTGGCCGCAAACCGTCGCCGTCAGGACGGCGGCGTGCTGGATCGCACCGAGCAGGATATCCCGATCAATATCGTGGCCGGCCTGTCGGTCGCCTGCCTGATCGGCATCGGCTTCATCCTCGCCTGGTTCGCCCAGGGCAATCCGACCCTGGCCAATTCAACGGCCCTGCTGGTCGGCGGCGGCCTGGTCTATGTGGTCCTGATCGGTTTCGCCGTGGCCGCCATCTGCGGCTATATGGCCGGGCTGATCGGTTCCTCAAACAGCCCGGTATCGGGGGTCGGGATCCTGGCCATCGTCATCGCCTCCCTGCTGATGCTGGGTGTGCTGCAGCTGGCCGGCCTGCCCGCCGACCCGTCGGTGATCGCCTTTGCCCTGATCGTGACGGCGATCGTCTTCGCCGTGGCCGTCATCGCCAACGACAACCTTCAGGACCTGAAGACCGGCCAGCTGGTCCAGGCCACGCCCTGGCGGCAGCAGACGGCCCTGATCGTCGGCGTCATTGCCGGTGCCCTGGTCATTCCGCTGATCCTCAACCTGTTGAACCAGGCCTTCGGCTTCGAGGGCGGCCCTGTCGGGATCACCGACGAGCCCCTGGCGGCCCCCCAGGCCACCCTGATCTCGGCCCTGGCCCGCGGCGTCATCGGCGGAGACCTGCGCTGGGATCTGATCGGCGTCGGGGCCGCCATCGGCGCGGTGATCATCGTGCTGGACGCCGGCCTGGGCGCCGTCACCAAGGGGCGGATGAAACTGCCGCCCCTGGCGGTCGGTATCGGCTTCTACCTGCCGGCCGCCGTAACCACCCTGCTGGTCGTCGGTGCCGTGTGTGGCTGGATCTATGACAAGGCGATCAAGACCACCCGGTTCGCCGACGTCGGCCGCCGGATGGGCGTGCTGCTGGCCTCGGGCCTGATCGTCGGCGAGAGCCTGTTCCTGGTCATGACGGCCGGGGTGATTGTCTCCACCAACAATGAGGCCCCCTTCGCCATGCTGCCCGAGGGCTCAACCTGGCCGGCCATGCTGTCGGGGATCGCCGTCTTCGCGGTGCTGACCCTGGCGCTCTACGGCTGGGTGCGGAACCGGTCTGCGAAGGTCTAGAGCCATCGTCCGCTGAGCCGATCCTGCCGCTGCACCTCCGGGCGAGGTGCGGCGGCAGGACAGGATTTTACCGGGGCAGGCGGGGAGCGGTCCGGGCCGAAACCCAGGACATGCCCTTCCAGGCCCTGACCCGGGCCCGGGTCGCCACGCCGGGGGCGCTGACCATCACGCGGTACAGGACGGTAAAGACCAGTCCACTGATCGCCCAGGACAGCACGATGTCAGAAAGAAAATGGCCGCCGAACGCGAGGCGGTTCAACGAAATCAGCAGGGCATAGAGGACGACCGGCGGGACCAGAACCGGGCGCAGGCGCGCCGGGATCAGGACCGTGGCGGCTACCAGCCAGGCGGCGGACGAGGCCTCGCCGCTGACGAAGGAACAGTTTGACTGGCACCAGTCACTGATGCGCCAGACGGTCTGATAGGGTGCCTCGCCGCCGAAGACGTCCACCGCCACGGGCCGCGGCCGGCCCCACCAGCTCTTGAACAGGCCGTTGACGACCAGGCCGGGGCCGATGACCAGGGCCGCGATCAGAAAGACGGAGCGACGGGCAGAAACCAGGGCGCCGGGCCCCCGGCGCGCGATTCCCCAGACCAGGCCCGCAATCAGACCGGTGACGAGCAGGACCAGAGCCAGGTCGGCACTTTTCCGGAACGCCTTCAGCAGGGGCTCCTGGCTCAGGGGGAAGCCGGCCCCGGCCCGGAAGAAGACCTCGCTGGCCGCCATATCGATCGCCGGAAACGACCGGAACAGCGCGCTGGATGCGAGCACCGCCAGCAGGCAAAGCATGATGGGGTCATTGGGACGGGGCAGGCTCGATAACAGCAGCTCCAGGCGGGAGACGCCGCGAATGATCCAGCTGCGCCGCCCGTTCGGTGGCCGCGTCAGAGCCCGCCATCCTCCCAGTCCGATCTCGGTCATGACGCCCCCCATCGCATGGCCCGTGACGGGTCTGGCCGGGCCATGCGCCAATCCCCGGCCGCTTCTATTCAATTCGTGTGTCGGTTTGCCGTCAGAGTCACGACCACTCTCCGGGATCGGGGCCATACGGGGCCGGAACCGGGTAAACTCACCGGCGCGTCCTTCCAATGCCTGTTTTTCAGGGCGACAGAACCACCGACCCGCCGTTGCGCGTTCCCGCACTGGCGTTTCCGCCTGCGCCCCTGTATGAGGCGCGCGCTCCCCGCACCGTCGCCTGAACCCAGCCGCCGACCCAAACTCTCGCCCGGGCCGGCCGCCTTGCACGTCTGATAGTCAAATGAATCTGCGCAACGTCGCCATCATCGCCCACGTCGACCACGGCAAGACCACGCTGGTCGACCAGCTTCTGGCCCAGTCGGGCGTGTTCCGAGCCAATGAGGCGACGACCGAGCGCGCCATGGACTCCAACGACCAGGAGCGCGAGCGCGGCATCACCATCCTGGCCAAATGCACGAGCGTGCTCTGGAACGGCAAGGCCGGCGAGACCCGGATCAACATCATTGACACCCCCGGCCACGCCGACTTCGGCGGTGAGGTCGAGCGCATCCTGGGCATGGTGGACGGCTGCGTCCTGCTGGTCGACGCCGAAGAGGGCGTCATGCCCCAGACCAAATTCGTGCTGACCAAGGCCCTGAAGATGGGCCTGCGTCCGATCCTGTGCATCAACAAGGTCGACCGCGCCCACGCGGATCCGGATCGCGTCCATAACGCGGCCTTCGACCTGTTCGCGGCCATCGGCGCGACCGACGAGCAGCTGGACTTCCCGCACATCTACGCCTCGGGCCGCGCCGGCTGGGCCACGCTCGACCTGAACCAGCCCAGCGACAACCTCGGCCCCCTGTTCGACCTGATCGTCGACCATGTGCCGCCGCCGAAGCAGGTCGAGGCGGCCGACAAGCCGTTCCAGATCCTGAATGTCCTGATCGAGAGCGATCCCTTCCTCGGCCGCCTGCTGACCGGCCGGATCGAGAGCGGCAAGGCCGTTCCGGGCATGGCCCTCAAGGCCCTGTCGCGCGACGGCAAGACCATCGAACAGGGCCGGATCACCAAGGTGCTGGCCTTCCGCGGCCTGAAGCGCCAGCCGGTGGACAGCGCCGAGGCCGGCGACATCGTCGCCATCGCCGGCATGTCCAAGGCCACGGTGGCAGACACCCTGTGCGCCCTGGAGGTCACCGAGGCCCTGCCCGCCCAGCCGATCGATCCGCCCACCATCTCCATGACCGTCTCGGTCAATGACAGCCCGCTGGCCGGCCGCGAGGGCGACAAGGTCCAGTCGCGCGTCATCCGCGACCGACTGCTCAAGGAGGCCGAGGCCAATGTCGCCATCCGCGTCACCGAGACGGGCGGCAAGGACGCCTTCGAGGTCGCCGGTCGCGGCGAACTGCAGCTGGGCGTGCTGATCGAGAACATGCGCCGCGAGGGTTTCGAGCTGTCGATCTCGCGTCCGCGCGTGGTCTATCAGACCGGCGAGAACGGCGAGAAGCTGGAGCCGATCGAGGACGTCGTCATCGATGTCGACGACGAATACACCGGCGTGGTCATCGAAAAGCTTTCGGCCCGCAAGGCGGAGCTCAAGGACATGGGCCCGTCGGGTGCCGGCAAGACGCGTCTGACGCTGAAATCGCCGTCGCGCTCGCTGATCGGCTACCAGGGCGAGTTCCTGACCGACACGCGCGGTTCGGGCGTGCTGAACCGGGTGTTCAGCCACTATGAGCCGCACAAGGGGGCCATCGAGGGCCGTCTGAAGGGCGTGCTGATCTCCAACTCCGACGGCGAGACCGCCGCCTTTGCCCTGTGGAACCTCGAGGACCGCGGCGTGATGTTCGTCGGCGGCGGCGAGAAGACCTACCAGGGGATGATCATCGGCGAGAACGCCCGCTGGGACGACCTCGACGTCAATCCGATGAAGGCCAAGCAGCTGAACAACATCCGCGCCGCCGGCAAGGACGAGGCTGTCCGCCTGACGCCGCCGCGCCGTCCGTCGCTGGAACAGGCCATCGCCTATATCGAGGAAGACGAACTGGTCGAGGTCACGCCCAAATCGATCCGCCTGCGCAAGGCCGTGCTGAACCCCTCGTTCCGCAAGAAACGCGTCCGCGAGGAATAGGGACCCGCGCCCTGAAAGGACAAGGGGGCGGCTCCGCAGGGAGCCGCCCCCTTTTTTTCTGGCCGTCCCGGGTCGGCTCAGGCGCGACGCCTGACCAGGCCCAGCAGGAACAACAACAGGCAGGCTCCGAGGAAGGCGACCAGCAGGGTCACGAGGTTGAAGCCGCCGACCGGCTCGCCCAGCAGGTTCCCGGCGATCCAGCCGCCCAGCAGGGCACCGACGACACCCACGATCAGATTCGTGACGAGGCCGTGGCTGCGGCCCATCACCTTTTCAGCCAGCCAGCCGGCGGCAATGCCGATGACGATCCAGCCGATGATTCCCAAACCCATGGTGTTTCTCCTGACATTCGGAGCGCGATCGCTCTGAGGCGGTAATGCGCCGGTGCGGCAACGGTTGCGCTTCCGGTCCCAAATCAGCGCTCCCTGACAATCCCCCGTCACGGGAGCGCGGCATGGTGCTTGCCACCCGGAGGGCGAGCCGTCCCGCTTCGGGACAGCCCGCCAACAAGGGGAAATGGGGCCATGGCCACCGATATCGACCTTCACCTGGGCCGTCGCCTGCGCCGTCGTCGGCGTCTTCTCGGCCTGACCCAGCAGCAACTGGCCACCCAGGTCGGGATCCGCTTCCAGCAGATCCAGAAATATGAGTGCGGGGCCAATCGCATCTCGGCCGCCCGGCTGTGGCAACTGGCCGAGGCGCTGGAGTCGCCGGTCAGCTATTTCTACGACGGTCTGGAAGAGGCCATCGAGCGCAAGGAGGCGGCCAGCCAGGGCGGCGAGATGTTTTCCCGCAAGGAAACGCTCGACCTGATCCAGGCCTACTACCAACTGGGCGAGCGCCCGCGCCGGCGCCTGCTGGATCTGGCCAAGTCACTGCACGCCGAGGGCGATGCCGCCTGAGGGCATAGGGATTAGGGCTTAGGGGTTAGGGATTTCGGGTGCGGACGGCCGGATCGGCTTGACTAAGCCCCAAGCCCTAAGCCCTAACCCCTCCCTATGACCGAATACGAACTGTTCGCCGTCGAGCTGGCCCGCGAGGCTGCGCGCGTCTCCCTGCCGTATTTCCGCGGTGCGTTTGAGGAGGCCGACAAGGGCGGCCCCGGTGCCTTCGATCCGGTCACCCAGGCCGACCGTGAGGCGGAGGCGGCGCTCCGCGCCCTGATCGCAGCCCGATATCCCGATCACGGGGTCATCGGCGAGGAATATGGCGAGGACCGGCCGGAGGCCGACCACGTCTGGATCCTGGACCCCATCGACGGGACGCGCGCCTTCATCGCCGGCCTGCCGCTCTGGACCAATCTGATCGCCCTGCGCGCCGAAGGCCGGCCTGGCATCGGAGTGATCGGTCAGCCCTGTCTGGATGAGATCTTCCTCGGCGGCCCGTCCGGTGCCTGCCTGCTCAAGGGCGGGACGGAGACGCCGCTGGCTGTTCGGGCCTGCCCGCGCCTGACGGACGCCGTGATCGCCACCACCGACCCCGACCTGTTCACCGGTGCCGAACTGGGGGCCTGGCGCCAGGTGCGGGCCGCTGCCCGACTGGCCCGGCTGGGCTGCGACGCCTATGCCTATGCCATGCTGGCTGCAGGCCGGATCGATCTCGTGGCCGAGAGCGGACTCAAGGTCTGGGACTGGTCAGCCCTGGTCCCCGTGATCGAGGCGGCCGGCGGCGCGGTCACCAACTGGCGCGGCGACACACCGGACGGCAGCGGTCAGATCCTGGCTGTGGGCGACGTCGGGATCCGGGATCAGGCGCTGGTTACGCTGAGACGGGCCAGCCTCTGATCAGGCCGCTTCAGTCGGCCGGGAGCCGCTGACCGGATCGGGCGTGGCGGGTGCCAACACAGGGGACAGGTCCTCCACCGGCGACACATAGGCCCCCATGGCGTCGAACTCCTCAAGGAAGACCCGGCGCATGTCGTCGGCTTCCATGATGACCTCGTGTTTGGCCCCGGCGACCTCGACGTAGCGGCCCCGCCCGAGCCGTTTGGCGGCCCATTTGTTGGTCTGCTTCCAGACCCGGTCATCCTCGGCCGCCTGAACCACAGCAACCGGAATGCGGACGGCCTTCAAGGCCTTGGGCTTGAGCGAACGTTCGCCGGCGTCGAGGGCAAAGGCCAGCCAGCCCCAGGTGGGCCCGCCGACGGCCAGATGCGGACAGGCGTAAAGCTGTTGCCGCCACTGTTCGTAGCGGCTCTCGTCCGAGGTCAGGGCGTCCTTCTCGAAGGTGTGGTCGAACGGATCGTCGATGTTATCGAGCACATAGTCCCCGGCCTTGCCGTGGCGCAGGTTCCAGCGGACGGCCAGTTTGACCGACCACATCGACCGCCTGCCGGTGCGGATGCGCAGCATGGGGCTCGACAGGATGGCACCGGCGAACCGGCTCTCGCCGCCCTGCAGCGTCATCAGGTTCAGCGTGCCGCCCATGGAATGGCCGACCATGATCCAGGGCTTGGGTGCGCGCGTCTCCCAGGTGTCGAGCAGGCGGGCGTAGTCGTCCAGAAACTCCTCGACCGCCCGGGCATGGCCTTTCAGACGATCGGGAAGCAGCCGGGCCGACAGCCCCTGGCCGCGCCAGTCATGGGCGAGAACGCACCAGCCGCGGGCGAGGAAATTGCCGATGACTTCGAAGTATTTCTCGATCGGCTCGGTACGACCGGGGCTGACGATCACAGTGCCGCGCGGCTTGCCGGCCACCAGGGCGGAGGGGGTCCAGAAGGCGGCGCGCAGTCGCAGGCCGCCGGCGCCACGGAACCATTCGCCGACGCCGCCCGGAGGCGCGGACGCTCCGGGGACCCCCATCAGGGGCGCGTTGGCGGCATAGGCGGCGGCTCGGTTCACTCTGGCTTCCTGAATCTCAAGGTCATGCGGTCACTCTCACCGATCGCGATGTATTTCGAACGGTCGAAGGTCGGATTCGGCGGCGAACCGCGCGGTGCCGTCAATCCCATGGGAGGCAGGGTTTCGACGCCGAAAGGATGATCCTTGGTATCCCTTTCATTCGCGTTGATTTCCGAGGCGGTAACAAAGGCGAAGCCGGCTTCGGCCGCCAGCTGTTTCACGAACGCCTCCTGGACATAGCCGTTCGCGGCGGCCGGGTCCTGATCCTCTTCCGGGCCGAGCCGGTGCTGTTCGATCCCCAGAACGCCGCCCGGACGCAGGGCGGCATAGGCGTCGGCAAAGGCTTTCTCGGCGATGCCTGCCGCCATCCAGGCGTGAATGTTGCGCATGAACAGGACCAGGTCGGCCGTGCCCGCCAGGGTCACCGGCCCCGAGGTCGGTCCGAACGCCGAAAGCTCGATCTCGCCATAAAGGCGGCGGTCGTTGGTGAACCGCTGCTCGAAGGCCGCCATCAGCGCCACCTGGGACGGATCTGCGCCGGGGCCGGTCTGGAATCCGGCGGCAACGTATTTGCCCGCGCCCTCAGCGAGGTAGGGAGCGAGGATTTCCGTCCACCAGCCGCTGCCGGGCCAGAACTCAACCACGGTCATTCGGGGTTGGAGGCCGAAGAAGCGCAGGGTCTCCATCGGATGACGGGCGGCGTCGCGGATCTTGTCCTGGGCCCGCCAGGGACCCGCGACGGCCCATTCCAGCGATCCCTGGGGCGGGCCGTCGGGCGTGGGTGGCGGTTCGGCGGTTTTTTCCCGACGACCGCAGGCCGCGAGACCGGTCAGCGTCAAGGCCGTTGCGCCGGAGAGTAATCCCCGGCGCGACAGCGACAGCCGCCAATCCTGTCTCGAATTGCTCATCCAGTTCCCCTGGAGGCCGATACTGCACATTTCAGACCAGCCGACCGAGGGCTGGGCTTAACCGTGTTCCCGGGCCCGGTCAAAACGGTTCACAACCGGGTCAGACATCAGCCGGGTTTGCGGAATCGCAGGGTCATCCGGTCGCTCTCGCCAATGGCGTCATACTCGGCGCGTTCCGCAGCGGTCAGGGGCGTGGGCCGGTCGGTGGCATTGTTGGCGCGCGGGGCGCTGGTGCGAACCGGCGGCAGGGTCCAGACGCCGAAGGGATGGTCATGATCATCCTTGGGATTGGCGTTCAATTCACTGCGGGCCTCGAGCACGAAACCGGCCGCCTGGGCGGCGCGAATGATGTAGCTCTCCGGCATATAGCCGGTCGGGGCGGTGACATCGGGGTTGAGTCCGTCTTCGCTGCGATGCTGTTCGATGGCCAGCACGCCGCCGGGCTTCAGCGCCTTGAAGAAGGACGCCAGAAAGGCATCGGTGCGGCCCGCACGGTGCCAGTTGTGGAAGGCCCGCGCGACCAGGACCATGTCGGCCGTGCCGTCGGCGATACCCATGCCGTCCTGCGGGCGATTGACGGCCACATAGGTTCCGCCCGTGGCTTCGGCATAGGGCTGCAGGATGGCGCTCCACCAGCCGCCCGCACCCGGCTGGATTTCGACGATGGTCGAACCCGGGGTCAGGCCCCAGAAGGTCAGGGTCTCGAACGGGTGGCGATAGACGTCCCGGGCGACGTCGGCGGCCGGACGCGCGGCCGAGCCGATGGCAGCCTGCAGGGCCGCATCTTCCTGCAGCACGGGCGGCGTCATGGCCGCGCGCCGGACAGTGCGCTCGGCCGGGGTCTCATCCAGCGTCGGCATGGTCGGCAGGGTCTGGGCAGCGGCCAGGGCCGGCAGGGCCAGCGCGGTCGTCACGGCAAGGGCGAGCAGTCGCATGGGGGGTCTCCTGAGCGAATAGCCGCGAACCCTAAGGCCTTCGGGGCCGGGGGCAAGCCATGACCGGCCGACGGCGACAGATTGGCGCGGAGGCACCACCCCCTTGACGGTTTCGCGCGGCTTCCCACATCGGATCCGAGGCCGCCGATTTCGGGGCTTCCAGACCGGACGGGGCCGATCAACGGGCCGACCGGACTGAACTCCCACCGCCGGTCCGGGCATCAAACCGCGGGACCGGTTCAACCTTGCTGATCCCCAGGAGGATGACCCATGCGTACCTATGATTTCACCCCGCTGTACCGTTCCGCCGTCGGCTTCGACCGTCTGGCCGGACTGCTGGAAACCGCGGCCGCAACCCGCCAGGAAAACGGCTGGCCGCCCTACAATATCGAGACCACAGGCGAGAACGCCTATCGGATCGAGATCGCCGTCGCCGGCTTCAGGCCCGATGAACTGACCCTCGAGGTCAAGGAAAACCTGCTCACCGTCACCGGCCGCAAGACGGCCAATGACGATGCCGGTGCCCAGCGGACCTATCTGCATCGGGGTCTGGCCGAGCGCGATTTCGAGCGCCGCTTCCAGCTGGCCGACTATGTGATGGTGACGCGTGCCGACCTGGCCGATGGCCTGCTGTCGATCGAGCTGGCCCGCGAGCTGCCCGAGGCGCTGAAGCCGCGCCGGATCGAGATCGGCGTTCCCGCTCCGGCGAAGCCGCTGATCGAGACCCGGAAGCCCAAGGCGGCGTGACCCGGATCGGTCCGGCCTGAAGCGAGGAAACTCAGCCAGGCCGGTGCAGCGGTCGATTGAGGAGGGGGCAGCGTTCGCGTCGCCCCCTTTTTCATGGCCGGTTCAGGCGGCCATGTCGTCCAATATCCGGATCACCTGTCGCTGCTCTGCGGTCAACGATTCAAGGTCAATCCGGGCGCCCGAGACGTCTGCGCCGTCGAGCCGGGCTGCGTCCAGAATGGCACCTTCCAGCCGGGTGCAGCGCAGAATGGCCTCTACGAGCATGGCCGGCATCAAACGGTCCTTGCTGATCGCAAGAGCCCCAAGATTGGCACCGCGCAGATCCGCCCTGTTGAGCAGGGCCCCGTTCAGACGGACCCCCCGAAGGTCGGCGCCACGCAGATCACAGCCACGCAGGTCTGCCCCCTCGAGACCGGCCCCCTGGAGGCTCGCACCCTTGAGGTCCATGCCGGCGAAACAGGCGTGTCTGGCGCTCAGGCCCGGCAGCTTCAGGTCCTTCAACCGGTCGCCGAGAGGACGCAAATCCTCGCCGTCAAACACCGCAGGTTCACCGAACACGCCACCGCTTTCCGCCCAGGCGTTTGCGTCAAGCGCTTTTTCCGCAAGAATCGCGGCGCGGGCCAGCGCCTCTTCACCCGGACTGCGCAGGACACCGGTCAGGTCCGCCCCCTTGGTATCGGCAAGCTCCAGGGTGACCCCGGTCAGGATCGCCCCTGTCATGCGAGCCCCCTCGAGATTGCAGCGGTCTACCGAGGCGTTTTCCATCATGGCGCCGGTCAGGATGGCGTCCTTGAGATTCGCCCGGCTCAGATTGGCTCCGCCCAGGGAACAGTCGGTGAAGTCCGCCTTCTTCGCGTTGATTCCGTCCAGCTGGCCGCCGTCAAGGGTTGCGCCCGTAAAGGTCGCGCCATCAGCGGTGCCCTGTCGCTTCTCATGCCTCACCGCCGTCAGGCCCCGGGTGGCGTGCGGTATGGCGATCACGCCCTCGCGGAAATCGGCACGGGTAAGGTCGGCATTCGTCAGATTGGCACCGCGCAGGCATGCCCCGCGCAGGTCAGCCCTCACCAGCTCGGCACCGGTGAAGTCGGCCCCTCTCAGATCGGCGCAGAACAGCACGGCGCCGTTCATACAGGTCCCCGCCAGCCTGGCGTTCTCCAGCGAACAGCCGCTGAAATCAGCCTCAGCCAGGTTGCGGTCCGACAGGTCCAGCCCGTTGAGATCGAAGAATTTCAGCATGAGGCGGCGACCGCCGGGACGACCATTGGCCAGGCGCTCATGCGCCGCGACGAACACATCCAGCTCGCTCTGTGACAGGCGCTGTCGAACCGGGTTCATGCGACAGGGTCCGTGATCTCGAGGCCGCTCGGCCCCATCGGGATTGCATCGGCCGCATCGGTCCGCCCCGGAAGGTCGGGCCTGCCGCCGGTGGCGTCCCGTTCACTCCGTTTGATGCGCCTTCCGGCGGCGGGAACATCAGACCTCGACATCGTCCCGATATGGCACGCCGGCACTTAAGGAAGCGTGTGTGAGGCAGGACGGACGAGGGACGGGGGTTGATGACGGGCCGGCGGGATCAGGCTGTCAGCAGCCCCTGGGCCCCGAGTGCGTCCGCCAGTTCCCCGGGGCTGACCCAGACGCGGGTGTAGCCTGCCTCGCCCAGGCGTTTCAGCTCGGTGGTAAGGTCGGCCTTGGCCGAGGCGGCGAACCGGGCATCAAAGCCCACGCCGTCGGCGCTGACCCGGACCATCGGGCGGCCGGTCTCGACCCGGTGCAGATAGCCCTCGTAGAGGACCGCCGCCTCCTCTGCGAGCAGGCCCGTCTCGACCTGCAGTCCGGCCTTCCTGAGGCGTTCCACGCCACGCCCGGCGGCAAACGGCGAAGGATCGACGGCGGCCACGACCACGCGACTGACCCCTGCATCCATCAGGAAATGGGAACAGGAGGTGCGGCCCGAGGAGCGCGCACCGCAGGGCTCCATGGTCACATAGGCGGTCGCGCCGCGCGCCCGGTCGCCGGCGGCGGGCGCAGCCTGTTCCTCGGCATGCGGACGGCCGCCGGGGGCCGTAGCGGCCTCGGAGACGACCTCGCCATCCTTGACGATGACACAGCCGACCGCCGGATTGGGCCAGGTCTGGCCCATCTGGTCCCGGGCCAGGGCGATCGCCCGGCCCATGAAGCGGATGTCGTCGGAGGCCTGCTGCGGCGTCATCATGCCCGGGCTCCGATCGACGGGAGCTCGGTTGCTCGCGCCGCGTCCAGATAGCGGGCTGCGACAGGCCGGAGCGCAGCGTCAAGATCGATCTCCAGCGGGTTTCCGGTGGGAATTTCGACCGCGACGATCCGGTCGTCCGGAACGGCGAACAGATGTTTGACGATAGCGCGCAGGGAGTTGCCGTGTGCGGCGATCAGCACATCCTCGCCGGCCTTGAGCCGCGGGACGATCGCCTCGTCCCAGTAGGGCAGGACGCGGTCGAGCGTGGTCTTGAGGCTTTCGGTGTCCGGTATGGCCTGCCCGGCATAGCGCGGGTCGCCGGCGAAATCCCACTCGCCGCCCGGTGCCAGCGGCGGGGGCGGAATATCGTAGCTGCGGCGCCAGATCAGGACCTGGGCCTCGCCATGCGTCGCCGTCGTCTCGGCCTTGTTCAGGCCCGTCAGACCGCCGTAGTGGCGCTCGTTCAGGCGCCAGTCGTGGATGACCGGAACATCCTTGAGACCGGCCGAGTCGAGGGCCAGGGCCCCCGTGCGCGTCGCCCGCTTCAGCACCGAGGTGAACATGACCGAAGGCCGGAAGCCTGCCGCGGCGATCTGTTCGCCGGCGCGCCGGGCCTGGGCCTCGCCCTCAGCGGTGAGGTCGACGTCAACCCAGCCGGTAAAGCGGTTGTCGAGATTCCATTGGCTCTGGCCGTGGCGCAGCAGGATCAGGCGGGGCATTGAAATCTCCGGACGGACTGTCCGGGGGGTAGGACCGGCGGCGCCGTGGGTCAAGACAGGGGTCTGGCGGTCCGGCCTCGCAGCCTTGCCGGACACAGCGCGTTGTTGTCCGTGTGACCCCCTGTGCCCTATAGCCAAGCTGAAACCCGGCCCCTCCCCCAAGGTTCCCAATGCAAAAGCCCCGCTCTGACCTGCGTCCCAACACGGTCGCGTATGAGACGACACCGCTGGTCAAGGCCACGGGGTTCCGGGAGTATGACGCGCGCTGGATCCTGGAAAAGGAGATCAACCTGCTGGGCATCCAGGCCCTCGGTCTGGGGCTGGCGACCTATGTGCATGAGATCGGCCAGCGGCCCCGGATCGTGGTCGGCCATGACTTCCGCGCCTATTCGCTGAGCGTGAAACAGGCGCTGACCCTCGGTCTGCTGGAAGGCGGGATGGAGGTGCTGGACATCGGCCTGGCCCTCTCGCCGACGGCCTATTTCGCCCAGTTCGCCCTCGACGCACCCTGCGTGGCCATGGTCACCGCCAGCCACAATGAGAACGGCTGGACCGGGGTGAAGATGGGGGCCCATCCGCCCCTGACCTTCGGCCCCGACGAGATCGGGCGGCTGAAGGACATCGTCCTGAACGGCGAGGGCGTGGCCCGGCCGGGCGGTGCCCTGACCCGGGTCGAGGACTTCCGTGAACGCTACCTCGAGGAGATCACCGCCGGGGTGAAGCTGAGCCGGCCGATCAAGGTGGTGGCCGCCTGCGGCAACGGCACGGCCGGGGCCTTTGCTCCGGAGGCCCTGCGCCGGATGGGGGCCGAGGTTATCGAGATGGACACAGACCTCGACTGGACCTTCCCCAAATACAATCCGAACCCGGAAGATCACGCAATGTTGATGCAGATGGCGGCCCGGGTGCGCGAGACCGGGGCCGAGCTGGCGCTGGGCTTTGACGGCGACGGCGACCGCTGTGGCGTGGTGGATGACACGGGCGAGGAGATCTATGCCGACAAGATCGGCCTGATGCTGGGTCGGGACCTGTCGGCCCTGCACGCCAACGCCACCTTCGTCGTCGATGTGAAGTCGACCGGCCTGTACAAGACCGACGCGGTGCTGAAATCGAACGGGGCCGAGGTCGTCTACTGGAAGACCGGCCACAGCTATATCAAGCGAAAGACCGCTGAACTGGGGGCGCTCGCCGGGTTCGAGAAGTCGGGGCATTTCTTCTTCAATGCGCCGCTGGGCCGGGGCTATGACGACGGCATCGTCGCCGCCGGGGCCATATTGGCCATGCTGGACCGCAATCCCGGGAAAAAGCTGTCGCAGCTGAAGGCGGCCCTGCCGGACGCCTGGACCTCCATGACCATGTCGCCGCATTGCGACGACGAACTGAAGTACGGGGTTCTGGAGCGGATCGTGGCAGAGTATCAGGCCCTGGCCGACGCCGGCGGCTCGATCCTGGGCCGCAAGATCGTCGAGACCATCACCGTCAACGGCGTCCGGGTGCATCTGGAGGACGGATCCTGGGTGCTGGTCCGGGCCTCCTCCAACAAGCCTGAGCTGGTGGTGGTGGTCGAGAGCATGCGTTCGGAGGCGGACATGCGCGCACTGTTCCGTGATGAGGTGAAGCCGAGGCTGGCGAAATACACCGAGATCGGGGCCTATAATCAGGAACTCTGAGCCTGACCGGAGACGGAGTGTGTCCAACGACGGCAAGCGAGTGGCGATCGTGGGCGGCGGGTTTTCCGGTGCCATGCTGGCCGCAAGGCTGGCGGAACGGGGTGTCGCCTCCAGCCTGATCGAGCGGACCGGGACCTTCGGGCCGGGATTGGCCTATGCCACGCCATTCGACGGTAATCTGCTCAACGTCCGTTCGGGCCGCATGGGCGCGGTGCATGGACGCGCGGACGATTTCGTGCGCTGGCTCGAAGCCCACCATCCAAGCCACGCCGACCCCGAGGGCTTTGCGCCCCGCCGGCTGTATGGCCTCTATGTGCAGGACCGGCTGGCGGCGGCCGAGGCCGCGCACCCCGGTCGGATCGCGCGCGTGACCGGCGAGGCCGCCGGGATCGACGGCACGCGGGTTCGCCTGGCGGACAGCCGGACGGTCGAGACCGGGGCGGTGGTTCTGGCTACGGGCAACCCGGTCCCGCGCGCCGCCGGTTCCGGCGCGCGCATCATCAGCAACCCCTGGGCAGCGGGGGCACTGGAGCCCATCGGGGTGCAGGATGACGTCGTCCTGATCGGTGCGGGCCTGACCATGGTCGACATGGTCCTGTGGCTGGCGGCGAAGGGCTGGACCGGACGGGCGACGGCCCTGTCACGACACGGGCTCAAGCCCCGGGCGCATGGGGTGACGGCGGATGCGCCCCTGCCCCCGACCGGTGCCCTGACCGCGGGTGCCGCGTCGCAGCGGCTGGCCGAGGCCCGGCGACTGGCGCGGGACGGTGACTGGCGCGGGGTGATGGAGGGGCTTCGGCCGATCACCCATGACCTCTGGGCCGGGGCCGATACGGCAACGCGCGCGCGCTGGCTGCGCCATCTGCGACCCTGGTGGGATGTGCACCGTCACCGGATCGCCGCTCCGGTTGCGGCGGCCCTGGCCGCACTGGAGGCTGACGGCCGGTTGCGGATCGTCGCCGGCCGGGTCCGCCGGATCGAGGCAACGGCCAAGGGCGTAGCAATGGACTGGACTCCCCGGCAGGGCGGGGAACAGCCACCCTTGTGCGGAGGCTGGCTGATCGACTGTTCGGGCCCGGCCCACGACACGGCGGCCGACCCCCTGTTCGGACCCCTGATCGCCGCCGGTCGGGCGCGGCTGGATCCGCTGCGGCTGGGTCTGGACCTCGATCAGGACGGGCGGGTGCGGGGCGCCGACGGCCAGTCCGACCCGCGCCTGTTCGTGTTGGGCCCCCCGGCACGGGCGGCCTTCTGGGAAACCATCGCCGTGCCGGATATACGGCAACGGATCGAGGGGCTGGCCGACCGCCTGTCGGATCTTCAGGCCAGCGACAGCAGATAGATCAGGCCGAGCGCCAGACCCAGCAGCGCCAGCAGGGACAGGATCACCACCGAGGCGATGCGGACGCCGGACCGGGCCACAGCCCGTGCATCGGTGCTGAGCCCGAGGGCGGCCATCGACAGGATGGTCAGAACCTTGGCCGAGTCGGCCAGGGCGGGCAGAAGTTCGGGGGGTATCAGGTTCATCGACCGGGCGGCCATCAACAGCAGGAAGCCGATGATGAACCATGGGACCAGCTGCCGGATGGCCAGGCCACGCACCGGCGACGTCCGTTCCAGGCGGCTGTCGCGGCCACGGCGGCGAAGGCCGGTGACGATCGCCAGACACAGGCAGACCGGCCCCAGCATCAGCACCCTTACCAGCTTGATCAGGGTGCCGGCCTGGTTGGCCACAGCGCCCACGGGCAGGGTGGCGGCCACCACCTGGGGCACCGCATAGACGGTCAGGCCGGCGAGCACGCCGTAGCGGACGTCGGTCATCTGCAGCGCCTGGCCGAGCAGCGGCAAAAGAAGCACCACCGCAATCCCGAGGACCGCCGTAAAGGCAATGGCCGCCGAGACGTCTTCGGCGTCCGCATCGATCACCGGGGCGACGGCGGCGATGGCGGAGTTGCCGCAGATGGCGTTTCCGCAGGCGATCAGGACCGCCATCCGGTGCGGCAGCCGAAGCAGACGGCCGATGCCGTAGCTGACGGCCAGGGCGAGGACGACGACCACCGCCGTGCCCGCCAGCAGGCCGGGGCCGATGGCGATCACGGTCGCGGCGCTGACCGAGGCACCGAGCAGCACCACAGCCATCTCCAGCAGGCTGCGGGCGCTGAACTCGATACCGGGAAGGATCGCGGCCGGGGGCGTCCAGACACTGCGGATCGCGGCGCCGATCAGGATGGACAATACGATGGCGTCGATCCACCCCCGCCCGAACAGCCGGACCTCCAGCGCCTGGACAGCCACCGCCACCAGGGCGACCGCGACACAGGCGATCAGGCCGGGAATCAGGGCGGGGATCAGGGCGAGAATGCCGGGACGGCGGGCGGGAATCATTACGGCAGACTGCGCTGGTCCGGCGGCGGGTTCCATCGCTGAGTTCACTCGACTGGAATGGGAATCACGCCGGGGCTAGTCTGACGTTTGGCGTAGGGAGGTGATGATGGCCAATCCGATCGTGCGAGGATTCCGGAACATTGCCCGGTTCTCGGGCCGCGATAGCCGCGGGGAGTTCTGGCCCTATGCGGGTGTGGTCTTCGCGCTGGTGTTCATCAGCTTCGGCATCCTCATGTCAGTGGTGATGAACGAGATGTTCGCCGGGATGCAGACGTTCGCGGCGGCGCATCCGGAGGCGGCGACAGTCCATTCATCGCCGGGCAGCTATTCCATCTCGATTGACGCCAGTCATCCCGATGCGCCCGAACTGAATTTGGGGCCCTTCTTCGCGACCCTCGCATCGATGGTTCTGGCGTGCGTGGGCCTGCTTGCCGCCGCCGTGTCGCGTCGCCTCCATGACAGTGGTCGTCGGGCCTACTGGGGTCTGATGCCCTTGCCGTTCCTGCTCTTCGGCCTGACGGCCTTTCCTGCCATGATGACGCAGATGACGGCTTCGGGAGAGCCGGACCTGAGCCTGTTCTTCCTGCTCTTCTTCAACAACCTGCTCTACATGGTCGCGCTGGTGAGCCTGATCGTCTTTCTGGCTCTCCGGGGAACGACGGGGCCAAACCGCTTCGGTCCGGAGCCAGCAAGGTAGGCGGGCGTCCCTACCCCGCCGCCTTCACCGCCGCAGCCACATCCGCGACCACCGACTTCACCAGCTTCGCATCGTCGCCCTCGGCCATGACGCGGATCAGCTTTTCCGTGCCCGACGGGCGCACCAGCAGCCGGCCGACGCCCGCGAGCCGGGCCTCGGCGTCGGCGATGGCGGCCTTGACCCCGGCGGTCTCCAGCGGCTTGCCGGAGGTGTAGCGGACATTTTCCAGCTTCTGCGGCACGGTTTCGAACTGGCGGGCCAGTTCGCTCATCGGCTTGCCGCTCTCGACGAGCACGGCCAGCACCTGCAGGGCCGACATCAGACCGTCGCCGGTGGTGGCGTGGTCATGCAGGATGATGTGGCCGGACTGTTCGCCGCCGAGGTTGAAGCCGCCTTCGCGCATCCGTTCCATGACGTAGCGGTCGCCGACCTTGGTCCGCTCCAGCGACAGGTCATGGCTGTTCAACAGCCGCTCGAGCCCGAGGTTGGACATGACGGTGGCGACGACGCCGCCGCCCTTCAGCATGCCACGTTTGGCCCAGTCCAGGGCGACCAGGGCCATGATCTGATCGCCGTCGACGACCTGGCCCCTCTCGTCACAGATGATGACCCGGTCGGCGTCGCCATCGAGGGCGATACCGATGTCGGCGCGGTAGCGTTTGACCGCCTCGGCCAGGGTCTCGGGATGGGTCGAGCCGCAGTCGGCGTTGATATTCAGGCCGTTGGGCTCGACGCCCACGGCGCAGACCTCGGCCCCCAGCTCATAGAGGGTGGTCGGGGCGACCCGGTATCCCGCGCCGTTGGCGCAGTCGATTGCCACGCGCAGCCCCTGGAGGCTGAGCCCCTTGGGGAAGCTGGCCTTGGCGATCTCGACATAGCGGGCCTGGGAATCGTCGATGCGCTTGACCCGGCCCAGCGCGTCGGGCGGCGCCAGATCGGCATCAAGCGCCTGATCCATCATCGATTCGATCTTCAACTCGACGGCGTCCGAAAGCTTGTAACCGTCGGGGCCAAACAGTTTGATGCCGTTGTCGAGGAAGGAGTTGTGCGAGGCCGAGATCATCACCCCGATGTCGGCGCGCATCGACCGGGTCATCATGGCCACGCCCGGGGTCGGCAGGGGACCGAAGGTGCGCACGTCCATACCCGCCGAGGTAAAGCCCGCAACCAGCGCCGGCTCGATCATATAGCCGGACAGGCGGGTGTCCTTGCCGATCACCGCAAGATGGCGGCGGTTGTCGGCGGACATGAACAGGCGGCCGGCCGCAAGACCGACCCGCAGGGCCACTTCCGGCGTCATCGGATGGGTATTGGCCCGGCCACGAATGCCGTCGGTACCGAAATAGCGTCTCTCGCCCAAGCGTCGTCTTCCTTGCGTGGCGCGGCGCAGAAATCTTGCGAAACCGCTTTTTAGGTGCAATCCCGGCCGCCCGTCGCCTAAACCGGCGCCTGACATCCAGGGTCCGCTTAGACCGTTACCCGCCCGCGCGCAAAGCGCGGGAATCCAGATTTTTTGAAGGTCCAATCCATGTGCGGCATCATCGGCGTGACCGGGACAGGCCCGGCGGTTCCCCGCCTGATCGACAGCCTGAAGCGGCTGGAATACCGGGGCTATGATTCCGCCGGTGTCGCCGCCCTGGTCGACGGGCGCATCGAACGTCGCCGGGCCAAGGGCAAGATCCGTGAACTGGAAGCCGTACTGCTGGCCGAGCCCCTGTCATCGACCATCGGCATCGGTCACACGCGCTGGGCCACCCACGGGGCTCCGACCACCGCCAATGCCCATCCGCACAAGGCGGGCCGGGTCGTGCTGGTCCATAACGGCATCATCGAGAATTTCGCCGAGCTGAAGGCCGAGCTGACGGCCGAGGGTCACATATTCGAAAGCCAGACCGACACCGAGGTCGTGGCCCATGCGCTGGATCGGGCCCTGGAAACGGCCAATGACCCCATGGTCGCCTTCAAGAACGTGCTGGACCGGCTGACCGGGGCCTATGCCCTGGCGGTGCTGATCGAGGGCGAGGACGGCCTGATCCTGGGGGCCCGCCGCGGCAGCCCGCTGGTGGTCGGTTGGGGAGAGGGCGAGATGTATCTCGGCTCGGACGCCCTGGCCGTCGGCCCCTTCACCCAGAAGATCTCCTATCTGGAAGAGGGCGACTATGTCGGGATCGACCGCAACGGCGCGCGGATGTTCGATGTCGATGGCCACGCCGTCGAACGTCCGGTCGTCCAGGTCTCGGCCTCGTCCGCCCTGGTCGAGAAGGGCGAGTACCGCCACTTCATGGAGAAGGAGATCCATGAACAGCCGGACAGCGTCCAGCACACATTGTCCCATTACCTCGACTTCGTGAACGGCAAGGCCAAGACGGATTCCGCCGATTTCGCCGCCATAGACCGGCTGCAGATCATCGCCTGCGGGACGGCCTTCTATGCCGGACAGATCGGGCGCTATGCCTTCGAGAAGCTGGCCAACCTGCCCTGCGACGTCGAGATCGCGTCCGAGTTCCGCTATCGCCAGCCCGCCCTGACGCCGGGCACCCTGGCCGTCGCGGTCAGCCAGTCGGGCGAGACCGCCGACACCCTGGCCAGCCTGTCGTGGTGCAAGACGAAAGGGCTGCGCACCGCCGCCCTGGTCAATGTCCATTCCTCGTCCATGGCGCGCGAGGCCGAGACCCTGTGGCCGACCCATGCCGGGCCGGAAATCGGGGTCGCCTCGACCAAGGCCTTTACGGCCCAGGTCGCCGCCCTGCTGGCCCTGGCCGTGGCTGCCGGCGTGCAGCGCGGGGTGATCGACGCCGCGCGGGAAGCCGAACTGGTCAAGGCCCTGTTCGAGGCCCCGCGCCTGATCGCCGAGGCCATGCGGATGGAGGACGACCTCAAGGCCGTCGCCCAGGACATCGCCAAGGCGACCGACGTCCTGTTCCTCGGTCGGGGGGCGATGTTCCCCCTGGCCATGGAGGGGGCGCTGAAGCTCAAGGAGATCAGCTATATCCACGCCGAGGGCTATGCCGCCGGCGAGCTGAAGCACGGGCCGATCGCCCTGGTCGATGAATTCACCCCGATCGTCGCCCTGGCCCCGCTGGACGAGGTGTTTGAAAAGACCGCCTCCAACCTGCAGGAAGTGGCCGCGCGCGGGGGACCGGTGATCATGATCGCACCGAAGTCCGCCCCCGATCCGCACGGCGCCGGCATCCGCCGGGTGGACGCGCCCGAGTGCCACTCGCTGATCGCACCGCTGATCTACGCCATACCGGTACAGCTGCTCGCCTATTTCACGGCGGTGCAGAAGGGCACGGACGTCGACCAGCCGCGCAATCTGGCCAAGTCGGTGACGGTGGAGTGATCGCATCCGTGCCCGGATGCGTTACGCTGCCTCCCCTCGCTGTTCAGGATATCGAATGACCGCTTCCACCCGCCGCCTCCGCAAGGCCGTCCTGCCCGTGGCCGGTCTGGGCACACGCGTCCTGCCCGGCACCAAGACCACGCCCAAGGAGCTGCTGAACGTCGTCGACCGGCCGATCCTCAGCTATATCGTCGAGGAAGCCCGCGAGGCCGGGATCGAGCATATCGTCTTCGTCACCGGCCGCTCCAAGGGGGCCATCGAGGACTATTTCGATCACCAGATCGAGCTGGAAGCCCAGCTGCTGGCCAAGGGCAAGACCGATATCCTCGAGATGATGAACGCCGAACTGGCCAGCGCCGGCGAGATGAGCTTCACCCGGCAGATGCAGCCCCTCGGCCTCGGCCACGCCGTCTGGTGCGCCCGTGACATTATCGGCGACGAGCCGTTCGCCGTCCTGCTGCCCGATGTGATCGTGGATTCCCAGCCGGGTGCCCTGAAACAGCTGGCCGATGTCTATGCCCGGGTGGGCGGCAATGTGATCGGCGTCGAGGCCGTGCCGGAAAGCGAGACCCACAAATACGGCATCGTCGATCCGGTGAACCGGGAAGGCCGCCATATCCGCATGCGGGGGATGGTCGAAAAGCCGCCGCAGGGCGAGGCACCGTCGAACCTTTCGATCTCGGGCCGCTATATCCTGCAGCCGGAAATCTTCGGCATCCTGGAGAACCAGCCGCGCGGCGCGGGCGGTGAAATCCAGCTGACCGACGGCATGGCGCGGCTGATGCAGGACCAGACCTTCACGGCGGTGGAATACGAGGGCGTGACCCACGACTGCGGCGACAAGATCGGTCTGCTGCGGGCCAATGTGGCCCTGGCCCTGAAGCGGCCGGACCTGGGTGATGCGGCGCGCGCGGCCATAGCCGCGCTGCTGTAGGTCAGCCGCCGCTGGTCAGGCGCGAGGCACCGCCGGTGATACGACAGACATTGTCGGTCTGGGGCCGGCCGCTCTGCTGGCCATTGGGGACCAGGATGCCGCCGCGGGCTTCGCAGCTGTCGGACAGCTCGCGCAGCTCATCGACATAGGTCCCCGATCCCGCGGTCGAGGCGCAGGCTGAGAGAACGAGCAGAAGGATGGCGGGTACGGCGAGGTTCAGAGGACGCATGGCAGGGTCTCCTTGCGATGGGTTCCCTATCTAAACCCCTGAAGCCGCATTCGATCAACCGCCCGGATCAGAAGCGCGAGATCATCGGGAGTCGACAGGCGGTGGTCGCCGCCCTCGATCAGGTCCAGCCGGACGTCTCCACCCGTCAGCCGTTCGACAAGGGCCGTGGCATGACTCCAGGGCACCACATCATCGGCCCTGCCCTGAAGAATATGGACCGGCGCTGCGATGGGCAGGGGGGCATCCAGCAGAAGCCAGTCACGGCCGTCCTCGAACAGGCCACGGGTCAGGACATACTCGCCGTGACCCGCCTCGACGATCCGGACCTCACCGTCGCGCAGGATGGCGTGACGCTCATGGTCGGCCAGACCGGGCCACATCAGTCGCTCGGTAAAGTCCTGGGCCGGGTTGACCAGCACCAGTCCGGCCATCCGCCCCGGCCGCGCCAGCGCCGCCAGCAGGGCGACCCAGCCGCCCATGGAAGAGCCGACCAGAACCACCGGCCCCTTGAGGCTGTCGATCATCTGGATCGCATCCTCTCGCCAGCGTCCGATCGTGGCCTTGCGCCAGTCGCCCGACGACCGGCCGTGCGCGAAATGGTCATAACGGACATAGTCCCAGCCGCGTTCACGCGCTGCAGCATCCAGGGCCAGGGCCTTGGTTCCCTCCATGTCCGAGCGGAAGCCGCCGATCCAGACCACGGTCGGACCGTCGCCCTCGACCCGGCGATACGCCAGGGTTTCACCACCCCGGCAGATCAGATGCTGGATGTCATCCAATCGCGGCTCCTCTCGCGAAAGTCGTCGCGGACTGATAGCGAACCCGGGAAAGCGAAGCGAAGGCCAAAACCGCGTGACCGATACCAAGACCGCCAGGAACGTCCTGTTCGTCACCTCTAACCGCATCGGCGACTGCGTCATATCCTCCGGCGTGATCCGCGAAATCGCGCGGCAGGTGCCGGGTGCCCGGATCACGGTGGCCTGCGGTCGGCCGCCGGCCCCCTTCTTCCGGTCCGCGCCACAGGTCGAGCGGGTCATCATCCTCGACAAGAAAAAGCTGGCCGGACACTGGTTCGATCTGTGGCGTCAGGTGGTCGGCACGCGCTGGGACCTGGTCATTGACATCCGTGGCTCGGCCCTGAGCTGGCTGATCCCGGCAAGGCGGCGCGTGGTCTACAATCGCGGCTGGGAAACCGGCCTGCGCAAGGTCGAGATGGTTTCGAGGATGATGGGCGCGCCGGCCCCGCTGGATCCTGAAATCTTCCTCGACGCCCGGGCCGTCGCTGACCGGCAGGCGGTGCTCGATCCGCAACTGGCCGGCGGGAGCGGCCCTGGCCCGATCATCGCCCTGGCCCCGATCGCCCACCAGCCCGGCAAGAGCTGGCCGGCCGAGCGCTGGGGCGAACTGGTCGAGAGGCTGAAGGCGGAACCCCGGTTCGACGGCTGGCGCTTCATGGCCGTCGGTGGCCCCGGCGACCGGCCGCCCGCGACCCCGGCACTGGAGGCCGCCGGGCCGCGCGGAATCGACTTCGTCGGCAAGGGCGACATCCTGGCCTCGGCCGCAGCGATCGACGCCGCAGACCTGTTCGTCGGCAATGATTCCGGCCTGATGCATGTCGCCGCCGCCCTGGGCCGGCCGACGCTGGGCCTGTTCGGTCCGACACAGTGGTGGCTGTACGGGCCCTGGGGTCCGCGGACCCTCATCGCCGCCTCCAATGAGACCCGCGGCGAGTTCGCGCCCATCGAGGCGCTGACGGTCGACCGTGTCTTTGAGGCCGTCCTTGACCTGCACGACACCTGGATCAGCGACCGTGCGCCGCTCAAACCTTGAAGACGGGGGCTTTCGCGGTCATATAGGCCCTGTTGGGGACAGGCCGCGATCCGTCGCGCGCTCATCCTCGTCAGAACTCCGCCGCCTCATCCACACAAGGAACCGACGCTCATTCGCCGTCCGATGAACCAGCCGCCCGTCAAGGACGGGCCGCCCATGAACCACGATATCCGCGCACCGCGCGTTCTGCTCATCGATCAGAACGGCGAGAAACAGGGCGTCATGCCGACGTCAGCCGCGCTGGAAGCCGCCGAAGAGGCCGGCATGGATCTGGTTCAGATCGTCTCCACGTCCGAGCCGCCGGTCTGCAAAATTCTCGACTACGGCAAATTCCGCTTCCAGGAGCAGAAGAAGAAGGCCGAGGCGCGCAAGCGTCAGAAGGTCGTCGAGCTGAAAGAGATCAAGCTCCGCCCCAATATCGACACCCACGACTATGAGGTGAAGGCCAAGGCCATGCACCGCTTCTTCGACGAGGGTGACAAGGTCAAGGTGACCCTGCGCTTCCGCGGCCGCGAGATGGCGCACCCGGAACTGGGCATGAAACTGCTCAACAAGGTCCAGGCCGATTTCGAGGATATCGCCAAGGTCGAATACGCCCCGCGTATGGAAGGCCGCCAGATGATCATGATCCTGGCCCCGAAATAGCCGCCGCGCCTTGCAGACCATGGGACGCCCCGACCGGAAACGGCCGGGGCGTTTTCGTTTTCCAGCTTCGCCTTGCGCGCCTGCGCGATCTGGATGACAGAGGGGTCGCCTCCCGCCCGAGTACCGCCCTGTGACGTCAGCCGCCCTGCCCCCGCCCCCTTCGCGATCAGCGCTGTTCGTCCTGTTCGGGGTGGTGTTCATCAATCTGGTCGGCTTCGGCATCGTCATCCCGCTGCTGCCCTTCTATGGCAAGACCCTGGATGCCCCTCCTTGGCAGGTGGCGATCATGTTCTCGGCCTATTCGCTGGGCCAGTTCGTCGCCGAGCCCTTCTGGGGCCGGCTGTCGGACCGGATCGGGCGCAAGCCGGTGCTGCTGATCACCATCCTGGCCAATGCCGCCGGCTATCTGGCGCTCGCCTTCGTGCCCAATATCTGGCTGGCGATCGCGGTGCGGCTGTTCACCGGCTTTGGCGCGGGCAATGTCTCGACGGCCCAGGGCTATGTCGCGGACGTCACCCCGCCCGAGCTGCGCGCCGGCCGGATGGGACTGATCGGCGCCGCCTTCGGCCTCGGCTTCATCTTCGGCCCGGCCATCGGCGGCCTGCTGACCCATCCGGAGCTCGGAAAGCTGGGCTATCAGCTGCCGATCTTCACCGCCTCCGGCCTGTGCCTGCTGGCCGCCATCGGGGTCGCCGTCCTGCTGAAGGAAAGCCGCGTCAGGGCGGACCCCGCTGCGCCACGCCCGGCCTTCCTCGGCGGGGTGCGGGACGCGGTGGCCAATCCGGTGGTGTCGCGGGTCCTGCTGGTCACCTTGATCTATATGGCCGGGTTTTCCGGCTGGGAATCGACCTTCGGCTTCTGGACCGAGGCCCGCTACGGCTGGACGGCGCGCGAGGTCGGCCTGTGTTTCATGGTCGTCGGGATCGTCTCGGTGGCCTGTCAGGGCTTTCTGGCCGGCCGGCTGGCGCGCCGGTTCGGTGAGTCCCGCGTGCTGGCGTTCGGCTGCCTGACCTTCGGCACCAGCCTGATGGCCCAGGTCTTCGCAAGCCGTCTGTGGCCCGATGCGGACTGGATGGTGCCCGCCATCATGGCGGTGGGCGCCTCGGGCATGGCGATGACCATGCCCAATCTCTCGGCCCTGATCTCACGGTCGGTCGATCCGGATCGCCAGGGTGCCATGCTGGGGCTGAACATGGCCTCCAGCTCAATCGCACGGATCTTTGGTCCGATCATCGCCGGGGCCATCTTCTCGCAGATCGGCCACGACTGGCCCCTGATCATCGGCGCCGCCCTGACCATTCCGGCCGCGGTGATGGCCATCAATGCCGGACGGGCGTTCCGGAAGCGGCTGGCGGCTGCCGTCCCGGCCGTCGCGCCATAGACCGAGCCTTGCTTTCCCGCGCCGGCTGGCCTAGAAGCCGCGCCTTCGCGTACCGAACCGCCGGGCTAACAGGCATGCCTGGGCGGTTCTCATCAGGGTTTCCAATCCGACGGCTCCAAGGGCCGAAAGAACCGGTAACCCACTCAAAAAGAGAGTGAAAATGCCCAAACTGAAGACAAAGTCGGGCGCCAAGAAGCGCTTCAAATTCACGGCGACTGGCAAGGTCAAGGCCGGGGTGGCAGGCAAGCGGCACCGCTTGATCAGCCACAACAGCAAATACATCCGCCAGAACCGCGGCACCTCGGTCATGGCCGACGCCGACGCCAAGAAGATCAAATCCTACATGCCGTACGCCTGATCGGCGCGCGCAGTAACGATCTGATTTTCCCTTAGAATTTGAAAGGATAGCGACATGGCTCGCGTCAAACGCGGCGTAGTTTCCCACGCCAGACACAAGAAGGTTCTCAAGCAGGCCAAGGGTTTCTACGGCCGCCGCAAGAACACCATCCGTACCGCCAAGGCCGCCGTCGATCGTGCCGGCCAGTACGCCTACCGCGACCGCCGCAACAAGAAGCGCTCGTTCCGCGCCCTGTGGATCCAGCGCATCAACGCCGCCGCGCGTCTGGAAGGCTTCACCTATTCGCAGTTCATTCACGGCCTCGGCGAGGCCGGCATCGAGCTGGACCGCAAGGTCCTGGCCGCGATGGCCGCTGACGAAGTCGCCTTCAAGGCCGTGGCCGACAAGGTCCGCGAGGCGCTGAAGGCCTGATTTTCCGGCAACGGAAGACGCAAAAGCCCTCCGGCCCACGCCGGGGGGCTTTTTGCTTTGCGCCCCAACCGCTAGACGACTGCACAATGACCGATCTCGCCCAACTCGAACTCGACCTGATCAACGCCATCGGCGACGCCCGGACTGCGGCGGCGGTCGAGGAACTGCGTGTCGCGGCCCTCGGCAAGTCCGGCTCCATCTCCGGCCTGCTCAAGGGAATGGGGGCGCTGAGCCCGGATGAGCGGCGCGAACAGGGACCGGTGATCAACGGCCTGCGCGACCGGGTTTCGGCAGCCCTGGCCGCCCGCAAGGCCGAGCTGGAAGGCGCCGAACTGGACGCCCGGCTGAAGGCCGAGCACATCGACCTGACCCTGCCCTCACGGCCGCGCCGCGCCGGTTCGGTCCATCCGACGATGCAGGTGATGGACGAGATGATTGCCGTCTTCGCCGACATGGGCTTCGCCGTCGCCGAAGGCCCGGACATCGAGGACGATTTCCACAATTTCACGGCGCTGAATTTCCCGCCCAAACACCCGGCGCGGGAGATGCACGACACCTTCTTCCTGCGCCCCGACCCGGAGACGGGCGAGCGCAAGGTGCTGCGCACCCACACCAGCCCGGTGCAGGTGCGGACCATGATGACCCAGACGCCGCCGATCCGGATCATCGCGCCGGGCCGGACCTTCCGGAAGGACTCGGACGCCACCCACACGCCGATGTTCCATCAGGTCGAGGGGCTGGTCATCGACCGCGACATCCACATGGGACACCTGAAGTGGACGCTGGAGACCTTCGTCGCCCGCTTCTTCGAGGTCGACGGCGTCGACGCCCGTTTCCGGCCGCACCATTTCCCCTTCACCGAGCCCTCGGCCGAGATGGACATCCGCTGCGACCGGTCGGGCGGCACGCTGAAGCTGAACCAGGGCGACAGCTGGATGGAAATCCTCGGCTGCGGCATGGTGCATCCGAACGTGCTGCGGAACTGCGGCATCGACCCCGACGAATTCCAGGGCTTTGCCTTCGGCATGGGCGTGGATCGCCTGGCCATGCTGAAATACGGCATTCCCGACCTGCGCCCCATGTTCGACGCCGACACCCGGTGGCTGGCCCACTATGGCTTCTCCGCCTTCGCCGCCCCCAATTCCGCCTCTGGCCTGAGCTGATCCGATGACCGACGAAACCGCGAAAATGTCCCCCGCCGAGGCCGCCGGCCGCGCCATGGTCGCGCGCACCCGCTTCGAGAAGGAGGCCGTCTGGCTTCCTGTGCTGGCGGTGAACCACTGGAACGCCGGCGAGATGGTGATCGCCGGCAAGACCTTCACCGACTGCGTCATCGAGGGCCCTGCGGTGATGGCTGTGATGAACGGCACGACCTTCGACGGCTGCAACATGGGCGCGGCCGCCAATCCGCGGAACCTGCTGCTCAAGCCGCTCGGCGACAGGATCGTCGGCGCGATCGGCATGGCGGACTGCCGCTTCGTGCGCTGCCGGTTCGCCCAGGTGGCCTTCACCGGCGACGACGTCCTGCTGGCCGAGCTGGAAAAGGGAATCGTCGCCGGCAATGCCGCCATGGAAGTGGCCGGGGGCGACGCGGCGTGAAATTCACCCTCTCCTGGCTGAAGGAGCATCTCGACACGGACGCCGACGTCGCGGCCGTGGCCGACGCCATGACCATGGCCGGCCTGGAGGTCGAGGAGGTCCATGATCCGATCGCCGCCCTGGCACCCTTCACCGTGGCGCGGATCGTCTCGGCCGAGCCGCATCCCAATGCCGACCGTCTGCGTGTCTGCCAGGTGGATACGGTGGACGGGCCCAAGGAGATTGTCTGCGGCGCGCCCAATGCACGCGCAGGCCTGACCACCATCTATGCGCCGATCGGTGCCTTCGTTCCCGGACTGGGCGTGACCCTGGTCGAGAAGCCGGTGCGGGGCGTCGTCTCGAACGGCATGCTGTGCTCCGCCTCTGAGCTGGAGCTGGCGGGCGAGAGCGACGGAATCCTCGAACTGGCAGACGACCTGGCCGTGGGAACCCCGGCCGCCGGCGTCTTCGGTGCCGAACCCGTCATCGATTTCGAAGTCACCCCGAACCGGCCCGACTGGCTGGGCGTGGCGGGCATTGCGCGCGATCTGGCGGCGGCCAGTCTGGGCCAGTTGAAGACCCCTTCAATCCAGCCGGTTCCCGGAACCTTCCCTTCGCCGATCACCGTGCGGATCGATGCGCCGGAGATGTGTCCGGTCTTCGCCGGACGGCTGATCCGGGGCGTGAAGAACGGCCCCTCGCCCGAGTGGCTTCAGAGTCGTCTGACGGCCATCGGCCTGCGCTCGATCAACCGGCTGGTCGATGTGACCAACCTGGTCGCCTATGACCGCTGCCGGCCCCTGCATGTCTATGATGCGGCCAGACTGGTCGGCAGCGAGATTGTCGTGCGCGCCGGCCAGGTCGCACCGGCGGCGGGCGAACCGGAACAGCTGATCGCGCTCGACGGCAAGACCTACAGTGTCGACCCGGCCATGTGCCTGATCGCCGACGAGGGTGGCGAGCGGGCGATCGGCCTCGGCGGCGTCATGGGCGGCGTATCGACCGGTTGTTCGGATGAGACCACGGATGTCTTCATCGAATGCGCCTGGTTCGACCCGATCCTGACGGCCCAGACCGGCCGGACGCTGTCGCTGCACTCCGATGCCCAGTACCGGTTCGCCCGCGGCGTCGACCCTGCCTCCGTCGCGCCCGGCCTGGAGCTGGCGACCCGGCTGATCCTCGACCTGTGCGGCGGCGAGCCGTCGGATCTGGTGGTGGCAGGCCAGGCCCCGGCCGATCCTGCGGCCTTCGCCTTCGACCCGGCCCGGGTGGCATCGCTGACCGGGCTGGCACTGGACGACGACCGGATCGCCGAAATCCTGACCCGGCTCGGGTTCGAAATCGTGCGCGGAACATCGTGGACCGTGACGCCGCCGTCCTGGCGCCGCGACGTCGAGGGGCCCGCTGATCTGGTCGAGGAAGTCGCCCGCATCGAGGGCTACGGTGCCCTGCCGTCCACCCCCCTGCCCGATCTGGGCGCGCCGTCGAAGGGCGTGCTGAGCCCGCGTCAGGCGCGGGTCAGGCTGGCCCGGCGCGCGCTGGCGGCCATGGGCTATGCCGAGGCGGTGACCTGGTCCTTCACCAAACAATCGACCGCGGCCCTGTTCGGCGGCGGCGACGACAGCCTTCGGGTCGAAAACCCCATCGCCGCCGATCTGGATTGCATGCGGCCGTCGGCCCTGCCCAATCTGATCCAGGCGGCGGCGCGCAACGCTGCGCGCGGCCATGCCGACGCCGCCCTGTTCGAGATCGGCCCCATCTATCTGAACGACCGGCCGGACGGTCAGCGCACGGTCATCGCCGGTCTGATCGCCCCGCGCGCCGCGCGACACTGGGGCACCGCGCCGGAGGACGCCCTGTTCGGCCTCAAGGGCGACCTGATGGCCTTGCTGGAGGCGCTGGGTGCGCCTGTGGCCTCGTTGCAGCTGGTCCAGGGGCAGAACCGCGACTGGTGGCATCCGGGCCGTTCGGCGCGCCTGCAGCTGGGCCCGAAGACCATTATGGTCGAGTTCGGGGCCCTGCATCCCCGGGTGCTGAAGGCGCTGGACGCCGATGCGCCCATGCTGGCCTTCGAGATCGTGCTGGACGCCGTGCCCGAGCCGCGTGGCGCGAAGTCCAAGGCACGGGGACCGGCAAACCTGGCCAATCTTATGCCCCTGACCCGCGACTTCGCCTTCCTCGTCGAGGACGACAGGGCCGCAGGCGATCTGGTCCGTGCCGTCGCCGGTGCCGACAAGGCACTGATCGCGGGGGTGTCGGTGTTCGACGTCTATCGCGGTGCGGGCGTGCCCGAGGGCATGAAGTCGGTGGCGCTGGAGGTTGCGATCCAGCCGGTCGAGGCGACCCTGACCGAGACAGAGATCGAGTCGCTCTCGGCCCGTATCGTTGGTGCCGCCGGCAAGCTGGGCGCGACCTTGAGGAGTTGATCGTGGGACTCAAGTCGAAGATCGAAACCCGTTTCGAGCGAGGCCTGTTCGCCTCCCGCTGGCTGATGGCCCCGATGTACCTGGGGCTGATCGTGTCCCTGGCCATGCTGGTCACGGTCTTCTTGCGCGAGCTGATCCATTACGCGCCCCAGGCCTTCACCATGACGAGCGAACAGGTGATCCTGGTCGTACTGACCCTGATCGACCTGTCCCTCGCCGGAAACCTGCTGCTGATCGTCCTGTTTTCGGGCTACGAGAATTTCGTCTCCAAACTGGATATCGACGATGCCGTCGACCGGCCGCCATGGATGGGGACCGTGGATTTCTCGGGCCTCAAGATGAAGCTGATCGCCTCGATCGTGGCGATCTCCGGCATTCATCTGCTGAAACGGTTCATGGAGATCGGCGAGACCAAGGCGCCCCTCGATGAACCGCAGTTGATGTGGCTGGTGATCATCCACCTGACCTTCGTCGGCTCCGGCGTGCTTCTGGCCCTGATGGACTGGCTGACGGCGCAGACGAGCAAGCATTGAGCGGGATCCGCTGCGGGATGGCAACGTCCCGTTAACCTTGCCGCCGCAAGGCTGACTCAAAGAACAGTGACGGTATGGACCAGCGCCCGTGTGTCCCGGGCGAGCCGTCGCCGCATTCGGAGCCAGAACCATGCACCGCCGCCAACTGATCCTGTCGGGCCTCGCCGCCACCGCCGGCGCCTCCGGCCTGTCCGCCTGCGCGACCGCGGGCGGGTCGTCCAATCCCGGCTATCCGATCGCCTCGGACGGCCAGGCCCCGGTCTATACGGCCGAGGAACTGGTCGCTGCGGGCTCGCGCGAACTGGGCATCGCCGCCGAGGCCATCGGTGCCGCCATCGAGCGCATCTTTGCCGAACAGGGCGACCGGCCGACGGCCTATATCGCCGGCGAGGAGGCTTCCGGTGCCGCGGGCTTCGGAGCCCGCTACGGTCGCGGTGCCTTGCACATGAAGGACCTGTCGGCATCGCAGGAGGTCTTCTGGCAGGGAATCTCAATCGGCTGGGACGTCGGCGGAAATGCCTCGCGGGTCTTCACCCTGGTCTACGGCCTTTACCATCCCGACATGCTCTATCGCCGCTATCCCGGCGTGGAAGGCACGGCCTATCTGGTCGGTGGTCTGGGCGTGAACTACCAGCGTGCCGACGGCATCATCCTGGCCCCGATCCGCACCGGCGTCGGCCTGCGGCTGGGTGCCAATGTCGGGACCATGGCCTACAGCCGGCAGCGGAACATCCTGCCCTTTTAGCAGGGCGCCAACGCTCGCGACGCGGTCGCTCGCTGCATGAGCACGGGCCGCGTTGTCGCGGATGTCGTGCCTTTCGAGGATGTCGTCGTCGGAATGTCGACGATATCACTGCCGAATTGTCTTGGGTCGATGTCGACTATGTCGCGTCATGGGCGATGAGAGATTCCAGCCCCTCACGCCACGTCGGATACTTCGGCCGCCAGCCCAGTTCCGCCTTGGCCTTCGCGTTCGAGAGGCGTTTGGAGTCGCGGTAGAAGCGCCGCATGGCGTCGGACACCGACGGATCGTCGAGGTCGACCTCCGGCGGCAGGGGCAGGCCGAGACGCCGGGCAGCCCCTTCCATGACGACATCCGCCGGTGCCGGCTCATCATCACACAGGATGTAGGCTGCGCCGCCCCTGGGCCGTGCCATGGAGGCAAACAGGCCCGAGACAACGTCATCGACATGGACCCGGTTGAACAGCTGACCGGGCTTGCGCACGATCCGCGCCGTACCGTCGCGCAACCGGTCCAGCGGCGAACGACCGGGACCATAGAGGCCCGGCAGACGGAACAGCTGGACGGTCAGCCCCATGCCCTGACCGGCGGCAAGCCAGTCGCGCTCGGCACGGACCCGGCGGGCCCCCTCGAGGGAGGCGGCGTTCAGTTCGCTGTCCTCCAGCGCCCAGCCGCCCGCGCGGTCGCCATAGACCGCCGTCGAGGAGACATAGCCGATCCAGTCGGGCCGCGCGTCCGCGGCCGCGAGGGCCGGTGCCATGGCCTTGAGCCCGGGACAGCCCTCCGCCACTGGCGGGGCGCAGATCAGGATGGCGGAGGCCCCGGCCACGGCATCGGCGAGGGCCGGGGCGTCATCGGGGTCAATCACGCCCAGGCCTTCAGCGGACAGGGCTGCCCTTCGGTCCGCATCGCGACTGGTCAGGACGGCGCGGCCGCCGCGGCCCAAGGCCTCGAGTCCTGCCGCCCGACCCAGCCAGCCGCCGCCGAAGACCAACAGGGCGGAATTGGCGGCGGGTTCAGGCATGGATCAGGCCGAACGCGCCTGTACCGGCTTGGTGGGCGGCGCGGCGACGGTGGCCGGAGCCTTGATCGCCTCGGCCCGCTTGCCGTTCCAGGTCGACACACAGGGCACTTTCGACAGGTCGGCGCGATCCGCATAGCGGCGGGCGATCCCGGTCACATCCTGCATCAGCCCCTCGGCCAGGGTAATCGGCTTCAGACCCAGTTCGCGGAACTGGTCATTGGCGACCACCAGCTCGTTCTCGTCGGCCTCCTGGCGCGGGTTGGGCACATTGTGCACCTCGGCCCCGGTCATGTCGGCGATCATGGCGGCCAGATCACGCACGCGGCGGCTCTCGGTCATCTGGTTGAGGATCTTGACCCGGTCGCCGACCTTGGGCGGATTGTTCAGCGCCAGCTCGACGCAGCGAACCGTGTCCTGGATGTGGATGAAGGCCCGGGTCTGGCCGCCGGTGCCGTGCACGGTCAGCGGATAGCCGACCGCCGCCTGCATCAGGAAGCGGTTCAGCACGGTGCCGTAGTCGCCGTCATAGTCGAACCGGTTGATCAACCGCTCGTCGCGGCGGGTCTCCTCGGTCTGGGCCCCCCAGACGATACCCTGGTGAAGGTCGGTGATCCGGACCCCGTCGTTCTTGGCGTAGAACTGGAACAGCAGGGCGTCCTGGGTCTTGGTCATGTGATAGATCGAGCCCGGGTTCGGCGGGAACAGGATCTCCTGCTCGGCGGGGCCGAAGTCGGTGTCGACGGTGACCTTCAGATAACCTTCGGGGATGCGCAGGCCGGCGGTCGTATAGCCATAGACGCCCATGGTACCGAGGTGGGCCAGGTGGATGTCCCGGCCGCTCTCCACGATCGCCGCCAGCAGGTGGTTGGTGGCGTTGAGATTGTTATCGACCGTATAGAGCTTGTGCCGCGCCGACTTCATCGAATAGGGCGCGGCCCTTTGTTCGGCGAAATGGACGACGCTGTCGGGCTTCCAGTCGTTGATCAGGGCGACCAGCCGGTCGAACTCCTTGCCGACGGTCATGTTGACGAATTCGATGGTCCGGCCGCTGACCTCCTGCCAGGCGTTGATCCGCTCGCCCATGGTCCGGATCGGCGTCAGGGACTGGACCTCGAGCTCGTTGTCGATGTTGCGGCGGCTGAGGTTGTCGACGATGCAGACGTCCCACCCCCGTGCCGACAGATGCAGCGCCGTCGGCCAGCCGCAGAACCCGTCGCCGCCCAGAACCAGAACCCGCATCGCCTATCCTCGTCGTTTCCTGGCTCCTGACTAGCGGAACGCGTCGGTCGGTCAAAGCGTCAGTGTGTCCTCAGCGCGTCATCGCTTCAGCGCGACCGGGCCCGCCAGTCCTCCCGGCTCTGGCCCCAGCTGTCGACGGGCAGTTCACTGAAGGGGGGAGGCAGGCGGGTGGGGCCGAGATTGCGCGAGCCGATTCGCCCGGCCAGTCGCTGCGACGGGGTATTGTCCGGAGCGATGGTATGGATGACCTCGGTCCAGCCCAGAACATCGAAGGCATAGTCGATGGTCGCGGTCGCCGCCTCCACGCCATAGCCCTTGCCCTGGGCGTCCGGATGCAGGGCCCAGCCGACCTCGGTGCCAGGCCATCCGGGCGGGCTCCAGGGCCCGGCCCGACCCAGCCACAGGCCGGTCTCGCGTCCGATGATCGAGAACATTGACACGCCGGTCAGGCTCCAGGCCCCGGCCATGGTCATGAACCCCCGCCAGGCCACGGCCGCCGGCTGAACCCCACCGAGGAATCTCGCGGCTTCGGCGTCACCCATCATCTCTGCCCAGCGCGGGAAGTCCTCCATGGCAATGGGGCGCAGGATCAGGCGTTCGGTTTCAAGCACGGGTCCGGTCACAGGACGTACTCCCTCTCGAGGTCATAACGGCTGCCGCTCCGGCCCAGGACGCTGGAATACAGGCTGAACCGGTCCACCCGGATCGGCGGGGACTGCAGCAGATTGTGGTCGGCGATCCAGGCCCCGACCCGGGCAGGGTCCGCCGCGGCGTTGAGATAGGCCAGGGTCAGATGGGGGCGATAGTCCCGGCGCTCGATCGTGATGGCAGCCCGTTCGGCGGCGCTGCGGCATCGGCCGGCGAGAACCGACAGCCGGTCGTTGGCCTCGACCCCGGCCCAGATGGCGTGGGTCCGATGGCCGTCACCGAAGGCGCCGACGCCGGACAGGCGGATCTCGAACGGGCCGCCCGTCGCCGCCCGCTCCAGCTCGATCGACAGGTCGTCGGCGCGACGCTCGTCGATCTCGCCATAGAAGGCGAGGGTGATGTGGAGCTGGTCGGCGGTCCGCCAGCCGGCTCCGGGCAGGCCGGTCTGGCGGCATGCGAGCGCCTCGGCGACGTCATCAGGGACAGACAGGGCGGTGAAGAGCCGGATCATGCGACCGTTGGTAGCGGCTCGGAACACGGTTCCCAAGTCCGGTTTTCCTTGCGGAAGGATCGAACGCGCCCGATAATTGACCAAAGGCCGGGGTTCGCCCGGCCCAATGGAGGACCGATCTCGCCATGAGCGATTTCAGAAACGGCTATTCGATCCCCGCCTCGGCCGACATGTCGGTGGACGCGGGCCTGCGCAGCTTCATGCTGGGCGTTTACAACAAGCTGGCCCTCGGCCTGGTAGTCGCCGGAGCCCTGGCCTACGTCACGGGCAATGTCCCGGCCGTCCAGCAACTGCTGTTCGCCGCCGGCCCCGACGGTCGTGTCGGCCTGACCATGCTGGGGATGGTGGTGCAGTTCTCGCCGCTGGTCCTGCTGTTTGGCTCGATGTTCTTCATGAAGAACCCGACGGCGGGCGGCGTAAACCTGCTCTACTGGGCCGTCGTCGCCACCATCGGCGCCGGGATGGGCATCCTGTTCCTGCGCTACACGAACGAATCCATCGCCTCGACCTTCTTCGTGACCGCCGCCGCCTTCGGTGGACTGAGCCTGTTCGGCTATACGACCAAGAAGGACCTCAGCGGTCTTGGCAGCTTCCTGATCATGGGCGTGATCGGCCTGGTCATCGCCATGCTGGTCAACATGTTCCTGCAGTCCAGCATGATGGCCCTGATCATCAGCGCCATCGGCGTGCTGATCTTCTCGGGCCTGATCGCCTTCGATACCCAGCGACTGAAGATGACCTACTATTCCCTTGGCGGCGACCAGGCCGCCATGGGCGTGGCCACAGGGTTTGGAGCCTTGAGCCTGTTCATCAACTTCGTGAACCTGTTCCAGTTCCTGCTGATGTTCCTGGGCGGCAACCGCGAATAGGGGTTGCAGCATCAGAACGCAGAAAGGCTCCGGCAGAAATGCCGGGGCCTTTTCTATTCCACGATCCTGAATCTGCGGCTGTCGAAGACGCGCAGCACCTGGGCCAGCTCCCGGCCCCGGCGAAGCACGACACCGCCCTCTCCGATGACCGCCCACTGGCCCTGTTTGAGCCGCAGGGCGGGGCGTTTTTCAATGCGGTAAAGAGGGGCGTCCCACGAGCGGCGGAAGACGGCGAACTCGGCGAACTCCCGGTGGCCGACCATGGCGTAGTCGCGCCACTCGGCCGCCGCCACCATCCGGCCATAGACCCTCAGGATCAGGTCGAGTTCGCGCCGGTCGAAGAAGACCGGACCGGGAACGGACGGCAAGTCAGCGGCGTCGCTCATCCCGGCAAGGTTAAGCCACCGCCCGGAAAACGCCAGTCGCCTTGCCCGGGGTCAAGACCACCGGGTCGTCGAACGCTGTGTCCGGAACGCCGCGAACCGAACAATTCGTCACGAACAAGAAATCGCCTCGCTTCCGCCAATCGCCCGCCCCCTTGGGGAGGGACAAGGGACCCATCGGCTCGTTGGAGTTCGGAGCGTTTCCGGATCCTGAACAGCCCCCCCAGCCCCTCCTGGATCACTCCACCAAGGGCTCTGACGGGCCGATGCTTTTTCGAAGCAGAGACGCCCGCTCAGCCACCCTCCCCCTCCCGGCAGAGCGGGCGTTTTGCTGTCCAGGCCTTGGGGAGAGCGGTTAGGCCGCGGACTCAGGGCAGGACGATCTCGACCGGCTCGCCGCCCCGCGTGATGGACATGACCCGGCGTCCCTCCGCGCCCAGCACAGAGGCCAGGTCGTCGAGCCTCGCGATCGGTGCGCCGTCAATCAGCAGGATCAGGTCACCCGCCAGAAGCCCCTCGGCCGCCGCCGCCGAACCACCCTCGACGGCAAAGACCTGGAACCCTTCCGATACAAGACGCACGGACGCACCCCGGGCCATGATCACACCCATACCAATGATGGTCCCAGGCTCCGAAGGGGGCTCCACCGCCAGCGTGGTGCGACCCTCGCGCCCTTCGCGCAGATAGACCACCTCGAGACGTGTCCCGCGCTCGGCGATGCCGATTGTGGCGGCGACGGTGCCGGCATTGGAGACGGGGCGACCCTGGATCCGGGTCACGATGTCACCGCGCTGCAGGCCGGCAGCCTCGGCCGAGGAGCCGGGTGCGACGTCCTCGATCACCGCGCCGCGCACGATGCCGAGACCCAGATCACGCGAGCGCTCTGCATTGAGGGAGCCGAAAATGGCCCCGGTCGTCCCGCGCCTGACCTCGCCGTTCTCGCGCAATTGGGCGACCACATACATCAGGATGCGGCTGGGCACGGCGAAGGCGATGCCGTCATTGCCGCCGCCGCCACCCGACAGGATGGAGGTATTGATCCCGATCAGCCGCCCGCGGCTGTCGAGCAGCGGACCACCGGAATTGCCGGAATTCACCGCCGCATCGGTCTGGATATAGTCCTCGATCCGGTCTCCCATGCCGGAGCGACCGAGACCGGAGATCACACCCATGGTCAGGGTCTGGTCGAGACCGAGCGGATAGCCGACGGCAAAGGCCAGATCACCCGTGCGCAGGGAATCGGAATTGACCACATCGATCTGCGACAGGCCGGTCGCCTCGATCTTCAGCACGGCCAGATCGGTCGCCTTGTCGGTGCCGATCAGGACGGCGTCGAAGATGCGGCCGTCGGTCATGTCCACGGTGAATTTCCGTCCGCCCTCAACCACGTGGTTGTTGGTGACGACGATGCCCTCGCGGGCGTCGATGATGGCACCCGAGCCGCTGGAGATCGGGCGCGGCTCGTTCTCACCCGAACTGGGCCCCTCGGACTGGCCCAGGGTGGTGACCTGAACCACCGCAGGCAGGGCTCGTTCAAGGCCGGTGGCGAAGGTGAAGACACCGCGCTGGGCGTCGAACGGCACCGGTGACTGCTGCGCGGCAGCGGGCGTTGCGGCGATCAACGGGACCGCGACGACCAGAGCCAGCACCGACAAACCGCCGGTCCGAATGATGGAACGCATCGCCAATCCCCTGTTGCTACCCCGACCCTAGACCATTTTTGGTTCGGATCGATTGGTTCCGGTTCCAAAAAGTGGCGCAGACCCGTGCCGGACCCAAATCCAGGCCCCGGTCGACGTTGTCCATCAGGGCACAGATTTCCGTCTAGCGCGAGAAATGCGCCATGACGACAGCCCCCGGGCCGGTTCGTCTTCCTGGCGCAGGGCGCGGCGACCGAAGATTTTCTGATGGGGTGGGCATCCGGAACGGCTGCGGCCGGGTATGTTCACGGCAAGGAGCACCCATGATCGCAAAATCCGTTCGGCCCATCTGCATCCTGGCCGTTTGCGGCCTTGCTGCCTGTCAGACCGCCCCTGACGCGAACAGCGGCTTCCTCTCCGGCTACGACCGCCTTCAGACTCTCGAGGACACCGTGCGCGCTTCGGTCCGGCAATACCGCGGCGAGGCGGCAGCCGCTGCGATCGAGCAGGTCTGGCTCGAGCCGACCGTCCTGGTCGGACAGGCGGGCGAGGCGCTGACGGCCGAGGAACGCGCCCTGGTGCTGCGCGAGGTCGATCGGCAGGTCTGTTACGAGATCAGCGAGCGGTTCACCCTCGCCGCAGCGCCCGATGGGACGGCCCGCGTCCGGGCGGCTGTCGTTCGGATCGACGCCACCGCGCCCGCAGGATCGGCCGTCGCGGCCGTGGCCAATGCCTTCATCCCCGGGCCCGGCACGGTCCGGGTGCCCGGCACCACGGGCGGGCTGGCAGCGGAGGCGGAGTTGCTGGACGCGCGCGGAGGCCAGGCCGCCGCCATTGCCTGGGCGCGCAACGCCAATGTGCTTGGCACCGATTCGCCGTCCCTCTCGCGCGTGGGCGACGCGCTGCAGCTGGCCGAGCCCTTCGCCGACGCCGTCGGCGACGCCTTCGCCCCCGCGGATCGCCCGGTGCGCGCGATCGCCGACCCGGACCCCTGTGGCCGCTATGGTCCCCGCAGCCAGCCGGGAGGCTTCCTGACCCGGCTGGTGACCGGCCTCTATGTGCCCGAGGTCAATACGGGGACGCGCGAGGCGGCGCCGGCCGAAAGTCCTCGTCCCTAGAAGGCGCTCTCGCCGGTGATGGCCCGGCCCAGGATCAGGGCGTGGACGTCGTGGGCACCTTCGTAGGTGTTGACGGTCTCGAGGTTCATGACGTGACGCATGACGTGCATCTCGCCGGTGATGCCGGCACCGCCGTGCATGTCGCGAGCGACGCGGGCGATATCCAGGGCCTTGCCGCAGTTGTTGCGCTTCATCATCGAAATGGCCTCGGGGACCCAGGCCCCCTGGTCAAGCAGCCGGCCCAGCGCCAGCGCGCCCTCGAAGCCGAGGAAGATCTCGGTCTGCATGTCGGCCAGCTTCTTCTGCACCAGTTGGCGCGACGAAAGCGGGCGGCCGAACAGCATCCGCTCGCCGACATAGTCGCGGGTCAGGTGGAAACAGGCCTCGGCCGCGCCCATGGCCCCCCAGGCGATGCCGAAGCGGGCCTTGTTCAGGCAGGAGAAGGGCCCGCGCAGACCCTTGACGCCCGGCAGCAGGTTTTCTTCCGGCACGAAGACGTCGTTCAGGCCGATGTCGCCGGTGATGGAGGCGCGGAGTGACAGCTTGTCGCCGATCTTGTTGGTGGTGAAGCCGTCCATGCCCCGCTCGACGATGAAGCCCCGGATGACGTCATCCAGCTTGGCCCAGACCACAGCGAGGTCGCTGATCGGGCTGTTGGTGATCCAGTATTTGGCACCGTTGAGGCGGTAGCCGCCGTCAACGGCCACAGCCCTGGTCTTCATCGAGGCCGGATCGGAACCGCCGTCGGCCTCGGTCAAGCCGAAACAGCCGACCAGCTCGCCCGCCGCCATGCGCGGCAGGAAGCGCATCTTCTGCTCTTCCGACCCGAAGGCGTAGATCGGGTACATGGCGAGCGAGGACTGGACGCTCATGGCCGAGCGATAGCCGCTGTCGATCGCCTCGATCTCGCGGGCGATCAGGCCATAGGCGACGTGGCTGACCGAGGAGCCGCCGTACTGTTCCGGCAGCATGGCCCCGAGGAAGCCCATCTCGCCCAGTTCGGTCATGATGGCGCGATCGAAGGTCTCGTCGCGGAAGGCCTCGACCACCCGGGGCAGCAGCTTCTCGCGGGCGTAGGACCGCGCCGCGTCCTGGATCATCCGCTCGTCGTCGGTCAGCCGGCCCGACAGGTCCAGCGGGTCGTCCCAGCGAAAGGTCTTGTGCGAAGCAGAGGCACCGTCAGCCATGGGTCGTCTTTCGTGAGCGTGGCGAAGGCGCGCGGTTTAGGCCAAAATGCACCGGTCGGGTAGAGGGGCGGGCCGACGCAGGCTAGACTGCCGCCATGAGCCGCACCTTTCACCGCCTGTTCGTCGAACACCCGCGCGAGGTCGACGAAAGCTATTTCCACCATATGGCCGCCTCGGCGCGGTTCGGATTCCGCCTGCTGAAACTGGCCGGCTGCGCCTTCGCCCACGCCCTGATCCCCGGCGTGCACAAGGCGACGGTGTCAAAGGCCGTCTGCGTAATGGCCGAAGAGATGGACGGCCGGGCGCGGGAGGCACGGGAGTGCCGGATGCGGGACGCGGGCGTGTGGGATCCGGGGCTGTGAGCGGGTCGAGGGTCGAGGGTCGAGGGGCGAGGGGTGAAGCCAGGCTGACCGCGACGCGGACCACCCGCACATGAATTCGACCGTAGATCGAGCCTCCCTCGACCCTCGCCCCTCGCCCCTCGCGCCCAATGGCCCCCTCTCCGGCGTTCGTGTCCTCGACCTGTCGCGCGTGCTGGCCGGGCCGTGGGCGACGCAGATGCTGGCCGATCTCGGGGCCGAGGTGATCAAGATCGAGCGGCCCGGCGTCGGCGACGACACCCGCGCCTGGGGCCCGCCGTTCACGACGAAAACCGACGGCTCAAAGGGCGACGCCGCCTATTTCCTGTGTGCCAACCGGGGCAAGAAGTCGGTCGAACTGGACCTCGCCTCGCCTGAAGGTGCGGAGATCGTCCGTGAGCTGAGCAAGACCTGCGATGTGGTGGTGGAAAACTTCAAGACGGGTGGGCTGAAGAAATACGGCCTCGACCACGCCGCCCTGTCGGCGATCAATCCGAAGCTGGTCTATTGCTCGATCACCGGCTTCGGTCAGGACGGACCGGACGCCCACCGCGCCGGCTATGACTATATGATCCAGGCCATGGGCGGGCTGATGTCGATCACCGGCCAGCCCGACGGCGCGGCCGGGGCCGAGCCGATGAAGGTCGGGGTCGCCGTCGTCGACCTGTTCACGGGCCTGTATGCCTCCAACGCCATCATGGCCGCCCTGCTGCATGCCCGGGCGACGGGACAAGGCCAGCATATCGACATCGCCCTGTTCGACGTCCAGGCCGCCATGCTGGCCAATCAGGCGACCAATTGGTTCGTCTCGGGCAAGGCGCCGACGCGGATGGGCAATGCGCATCCGAACCTCGCGCCCTATCAGCCTTTTCCGTGCACGGACGGTATGGTGGTCATCGCGGTTGGTAACGACAGCCAGTTTCGGGCGCTGTGCGGCGCCCTGGGCGCGGGCGGCATGGGCGCGGACCCGCGCTTCCTGACCAACGCCCTGCGGATCGAGCATCGCGCCGTGATGACCGCCGAGCTGTCGGCCCTGACGGCGGGACTGACCATGCACGGCCTGATGTCGGCGCTGGAGGCGGCGGGCGTGCCCTGCGGCCCCGTCAATACGATCGATCAGGTGTTCGACGAGCCGCAGGCCAGGTATCGCGGACTGGAGGTGACGCAGGACCGCGCCGACCTGTCCGGGCCGGTGCGGACCGTGGCCTCGCCGATCCGGATGTCGCTGACGCCCGTCGCCTACGACCGGGCACCGCCGGCGCTGGGGGCGGATACGGATGAGGTGCTGGGTCGGCTTGGCAGGGGCCGCCCGCGGTCCCCGGCAAACTGAACCACGCCCCTTGCGGAACCTTCAGTCCGTAGCCTCCACGCGCGACCTGATCGCCTCCATCGACAGGGGATCGGAACCCACCGACCAGTCGATGATCGGCAGCCCTTCAACCTGGCTGAAATGCCTCACGTTCCGGGTAACGACCGTCCAGCCCCGCGCCAGCGCCTGACCCGCGATCAGGATGTCCATGGCTCCAATGGGCCGACCGTCGACCTGCAATCGGGCGCGCAGACGACCCGCCTCGACCGCATCCCGATCATCGAAATCCATGACCTGACAGCCGAGCAGGACGCCGTTCAATCGGGTTCTTTGGACCTCCGGGCGCGCACTCAGAACCACGCCGACTTCCAGTTCGTGAAGCACGATAGTGGGAACGACCATCGGTACGCCACTCCCGCAGGCCCTGGCCCAGGCCGCGCGAACCGGCTCAGACCGTCCACGGACGATGTCGATGACCGTGTTTGTATCGAGACACAGGGTCACCAGGGCTCGACCGGCTCTGAAATGACCCGTGGGGGAAGCTCCGGAAAGGGCTCATCGCACAGGGCGTCCATCTTCGCCCAGAAGGCCGCCCATTCCTCCGGCGTCCGTGGGCGAGGTTCCTTCGGATCCACGGGTTCAAGGACGACCGCGTCACCATCCCGACGGATGCGAACCTCCTTGCCCTCGAAACGGAATGCCTTGGGCAGACGAACGGCCTGGCTACCGCCGTGGGTGAAGATTTTGGCGGTCTCGGCGACGCCACCCTTGGGATCGGCCATCTCGATTTCCGTATCTACAAGATGTAGATACTAACACGGGGGCAGCCACCCTGCAATCACGGGTCAGCCGCCCAGGGCCGTAACGATGCAGCCTGCAACAGGGAAGACGACGAAGGCCAGGACGACCACGACCGCGCCGGTCTTCTTCGCCCGGCCCATGACGCCGCTGATTTCGTGATCGTGGAGGTCGCCGACCATGCCCGGCGTATGATCGATCAACCAGTCGCCGGTCTCGTCAGACCCATCGACGAATTCTCCGGCGCGCATGCGGGCAATGATTGCGCGCGCCTCGACGATCTGGGCGGTTGTCGTGGCGACCCGCACGCCGCCGAGAGCGATCAGAAGGTCGGGGTTCATGGTCGCCATGTCGCGGTCGGGCAGCCAGGCGCGAACGCCCTGCTGCTGCAGGAAGGAGGCCGCGAGTTCCGCTTCGGGTATCGTCGAGAACCGCGCGACTTCCAGAACGTCGGCGGCCTCCGTCACGGTCAGAGGTCCAGCAGCGCCCGCGCCGGGTCTTCCAGCAGTTCCTTGACGCGGACGAGGAAGGTCACCGCCTCCTTGCCGTCGACGATGCGGTGATCGTAGCTGAGGGCCAGATACATCATCGGCCGGATCACCACCTGACCGTCCACCGCCATCGGGCGCTGGACGATGTTGTGCATGCCCAGAATGCCCGACTGCGGAGCATTCAGGATCGGTGTCGACATCAGCGAGCCATAGGTGCCGCCGTTGGTGATGGTGAAGGTGCCGCCCTGGAGCTGATCGAGGGTCAGGGCGCCGTCACGGGCGGCCCTGCCGAGGGCGGCAATGCCCTTTTCGATCCCGGCCAGCGACAGATGGTCGGCGTCCCGCAGGACCGGCACGACCAGGCCCTTTTCAGTGCCGACGGCGACGCCGATGTCATAGTGGTTCTTGTAGATGATGTCCGTGCCGTCGATCTCGGCATTGACCGCCGGGATCTCCTTCAGGGCCGCGACCACGGCCTTGGTGAAGAAGGACATGAAGCCCAGCTTCACACCGTGGCGCTTCTCGAACACCTCCTTGTACTGGTTCCGCAGGGCCATGACATTGGTCATGTCCACCTCGTTGAAGGTGGTCAGCTGGGCGGCGGTGTTCTGCGATTCCTTCAGGCGGCGCGCGATGGTCTGGCGCAGGCGGGTCATCTTGACCCGCTCCTCACGCGGCTGGTCGGCGCGCGGGGCGGCCGGTGCCGCGGTGGGGGCCGGAGCGGCGGCGGGAGCAGCGGGGGCGGCGGAGATGGCGTTCACGGCGTCGGCCTTGGTGATGTTGCCCTTGGGGCCGGTGGCGGCGATGGTCTTGGGGTCGAGGTTGTTCTCGGTCACCACGCGCTGGACGGCGGGCGACAGGTGCGGGGCGTCGGAGGCCGGAGCAGCGGCGGGCGCGGCGGCGGCCTGAGCCGGAGCCGGAGCCGGGCTGGTGCCCTCACCCGAAGCGGCGATAGAGCCGATCTGCTGGCCCGGGGTGACGCTGGACCCAGCTTCGGCGGCTATGGTCAGGACGCCGGCGACGGGGGCCGACACCTCGACCGCGACCTTGTCGGTCTCGATCTCGACCAGCATTTCATCCTTGGCGACGGTGTCGCCGGACTTCTTCAGCCAGGTCCCCATCGTGCCCTCGGCGACGCTCTCGCCCATGGTGGGGGTCATGATCGGAACATCACCGCCCGGGGTAGCGACCGGAGCGGCCGGTGCGGCCGGTGCGGCGGGAGGCACTTCGGCGGCCGGCGCGGCCTTCGGCGCTTCAGCCTTGGGAGCGTCGTCGGCGGAAGCGGCGGACGCTCCCTCGCTGATCACGCCCAGAACGGCACCCGGGGTCACGGTCGCGCCGTCGGCGGCGCGGATCTCGGTCAGGACGCCGTCCGACGGCGCGACCACTTCCAGCGAGACCTTGTCGGTTTCCAGCTCGACCAGGACCTCGTCCTTCTTCACGGCGTCGCCGGCCTTCTTCGTCCACTTGCCGATCGTGGCTTCGGAGACGGATTCGCCGAGGGCGGGGGTCAGGATATCGGCCATGGGACGGGCTCTCTCAGGTTCGTTCTTTGGTCATCCCGGAAACGGCACAGCCGCGGTCCGGGGCGGAATCAGGCGAAGGCTTCAGTCAGGAAGGCGTCGAGTTCTTTCAGGTGCCGGCTCATCAGGCCGGCGGCGGTCGAGGCGGAGGCCGGGCGACCGACATAGCGGGCGCGCTTCGATTTCACCGACAGCTTCTCGAGCGTCAGCTCCAGCCAGGGATCGACGAAGGTCCAGCCGCCCATGTTCTTGGGCTCTTCCTGGCACCAGACCAGTTCGGCGTTGGGGAAGCGTCCCAGTTCGGTCAGCAGCGACTTCATCGGCCAGGGATAGAACTGCTCCAGACGCATCAGATAGATGTCGTCGATCCCTTCGCGCTCGCGCCGCTCCAGCAGGTCATAATAGACCTTGCCCGAGCAGAGGATGACGCGGCGGATGTCGGCGTCCGGCTTGATCGTGATCCTGGCAACGTCGGGACGACGCTCGGCATCGTCGTGCAGCACGCGGTGGAAGGAGCTGCCCTCGGCCAGTTCGGCGAGGCTCGAGACCGCCTTCTTGTGCCGCAGCAGGCTCTTGGGCGTCATGATGATCAGCGGCTTGCGGAACGGCCGGTGCATCTGGCGACGCAGGATGTGGAAATAGTTGGCCGGGGTCGAACAGTTGGCGACCTGCATATTGTCCTCGGCGCAGGCCTGCAGGAAGCGCTCGAGACGGGCCGAGGAGTGTTCCGGTCCCTGCCCTTCGTAGCCATGCGGCAGCAGCATGGTCAGGCCGCACATTCGCAGCCATTTGCGCTCACCCGAACTGATGAACTGGTCGATCACCACCTGGGCCCCGTTCACGAAATCGCCGAACTGGGCCTCCCACATCACCAGGGTATTGGGGTCGGTCAGGGCGTAGCCGTATTCGAAGCCGAGGACGGCCTCTTCCGACAGGGCGGAGTCGATGACCTCGAACTCGGCCTGGCCGTCGCGGATGTTGTTCAGCGGGACGTAGCGGGCCTCGGTGGTCTGGTCGATAATGCCCGAGTGGCGCTGGGAGAAGGTGCCGCGAACCGAATCCTGGCCCGACAGACGGACCGGGAAACCCTCGTCCAGCAGCGAGCCGAAGGCCAGGCTCTCGGCCGTGGCCCAGTCGATGTTCTCACCGGTCGTGATCATCTCGCGACGGCCGTCGATGACGCGTTTCAGCGTCTTGTGCATGTCGACCGAGTTGGGAATCGTCGTCAGCCTGTGGCCGAGGTCGGCCAGCTTCGCCGCCGGGACCGAGGTTTCGCCGCGGCGCTCCTCGCCGTCCGGTTGGCCGATGCCCTGCCACTGGCCGTCCATCCAGTCGGCCTTCTGCGCCACGAAGGTCTTGCCGGCCTCGAACTCGGCGTCGAGGAAGGCCTCGAACCGGGCCACTTCGGCGTCGACGGCGGCCTGGTCGATCACGCCTTCAGTGATCAGCCGCTCGGAATAGATCTCGCGCGTCGACTTCAGGGCGCGGATCTTCGAATACATCAGCGGCTGGGTGAAGGTCGGGTCGTCACCCTCGTTGTGGCCGAAGCGGCGGTAGCAGAACATGTCCACCACCACATCCTTGTGGAATTTCTGCCGGAACTCCGTCGCCACCTTGGCGGCGAAGACCACCGCTTCCGGATCGTCGCCGTTGACGTGGAAGATCGGGGCCTGGACCATCAGGGCCACGTCCGACGGATAGGGCGAGGAGCGGCTGTTCCGCGGGCTGGTCGTGAAGCCGATCTGGTTGTTGACGACGAAATGCATCGTCCCGCCGGTGCGGTAACCCTTCAGCCCCATCAGGGCGAAGCATTCGGCCACCACGCCCTGACCCGCGAAGGCGGCATCGCCGTGGATCAGCAGGGGCATGACCTTGGAGCGGTCGAGGGCCCAGGTCTCCTCGGGCCGGCCGGCATTGGCGGCGCGAATATCAAAGGCCTGTTTCGCCCGCGCCTTGCCCAGCACCACCGGATTGACGATCTCGAGGTGTGACGGGTTGGCGGTCAGGGACAGGTGGACGTTGTTGCCGTCGAACGACCGGTCCGACGAGGCCCCCATGTGGTATTTGACGTCGCCCGAGCCCTCAATGTCCGAGGGGACGGTCGAGCCGCCCTGGAATTCGTGGAAGATGGCGCGATAGGGCTTGCCCATCACCGCCGCCAGGGTGTTCAGCCGCCCGCGGTGGGCCATGCCCAGCACGATCTCGTCGACGCTCAGGGCACCGCCGCGCTTGATGATCTGCTCCAGCGCCGGGACCATGGCCTCGCCGCCGTCCAGGCCGAACCGCTTGGTGCCGGGGAAGCGTTTGTGCAGGAAGCGTTCGAAACCCTCGGCCTCGATCAGCTTGTAGAGGATGGCCAGCTTGCCCTCACGGGTGAAGCCGTTCTGGGCGAAGGTGTCCGCACCCTCGAAACGCGCCTGCAGCCAGGTCTTCTCTTCCGGCTCGGCGATATGCATGAACTGGATGCCGAGCGTGCCGCAGTAGGTGCGCTTCAGCAGCGCGAGGACCTCGCGGATGGTGCCGGTCTGGAAGCCCAGAACGCCGTCGAGGAAGATCGGCCGGTCGAGGTCGGCCTCGCTGAAGCCGTAGAATTCGGGGGTCAGTTCCGGATTGCTGGGCGGTTGCTCAATGCCCAGCGGGTCGAGACTGGCCTGCAGGTGACCGCGAACGCGATAGCTGCGGATCAGCATCAGCGCCCGGATCGAATCATGAGCGGCGGTGCGGACGGCCTCTGCCAGGACGGCGGCGTCCGGAGCGGCGGCCGGCGCAGGGGCGGCGGCGGCGGCACCCGGCTTTTTCGGATCGGCCTTCGGAGCGGGCCAACGGCCGTCGAACACGCCTGTCGCCTCGGTCGGCTCGGTCGTAACCGGGCGACCCCAGGCACCGGCGGCGCCCGAGGCCTTCACACTCTCGGCATTGTCCCGGAGCTGGTCGAAGAAGGCGCGCCATTCGCCCGAGACAGACGCCGGATCGGCGGCCCATTTCTCGTGCAAATCCTCGATGAACGAGGCGTTGGAGCCATACAGGAAGCTGGTCTCGGCAAAGACCTGGTTCAGCCGACCGGCATCGTCCGCCATTGTTCTCGTCACGTCCCTGAGGCGGCGCGCGCACGCCTGCGCGCAACCGGCACCGCTGATATAGGCGGTGTTTCCTTATGGGTCATGACCGAATGGGGGCGAAAAGGGCAAAATTCGCCTGAATCGGGTGAAATTCGTACGCCCGGTGTCCCGCTGCCGGGACAAAATCAGGTGTGTTCCGGACCGCCATACCCGGGCCTGACCCCGGTCTGACGGGGCCGGACGGGCAGACGCGGTCTAGCCCTTGAGTACTTCCACCAGCGTCTTGCCCAGACGCGCGGGCGACGGCGAGACGCGGATGCCCGCGGTCTGCATGGCAGCGATCTTGGACTCCGCATCGCCCTTGCCGCCCGAGACGACAGCGCCCGCGTGGCCCATGGTCCGGCCCTTGGGCGCGGTGACACCGGCGATGAAGCCGACCATGGGCTTGGAGCGGCCCTTCTTCGCCTCGTCGATCAGGAACTGGGCGGCGTCTTCCTCGGCCCCGCCGCCGATCTCGCCGATCATGACGATCGACTGGGTAGCGGGGTCGGCGAGGAACAGCTCCAGCACATCGATGAATTCCGTGCCCTTGACCGGGTCGCCGCCGATGCCGACGGCCGTGGTCTGGCCGAGACCCTCGTTCGAGGTCTGGAACACCGCCTCATAGGTCAGGGTGCCGGAACGCGAGACGATGCCGACATTGCCCTTCTTGAAGATCGAGCCCGGCATGATGCCGATCTTGCACTCTTCCGGGGTCAGGATGCCGGGGCAGTTGGGGCCCAGCAGGCGGGAGTTCGACCGGTCCAGCCGCGCCTTGACCCGCACCATGTCCAGCACCGGAATGCCCTCGGTGATGCAGGTGATGAAGGGCACTTCGGCCTCGATGGCCTCGATGATGGCGTCCGCAGCACCCGCCGGCGGGACATAGATGACCGAGGCGGTCGCGCCGGTGGCCTCTTTCGCTTCGCCGACCGAGGCGTAGATCGGCAGGGTCTCGCCATGCGAGCCGGTCCAGGTCTGGCCACCCTTGGCCGGATGGACGCCGCCGACCATCTGGGTGCCGAAATAGGCGAGCGCCTGTTCGGTGTGGAAGCCGCCGGTCTTGCCGGTCAGGCCCTGGACGATGACCTTGGTGTTCTTGTCGACGAGGATGGACATGATCAGCTTTCAGTGCGTCGGGAGTGTCGTGGCCTCTGGAGCCACGCTGGAAAGGAAAAGGAATGGTCCGGCTCGGGCAGTACGAACCTGGATGGCGTGGATTGTGCCGCGTGATCTCGCCGCAGCCTGAAGCTTGGCATCGTCGGCGTCCACGAGATCAAGCTGGGGCGTCACTTGATCGGGGCCGCCGGAGTATATCCACGAGGTCCCGCCTTGGGCCGAGCGCGCGGGCGCGAAACCGGCCCAGCCAGTCACCTGCTCTTCGAGTTCGGCCTCGACGGCTGGCCCCATGACCGAGCAGACCGGCATCGACAGACCGGTCGGGGAAGCAATGATGCCCACCATCACCATTTCCGAAGGTGGCGTGCCGGTCGCGGGATCGCTCATCACGGTGACGGACGAATCAGCCGGCAGGTTTCCCGCACGCGGGTCTGTTTCCCATCCGGCCTGATTAAGCGCGCTGACCGCGCTTTCCGGCACGCCTCCCGTTTCAAGACAAAATCTCTTGAAGGTATCGAATGGTTGGGCCGCTGACGGTGTGGCCGCCGCCACGCCAACCATCGCCAGCGATAGGCACAGACCTCTCAGCATTACCCCACCGCCGCGACGATCTTCTGGGCGGCGTCGTCGAGGTCATCGGCGGCGGTGATGGCGAGGCCCGATTCGTTGAGGATGCGCTTGCCCTCGGTGACATTGGTGCCTTCGAGGCGGACGACCAGCGGCACCTTCAGGCCCACTTCCTTCACGGCCGCGACCACACCCTCGGCGATGACGTCGCACTTCATGATGCCGCCGAAGATGTTGACCAGAATGCCCTGGACGGCCGGGTCGGCGGTGATGATCTTGAACGCCGCCGCGACCTTTTCTTTCGAGGCACCGCCGCCGACGTCGCAGAAATTGGCGGGCTCCTTGCCGTACAGCTTGATGATGTCCATCGTCGCCATGGCCAGGCCGGCACCGTTGACCATACAGCCGATATTGCCGTCCAGCGCGACATAGGCGAGGTCCCATTCCGAGGCCTCGATCTCCTTGGCGTCTTCCTCGGTCTCGTCGCGCAGCGCCTTCATGTCCTCGTGGCGGAACAGGGCATTGCCGTCGAAGCTGACCTTGGCGTCCAGCACCCGCAGATGACCGTCCTTCATGACGATCAGCGGATTGACCTCCAGCATCGCCATGTCCTTCTCGACGAAGGCCTTGTAGAGAATCGGGAACAGGCTCTCGCCGTCCTTCGCCGCATCGCCGGTCAGGCCGTAGGCGGTGTTGATCTCGGCAACATTGGCGGCGGTGACGCCGGCTTCCGGATGGATGTCGATTGTCAGGATCTTCTCGGGCGTGTCGTGGGCGACCGCCTCGATGTCCATGCCGCCCTCGGTCGAGACCACGAAGGACACCCGGCCCGTCGCGCGATCAACCAGCAGCGAGCAATAGAGTTCTCGCTCAATGTCGGCACCGTCCTCGATATAGAGGCGGTTGACCTGTTTGCCGGCAGGGCCGGTCTGGGCGGTGACCAGGGTGTTGCCCAGCATTTCGCGGGCGTTCCTGACCACATCCTCGATCGAGAAGGCCAGGCGGACACCGCCCTTGGCATCAGCGGGCAGTTCCTTGAACTTGCCCTTGCCGCGGCCACCGGCGTGGATCTGCGACTTCACCACATACAGCGGGCCGGGCAGTTGCCGGGCCGCCGCCTCGGCCTGGTCGGCCGAGGTGATGGCGACGCCTTCGGCGACCGGTGCGCCAAAGCCCTTCAGGACCTGTTTGGCCTGGTATTCGTGGATGTTCATGGGGAGGCGCCGCCGGACTGCTGGGAGGAGTTGCGGCGCTTATAGGGGCTGCGCCTTCGCAGGCGCAACCGTCACCCTGCGATCAATCCACCCAGTCCTTCTTCAGGCTCCGCGCCGAGATGATCAGAAGGATGGCGGCCAGGGCATAGAACCACTGTCCGACATAGAGCGAATAGCGCAGCGCCTCCTCGGCGAAGATCGGCGTCAGGGCCTTGGACACGGCTCCCAGCAGATAGATGCCGAGACCGATGCCGACGAGATTGTTGATCAGCAGGAAGCTGGCCGAGGCGGTCGAACGCATATGCGACGGCACCAGATGCTGCACGGCCGTGATCACGGGCCCCAGCCACGCCAGGCTGAGCGCCTGAGGAATCAGGAACAGCACAAAGGCCAGCCATTTGTCGTGGACGTTCATGGCCAGGAAGAACAGCGGCACGGCGATGAGGAAGCCGATCGCCGGGACCAGCGGATACCAGGCCCTGTTCACGCCCTTGCCGAGCTTGTCGGCGAGCCAGCCGCCGAACCAGATGCCGACGGTGCCGCCGATGAAGGCGATGCCCGCGATATAGACGGCGCGTTCGACCCCGGCCATGCCCAGCGAGCGCTCGAAGAAGCTGGGCAACCAGAAGGCCGAGCCGTAGCCGTAAACCGAGGAACAGGCCGCCCCGAAGGCCAGGAACCAGAAGCTGGGCTTCTTCAGCAGGACACCCCAGACCTCGCCGAAGCCGGCGGCCTTGGTCGGGACGTGGGCCACTTCGGCCTCGCCGGCGACCGGTTCAGCGCGGTCAAAGCCACCCCGGACCGGATCCTTGACCGTGAATTTCAGGAGGGGCGCGAGCAGCACCCCGGTAAGGCCGACGACGATAAAGGCCATGCGCCAGTCGATCAGGGCCGCCAGGATCCCGCCGAACAGGTATCCCAACGCCGTGCCGATCGGGACGCCGAAGGAATAGACCGCCAGGGCGCGGGCCCGCTGCGCCTTGGGGAAATAGTCCGCCACCAGGGAATAGGACGGCGCGACCCCGCCCGCCTCGCCGACGCCGACACCCATGCGGGCCCCGAACAGCGGCCAGAAACTGGTGGCCAGACCACACAGGGCCGTGAACCCGCTCCACACCGCCAGCGAGACCCCGATGATCGATACGCGGCTCATCCGGTCGGCCAGCCAGGCGATGGGCAGGGCCAGGGTGGAATAGACGACGGCGAAGGCCGGGCCGCCCAGCAGCCCCATCATCTCGTCATCAAAGCCCATCTCGGCCTGGATGTAGGGGGCCAGGATGGCGAGGATCTGCCGGTCAATGAAGTTGAAGGTGTAGACCACCATCAGCAGCGCCAGCACATAGGCGCGATAGGCCGGATTGGCGGCGGGCCCGATGCCCTGCTCCGTCATGCTCATGGCGTTTCCCTCGACTGGTCTTCTTGTTGGACGGAACGGTAGCCTTGCTTTCCGGCAGCGCCAAAGAAAAAGGGCGGCGGCTCCGATGAACCGCCGCCCTGGATCAGATGCGATCAGGCTTCAGACGATCAGTAGCGGGCTGTCAGCTTGACCATGATGGTTTGAGGCGCACCGAAATAGGCGGTGCGGATCTGGCCGACCGACGAAAATTCCTGCGCATCGGTTTTGTAGACCTCATTGAGCAGGTTCTGGCCGTAGACGCCCAGGCTGTAGCGACCCGAGGCGTCGTTCATGACAACCCGGGCATCGAACAACCAGTATTCGTCCTGGAACATGCCGGGCAGCTGGGCCTGGCTGTTGGTCGCGGTGTTGTCGACGGCAAGCGCCATACGGCTGCGGAATTTGGCAACGCCGCCGAAGGTGACGTCCCCGCCGCCGGGCATCTCGGCCACATAGGTCAGGCCGTAACGCGCCGTAAGCCTCGGCGCGAAGGCCGGGGTCTGGAAGGCACGGCTGCCGCCCGTCGCGGTAAAGCGGGCGTCGGCGAACACGTCATATTCGGCATCCAGCAGTCCGATCTGCGTATCGAACGTAAAGGCGTCGGTGACTTGCCAGGCCGCGTCGACCTCGAGGCCGGAAATGGCCATCGCACCGGCGTTGATGACGCTGAGCTTCGCGGCCGGCAGGTTGGTGATCGGGTCGATATCCAGACCGGAAACGCGCGCCTGGAAATTCTTGTAGTCGGTGGTGAAGGCCGCCACATTCAGGCGTACGCGGCTGTCGTACAGGGTGGATTTGAAGCCGACTTCATAGCTGTCAGCCGTCTCCGGATCATACTGCGTGGCTTCGGCGGTCGAGTTCGCCCGGCCGTTGTAGCCGCCCGATTTGAAGCCCTGCGAGAAGCGGGCGTAGAGCATGACGTTTTCGGTGGCCTGGTAGTCCGCCGACGCCATGTAGGAGGTGTCGGTAAAGTTGGCGACCGGCGGGAGGAACGGGAAGGTCGCGTTGAACGCCGGCAGGGCGCCGAAGAAGGTCGAGGTGGTGCGGTCGTAGTCCTTGTCTTCCTCGGTGTAACGAACGCCGCCCGAAACGCGGAAGCGGTCTGACAGAGCCCAGGTCAGGTTGCCGTAGGCGGCCTTGGACGTGGTCTCGAGCGTGTCATCGACCGTCCGGGTAAAGGTCGAGTTGAGGAAGGCCGGGCCGAGAAGGTCATCGGCATAGGCTTCCTGATGCGAGTCGATGTTTTCCTGCAGGTAGTAGAGGCCGCCGACGGCGGTGATCGGGCCGGACTCGAACGTCGCCTGCAGTTCCTGACTGAACTGGTCCTGATCCACAGCGACGAGAGCGCTCGACACTTCGCGCGGCGTGCCGTCGAAGTCGATATAGTCGTCCGTATTGAGCCTGCGATAGCCGGTGATGGACCGGATCGTCAGGGCGTCGCTGAGGTCAAAGGCGGCGTTCAGCGACACGCCGCGCGATTCCAGCCGGGTCTCGTTCGGCAGGGTCGGATCAACCACCGCCTGGAAATTCCAGGGCGGCGGCGGCGATGTCACCGCCACGATGGTCTGACCACTGGAGCCGATCAGGCTGTTCTGCGACTGGCCGACCGTCAGGCCGGCGTCGTCATTCGAATAGTCGGCGATCAGATCGACGCGGAGATTATCCGAAGGGTCCCAGGCCAGGGCGGCGCGGAAGGCGTTGGTGTTCTTGTCGTTGTACTCGGCACCCGTGACCGGATTGGAGACATAGCCGTCGCGCGAGGAGTGCAGGGCCGAGAAGCCCAGGGCGAGGGAGTCGCTGATCGGACCCGAGACCGACCCCTGGACGTCCATCATGTTGTAGCTGCCATAGGCGACCGAGCCGCGGGCGCGGAATTCCTGGCCCGGCCGGCGCGAGACCAGCTTCAGCGCACCGCCGATGGTGTTCTTGCCGTAAAGGGTGCCCTGGGGTCCGCGCAGGACCTCGACGCGCTCCAGATCAAGCAGGTCGAACTGGGTGCCGCGGATGCGGCTGTAATAGACGTCATCGATATAGACGCCGACGGCAGGATCGAAGGTCTGCAGGGCGTCGGGCTGGCCCACGCCGCGGATGTAGATGTTGGTCGAGTTGGACGAGGCGCGGCCCTGGACGATGTTCAGGTTCGGCACCAGACCTTGCAGATCGGTGGTCTGGGTCGCGCCGGCCTGGTTGAGGGATTCGCCCGAGAAGGCGCTCAGCGACAGCGGCGTGCGCTGTGCGGACTCTTCGGTCCGGCGAGCGGTTACGATGACGTCATCGAGAGCGGCTGACTGTGCCGCAGGCGCATCCTGGGCCACGGCGAAGGTGGAGAGCGCGCTCCAGGCGGCTCCGGCGAGCAAGGCGGTCTTTACATAGCGGTTCATGGTAGCCCCAGTCCTGTGATTTCCGACCCGATGACGCTTTTATTCAGCGTTCAATGATTTTAAGGAACCTAATCGTTTTCAGTCGCCTGTCAAACGACGCCTCGTCGCATCCATCACCGGCGGTCCGACCTGTGGCGCCGTTGCACAGCGAGGGCGATGCGGCCTAGCTTCGCCACCATGACCAAGCTCGAAGTGCCGACCGCAAAACGGGGCCGCCCGCCCAAGGCCCGGGCCGGTGGTGGCGCCGACACGCGGGACCTGATCCTCGACGCCGCCGAGGACCTGTTCTCCAAACACGGCTTCTATGGCGTCACGATTCGCGAGGTGGCGCGGGAAGCGGGCGTGGATACGGCCCTGGTCCACTACTATTTCGGGGCCAAGCGAGAGCTGTTCGACGCGGTCTTCCTGCGGCGGGCCGAGGTCTGGAACAATGAGCGGGTCGACGGGATCAACCGCTATGCCAACGAAATGGGCGATGCGATGACGCTGGAAGGCCTGTTCGAGGCGTTTCTCCGGCCGCCGTTCCAGTGGTCGATGAAGGGTGGGCCGGGCTGGAAACACTATTCGGCCCTGGTCGCCCAGACGAACGCCAATCCGACCTTCGGCGGCGAGACCATGGCCCGCTACTATGATCCGGCGATCCGGCGGCTGATCGAGCTGATCAAGCGGGTCCTGCCGGATGCCCGCGAGGTCGATCTTTACTGGGCCTATCACAACCTGTCGGGCGCGCTGACGCTGACGCTGGGTGAGACGGGGCGGCTGGACCGGCTGTCCGGTGGCCTGTGCCGGTCCGGCGATCTGGAGACGGCCGGCGACTATATGGTGCGGTTCGCGGCGGCAGGGTTCCGGGCGGTCTGCGGTCCGCGCCCGGTCTAGCCGAAGAACACGGCCCACATCAGACGGCCCGGGAGGAAGGTGAAGGCCCCGGCGACGATCAGGCCGCCGATGAAGGTCCAGGTCATGCCGCGGGCATGACTGGCGATCCGGCCCCGGCGGACGGCGAACAGCGCCATGGGCAGGGCGATCAGGGTCCAGCCGCTCAGCAGGTGGATCAGGGAGAAGGAACCCGGGTTGATCTGGCGGATGAACAGGGAGCTGACCGCGACGGTGAACATGGCCACAACCCAGCTCCAGCCGATCAGCCGGTGGACGCCCGTGCCCTTGATCCCCACCAGCTGGACCGTCCCGAGCAACAGGGCGGCCAGGGCGGCGGAGATGTGGAGCCGGATCACCCACGGCTGGCGGGCGAGCAGGGCCCAGTCTGGGGCATGGGCGGCGGTCGATGCGACCGCCAGCGCCAGACCGGTGCCGCCCGCGACGGCGGCGAGCAGCCACAGGCGGCGCGCGGGAAAGGTGGCGAAGGCGGCGGGTCTCTGGCGGGTCACGCGGGGCTCCATTGGGTGTGTCCTGGTCGAAGGGTCGGTCGTTTGTCCGTGACAGATCCGCGCTTCAATCCCGACCCGTTTCGTGGTCTCAAGGCAGTCTGACAGACCACGCGGACAGGGGGCCGTCCAGCATGAGCGCGAGCGAGCCGGCACAGGATGTCGTGCGCATCTCCATCGATCGCGGGCTTCTGCGCGGCCTCGTTGTGGCGCTGGCCGCCGGCCTGCTGCTGGCCCTGACCGAGGCGTTCGGCATGAGCGGGACGTCCCTGCTGTTCCGGCTGGGCTACTGGCTGCCGCTCATGCTGCTTGGCTCGCTCTGGGGGCATCTGTGCTCCCTGCTGGTCGAGCGGTATGTCGACATGGATCGGCGGCCGCTGACGGCGGTCGTGGCCCTGACCCTGGTGATGTCCGGACCACTGGTGTTCCTGGTCTGGGCCTTTACCGGCTGGTTCTTCGATCAGGACCGGTCGGTCGATCTGGCGAGACTGCCGAACTTCATCGGGCCGGTGCTCGTGGTAACGGGGACGATCAGCGCCCTTAACGTCTTCCTCGCGCGGACACCGGTCCAGACGCATGCGGCCTTGCCCGGGGCGAAGCCGGCGCGGTTTATCGACCGGCTGCCGTTCAAGCTCAAGGGTGCGGCCATTCGGGCGGTCCAGTCCGAGGACCACTATCTGCGCATCCATACCGACCGCGGATCGGACCTGATCCTGATGCGGCTGTCCGACGCCCTGACCGAGCTGGAGGGACTGGAGGGGGCCCAGACGCACCGCAGTTGGTGGGTCGCCCGGGACGCCGTGCGGGACGTCAGTCGCGGCGACGGCCGGGCGACCCTGACCCTGCAGGGCGGGATCGAGGCCCCGGTCAGCCGGCGCTATGCCAAGGCCTTGCGCGAAGCCGGCTGGTATTGAGGTCCGCACCCTAGCCTGCCCAGACACCGTGGAAACCGGCCGGAAGGGCGACGTCGGCGCGCCAGCTGGCGACCGGGCCGTCGGCGACGCGGGCGGCTTCGAAGGCGTGCAGTTCGGTCACGCCCTCCGCCAGATTGATCGAGGGGGCGACCAGCCAGGCGTCGGCCTCGGCGGTCGCGCCCGGCTTGGGCACGAACACGGCCTCCTCCACGATCTGGCTGTCGCCGAACAGGAAGCGGTCGGACCGGCCGGTGTCCCAGTCCCAGGTGGCGAGGCCATTGGGCAGGGGCCGGTCGGGGCGTTCTCCGGCGACATGGGCGGTGAGGCGGCGCGGCAGGCCGGCGCGGCGCGGATCGCTCTTCGGGAATTCGGCGGTGATGCCCGAGGCGACCATTTCCGCGCGACCGTCCGTATGCAGGGTGATGAGGTTGAGCACCGCATGCTCGCCCGGCACCACACCGCGCTGTTCGACCAGGATGCGGGCCCCGTCGATGGCGAAGTCCACATCCCTGGCGGCGGCGACGTCGAAGCGGATCGTGCCCGAGCCATCCTCCCAGGCGTCGCCGAGGTGGAAATAGCTGAAGGCCGGCAGCTCGAAGATCCGGCGGCGCGACAGGTCGGCCTTGTCGATGACCAGCACCCGGGTGCCCAGCTCCGGCCTCCAGGCGAACTGGCTGGCGTAGGGCATGCCGCGGTGGTCGAAGACCCAGGGCTGCAGTACGAGGATCAGGTGCCGGGCCGTGGCGGTGAAGTCGTGCATATAGCTGGCGCGCGGCAGGTCGATGACCGCGGCCGTGCGCAGGCTGCGGTCGGCGTTCAGGTGCCAGACGACGGCCTTGTCGCCGTTCAGGCCGATGTTCCAGACCGTGCCGTCGGGGTCGTAGCGGGGGTGGGCCTGGAAGGGCATACCCTTGAGGTCATCGCGCAGGGTCACGAACCGCCTGGTCGACAGGTCGGAGGCGGACATGGCCATGGGCGAACCGGCCTCCCACAGGGCCCAGACCTCGTCGCCGGCGACCATGACCGCGGTATTGGCGGCATTGGCGTCATCGTTGGAGCCGATGCGGGCGCGGGCGTCGCCGGCGGTGCCGAAACCGGGGGTGACGACGGCGTCGATCTCGGTCTCCCAGCGGCGTTTGGGGGTGTCGGCGAACCGGGCCTCGAAGGTGACCTGACCCTCATGGACGCGGAAGGCCCGCATCAGGCCGTCGCCGTCGAACCAGTGGGTGGCCGAGCCGCCCGGGCGCCGGAATTTGCCGGGGCCGTTGCGGAACAGGGTGCCGGTCAGGCCGGCCGGCGCGCGGCCGTGGACCAGCCGCATGGCCCGGGGCGCGACATCCGCCTCGAGGTCGGCGGTGGCCAGGGCCCAGTCGGCGGCGGCCTGCATGGCGGCCATGGCGCGGACGGTCTCGGGGGTGACCACGGCGGCTGACAGGGCGGCCGCACCCATCAGGAAGTTTCGGCGGGAAGCGTGCATCTTAAAGTCTCCTGATGAGTTACGGCGCGGCCTCAAGCAGCGAGCCGCCGCGCGGCGAGCGTTAGGCCGCCGGCTACCTGATGCTGATGGTCTGGGCGGTCTCGCCGGAGACGGCGAAATGGGCGCGGTCCCAGCGGGCAGGGCCCATATTGCCGACGGCGTTGTTGGAGAAGGCATAGGGCTCGGTCGGTATGCCGAAGGGGTTGGTGTTCATCTGGCCGTCGCCGTTGACGTCATGGAACGCCTTCACCGCATAGTCGCCGGCGGGCAGGTTCCCGAAGGTGGCGACGACGGGGCCGGAGGCCGGGATGGCGGTGGCGGCGACGGGGCTGGATGAGCCGCCGTCGAAGGCGGCGGCGGAGTCATACAGGGCCACCATGACCTGGCCGGTGCGCGCGCCGGTCTCGAAGGTCAGGACGACCTTGCTGTCGGCGGTCTGGGCGAGGGCCGGGGCGGCGGTGAGCAGCAGGGCGGCGGCGGTTGCGGTGGCGGCGAGGCGGATCATGGCGGCGGTCCTTCGTATGAGCAGCCCGAAGACCGGGCCGTTTCGATGGACGGACCGTGATGCGCCGCCGGGCGCGCCGCCATGTCGTTTGCAGGTTCGGGCGGCTGCCGTTCGCGAATGACGGCCGGTGTTCATTCGCGAAACGCGAGTGAACAGGTCGGCGGCTTGCGGCTTTGCGGAAGCGAGGGTCGGGAAGGCGCCTTCCCTCCGGAAAATGCGAAAAGCTGTCTTCTCGCCCCTCGGGCCTTGCGGGTTATGCACCGGACCTGGGGCGGCCGGGCGGAGATGGATCGGATTGTCAAAGACCGGACAGGCGTCGGCACGGGCACGCGGGGTGCCGACGATCAGAGTCTAGCCGGATGCCGGTGGGGGGATGGCAAATAAATTCTGCGGCCGCGTTTGAGGGGGCGGGAAGGCACGGTCGGGGGTTCGAAAGGGCGGGATGATCGGGGGCGGAAAGGTCGCCTGCCCGAACCCGGCTACATCCTGTGTCGGCGACCGATCAGGGCGCGGAGGCCGAGGGCGACCAGGGCACCGAACAGGCCGACCGACAGGGCCAGCAGGGTCTCGGCGTAGGACGGCGCGACAACCTCGAACGAGACGGGGCCGACGTGGCGGATGGCCGTCTGGATGTTCATCCAGCCGTACAGGGCGGCGAGCAGGCCGAGGGTCGCGGAGAGGGTTGCCGCGAGCTTGAGCAGCAGGCCCATGGCACCGGCGGTGCGGCGCGCGAGAAGACCGATCACCCCGAACACCAGCGCGCCGAACAGGAGCTGCAGGATGAACATCATGACCAGTTTGGCGACCGGGTCCGCGCTCATGAACATCTGCGCGGCAGAGAAGCCCGGCATGTAGCGGCTCATGAGCCAGGCGCAGGTTCCGGCGGAAGCCGCGAAGGCGACGGCGGCGACGATGAGAAGAGCGGGCGCGCGTTTCATTGGGCGGAGGGTGTGGGGCGGAGGGTCGCGACGTCAAGCGGGGGCGGGTCGGGATCAGTAGTGCGCGGGCGGCGGCGTGGGCGGTGCCAGCCAGGGCATGGCGAACAGGCCGAACAGGAAGCCGCCGACGTGCCCTTCCCACGCTACGGAGGGGCCGCCGCCCTCCGCCTGGTTGATGGCGTAGACGAGTCCCACCGTCGCCAGATTGAGCCAGACGACCAGCAGCACCTCGTCGCGAATCCGCCGCGACCGCAGCGGGATCATGCCCCCGTCAGGACCGATCCGGGCGACCGCGCCCCACAGGCCGAAGATCGCCCCCGAGGCGCCGACCATCGGGAGCCCCTCCGGGTTGAGGGCGAGGTACAGCGCCGCGCCGGCGAGGGCCGAGCCCACAAAGAGCACCGCGAACCGCCTCCAGCCGGCAGGCCCGACCCCCAGCCGCACCATCGCCAGCGGCGTCAGCGGCAGCAGGACGCTGGCGTTCAACAGCAGATGGGTCAGCCCGCCATGCGAGACCATGTGCGTGGCCAGGGTGTACCAACGCCCCTCGGCGAGGGCCGGACCCGAGACGCCCCACGGCGCCGGACCCCCATCGGCCATCTGGGCGACGAACACGGCACCGCAAAGCGCGAGCAGGACAAAGGCGGGCAGGCCGGCGGCGGAAAACAGCAGCTTCCAGGTGCGGATGTCCCAGATCGGCGGACCGGACCGCAACCGCCCCCGGCGGTCGCGCCGGCGGGCGAACAGCGGCGGACGGTCAGCGGCAGGCTGGTTCATGGCGGTCACTGTGGCTCAGGCGGGCGGGATTGGACAGGGGCAGGCCGTGGAGAGGGCCTTGAGGCATCAGTCCGGCTCCTCGGGCGGGGTCCAGTTCGGGTCGTTGGTGGGGAACCAGTCGGCGGCGAGGTCGCGCCAGTCGGGGTTTGCTTCCTCGATCAGCCTGAGCTTCCAGTCGCGCTTCCATTCCTTGATCTGCTTCTCCCGCCGGATGGCCTCCGTCACCCAGTCAAAGCGCTGGAACCAGACAAGCCCGGTGCAACCGTACCGTTTGGTGAACCCGTCCAGAATACCGGTTCGGTGCTTCCAGACCCGCGCCGTGAGGTTGGCGGTCATGCCGGTGTAGATCGCGCCGTTGGGGCGATTGGCCATCATATAGGTCGCGATGAAGGTGCGATGCGTTCCCATGAAAGCAACCTATACGTTTGTTTTCCTTTCGTCATCCGGGCCTTCGCCGGGATGACGAAAGGGGGGCGGAGAGGTAGTCGTCAGAGCTGGCGGGACCTTCGACGGCTGAGCAGGCCGAGACAGAGGAGCGCGCCGGTCAGGCCGACGAGTAGGACGATAAGGGCCTCGGCGTAGAACTGCGAGTAAATGGCGAAGGGGATCGGCGGGTTCATATTGATCAGCCCGCTCTGTGCGCCCGCCGCGCCGTAAAGGCCGCCCAGAGCGCCCCAGCCGAAGGCGCCGCCGACGCCGATCCACAGGCGGGGCCGCGCGTCGGCGCGCAGGCTGAGGATCCCGATCGCGGCCGAGACGACTGACAGCACCGTGCACGCCATCATCACCAGGTTCAGATGGATCAGTAGGAGCAGCGCGTGGTAGGGCCGCAACTGCGCCAGGGTCATCATCCAGACGAGGCCAGCGAGGGCAACAACCCAGGCGATGGCCAGGGCGACAATCAGGATGCGGGTCGTCATGGCCGTGATCCCCTCTGTGGTGATGCAGTACGGTGCGTCCCGTGCATGAACCTATCCGTCTCGTCCCCTTTCGTCATCCCGGGAGCGAGCGCAGCGAGACCCCGGGACCCAGCGGCGCCGAAGGCGACTTGTCCACGCACGGTGTTTCAGCAGCGGCGCTCCCGACAGGGTCGCGCTCGCGCGCGCCGCTGGGTCCCGGGGTCTGCGCGGCTTCGCCGCTTGCCCCGGGATGACGAAAGGGGGGGTTAGTGGACGCGGGCTTTGCCGATCTCCAGCCCACCCTCCCCCGCTGACACCGCAATCACGCTCCCGTCCTCGATCTCACCCGCCAGCAGCTTCTTCGCGATCGGGTCGACCAGGTCCTTCTGGATCACGCGCTTGAGCGGGCGCGCGCCATAGACCGGGTCGTAGCCCTTGTCGGCGAGCCAGGCGTAGGCGCTGTCGTCGAGGGACAGGGTCAGGCGTCGGTCGGCGAGGAGTTTTTCGAACCGGGCCATCTGTATGCGGACGATGCCGGCCATCTGGTCGCGGCCGAGGCGGCGGAAGAGGATGATCTCGTCGATGCGGTTCAGGAACTCGGGGCGGAAATGGCCGCGGACCTGGTCCATGACATAGGGGCGCACCGCTTCGACGTCGTCGCCTTCGCCCTGGTTGGCCAGCGCCTCTGACCCCAGGTTGGAGGTCATGATGATCAGGGTATTCTTGAAGTCGATGACGCGGCCCTGGCCGTCGGTCAGGCGGCCGTCGTCGAGCACCTGGAGCAGGACGTTGAAGACGTCGGGGTGGGCCTTTTCGACCTCGTCGAACAGGACGACCTGATAGGGGCGTCTACGGACAGCTTCTGTCAGGGCACCACCCTCGTCATAGCCGACATATCCGGGCGGAGCGCCGATCAGGCGGGAGACGCTGTGCTTCTCCATATATTCGGACATGTCCATCCGGGTGATGGCGGCCTCGTCGTCGAACAGGAAGGCGGCCAGCGCCTTGGTCAGCTCGGTCTTGCCGACGCCGGTGGGGCCGAGGAAGAGGAAGCTGCCCAGCGGGCGGTTGGGGTCGTTGAGGCCGGCGCGGGCGCGGCGAACGGCGTCGGCGACGGCGGTCAGGGCCTCGTCCTGACCGACGACGCGGCGGCGCAGGGCGTCCTCCATGGCCAGCAGCTTCTCGCGCTCGCCCTCCAGCATCTTGTCGACGGGGACCCCGGTCCAGCGGGAGACGACCTGGGCGATCTGTTCGGCGTCGACGACCTCGGGCGTCAGGGGGCCGGGCCCTTTTCCATTTTTTTGGTCGGCCTCGGCGGCCTCGGCGTCGGCGAGCTGTTTCTCGATCTGGGGGATCTGGCCGTAGGCGATCTCGGAGGCGCGGCCGAGGTCGCCGGCGCGCTGGACGGCGATCAGTTCGGCGCGCAGCCGGTCGAGGGTTTCGCGCAGCTGGGCGCCGGCGCCGACCTTTTCCTTCTCGGACTTCCAGCGGTTGGTCAGGTCGTCGGACTGGCCCTCGAGGTCGGCGATCTCGTCCTCCAGCTTTTCGAGCCGGGCACCGGACGCGGCATCGGTCTCCTTCTTCAGGGCCTCGCGCTCGATCTTGAGCTGGACCAGACGGCGGTCGATCTCGTCCAGCGCCTCGGGCTTGGAATCGACGGCCATACGGACGCGGCTGCCGGCCTCGTCGATCAGATCGATCGCCTTGTCGGGCAGGAAGCGGTCGGTGATGTAGCGGTGCGAGAGGGTCGCGGCGGCGACGATGGCGCTGTCGGAGATGCGCACCCCGTGGTGGACCTCGTACTTCTCCTTGATGCCGCGCAGGATGGAGACGGTGTCCTCGACGCTGGGCTCCTCGATGAAGACGGGCTGGAAGCGGCGGGCCAGGGCCGCGTCCTTCTCGACGTGTTTGCGGTACTCATCGAGGGTGGTGGCGCCGACGCAGTGCAGCTCGCCGCGCGCGAGGGCGGGCTTGAGCAGGTTGGAGGCATCCATGGCCCCGTCGCCCTTTCCGGCGCCGACCAGGGTGTGCATCTCGTCGATGAACAGGATGATGCCGCCCTCGGCGGCGGTGACCTCGGCCAGCACGGCCTTGAGCCGCTCCTCGAACTCGCCGCGGTATTTGGCGCCGGCGATCAGGGAGCCCATGTCGAGGGCCATGACGGTCTTGTCGCGCAGGCTCTCCGGCACGTCGCCGTTGACGATGCGGAGCGCCAGGCCTTCGACGATGGCGGTCTTGCCGACGCCGGGCTCGCCGATCAGGACGGGGTTGTTCTTGGTGCGGCGGGCGAGGACCTGGATGGTGCGGCGGATCTCCTCGTCGCGGCCGATAACGGGGTCGATCTTGCCGTCGCGGGCGGCCAGGGTCAGGTCGCGGGCATAGCGTTTCAGGGCGTCATAGGCGTCCTCCGCCCCGGCGCTGTCGGCAGTCTTGCCCTTGCGGACCTCGGCGATGGCGGCATCAAGGGCGGCGGGGGTGGCACCGACGGATTTCAGGACTTCGGCGGCGACCCCGCCCTCCCGCGCGATGGCGCTGAGCAGGCGTTCGGTGGTGACGAAGGCGTCGCCGGCCTTTTTCGAGGCTTCCTCGGCAGAGGCGAAGACGCGGGCGGTGTCGCCGTCGAGATAGATCTGGCCGTTGCCGCCGGTGACCTGGGCGCGCTTCTTCAGGGCGGTTTCGGTCGCGGTCTCGGCCTTGGCAGGGTCGCCGCCGGCGGCGGTGATCAGATTGCGGGCGAGGCCGTCGCGCTCCTCCAGCAGCACCTTGAGCAGGTGTTCAGGCGCGAACTGCTGATGCCGCCGGGCGAGGGCCAGCGACTGGGCGGACTGGACGGCCTGTTTGGCGCGGTCGGAATAGAGGTCGAGATTCACTTGGCTATCCCCTGATGGCGGACTCCGCCGTCGCGCCCTCTGATGCAAGCAACGCGCCGTGCGGCTGCGACTCAGGTGGGTGTGACCGAAACATCACGCAAGGGGGTGGGCGGCCGGCCGAAGCCGGCGGGATCACCCGCCGGTGGTCGGGGCCGAGAAGTCGAACTGTTCCGGACGCCGCTGGCCGCCACCGAAATTCCACGTCAGGCCGATGAAGGCCGCGCGACCGCCGAACACCTGGTCGGCCTGGTCGGTGAAGGTCGGGGTGGTCAGGGTGGTGGTGGAGCCGAAATCGTCGAACACATCCCGGACCGTCACATTGAGGGACCAGGCGTCGCTCAGTTTGCGACGATAGCCGAGATTGACGAGGGTGGACTGTTCCCGGCTGCCCTGGGCCAGCAACTGCTCGCCGCCCCAGATGCCGGACACCTGCAGGAAGTCTTCCGGCGTCGGGGTCCAGTTCAGGGTCAGGCGGCCGGCGACGCTTTCGCCCTCGCTGTCGACCGTGCCGACCAGGCCGGCGGCGTCGATCTGCTGGCGGAAGAGGTTGAGACTGGCGTTGTAGCGCAGGGTCGGGTGCAGGGCACCGCTGGCCACCAGTTCAAGGCCGGTCGAGGTGCTGGCCCCGAGGTTCTCGGGCCGGGTCAGGAAGACGCCGCCGCCGAGATCGGTCGTGACCGGGGTGAAGGCGTCGCGGGTGTCCCGGTAGTAGACGGTGGCCTGGTAGAAGGTCTGCTGCTGGCGATAGCCCCAGATCAGCTCCAGCGCGTCCGTCTCCTGCGGCAGGAGGTTCGGATTGCCGGAGCGGCGGTTCAGATCGTCCTGATAGGTCAGGAAGGGGTTGAGGTCGCCCGGGCCCGGACGCTGGATCCGGCGGCCATAGCTGGCCCGCAGGGTCTGGGTGTCGTCCAGCTGCCAGGAGACGTTCAGGGTCGGATAGGCGCGGAAATAGTCCTGCGACGACCGCAGGCCGGTGGTGATCTGGTCCAGCTCCAGGTCGGCCTGTTCGAGGCGCAGGCCGAACTGGGCGGTCAGCTTCTCGCCGAACGGCCGCTCCAGGGTCGCATAGACGGCGTGCACCGTCTGATCGAGGTGGAACTCATTGGACACGACGGGGTCGGGGACCAGGTTCGCCGGGGTCGGCCCGCGGGCGAAGAGGTTGTCCTGTTCGAGGGTCAGGGCCTGACGCTCATAGCCCAGCCGCAGGCGGCCGCCGTCGGCCATGGGCCGGACATAGGCGCTGGTGAAGCCGATCTGGTCCTGGCGGTTCTGGTTGCTCAGAAACTCGCTGAAGGGAGACGCCACCGGGATCAGCCGGTCGGCCCGGGTGGCGAGGTCGACACCGAAGCGGTTGCGGTCGTAGCGCAGCTCATTGGACCATTCATGGCCCGCCGCGTCGAACCGGCGCAGGACGCGCGCGCTCGCGCCGGAGAACTGGCCCTGGAAACCGCCGCCGGAGAGGCGGCGATAGGCCGAGGCGATGCCGCCGCCGGCGGCATCCGCCTCATACAGGTCGAGACTGTCGGCGAAGCTGTCGACGTCCGTATGGCGCACGTCGCCGGTCAGCTGGGTCTTGGCGTCCAGATTGTGCTCGGCCGCCAGACGGATGAAGACGCTGTCGGAATCGCCCTCGACAGTCTGGCTCTGCCGGGCCTCGAGAAACCGGCCGGACCCGGCGTCGAACCGCGTCCGCAGCCGCTCGAGCTCCTGCAGATAGGCGTCGTGGCGCACGCCGAAATCGGCGGACAGGGTCGTCGGGCCGTTCACATGCGACAGGCTGCCGCCGACATTGTAGCGGCCGGTGTCGCCGATATTGGCGCGCAGCGAGCCGGTCGTGGTCTGGCCGGGGCGGACCGTGGTCGGCTTGGAGATCAGATTGATCACCCCGCCCGAGCCCTCGGGGCTGTAGGCGGCGGACGGATTGGTCAGGATTTCGATCCGGGCATACTGGGCGGCCGGAATCTGCTGCAGCAGCTGGCCCCGGCTGGGTCCGTTGAACTGGCTGGCCGGCCGGCCGTCGACCAGGATGGTGACATTGGCATCGCCGCGCAGGCTGACATTGCCGTCGGGATCGACCTCGACCGAGGGAATGTTGCGCAGGGCCTCGGCCAGGGTGCCGGTCTGGGCCTGGAGATCGTTGGCGAGGCTGTAGCTGGTGCCCTCGCTGGAGGTGCGGATGTCATTGGGGCGGGCGGTGACGACCACCTCATCAAGCGACGCAGCCTCGGCGGGCTTTTCGGACTCCGCGGCCGGGGCCTGCGCCTGCGCCTGCGGGGCCTGAGCCGGAGCCGGAGCCGGGGTTTGGGCCGGAGCGGGTGCCGGAGTCGGGGCCGGATTCTGGGCGGGCGTCGGGGCCGGCGTCTGGGCCGGCATCTGGGCGAAGGCAGCACCGGACGTGGTGGCCAGGGCCGTGCCGACCAGCAGCAGGAAGCGGATGGAAGTCATATCGGGCACCCCGGACGTGGAGCAGGCCGACAGGGCCCGATCCTTTTCAGGCGCGGTACCAGCCTTGCCGGGGGTCAGGACAGTTACTTCCCGGTAATCCCGGGCTCGGCGACGGATTGTCGCGCGCAAAGGCAGAAGCCCGACCCGTTGTGCGCAACGGTCAAACCCGCGAAACTGTTCCTTGAGGACGAGGGGAGGAGACGACGGCTTGGCCAAACGACCACGCGCAACGGCAAGGGCTTCGGCCCCCACCACACCCGATCCGGTCGAGATCGCCATGGAGATCGCCGCCACGGGCAAGACCCCGGCGGAGGCGGCCATGGCGGTGCTTCACGCCAATGCCGCGCTCCTGACGCATCAGGGCGTGCTGGCGCGCAACGAGATCTTCCGCAACCGCATCCGCTCCATCCGCGACATCGCCATCGCCGCCATGGTCGTCGCCCTCGTGGTGGCGGTCGGGGCCGTGGTGTGGAGCGCCAGCCGGACGACCGGTCTGGTGATCCAGCCCTTTTCGGTGCCGCCGGAGCTGGTCGAGGACGGTCTGGACGGCCGCGCCGTCGCCGCCCTGTTCCAGGACGAACTGGTCCGGCTGGACGCGGTCAGCCAATCAGCCCGCCCGCCGGCGAGTTTCCGCAACGACTGGTCCGAGGGCATTACTGTCGAGGTCGAGGCGGGGGGTCTGTCCCTGACCGACACCTACCGCGCTCTGGTCCGCTTGCTGGGCAAGGAATCCTATGTCGACGGAGGTCTCAGCCGAACCACCCGCGGACTTGAACTGGTGATCCGCACCAGCGACGGCACAGCGGTCACGGTGCAGGGGCCAGCCGATCGTCCGGCCGATCTGATGCGGCAGGCGGCCGAGCGTTTCTATGAGGAGACCCAGCCCTATCGCTATGCGATCTACCTCCAGAACAGCGCGATATCCCTCGCCGCCGGTCCGGAGCAACAGGCACTGCTGGACCGCAGGCGGGCCATCCTGAAGACGCTTTCGTCCAGTCCAACAGAGATCGAACGGCTCTGGGGCAACAATGGTCTGGCAGTGTCTACGAGTGTATTGCCGCAGGATTCGATCTCGTTTCTGCAAGTCGGCCTGAAGATCGACGCGGAACACCCCCTGTTGCTGTTCAACCTCGCGAGTTTCCGGCTCCTACTCGGCCACGACGAGGCGGTTCTGTTCGAAGCCCAGCGTGCCGCAGAATCTCTTTCCAAGCCGCGCAACCGCGCCAAACTAAGCGCAGGGCGGCAGGTATCCATTCCGCTTCGAGCGCAGGCCAGGCTTGCGGAACTGCGGGGGGACTGGTCAGAGGCGCTCAGGGTCAGAACGAAGGGTGGGTCAGAGATCACAGATCAATTTTGGGAGGACAACGTTCGGGATCTGGTCAGCACTCTGATCGCCCTGCACCAACCCTCTGAGGCCTCAGCCCTTAGCCACAGCCTGAATCTCTACCCTGGAACAAACATCTATTGGATGAACCTCACGCCACCGTTCGCGCCCCTGGCCGAGGCGGCGGCGAGCCTGGACCAGTGGCCACAGGCCCTGGCGGCGCTGGAGGCCTTCGAGTCGGAGGTGGCCCCGACCCTGCCCCTGCGCGCCAGCGCGGCCCGCGCGACCTTCATCTGGCCCCGCCTCGCCTATGCCCGGGCACGGACCGGCGATCTGGCCGGGGCCCAGGCGCTGATCGCGGCCACGCCGCTGGACTGCTACCTGTGTGTGCGCGAGCGGGCGCGGATCGCGGAGCTGGCGGGGGATCGGGCGGCGGCGGACCGCTGGTCGGCCGAGGCGCGGCGGCAGGGACCGTCCCTGCCCTTCGCCTTCGCCGAGCGGGGCCAGATGCTGATGGCGCGCGGCGACACCGCCGGGGCCATCGACTTCTACGAACAGGCCATCGAGCGCGGCCCCCGCTGGGCCGATCCGCAGAAATACTGGGGCGACGCCCTGATGGCGCAGGGCGACGAGGCCGGTGCGATCCGCAAATACCGCGCCGCCGCCGACCGCGCCCCCCGCTGGGGCGCCCTGCACCTGGCCTGGGGCCGGGCGCTGGAGGCACAAGGCCGCCGCGATCAGGCCCGTGAGAAGTATGAGCAGGCCTTCCGCATGGACCTGTCCGCCACCGACCGGGCCGAGGTGGTGCGCAGGTTGGGGGCGAGGACATAGCCATGACCGACACAAACAAGCCGACCGGCCAGTCCCGGCGTCCGCGACCGGCCGCCCCCACCACGCCTGATCCGGTGGAGATCGCCATGGAGATCGCCGCCAGCGGCCAGACGCCCGGCGATGCTGCGTTGGAGGTTCTGCGCATCAATGCCGCCCTGATGCGCGAGCAGATCGATGTCGCCCGTGAAGAGGCCAACCTGTCCCGCGAACAGATCGGTCTGGCCCGCAACGAGCGGTTCCGGAACCGGATCAAGGCGGTGCGGGACATCGCCATTGCCGTCGTCGTTCTTCTGCTCGCAGCGGGCGTGATCGGTTTCGTCTGGAATGCCCGACAGGCCAGTGGGCTGGTCATCCAGCCGCTGTCGACGCCGCCGGATCTGGCCCAGCGCGGGCTGGATAGCCGGGCCGTTTCCTCGCAACTGCTGGACCGGCTCAACCGGCTTCAGGCGGAGACGGATTCGATCCGCGCGGCCAACACCTATGCCAACAACTGGCAGGGGGACGTCAGCGTGGAAATCCCCTCCACGGGCGTTTCCATCGGCGAGCTGGATCACTGGCTGCGAGGGACACTGGGTCGCGAGACGGTCATCTCCGGCGAGGTGACGCGGGCGGGTGAAAGCCTGTCGATGAAGGTGCGAACCCCGGCAGGGGGCGGTCGCACCATCGTCAGCCCGACCGGTGATCTGGACGCCCTGGTTCAGGGCGCCGCCGAGGCCATCTATGAGATGACCCAGCCCTATCGCTATGCGATCTACCTTCGGGGCGCGGGACGGCGAGACGAGGGGCTGGCCGTCTTGAGGAAGCTCGCCGCTTCAGGGGCGCCGCTGGATCGCGCCTATGCCAATTTGGGCCTCGGGGTGGACCTGGACAGACAGGGTTATTTCGATCAGGGCATGGTTCGTTACAGGCGCGCGCTCGAAATCGATCCCGATTTCGCGCCGGCGGAGAACAATCTGGCGGCCATATACGATATGGTCGGCGATACAGAACGCGCGCTGGCCAGTTCGAACCGGCTCGTTCGCATCCTGAATGGGCCCGGCCGCCGAGTCCTTCAGCCGGGCCCGGCCGAGGTTACGGAGATCGTCAACCGGGCCTTTATCGCCGACTATCAGGGAGATGCGGCGGCCGCCGCTGACCTGGTTGGAACGCTGGCCGGCAAACAGGAATACGCGGGAATTGTTCAGGCCGCCCCCTTGCATCAGGCCAGCCTTCTGGTTGCCGCACATGACCTCGGCCGGGCCAGAAGGGTCCTGGTGGACGTCGGGGTCGCGTCGGCGGTCCAGAGTTACCGCATCACCGGGGTGTACTACGATCTGTCGATCCCAACGGCCGACCTTCTGATAGCGCGCGAACTGTGGCCTCAGGCCCTGGCGGAGCTGCAGGCCTGGGAGGGCCTGGTGAGCCGCCCCGACCATGTCGCGCAGATACCGATAGTGATCTGGCCCCGGATGGCTGAGGTCATGGCGCGGATGGGGCGGCTGGACGAAGCCGTTGCCCTGGTCGGGCGGACGCCGACCGACTGCTATCCCTGCCTCACGGCACGGGCGCGGATCGCGGAACTGGCCGGAGACAGACCCGCCGCCGACCGTTGGTCGGCCGAGGCGCGGCGGCAGGGGCCGTCGCTGCCGTTCGCCTTCGCCGAGCGCGGCCAGATGCTGATGGCGCGCGGCGATGTGGCCGGGGCCATCGATTTCTACGAACTGGCCATCGAACGCGGCCCTCGCTGGGCGGACCCTCAAAAGTACTGGGGCGACGCCCTGATGGCCCGGGGTGACGCGGCCGGGGCGATCCGCAAATACCGCGCCGCCGCCGACCGGGCTCCGCAGTGGGGCGCGTTGCATTTGGCCTGGGGCCGGGCGCTGGAGGCGCAAGGAAGGCGCGATCAGGCCCGTGAGAAATATGAGGAGGCCGCCCGCCTGGACCTGTCCGCCACTGATCGGGCCGAGGTGGTGCGGCGGTTGGGGGTCCGGCCGGGATGATCCCCCACACAGCCTGGCCCGTCGATCCTGCCGTCATCCTGCCCTTCCTGCTGGCGGTGGCCCTGATCGAGCTGACGCCGGGGCCGAACATGGGTTGGCTGGCGCTGGTGTCTCTGGGGCGCGGGCGGTGGGCGGGGTTTGCGGCGGTCGCCGGGGTGACGGTCGGGCTGGCGGTGTGGATGCTGGCCGCGGCCTTCGGCCTGACACAGGTCCTGCTGATCTGGCCGCCGCTGTTCCAGATCATCCGCTGGGCCGGGGTGGTGTTCCTGCTGTGGCTGGCCTGGGAGGCCTGGCGCGGCGACAGCGATCCCGCGGCCCCGGACGGTCCCGACCACCGGACGATGCGCGGCCTGTTCCTGCGCGGGATGACCGGCAATCTGCTCAATCCCAAGGCGGCGGTCTTCTATGTCGCCCTGCTGCCGACCTTCATGCGGCCCGATCATGGGTCGCCGCTGGTGCAGGCGCTGAGTCTCGGCGGCCTGCATCTGGCCGTGGCGGTCGTGGTGCATGCCCTGATCGTGCTGGGCGCGGCCGGGGCGAGTGGCGCGGTCCTGACGCGGGTACAGGGGCCGGTGCTGCGCGCCGTCATGGCCGGCGGCATCGCCCTGGTGGCACTGTGGATGGCGTGGGAGACGCGGGGCTAGGGCGGGCGCCGAGGCGGACAGGGCTGGTTCGTCACAACGGACACAACGCAGGGCACAACGGACACAGCGGGTGCTGCGCGGATGCCCGGACCCACCGGGGCTGGGCTGGAACAATGCGGCGTCCGCCGCGATTTCAAGTCCGCCGGAGATGACACCGAACTTAACGGAGCTCCGGTCCCGTTGTGTGCGTTGTGCCCTGCGTTGTGTCCGTTGTGATGAACCTGACCACCACCGCACTCCACCAAAGACGCGACGGCCGGTTCAACTCCGCGGTTGATTGCTCTAGCGTCCGCACCTAACCTGTCCGGAGTGCCCCTTATGACGATCCGCCTCACCCGCCGCGCGGCTCTGGTTTCCTCCGTGGCCGGGGCGGCCGCCCTGCCCTCGACCGGCTGGGCCCAGGCTGCCGCGAACGACAGCGCCTCGCTGGCGGATCAGGTCGACGCCTATGTGCAACGGGTTATGGCCGGCTTTCCGGACCAGCCGGCGGTGTCTGTGGCGCTGGTCAAGGACGGGCAGGCGGTGCTGACGCGCGGCTATGGCGTGCGGGCCATCGGCGGGGCGGCGGTGGATGAGCACACATTGTTCGCCATCGCCTCCAACACCAAGGCGGTGACCTGCGCCGCCCTGGCCATCCTGATCGATGAGGGCAAGGTGAAGTGGGACGAGCCGGTGCGCACGTATCTGCCCGGCTTCAGCCTGTCGAAACCCGAGCTGAACGACATGGTGACGGTGCGCGATCTGGTCAGCCACCGGATCGGCTTCGGCCTCGGGGCCGGGGACCTGCTGTTCTGGCCCAACAGCGACCGGACCCGGGCCGAGATCATGGCCGCCGTGCCCCATGTGCCGATCGAGGACAGTTTCCGGACCACCTACCACTACTGCAATCTGATGTTCGTGGTGGCCGGCGAGGTGATCGCCGCGGTCTCGGGCATGGCGTGGGAGGATTTCGTCCAGACCCGGATTCTGGACCGGCTGGGCATGACCGAGACCCTGCCGGTGATGGTCGGGGCCGATCCGGCCAAATCAGCCCTGCCGCACGGTCGGGTCGGGCCGCCGCTGCGCTACCAGGGCGAGATGCGGACCATCGGCCAGTCGATCCAGGAGGTCTGGAACTGGTCGGCTGCGGGGGCGGCGGGCGGCTTCGTCACGACCCCGGTCGACTGGGCCAGATGGATCGCGGTGCAGCTGGCGCGCGGCGAACTGCCGGACGGGACCCGGCTGTATTCCGAAGCCCGGGCCAATGAGATGTGGCGGCCCAATATCATCATCTCCAACTCGGCGGGACCGACCGAGACCCTGCCCGGGCGGGCCATCGCCTCGACCTATGCGACCGGCTGGCAGGTGCAGGACTATCGCGGCGAACGGATGATCACCCACGGCGGCGGAGCCCCGGGCTATGTCTCGGGCACGGTGCTGATCCCGGGGCGAAATGCGGGCTTCTCCTATTTCACCAATGCCGAGGAGAGCTTCCTGACCCGTGCCCTGCGCAGCGGCATCACCGACATCGTCATGGGCAAGACCGGCTTCGACTGGGTCGCGGACGGGGTACGTCTGAAGGCCGAGGGGGATGCGAAATCGATCGAGGCGGCGGCGGAGATCGATGCGAAACAGGCCGCGGGCGCGCCGCCGTCCCTGCCGCTGGCGGCCTATGCCGGAACCTGGCGCGACCCCTGGTACGGCGACATCACGATCCAGGCACGGGACCTTCAGCTGTGGCTGAGCTTCAGCCGGACGCCGTCGCTGCAGGGCCCGGTCGAGCCCTATGACGGCGACACCCTGCGGACCCGGTTCACCGACCGGCGCGAGGAGGATGTCTTCATCACCTTCAGGCTGGAGAACGGCCGGCCCGTATCCGCGACGATGAAGGCGGTCAGTCCGGATGCGGACTTCAGCTATGACTACCATGACCTGCGGCTGACGAAGGTTTGAGCCCCTACTCCGTCTGGCGGCGCGAGACCCGGCCCGCTTCGAGCACCGGCATGCCGGCCTCGGTCGGGATGTAGATGGTTTCGCGGCCGGACTTGCCGGCGGTTTCCTTGAGCATGTCGATATAGGCCCAGCGCAGGTAGTTCTCGGGGCCGCCGAGGCTTTCGGCCATGATGCGGTTGGCCTCATTGGTGCCGCGGGCGCGGGCGACCTCGGCCTGGGCGGTCAGCTGGGCCGAGTCGAGGGCGGCCTGGGCCTCAAGCACGCGGATGCGGCGGTCCTGGACGGCCTGCTCATAGGCGGCCTTGCCCTGCATCTGTTTGGAATAGACGTTGTAGGACGGCAGGCCGATCATGACGACGGCCAGGACGATGACGACTGCGATGACCGAGCCGATGGTGATGCTGACGCCGCGCATGGGAACCTCCTGACAGGGCGGGACCATCCCGCCGTGGGAGATTCGCGGTCCGGGCGAGCGGGGTCAAGGGCGGTGTGACGGGCGGGGGTCCAGCAGCAGGCCCGAGACGGTGGCCGCCAGCAGGCGCGGCGACAGCGGCAGCCGCGACACCTTGCCGAGGATGTGGTCGCGGACCCAGGGCAGAACCCGACCATCGGCCTGGTAGAAAGGGGTGAAGCCGAGGCTGAGCGCCTGATAGAGCCGCACATGCCAGCGGCGCGCGGCGGCATAGGCCGACAGGGCGTCCGGCAGGTCGGTATGCGACGCCAGCGCTTCGCTCAGGCTCCAGGCATCGAGCAGGCCCATATTGACCCCCTGCCCCAGCTGCGGACTGGTCGAATGGGCCGCGTCACCGATGATCGCCAGCCGGTCGGCGACGGGCCGGGCCAGGGTGTGATGACCGTAGCGGGCGAGGGTCAGCTGGTCCGGGTCGGTCAGGGTCTCCAGCAGGCCCGCGGTCTCGGGCCAGAGGGTCCGGACCTCGGCCTTCCAGGCGTCCAGGCCGGCCTCGTGCCAGGCGGCATGGTCTTCGGTCCGCAGGCTCCAGAAGAAGGTGGCGAGGCGGTCGGGGCTGCCGGGTCGGGCCCCGACCGGCAGGACGCCGACCATCTTCGAGGCGCCGCGATAGACCTGTTGCAGGGCGCGGGGATCGAACGGCTCTCCCGGCCAGGGCACGGTGCCCCACAGGGCTCCCCAGGCCAGCGGGCGCGGCGCGGCGCCGAGGCCGGCGGCGATCCGGGAGCGCGCGCCCGAGGCGTCGACGATCAGGTCGAAGGCCGGGGTGGAGTGACCGCACGCGTCCGTCAGCCGCCCGCCATCGGCGGCGACCATCTCCCGGCCGGTCTCGAACCTGACACCGGCCTCGAGACAGGCGCGGTGCAGGACGTCGAACAGGGCCGCCCGGTGGACGCCGAGCGCCAGCCTCGGACGGTGCAGGTCGTCGTAGCGGACATCCAGCACGATGCGGCCGCGCCGGGCCTCGCGTCCGAAGATGTGGTCGATCGGCTGGGCCATGGCCTCGACCGCCGGGGTCAGACCGAGCGCATCGAGCACGGCCAGTCCGGTCGGCTGGAGCATGAAGCCGGCCCCGACCGGCCCGGCCTGTTCGAACCGTTCGAAGACGATGACGTCCCGCCCCTGCCGCGCCAGCATGAGGGCTGCCGCCAGGCCGGAGGGGCCCGCCCCGACGATGGCCGTTTTGTCGGGCCGCGGTCGTCGGCCCTTCGGGACCTCCCGATCCGACGCGGCCATGCTCAGGCCGGCACCAGCTCGATCAGGTCGAGGTTGGACTCGGCCTGGGGCCAGGGGATGACCAGCCGCCAGCGGCGCTCACCGATCCGCTCCAGAACGGCGATCAGGTCGCGGTCGGGCCGCTGGCCGTAGGAGTTGGCGGGCGGCTCCTCGGCCAGGGCGAGGGAGCCGAGCATGACCATCTGGCGGTCGTTCTCGGGGAACAGCAGGCCGGCGGGGCGCTGACTGCCGGTCTGTTTGGAGAATTTCAGACCCCGCTGTGTGGCTTCAATGCGGCAGGCGAACCAGCCGTAGACCACATAGCCGAGGCCGTCCTCGCCCCCCTGGGAGCCCAGTTTGACGGTGCGGCAGCGATAGTCGCCGGGCGGCGGCGCGACCGATGACCGGGCGGCGCGGGGGTCGATCAGGTCACCGAGACCGCTCAGGTCGCCCGAGCCGGGCTGACGGCGGGCCTGTTGCAGGGCCAGAGACCAGGCCGCATCCCGGCGGCTGTAGCGGTCGCGGTCGGATGCCGTGACGATGCCGCGCCAGTCGCGCAGCGCCACCGATCCGGCGGCCTCTCCGGACGCGGCGGGTGGCGGCGGGGGTGGTGGCGGGGGTGGCGCGGAGGCGCAGGCAGCGAGCGCGAGGCTCGCGAAAAGGCTCAGGGCCGAAGACCGCGACAGGCCGGACATGGGCGCTCCGGGAGAGATCGAGGCCCCCTTGGGCCAGCGAAGCGAGGCGGCGTCAAGCGACCTCGCACGGCGGGCAGGGTGCCGGTCAGTCCTCGGCGGCCGTGGCCTCGACCTTGCGGCGGGGCGCGCGACGTTTGGGCGCGGCGGCCTCTTCGGCGGCTTCAACGGGTTCCGGTGCCGATGCGGTCGAACGGGTCAGGAAGCCCGGCAGGGCCGAGGGACCGTCGTCGGTGGCCACGCCGGCATCACGGCGGGGCTTGCGCTCGGGACGTTCTGCGCGGGCCGGGCGTTCGGCCCGTTCCGGCCGGTCGGAACGGACGTCCGGGGCGGCCTCGGTCGTCTCGGCGGGCGGAGCGTCGCTCTCGGTGCGGGCCTCACCGCCTTCGCGTTCGAAGCGGGCGTTGCGCTCCAGCTGGCGGCGCTCCCAGCGTTCGCGGCGGGTCTCGCGGCGGCTGCCGTCGGCATTGAAGCCGCCGTCACTCTCGGACCGGGGCTCGCGCGGTTCGCGGTCCTGACGCGGCTGGTCGTCGCGGTCACGCCATTCCCGGCGGGGCTGTTCGCCCCCCTGACGATCACCTTGGCGGTCATTGGGGCGGTCGTTCTGGCGGTCGTTCTGGCGTTCCTCGGCCTCGCGCTGGCGGGCCTCGATCTGGGCGAGACGGTCGGCCTCGACCTTTTCGGCAGCCATGATGGCGGCGGCCTGGGCGCCGGTCTCGTCCTCGAAATCGATATCGAAACCCTGGCCGGCCAGTTCGCGCTGGGCGATCTCGGACACGGGACGCGAGGGCTGGAGCGCGCGCAGGACGCGGAAATAGTGTTCGGCGTGCTGGGTGTAGTTCTCGGCCAGGACGCGGTCGCCGGCGGCGGAGGCGTCACGCGCCAGCTGCATGTAGCGCTCATAGACGGTCTGGGCGTTGCCGCGGACCTTGATGTTCTCGGGGCCCTGGGAGTCCCACGAACGGTTCGGATTGGTGGCGTTGGCATTGTTGTTGCCGCTGCCGCCGCCGGGCTTTCTGTTGCGTCCGCGCTGACGCTTCATGCCCTTGAAATCTCTCATCCGACGCTACCGTGCTTTGTATGAGGGACGGTCCGGGGCGATGGCCGCCGGTGCTGTCCGTTGGGTCGTTCCGCTTCGTTCCGGGGCCAATCCCCGCTGACGATGTGATCGGAAATACATATCTCCCCGTGGTCCGCCCGGCCGATCTGGCCAGACCTTCACATGCCCTGAGCGCGCGTGGATGGGCCTGAAGCGGTCCAAGGCGTGCGTTTTGGGTGGGAGACAGAAGAAGACTTAGCGCGGCAAGGGGCCGTTTCCAAGAGGTTTGTTTGAGACCCCTGCACCACCCTTCGGGCGGTCCCCCTCCCCCGATGGGGGAGGAACGCTACATCTTCGGAATGGGGTTTGTCCTCGGGTCCGGGCCGTTGGTGACGACGCGGTCGCGGTCGGACAGGTCCTTGACGATGATGACGTGGTCGAAGCCCGCCGCCTCGAACAGGGCCTTGACCTGCGGGCCCTGGTCCCAGCCGATCTCGACGGCGAAGATGCCACCGGGACGCAGGATGCGGCGGATCTCCGGGGCCAGTTCGCGATAGGCGACGAGGCCGTCGGGGCCGCCGTCGAGGGCCAGATGCGGGTCATGCTCGCGGACCTCGGGGTCGAGGCCGGGGATGTCGCCGGACGGGATGTAGGGCGGGTTGGAGACCACCAGATCGAAGCTGGCGTCGCCGAAACCGGCGGCCCATTCGGTGCGCAGGAAGGTGGCGCGGTTGTCGAGTTCGAGGTTGGTGGCGTTCTCCTTCGCGACGGCCAGGGCCTCGAAGGAGATGTCGGTGCCGACGCCGCGCGCCCCGGCCCGCTCGGCCAGGGTGGCCAGCAGGATGGCGCCGGAGCCGGTGCCGAGATCGATCATCTCGAAGGCCTGATGCGGCGGATAGGCCAGCATGACGACGTCGAGAATGGCCTCGGTGTCGGGCCGGGGGCTGAGCACATCGGGGGTGACGTTCAGCATGATCTTCCAGAAGCCCTTCCGGCCGAGGATGCGCGAGACCGGCTCGCGGCGCAGGCGGCGTTCGACGAAGCCGTCCAGGGCGGCCTGCTGGTCCGGGGTCACGACGCGGTAGGGGTCGGTCAGGATGTCGGTGCGGCTCGCGCCGGTGGCGACCTCCAGCAGCAGGCGGGCGTCGATGGACGGGCTGTCGATGCGGCCGGCCTTGAGCGTGGCGGTCGCAGCCTTCCAGGCGGTCACGAGGGTCGGGGTCATGGGGTCTCCGGGCATTCGGCGGTCTGGAGCATTGTTGGGCAAGTTCCGGGACCGGACTCGCTGTTTCAGTCAGGTCCGGTCAGGCCTTAGCCGAATTCCGCCTCGAGATCGGCGAGGCGGGCCGCCTGATCCTCCGCGATCAGGGCGTTGAGCAGGGGGTCGATGTCGCCCTCGAGAATCTGCGGCAGGCTGTGCAGGGTCAGACCGATACGGTGGTCGGTCACCCGGCCCTGCGGGAAATTATAGGTGCGGATACGCTCCGACCGGTCGCCGGAGCCGACCTGTGATTTGCGCGAGTCGGAGCGGGCGTCGTCCTTCATCTGGCGCTGCATGTCGTAGAGCCGGACGCGCAGGTTTTTCATCGCCTTGTCGCGGTTGACGTGCTGGGACTTCTCCGAGGAGGTCACCACGATCCCCGAGGGGAAATGGGTGATGCGCACGGCGGAATCGGTCTTGTTGACGTGCTGGCCGCCCGAGCCGGAGGCGCGGAAGGTGTCGATGCGGATGTCCTTGTCGTGGATCTCGATCTCGACATCCTCGACCTCGGGCAGGACGGCGACCGTGGCGGCCGAGGTGTGGATTCGGCCGCCGGCCTCGGTCGTCGGGACCCGCTGGACGCGGTGGACGCCGCTCTCGAACTTCAGCCGGCCGAAGACGCCGTCGCCCGTGACCGTCGCGATGATCTCCTTGTAGCCGCCCGCGTCGCCCTCGGTGGCGGAGTCCAGTTCGACCTTCCAGCCCCGGGTCGAGGCATAGCGGGAGTACATGCGGAACAGGTCGCCCGCGAACAGGGCGGCCTCATCGCCGCCGGTGCCGGCGCGGACTTCCAGCACGGCGGAGGCGTTTTCGTCGGCATCGCGCGGGGCCAGCAGCAGGGCCACGTCGCGCTCCATGTCGGGCAGCCGGTCCCTGAGCGCCTGCAGTTCGTCGGCGGCCATTTCGGCCATCTCGGGGTCGGTGGCCATGGCTTCGAGATCGGCCATCTCGGCCCGGGTCCTCGCCAGCGCCATGACGGCGTCGGCGACGGGCTTCATCTCCGCATGTTCCTTGGACAGGCGGACGATCTCCTGGCCGTCGCTGGCCGCACCCATCCGCGCCTCCACCTGGTGGAAACGGTCGAGCACCTGATCGAGCCGGGCCTGGGGCAGTCGCAAGGGGGAAGCGCCTCTTCAAAACGGGAGGCGGTGTTTACTCCGACGGACACCGCCCTGTCGATGCGGGCCTGTCGATGCAGGGGCACGAGGCGTGATCTGATCCCGGGTGCGGCCGGGACGGCTCAGCCCGGTCGTGTGTCCGCAAAACTCGGCCGGGCCTCCAGCGCCGCCTGCAGGGCCATCAGCCCGGGACGACCCGCCGCGAGGTCGAAATCGGGATGGCGGAAGCCGATCCAGGTCACGGCGACGCCGGCGGTGATGAGGCCGATGTCCAGCCGGGTCGGGTCGGGGCGTGCGGCCTCAAGCGCATCAAGCGCCCGGCCCATGTTTTCGGTCCAGCGACCGATCCACGACGGGGACTGCTCGCCTTCGGGGCGGCGCTTTTCCAGCACCAGCTTGACCCCCATCTCCAGCGCCTGATTGCCCAGGGTCTCCAGCCGCCGCACGCGCAGACGCTCCGCGCCCTCGGCGGGCAGGAGGCGCGGGCCGGAGCCGAGAGAGTCCAGGTAGTCGCAGATCACCGGACTGTCGCTGATCGGCAGGCCGTCTTCGGCGATCAGGGTCGGGACCTGGACCACCGGATTGGAGGCCAGCAGTTCCGGCGCATTGGCGTAGGGGTCGACCACGATCTCCTCGATCCGGTCGATCAGCCCCTTCTCACGGGCCACGATCCGGCATTTGCGGGCGAAGGGCGACGGGACGGTGATGTAGAGTTTCATGCTGCTCTTCCCAGATTCAAGAGACCGGTCACGGGTATTGTCGGCGGGTGTGCAGCACGTTCACGATCCGCACCAGTTTCTCTTCCACGTGATAGACCAGAATGTAGTTGGGATGGACGACCATCTCCCGCGTGCCGGCTCGGCGCCCGGGTCGCCCTGCCATCGGAAACCGGGCAAGCCGGTCGGCAGCGGCCTCGAAGAGGTTGTTCATAGCCTCGGAAGCATCGGGATTTCGCTCGGCGATGAAGGCAAGAATCGCGCGCAGGTCGGACCGCGCATCTTCGGCCCAGGCGACCCGGGCCACGACTATTTGCGGTAGCTCTCGATCAAGGCCTTCATTTCCGCCATGACCTGTTCATGCGGAATCGGAGGCCGGGTATCCGCCAGAGACCGCTCCACCTTCGCCCGGAACCAGGCGTCATAGGCTTCGGCCTCTTCGATCGAGGCGAATTCGGACTCTGTGGGATCGAGCGCGGGCATGGGCGGAATATGCGCCCCGTCCGGAGTCGCCGCAACCGATTGCTACCGCAGGGCGATCCTCGGCGCGGCTTCTACCGCGCGCGCCGCGTCCAGTTCGGCGGCTTTCGCCTCGACCAGTTCCACGATGTGATCGACCATACCGTCGTTGTGCTGTTTGTGGGCCATCCTGCCGTTGACATAGACCATGCCCGAGCCGGCCCCGCCGCCGGTGAAGCCGATGTCCGTGTACAAGGCCTCGCCCGGGCCGTTGACGACGCAGCCGATGATCGACAGCGACATCGGCGTGGTCACATGGGCCAGACGCTCCTCGAGGATGCCGACGGTCTCGATGACGTTGAAGCCCTGACGGGCGCAGGAGGGGCAGGCAATGATGTTCACCCCGCGGTGGCGCAGGCCCAGCGACTTGAGGATGTCGAAACCGACCTTGACCTCCTCCACCGGGTCGGCGGCGAGCGAGACACGGATGGTGTCACCGATCCCGGCCCAGAGCATGGAGCCGAGGCCGATGGCGGACTTGATCGTGCCCGACCGCAGGGGACCGGCCTCGGTCACGCCCAGGTGCAGGGGGCAGTCGATGGCCTCGGCCAGCTGCTGGTAGGCCGCCACGGTCAGGAAGGGGTCGGAGGCCTTCACGGAGATCTTGAACGCGTGGAAATCGTGGTCCTGGAGGATGCGGGCGTGGTTGAGAGCGCTCTCGACCATGGCCTCGGGGCAGGGCTCGCCGTATTTTTCCAGCAGCTCCTTCTCCAGTGAGCCGGCGTTGACGCCGATGCGCATGGAGCAGCCGTGGTCGCGGGCCGCCTGGATGACCTCCCGGACCCGGTCCGCCGAGCCGATATTGCCCGGATTGATACGCAGGCAGGCGGCGCCGGCCTCGGCCGCTTCAATGCCGCGTTTGTAGTGAAAATGGATATCTGCGACCAAGGGGACGCGGGACTCGCGGGCGATGACCCGGAAGGCTGCCGTCGAGGCTTCGTCGGGGCAGGAGACCCGGACGATGTCGGCACCGGCCTCCTCCAGCTGGCGTATCTGCTCCAGCGTCGCCGCCGCGTCGGACGTCGGCGTATTGGTCATGGACTGGACGGAGATCGGCGCATCGCCGCCCACAGGCACCGATCCGACCATGATCTGGCGGCTCTTGCGGCGCTCGATGTGTCGCCAGGGACGGATATGGGAAAGGTCAGTACTCATGGGGCCGCAACATAGGGCCTTGATTGCGGCATGGCCACGACACCCGATGCCGCGATCAGCCCCCTGTCGTGGGAACCTGGGCCGTCTCGACCGCGACAGCCTCCGCCTGGGCCTGGGCCTCCGCCTGGGCGGCCTGGGTGCGGGCCACGACCTCGGCGGCCGCCTGACGGGCGAGGGTCTGGGCACGGGCGTTGAGCTGGCTGAGCGGGGTCTGCTCAGCGGTGAGCGTGCCGCCGTGTTCGCCGTTCAGATAGACGTCAAAATCGGCGAAATGACTGGAGACGTCCACCACAGCCGCCACGCCGGCAGGCGCACGCCAGGCATCTCCGGCCGCCAGCTGTCGCGCGAAAAGGACCCGGCCGTCCGCCATCCGGACCACCAGACTCGCCGCCTTGCGCGCCTGGATGACCACCTGTGAGGCACCGGCCGAAGCGCCATAGATGGCGCCGCGGGGGTTGAAGGCCCGCTGCACCGGCGGCGCGCCGAAGGCCGCCGCGGCAAGGGCTTCGGGCGAGGCCGGGTCGACGCCGGTCAGCTCGGCCTCGAGACCCGGCGTGATGTAGAGGGCCGGTATGGTCTGGTCCGGCGGGGCCGGGCGCGGCGCGGAGAGGCGCAGGGCCTCAGGCTGGCCGGGGACGGCCCCAAGGGTCCAGCTTTCCGGAATGGCGGTCAGGTCGGAAGGCTGGGGGGCCCGCATCAGGCTGACACGCTGGAACACGTTCCAGCCGACCACGGCGATGATGAGGGCCAGGCCGGCGGCAATCAGACGCGGCGAATAGCGACGGACCTCCTCGAAGGCCACGCCGACCGGGGCCTGAAGGGGCACGGAGGGATCGGGGCTCTCGCGCTTGAACCGCTCCACCGCCAGCTGTTCGTCAAGGCCCAGCGCGCCGGCATAGGCGCGCACATAGCCGATCGAGAAGACCCGGTTGGGCAGGGTCGAGAAATCATTCTGTTCCAGCGCCGTCAGATAGCGCGGCGGAACGCGGGTGAGGCTGGACAGTTCGGCCAGGGAGCGGCCGGAGTATTCACGGGCGATGCGCAGGCCGTCGCCCAGAGTCGCCGCATCCGTGACGGAAGGAACGACATCCTTCCAGTCTGGATGAGCCCTGAGCTCTTCGGAGGTTCCCCCCGCATCCAGCGCCATTACGCCTGACCCCACACTCGGCGGGCGCGAGGGATCCCCCCGCGTCGCCATACTCGAACTGACGGCCCGTACCATATCGGGACGGCGGTTCCGGCCTGCCCCCGCAGACCACCACGACCCAGCTTGTGGATAACTCATTAGAGCCGCCCGATCAACGATTTGTTAGCCATCCCGACGTGTCGGACCGGGACGGTTCAGATCGTGACGTTCAACTTCCGCGCCAGGGATTCGAGCTCACCCCGGATTGAGCCGGCAGAGGAGCCCAGCAGGCTGGCCATGCTGCGCCGGGCGGCGGTCAGGTCGGCCGACAGGATCATCCGCTTCACCGATCCGACGCCGCCCGCCGGAGCCGAAAGGCGGGTGAACCCCAGGGTCAGGAGGGCGAAGGCTTCCAGCGGCCGGCCGGCCAGTTCTCCGCAAACCGACACAGGCGTGCCGGTCTCGGCGCATTTTTTCTGGATCTCGGCCAGGGCGCGCAGGGCCGGAGGCGACAGGGGGTCGTAGCGATCGGAAACCAGCGGGTTCGTCCGGTCGGCGGCGAACATGTACTGGAACAGGTCATTGGTCCCGACCGACACGAAATCGGTCAGGGGCAGAAGCGCGTCGAGGTGCCAGAGCAAAGACGGGCATTCGATCATGGCCCCCACCCGCAGCAGGGCCGGCAGTTCCCGGCCCCGGCGTTTGGCCCAGGCGCATTCGACATCGACCATCTCGCGCGCTGCACGGAACTCGTCGACTGTGGCGATCATCGGGAACATCACCCGCAGCTCGCGGCCGGCGGCGGCGGTCAGAAGGGCCCGCAGCTGCAGCCGCAGCAGGCCGGGCCGGTCAAGACCGAGGCGGATGGCACGGCGGCCCAGGGCGGGATTCTCCTCCCGTTCGGTCTCCAGATAGGGCAGCACCTTGTCGCCACCGATATCGAGGGTGCGGAAGGTGACGGGCCGGTCTCCGGCCGTGTCCAGAACCAGCTTGTACAGGGCGGTCTGGCTGGTCAGGCGGGGCAGTTCCTCCGAGACCATGAACTGGAATTCGGTGCGAAACAGGCCGATGCCCTCGGCACCGGTGGCGTCCAGGTTCTCCAGATCGACAGCCAGGCCCGCGTTGGTGAGGACGGTGATCCGGGTCCCGTCGAGGGTGACGGCCGGAACGTCGCGGAGCTTGGTGAATTCGGCCTGGCGCGCACTGCGGACCAGCATGCGTGACTGGACGGCGGCCAGCATGTCGGGGCGAGGACGCAGATAGGTCTCACCGGTCTCGCCGTCGACGATGACGAGGTCGCCTTCCGACAACCGGTCGCGCAGCCCCATGATGCGCCCGACACAGGGGATCTGCAGGGCGCGGGCGACGATGGCGGCGTGGCTGGCGGCCGAGCCCTCCTCGAGCAGGAGGCCCCGCAGCTTGTGGCGGGGATATTCCAGCAGATCGGCCGGACCGAGGTTACGGGCGACAAGGATCGCATCGTCGGGCAGGTCGCGCTCGCCCGGCCTGTCGCCGGCCAGCACCCGCAACAGCCGGTTCGCCAGATCCTCGAAGTCGTGCAGCCGCTCCTTGATGTAGGGGTCGCGGGCCTGGGCGAACCGGGCGCGGTGCTCGTTCCGGACGCGGTCAACGGCGGCCTCGGCGGTCAGGCCGGTTCGGACAGCCTCTTCAAGCGAACGGTTCCAGCCCCGGTCGTCGGCGAACATCCGGTAGGTTTCCAGCACCTCGAACGGCAGGCCCGCGAGCTTGCCCTGACCGCCGTCAAGGATGGAATCGATATGGGCCTTGAGGCTGATCAAGGCCTCGCGCAGCCGGATCTCCTCGACCTGCTGGTTCTCGGCCAGAAGGTTCTCGGGCGCGACCGGAGCCTCGTGCAGGATGACGTGACCGTAGGCCAGACCCTCGGCGAAGCGCTGGCCCTTGAGGCGTTCGGGCCGGTGCGGCGCGACCTCGATGTCGCGCAACTCGTCCTGTGCCAGCAATTCACCGGAGGCCACGGTCTCGGCAAGGACCATGGCGATGGTCTGGATGTCCTCGACTTCCTCGTCATCATAGCGCCGCTCGGAGCGGTTCTGGACGACGAGCACACCGATCGCGCGGCCGCCGCGCAGCAGGGGGGCACCGAGAAAGGCGTGATAGGGGTCCTCGCCCGTCTCCGGCCGGTAGGCGAAGCTGGGATGGGACGGTGCGTCCGACAGGCTGATGGGGGCTGCGGTGCGCGCCACCTCACCGACCAGGCCCTCGCCGGGACGCAGCCGGGTCGTGTGGACGGCCTCGGGCTTCAGGCCCTGGGTGGCGAAGAGTTCAAGCTCGCCGGAGGCGCGGCGCAGATAGATCGAACAGACCTCGGCCACCATCGACTGGGCGATGATGCGCACCACCGTATCGAGCCGGTCCTGGGCCGGAGTCGCGCCGGCCATGGCTTCGCGAATCTGGCGAAGGAGGTTCCGTGGCCCCGTCGTCAATCCGCCAACCGGCATGGCCCCTCCTGATGAACGACGCCGCAGATGGGCGCCGTCCGGCTCAATTCCTAGACTTGCTCAAGTCCATAAGCGGCATGAAGTGCACGAACTGCCAATTCCGCATAGGCAGCGTCGATCAATACGCTGATCTTGATCTCGGATGTCGAGATGGCCTGAAACTTCACGCCCTTGTCGGCGAGGGCCCGGAACATGGTCTGGGCCACCCCCGCATGGCTGCGCATGCCGACGCCGACGACCGAGACCTTGGCGACATCCTCATCGACACGCAGTTCCTCGAAACCGAGTTCGGTCCGGGCGGCGCGCATGAGCTCGGCGGCGCGGGCGGCGTCGCGGCGGCCGGTGGTAAAGGTCAGGTTGACCGCGCCCTCGCTGCGCGCCTGGCTCTGCACGATCATGTCGACATTGACGTTGGCCCCGGCCAGCCGGGCGAAGACGTCAGCCGGCGCCTCGACCCGGTCAGAAAGGCCCAGCAGGGTGATACGGGCCTCGTCGCGGCTCATGGTCACGCCCGATACGATGCGTTTTTCCACGATTTCCTCCTCGTCGCAGATCAGTGTGCCGGACTTGGCGGGCAGGATGCCGTTTTCGTCGGGTTCGATAAAGCTGGACAGCACCCGGAGCGGCACCCGTTTGGCCATGGCCAGTTCGACCGAGCGGGTCTGCAACACCCTTGCCCCCAGCGAGGCCATTTCCAGCATCTCCTCATAGGAGATCTTCTCGAGACGCCGCGCGCGCGATTCGATGCGGGGGTCGGTCGTATAGACGCCGTCCACGTCCGTGTAGATGTCGCAAGGGCAGCTGAGGGCGGCGGCGACCGCCACCGCCGAGGTGTCCGAGCCGCCGCGGCCGAGGGTGGTGATCCGCCCCGAGCGGCTGACGCCCTGGAAGCCGGGCACCACGGCGATCTCGCCTGCGTCCATGGCGGCACCCAGGACCTCGCCGGGCACCTCCTCGATCCGGGCGCGACCGTGGGCCTCATCGGTGAGGATGGGAATCTGCCAGCCCATCCAGCTGCGGGCATTCAGGCCCATGTTGCGCAAGGTCAGGGCCAGCAGGCCGGCGGTGACCTGTTCGCCCGAGGCGACGACGATGTCGTATTCATCATCCGAGAGCTCGACCCCCTGGCCCGGCCGCCCCGCGCCGTCGGTCCAGGCGACCAGTTCATTGGTCTTGCCCGCCATGGCGGAGACGACCACGGCGACCTGTTTGCCCGCAGCGGCCTCGGCCGCGACGATGCGGGCGGCGCGGCGGATGCGTTCGAGGTCGCCCATGGAGGTGCCGCCGAACTTCATCACCAGTCGCGTCTTGGCTGACCGCGTTTCGTCTGGCCGCGTCATCGTGGCGGATCGCCCCATCTTGCATGGAAGGCCGCGCGGGTTCATCCCTCGGCCCATGGCCGCTTCTAACGACAGGGTATCGGCGCGCAAACCCCAAAGCGGCGCGGAATTCGAAGGCGGGGCTGCCGGCCCCTCGATAGATCCCGCCGATGTGGCGCGATTTTCGGCCCAGGCGGCGGAATGGTGGGACGCCCACGGACCTTTCGCACCGCTGCACAAATTCAATCCGGCCCGGCTGGCCTTCGTCCGCGACCGGGCGGCGGAGCGGTTCGGGCGCGATGTCAGGGCACGGGCCGCCTTTGCCGGCCTGACCCTGCTGGACGTCGGCTGCGGCGGCGGGCTGATCGCCGAACCGATGCGGCGGCTGGGCTTCCAGGTCACCGCCGTCGACGCCTCGGCAGAAAACATCGGAACGGCGCGGGCCCATGCGGAACAGCAGGGCCTCGACATCGCCTATCGCGCCGCCACCGTCGAACAGCTGGAGGCCGAGGGGGCCGGGCCTTTCGACGTCGTGCTGACGCTTGAGGTGATTGAACATGTGGCCGATCCGGAGGCCTTCATCCGCGCCTGTTCGCGGCTGGTGAAGCCCGGCGGGATGATGATCGTCGCCACGCTGAACCGGACGCTGAAGGCGCTGGCGCTCGGCAAGGTCGCTGCGGAATACGTCCTGCGCTGGGTGCCCGCCGGGACCCATGACTGGAGCCAGTTCCTCAAGCCGGAGGAGATCCGGCGGATGCTGTCGGAGGAGCCGGTGGCGGTCAGTGGACCGTTCGGGCTGGCCTATGATCCGTTTGCGGATCGTTGGAGCGAAAGCGACGATACCGCTATAAACTATCTGATGATCGCAACGCGGGACTGAAGCCCGCGGCAAGGAGTTCCGCATGATCGCCATCCTGTCCGCCGCCCTGCTGGCCACAGCCACCACCCAGGCTCCGCCCCTCACCGCGACCCAGGAGGCGGCGACCGACAGTCGCGGCGTGGCGGGCCTCTGCATCCGCTGGGGGCGAGGGCGGCCTTCGCGGGTCGCCCAGGCGGTCATTGTGCGCTCAACCGGCAACCGGGCGCTGGACCGCCGCATCTCGGACGCGATCCCCATGATGGACTGGCCGACCGGCGTGGACAATTATCGCGGCCAGTGGATGGGTATCTGGATGGCGGTTGGGGGTGCCGAAAGCCCCCCGGCGACCGAACCCCTGCCGGACTGTTCCGGGCAGCGGGATCGCAGTTGGGCACCGCCGCCCGTGCCGGCCACCCCGGCGACCTGACTGTCGGGCGGACCCGACCCGGTTCATCGGGGGTTCATCGACCTGACCTCGTTGTAACGGGACAGGAAGGCCGGTCGGTGGGATGAGGGGTCTCCTCTCCACCTCCAGAAACAGGAGCCCCACGTGAAACGCCTGCTCATCCTCTCCGTCCTGTCCGCCGCCCTGTTGACCTCGGCCTGTGTCACCGTGATCGATGCCTCGGACAGCGACGACCTGGCCTGGCATGGCGAGAACGCCCAGCCGTTCGACGCCGCCCGCGCAGAATGCCGCGCCTCGACCGGCGAGGGCATTCGCAGCGACGCCTTTCGCGGTTGCATGGCCGGCAAGGGCTGGACGCGCGGCTAGGGCCTGACCCGCGCGTAAGGACCCGCGGCGCCCTCCTGCCGGTGCCGTGACCCGGGCTGCGGCGGGATTTCGCCCTGGCCGGTCAGGTGGCGGATCATATAGCAGGCGTCCGCGCCATAGGACGCCAGCTTGTCCGCCATGCCGGGCGGGTCGATGACCACGAAGCCGTGCCGTTCCCAGAACGGTGCGGCGTCATTGACCGCCACCAGGGTCAGGGCCGGCCAGCCGGCGGCGCGGGCCTCCTGCGCCAGACGCTCGACAACGGGACGGGACCAGCCGGCCCCGCGCACCGGCGGGGCAAGGGCGAGGTCGTGCAGATACATCACGGCGGCATCGTCCGGTATGGCGCTGATCAGGGTGTCCAGCGCCGGCGCGGCGTGCGCCGTCCACGGATAGGCCACCAGATAGCCGACCGGCGCGGTGCCCTCCCCCGCCAGCACAAAACAGCCGGACGGGTTCAGGCTGAGCCGGTTCTCGAAACAGGCGCGGCCTTCGAAATGGTCCGGGAAACCGACGGCGGCGATCGTCGTGACGGCGTCCAGATCGGCAACCGTCATCGTCCGCCAGTCCAGGCCGGACAAGGGCTGTCGGGCGGGGCCGCCTTGAAACGCCATTACGGACTCCGCCTTCGGGTTACGCTCAGTGCGCCTTGGCCGGATCGGGCGGGAGCGGCGGCAGGGCGGCGCAGGGGATGCCGTCGTCCTTCAGCTTCTTCACCTCGGCGGGCGTGGCCTCACCATAGATTTCGCGCTTCTCGGACCGACCTTCATGGATGTCCCGGGCCTCGCGGGCGAAGGCGTCGCCGACATAGTCGAAATTCTGCTCGACGTGGGACCGCACCTCGCGGGCCATCCGGGTCATCATGGTCTGCATCGTCGCAAGATCGGGTCCCGACGCCGTCTTGCGGGTCCCGGCGACAGCCGGGGCCATGATCTGTTTGGACACCCCGCGCGAGCCGCAGAGCGGGCATTCGACCAGTCCGCGTGCGGCCTGGTCGTCATAGGCGGCCGAGTCGCCGAACCAGGCCTCGAAGCCGTGTCCGTGATCGCACTGAAGGGCGTAGCGGATCATTGTGGTCCGGCGAACCTGCGGTCGTGGGTCAGTTGCGGCACGGCGTTACGGGCGCGTGTGACGGCGTCGAAATCCAGGGCCGCATGGAGGATACCCGGCTCGTCGTGATCAAGCCTGGCCACGACCTCGCCCCAGGGGCCGACGACGGTCGACCGGCCCCAGGTGCGGCGGCCGTCCTCATGCAGACCGGCCTGGGCCGGAGCGAGGATCCAGCAGCCCGTCTCGATGGCCCTGGCCCGCAACAGGGTTTCCCAATGGGCCTCGCCGGTCGGGACGGTGAAGGCGGCGGGCACGGAGATCATGCCGGCGCCGGCCCCGGCCAGGGCGCGATACAGCTGCGGGAAGCGGATATCGTAGCAGATGGTCAGGCCGAGCCGGGCCCAGGGCGTGTCGGCCACCACAGCGGCATCGCCGGGACGGATGGCGGCGCTTTCGCGCCAGCGCTCGCCGGTCGGCAGGTCGACATCATAGACGTGCAGCTTGTCATAGGTCGCCACCACAGCGCCCGCATCGTCGATCAGCAGGGAGCGGTTGGCGGCGCGGTCGTCGCCCGGATGGCCCGACCGGACAATGGCCGAGCCGATCAGAAGCCAGACGCCGAGTTCCTGCGCCAGGGCGCGCAGGCCGGTGACCACCACATCGAGATCCGGGTCCGTGAGGACGGCGGCACGGGCCGCCGGGTCCCGGATCAGGAAATTGGTCGCTTCCGGCGTCAGGATCAGTTTCGCCCCGCCTGCCGCCGCCTCCCGGATCAGGGGTTCAACATGGGCCAGGGCCGCCGCCGGACTGGCCGGAGTGCGGGTCTGGATCAGGGCGATCGGAAGTGTTGCCATCAGGGCCGGAGCAATGCGTCGAGCTCGCCCTTGCGGTCAAGCGCGTGCAGGTCGTCAGAACCGCCGATGTGTTTTCCGCCGATGAAGATCTGCGGGAAGGTCATGCGACCGCCGGAGCGCTGGATCATTTCCTGCTTCTTCGCAGGGTCATGGGAGGCGACGATGTCCTCATAGGGCGCGCCCTTGCGATCGAGCAGGTCCCGGGCGGCGTGGCAGTAGCCACAGCCGGGCTTGGTATAGAGAACGATGTCAGCCAAGGCGGAACTCCGGTCAGAAAGCAACGCCCGCCGCCGGGGCGGCCGGGCCTGCCCCTATGTAGGCAATTCCCGTGCCGTTCGCACCCGGGCCACGACCGCGAGATCCACAGCGCGGGCACCGGCCTCGATCAGGGCCCGGGCGCAGGCCTCGGCGGTGGCCCCCGTGGTCAGCACATCGTCGACCAGAAGGATGCGGCGGCCCCTGATCCGTCGCCGGCCCGCCTCGCTGACGGCGAAGGCCTTTCTGACATTCAGACGACGGCCGCGCGCGGACTTGCCGCCCTGGGTGGTCGTGTGGGTCGTCCGGATCAGGGCGTCCGGCAGGTAGTCGAGCCCCGCGTCACGCGCCAGCGGCCGGGCGATCTCGGCGGCCTGGTTGAAACGCCGCGACAGCAGGCGAAAGCGGTGCAGGGGCACCGGAACGAGGGCGTCCGCTTCGTCCAGCAATGGCGAGGACGAACGGGCGATCCAGCGGGCGAACAGGGGCGCATAGGGCTGGTGGTCGCCATGTTTGAACTTCAGGATCAGGCCGCGCGAGGCCTCGTCATAAACGCAGGCCGCCCGGGCGCGGGCGAAGGCATAGGGCTGGGCCAGACAGGCGGCGCACCGGGGCGCGGCAAAAGGCCCGCCGTCCATCTCGAACCCCGCGCCGCAGCCGTCACAGACCGGGTCCTCGAGGAAGGTCACCCGGCTCCAGGCCCCGGCGGTCAGGCCGGGGGAACCGGCGGCCTCCGGGCTGTCGTGGGCCAGGGACGGCAGCAGCAGGTCGGTCACGCCGCGGGCAACGACACGGGCACCGAACCCGATCCGCGGCAAGGCCGCTTTCAATCGGTCGCGCCAGACCCCATCCTGAAGTCCCATGAGCCCTTCCTCCGGTCCTCCGCATATCTTCGACGTTCAGCGCCGCACGGCAAGGCTCGAACGCAGCGAACGATCGCTTTCCCGCGCCGACTTCCTGCATGCGCGGGCGGCGGAGAACGCCGTGGGCAGTCTGGAGGCCCTGGTCCGCGACTGGCCCGGGGCGGCTGATCTGTCTGCGCACCCGGGAGCCTTCGCCGCCGCCCTGGCCGAAAGCGGGGCGGCGGACCGGGTCGGCCCGGTGAAGACGGTCGGCGACCGGGCGGCGCGCGCCGGGCCGGGTGCGGCCCCGCTCGATCTGGTGGACGGGTCGCAGGACCTGATCGTCTCCCTGATGAGCCTGCACTGGGCCAATGACCTGCCGGGCGCCCTGAGCCAGATCCGGCGGGCGCTGAAACCCGACGGCCTGTTTCTGGGCACCCTGCTGGGAGCCGGGACGCTGAAGGAGCTGCGTGCGGTCCTGACCGAGGCCGAACTGGAGGCGCGCGGCGGGGCCCAGGCCCGGGTCTCGCCCTTTGCCGACGGTTTCGACGGCGCGGCCCTGCTGCAGAGGGCCGGGTTCGCCCTGCCGGTGGCCGATGTCGACCGGGTGACGGTGCGCTATCCCGACCTGCCGGCCCTGATCCGGGATTTGCGCGCCATGGGCGAGACCAATGGTCTGGCGGGGCCGGTGCGGCCGCTGACGCGGGGCATCGTCGGCCGGGCGGCGCAGCTGTATGCGGAACGCCATGCCGACAACGACGGCCGCATTCCGGCGACCTTCGAGATCGTACATCTGGCCGGCTGGGCCCCGCACGAGAGCCAGCAGAAACCCCTGCCGCGAGGGTCAGCGAAGATGCGGCTGGCGGATGCGCTGGGGGTCAGGGAGCAGACGGGAGAGGACTGAGCCTCAGCCGCCCATGGCGCCGCGGACCCTGTCCATGGCACCGTTTATGATACCGCTGCCCGTTGCGCCGAAGGCCTGCAAGGCGCCGAGGATGACGAGGAACATCAGCGCCAGGATCATGCCGTATTCGATGGCGGTCGCGCCGCTTTCGTCGCGCAGGAGGCGGGAGAGGAAGCGTTTCATCATCGGCCCCCTCCTTCCGGTGGCTAGAGCAGGTCGCGCAACCAGGCGACCAGCGGTTCGTCGGCCGGTGGCATGGGATAGTCCGAAAGCTGGTTCGGCCTGACCCACTTCAGCGCCGCGTGCTCGCGGTTCTGCACCACCCCCGACCAACGTCGGCAGAGATACAATGGCATCAAGAGGTGAAACGAATCGTAAGCGTGGCTCGCAAAAACGAACGGGGCCAGGCAGGCCTCGCTGACATCTATTCCGAGTTCTTCCTGCAATTCGCGGATCAGGGCCTGTTCGGGCCGCTCGCCCGGCTCGACCTTGCCGCCGGGAAACTCCCACAGCCCGGCCAATTTCTTGCCCTCGGGCCGCTGGGCGATCAGGACGCGGCCGTCGGCATCGATCAGGGCCACGGCGACGACGAGGACGGTGGGCAATGCGCCGTTCACGAACGATAGTCGCCGTTGATCTCGACGTACCGCTTGGTCAGGTCGCAGGTCCAGACCGTCGCCGAGGCGCGGCCCCAGCCGACGTCGACGGTGATGTCGATCTCGGCGTTCTTCATATAGGCGCTCATCTTCGCCTCGTCGTAGTTGGGCGCGGGGGCACCGTCGATGGCGGCGACATGGGGGCCGAAACGGATGGCGAGGCTGTCGCGGTCGACCGGCTCCTCGGTCTTGCCGACGGCCATGACGACCCGGCCCCAGTTGGCGTCCTCACCGGCCAGGGCGGTCTTGACCAGGGGGCTGTCGGCGATCGACTTGGCCAGTTTGCGGGCCGAGGCGGGGCTGGCGGCGCCGTCGACCGTGACCTTGACGAATTTGGTCGCCCCTTCGCCGTCGCGGACCAGCTGGTGGGCGAGGTCGAGCATGACCTTTTCCAGGGCCGCCGAGAAATCCTTCAGCCGGCGGTCGCCGACCCGGCCGATACGCGGGGCACCGCTCGCGCCCGTGGCGAACAGCAGGCAGGTGTCATTGGTCGAGGTATCGCCGTCGACGGTGACACTGTTGAAGGTGGTGCGGACATGCAGGCCCAGCAGGGCGCGGAGCACCGGCGGGGCGATGGTTGCGTCGGTGACGATGAAGCCCAGCATGGTGGCCATGTCGGGGGCGATCATGCCCGACCCCTTGGCGATGCCGGCGATGCGGACCTTGCGGCCCTCGATCTCGCACTCGGCATAGGACCCCTTGGGGAAGGTGTCGGTGGTCATGATGGCCCGGCCGGCGAGGGCCCAGTTTTCGGCGTCCAGCCCCGCCTCGATGTCCGGCATGCGGGCGACGATCTTGCGGTCGTCCAGCACAACGCCGATCACTCCGGTCGAGGCCAGCATGACGTCGCGCTGGCGGCAGCCGAAGCGTTTGGCGACCTCCGAGGCCGTGCGACGGGCCGCATCGGCCCCGGCCTTGCCGGTAAAGGCATTGGCGCAGCCGGCATTGACCACCAGGGCCCGCACATCCTGCCCGCCCTCGGCCGCGTCCAGCTGCCGCTTGCACCAGTCGACCGGTGCAGAGCCGACCTTGTGACGGGTGAAGACGCCGGCGCAGGTGGTGCCCCGCACGAAGCTGAACACCACCAGATCGTCGCGCTCGTGTTTGTAAAAGCCGGCCCGTGCGGTAGCGATCTCGACCCCGCCGATGGGCGGAATGGTCGGGAAGGGCACGGCGAGGGGCGAAATCTCGAGCCCCGGCTTGCCCGGTACGGCCCCCGCCAGTGACCTTGCCGGTGCCGGAGTCGTGGCGCGTTTCAGGGCCGTCGCCAGGGGGTCGAAGGCCTTTTCGATGGCCTGTTCGATCTTCTGGCCGGTGGAGGCGCGGCCGGCCCTGGGCGGGCGGCTCATGACGCCTTCCCGGGCGCGGGGGCCGCGGCGGCGGCCGGCCGGGCCGGTGCAGCGGGGGTTCCGACGGACGATGCGGACGGGCGCGGTGCCGAGGCCGGCTCCTGCGAACGGGGCGTATCATCGGGCAGAAGCACCTCGACCTCGGCCTTGCCGCGCAGTTCCTCCAGCAACTGGCGCACGCCCTCATAGGTCAGGTAGCGGACGATCTGGGGCCGGGCCTGCTCCAGCGTCGGCGGCGTTTCGCGACGGCGGTCCTCGACCCGCAGCACGGCCCAGCCGCCCTCGGTCTGGAACGGACCGACGGTCGAGCCGGCGGGGCGGTCGCGCAGGGCGTTCTTGTAGGCCTCGGGCATGACGTCGATGGTCCGGTAGCCGAGGTCGCCGCCGGAATAGCGGGTGGCGTCGTCGATCGAGCTTTCGGCGGCCACGGCCTCGAAGGCGGCGCCCTGGGCCAGAATGCCGATCACGGCGTCGGCCTCGGGCCTGGTCCGCGACAGGATCAGGCGGACGCGGATTTCCTCGGACGTCTCCGCGAGGCGCACCTGTTCCTGATAGATGGTCTCCACCGCGCGGTCCGAGATGGAGCCGTTGACCACGGTCTCGACCAGCATGTCGCCGAGGATACGCTCCCGCGTCGCCTCCAGCCGGCGCTGGGCGAGGGCGGAGTTGTCGAGGCCACGCCGCTCGGCCTCGCGGGCCAGCAGCTTCTGGTCGATGACCTCGTCCAGCACCCGACGGAACAGATCGGAGGTCACGTCCAGCGGCTCGCCCTCACCGACCAGACCCTGGGCCACCGCCTCGCGCTTGACGTCGGACGCCCAGATGGTCTGGCCCTGGACCTCGGCCACGGACCGGTCACCCGGCTCGGGCGCGCGGTCGGAGCCGCCGTCGCGACCACACGCCGAAAGGGCCAGAAACGCCGCAAGAAGGACGGGAACGAAGGGGCTTGAAAGCCGCATTTGGGCGCGCTCCGTCACAGGGCGGCAAAGCCCCTCGCGTTGACAGGGATAAGGTCGGTGCTTAAGTCCCGCCTGCGCCCAAGTCGAGGGGTTTTCGAACGACCGCGCGGCCCTCGCGCGCGCCTGAGTCAGGCGCATCGGGTCGTCGTCGCCGGTGCCCCTCCCCGCCGCGCAGTCGTCGCCGTTCCTTCGGGACCTTTCAGTACCAGAGCCCCTGTGGCTCGCCCGCCTTCGGATCATCCATGCTCGGCATAGCCAAGAAGATTTTCGGCTCCTCCAACGACCGCAAGGTCAAGGATTTCATGGGCCGGGTTCAGAAGATCAACGCGCTGGAGGACAAGTTCGCCGCCCTGTCGGACGACGAGCTGCGCATGATGACCGATGCTTTCCGTGACCGGATCGCAGGCGGCGAAACCCTCGACAAGTTGCTGAACGAGGCCTTTGCGGTGGCGCGCGAGGCGTCCAGGCGGGTGCTGGGCCAGCGCCAGTATGACGTTCAGCTCGCGGGCGGCATGATCCTGCACGCCGGCGGTATCGCCGAGATGCGCACCGGTGAGGGCAAGACACTGGTCGCCGTGGCACCGGTGTATCTCAACGCCCTGCTCGGCAAGGGCGTGCACGTCATCACCGTCAATGACTATCTGGCGCGGCGCGACGCCGAATGGATGGGCCGGGTCTACCGCTTCCTCGGCATGGAGGTCGGCGTCATCGTCAACGGCCTGTCCTCTGGACAGCGCCAGGCGGCCTATGCGGCCGACATCACCTACGGCACCAACAACGAGTTCGGCTTCGACTATCTGCGCGACAACCTCGTCTATGACCGCAAGGAGATGGTGCAGCGTCCGCACCATTTCGCCATCGTCGACGAGGTCGACTCCATCCTGGTCGACGAGGCCCGGACGCCGCTGATCATTTCGGGTCCGACGGAAGACCGGTCGGACCTGTATCTGATCGTCGACGGCATCATCAAGGAACTGATCCAGGACCCGACCACCTTCGATCTGGACGAGAAGCAGCGTCAGGCGCTGCTGACCGAGGAGGGATCAGAAAAGATCGAACAGATCATGGAGGAGCGCGCGCTGTTCGCGCCCGACACCACCGGTCTGTATGACGCCGCCAACATCACCCTGGTGCACCATATCAACCAGGCCCTGCGCGCCAACACCCTTTATCAGAAGGACAAGGACTACATCATCAAGGCCGGCGAGGTCATGCTGATCGATGAGTTCACCGGCCGGATGATGCAGGGTCGCCGCCTGTCCGAGGGCCTGCACCAGGCCATCGAGGCCAAGGAGGGCGTGAAGATCATGCCCGAGAACCAGACCCTGGCCTCGGTCACGATCCAGAACTATTTCCGCCTGTATGAAAAGCTGTCCGGCATGACCGGCACGGCGGCGACCGAGGCCCAGGAATTCCTCGACATCTACAAGATGGATGTCCTCGAGGTGCCGACCAACCGTCCGGTCAAGCGCATCGACCACGACGACGAGATCTTCCGCACCACGGCGGAGAAGAACCAGGCCATCGCGGCCCTGATCGCCGAATGCCACGTCAAGGGTCAGCCGATCCTCGTCGGCACCGTGTCGATCGAAAAATCGGAAACCCTGTCCGAACTGCTGAAGACCTACCAGTATGAGGTCACCCTCAAGACGCTGAAGCCCCAGCATGCCCATCTGCTGGAAGCGGTCACCAGCGAGGACGAGAAGGTCCGCAAGGAGGCGAAGAAGGCCTATCAGGCCCTGAAGGACGAGGATTTCGACATCGAAATCAAGTCGGGCAAGGGCATTCCGCACAGTGTGCTGAACGCCCGCCAGCATGAGCAGGAAGCCTATATCGTCGCCGACGCAGGCCTGCCGGGCGTGGTGACCATCGCCACCAACATGGCCGGCCGCGGCACCGACATCCAGCTGGGCGGCAACCTGGAAATGCGCCTGCAGAAATGGCGTCAGGACCTGCGCAACCTGGCGCAGGAAGTCACGCCGGAGATGGAGGCCGCGGAAGAGGCCCGTCTGAAGGCCGACATCGCCGTTCAGAAGCAGAAGTCGCTGGCCGCCGGCGGCCTGTTCGTCCTCGGCACCGAGCGCCACGAGAGCCGCCGTATCGACAACCAGCTGCGCGGCCGGACCGGCCGTCAGGGCGACCCCGGCACCTCGAAATTCTTCCTCTCCTGCGAGGACGACCTGCTGCGCATCTTCGCCGGCGACCGTCTGGACTCCATCATGCGCAGCTTCGGCGTGGCCGAGGGCGAGGCGATCAGCCACCCCTGGCTGAACCGCGCCGTCGAGACCGCCCAGAAGCGGGTCGAGACCCGCAACTACGACATCCGCAAGAACCTGCTGAAATACGACGACGTCGTGAACGACCAGCGCAAGGCCGTGTTCGAGCAACGCCAGGAGTTCATGGACTCGACCGACCTGTCCGAACTGGTCGGCGAATTCCGCAACGACGTGATCTCCGACCTGATCGAGAAGCATATGCCGCCCAAGGCCTATGCCGAGCAGTGGGACATCGACGGCCTGAACGAGAAGGTGAAGTCGACCCTCGGCCTCGAGCTGCCCCTGCACGACTGGGCCGCCGAGGAAGGCGTCTCCAACGAGGAGATCGAGGAACGGGTCATCGCCGCCGCCGACACCCGCGCGAGCGAGCGCCTGGAGCAGATCGGCGCGGAACAGACCCGCGGCCTCGAGAAACAGTTCCTGCTGCAGATGATCGACATGCAGTGGCGCGAACATCTGGTCCATCTGGACCACCTGCGCGGTGTCATCGGCCTGCGTGGCTATGGCCAGCGCGATCCGCTGAACGAGTACAAGACCGAGGCCTTCAACCTGTTCGAAACGCTGCTCTATGAGCTGCGCCACAATGTCACCCGCTGGCTGATGACGGTCGAGTTCCGCTTCGAGGCGCCGCCGGCGATGGACATGCCCGAGTTCAAGGAAATCCACCTGAACCCCGGCACCGGCGAGAACGAGATGGCCAATCCGTTCGCGCAGAATCCGGAAGGCCAGCTGCAGGGCGATGATCGCGCCCGCCTGCCGGTCGACGTCCTGCCGGTCGGCTGGGAGCGCACGCCGCGCAACTCAGCCTGCCCCTGCGGCTCGGGCCGCAAGTTCAAACACTGTCACGGTAGTTTGATCTAGGTCGGCGGATGGCCGGTTCGCACAAGGACCTCTTCTCCCGCGCCCTGTCGCTGGACCCGGAGCGACTGCATTTCGCGGCCCACAGCCATCATCTGTGGCCGGACGCCAGCTTCGACGGCCAGATGCGGGCCTGGGTCGAGGCCAACCGGTTCGCCGACCGGAAATGGGACCTGATCTTCGGTGAGGTGATCCCCGAGGCACAGGCCCATGTGGCCAGGGAGTTGAACCTGCCCTCGCCCGACACGGTAGTGTTCGCGCCCAATACCCATGACCTTCTGCTGCGGATCGTGTCAGGCGTGGAGCGCAAGCCGGTCCGCATCCTGTCAACCGACGGGGAGTTCCATTCGTTCCGGCGTCAGGGCGAGCGTTGGGAAGAGGCCGGCGAGGCGGTCATCACCCGTGTGCCCCTGCATCCTTTCGGGACCTTTGACGACCGGTTCATCGAAGCCGCGAGCGGGGGCGGCTTCGATCTGATTCTCGTCAGCCAGGTCTTCTTCCGCACCGGCCAGACCTTCGGACGGATCGCCGATCTGGCGGCCCTGGCCGACCCGGCGGGGCCGTGGGTGGTGATCGACGGCTATCACGGCTTCATGGCCACGCCGACGGATCTCTCGGCCGTTGCGGACCGGATCTTCTATGTCTCGGGCGGCTACAAATACGCCATGTCGGGAGAGGGTGTCTGTTTCCTGCATGCGCCGGACGGCTATTGCCCGCGGCCGGTGGTGACCGGCTGGTTCGCCGAGTTCGGGGATCTGTCAGGGCCGCCGGGCGGGGTGCAATACCGCAGCGACGGCGGCCGCTTCTGGGGCGCGACCTTCGACGTCTCGCCCCTGTACCGGTTCAACGCCGTGCGGCGGAGGCTGGACGAGGCCGGCCTGGGCACCGCCGACGTCAGTACCCATGCCCACGCCCTGATGGCCCGGTTCCAGTCTGCGGTCGGGAACGGGGAGGTCGGGCGGCTGGCGGCGGCCGAGCTGATCAACCCGTTGACGGGCGAGGCCCGACGCGCGCGCTTCCTGGCCTTTCGGCATGAGGATGCATCGGCCTGGCAGTCGGCGCTGCTGGACGCAGGCGTGGTCACCGATGTGCGGGACGACGTGATCCGCTTCGGCTTCGGCCTGTATCAGGACGCGGACGATGTCGAACGGCTGATCGCCGCCTGCCAACGCGTGCTCTGATCCCCCCGTCCGGCTAGAAGAAGGTCGTGTCTTCCGCCTGTTTCGCCTCGGGTGCCTTGCGCGGGGCGGGGCTTGAAGCGGGGGCCGGCGCGGATGGGGCACCCGGCGCGGTGCCGTCCGCCGGGGGGAAGGGGGCCAGGTCCGGATAGGGCAGGCTTTCGGAAACCCCGTCGCCCGGGACGGCCTGGGCTCCCGAAGGGTCGACCGGTCCCACATCCGACGGATCGATCCGGTCAGGCGCGTCCAGATCGTCGCGGATGAAGACCCAGGAGCGGCGGTCGGAACAGGCGCAGGCCTTCATGAAGCCCTCCCGGTCGCGCCAGATGATCAGCGGATAGCGCGTCGACAGGCCCGCTTCCTGCAGGTCGGCAGACAGACGGGCGACAAAATCCCGCCCGGCCTCGACCACGGCCCCGCGTGCCAGATTGCCGTCAGCGGCGGGAATGCCCGCGGCCGTCCAGTTGCGCACCGGGGTCGCGGTCCAGCGCTGGTACAGGGTCCAGTCGCGGGTCAGCCAGAGCTCGGCGATGGTGGCGCGCTCGGCGGCGGTCGACTGGGCCAGGCCCTCGCGGTCGGGGCGGGCGAACAGGATGGTGCGGGCCTCGACGCCCGCGGCGCGCAGCTTGGGAATCTCCTCGCGCTCGTAGCGGGCCATGGCCACCGAGTCGCGATAGCCGATGATGTAGAGCGGCTCGCCGCCGCCGCCCGCCGAGACCCAGGACGCCTCATCCAGCAGGCGCTGGATTTCGGCCTGGTTACGGGTCACCGTGACGGGCTGGAACCGGGCGTAGTAGTTCCAGTAGGCCCAGTAGGCACCGCCCGCGAGCGCGAGGCCGATGACGACGGCCAGGGCCGACCAGATGAAAAAGCGACGCATGGGGGGAGGCGCTCCAGCTTCACGGTTCGCAGAGGTTAACGCCTAGCATCGAATCGGGTTGTCGCGCACGCCTGTGAGGCGAGCCGTCACCCCATCGTCGGGATGACGAAGCTCGAATCCGCATGTTCCAGCGCGCTGTCGGGCCACCGCGCCGTGACCGTCTTGACCTTGGTCCAGAATTTCACGCCCTCCATGCCGTGCTGGTTGGTGTCGCCGAAGGCCGAGCGCTTCCAGCCGCCGAAGGTGTGATAGGCGACCGGCACCGGGATCGGGACATTGATCCCGACCATGCCGACATTGACGCGGGCAGCGAAGTCGCGGGCCGCGCGGCCGTTCTGGGTGAAGATGGCGACGCCGTTGCCGTACTGGTGCTTCGACGGCAGGGACAGGGCCTCCTCGAAGCTGGCGGCGCGGACGATCTGCAGCACCGGGCCGAAGATCTCTTCCTTGTAGGATTCCATCTCCGGGGTGACGTGGTCGAACAGCGACGGGCCGATGAAATAGCCCTTCTCGTGGCCCTGCAGCGAGAAGCCACGGCCGTCGACCACCAGTTCGGCGCCCTCGCGCACCCCGGTCTCGATCCAGCCCTCGACGCGGGCCTTGTGCTGGGCGGTGACGACGGGGCCGTAGTGGGCACCGGCGTCGGTCGAGGTGCCGACCCGCATCGTCGGGATTTCGGCGACCATCCGTTCACGGAGTTCATCCGCGGTCTTCTTGCCGACCGGAACCACGACCGGCAGGGCCATGCAGCGCTCGCCGGCCGAGCCATAGGCCGCGCCGGACAGGTCCTTGATGACCTGGTCCATGTCGGCGTCGGGCAGGACGATGCCGTGGTTCTTGGCCCCACCCATGGCCTGGACGCGTTTCCCGTGGGTCGCGCCGGTCTGGTAGACATAGTTGGCGATGTCGGACGAGCCGACGAAGCTGACGGCGTGGATCTGCGGATGGGTCAGGATGGCGTCGACCGCCGCCTTGTCGCCATGGACGACGTTGAGGACGCCGGCGGGCGCTCCGGCTTCCATCATCAGCTCGGCCAGACGGACCGGCACCGACGGGTCACGCTCGGAGGGCTTGAGGATGAAGGTATTGCCGACGGCGATGGCGACGCCGAACATCCACATCGGGATCATGGCCGGGAAGTTGAACGGGGTGATGCCCGAAACCACGCCCAGCGGCTGGCGCATCGAATAGACGTCGATGCCGGGACCGGCACCCCAGGTGTATTCGCCCTTCAGGGCATGGGGGATGCCGCAGGCGAATTCGATGACTTCCAGACCGCGCTGGATGTCACCTTTTGAGTCGGCGATGACCTTGCCGTGCTCGGCCGACAGCAGTTCGGCCAGCTGATCCATATTGGCCTCGACGAGGCGTTTGAACTCGAACATCACCCGCGCGCGGCGCTGGGGATTGGTCGAGGACCAGCCTTCGAAGGCGGCCTGGGCGGCCTGGACGGCGCGATCCATCTCGGCGACCGAAGCCAGCTGGACGCGGGCCTGGACCTCGCCCGTGTTGGGGTTGAACACGTCCGAGAAGCGGCCCGAGGCACCGGTGAAGGACGCGCCGTCGATGAAATGGTGGATGTCGCGCATGATCGGAAAGGGTCCTGGAGAACGAAACAGTCGGGTCGGATGGGCAGCGGTTTAGCCCCTGGCCCGCCCCTGCGCCAGCGTCTCTAGACCGCCGCCTCGAACAGGGCGTCGCGGGCGATGTCGGCCTGGAGCATGGGGAAGAAATGGGTGCCGCCGGGCACCGTCCCGACGGTGAGATGCGGCAGTCGACGCCGGTCTTCGGACATTCGGCAGGGCGAGCCGGTTTCGGCCTTCAACACGCTGACCGGACAGTCGAGGCGTTTCAGGGCCTGCCAGGGATCGTGGCTCTGGGCGGCGAAATTGGAGGCCTCCCATTCGGGATCGCAGGCCAGGGTGAATCCCTCGGGCGTCTCGACCAGGCCATCGGCGATATAGTCGGCCAGCATCATCTCGGGCCAGCCACGGAAGGCCCCGCGGCCCAGCCAGGCGGCCATGGCCTGCTGCCGACTGTCGAAGACCTTGCGGCGGCGCAGGGCGTTCCGGGCCAGCGGAATGCGCGAGCCGAGCCGGTCCAGCAGTGGCAGTTGGAAGGCAGCGACGACCCAGCGACGCCAGACCACCGGGTCAAACAGGACGAGACTGCCGACCCGGTCCGGGCGTTCGGCCGCGGCCAGCAGGGCCGCCGTGCCGCCCATGGAATGGCCTGCGAGCACCACGGGCGGCCCTTCGATCGTATCCAGAAGGGCGACGAGATCGTCGCGGTGATCGTGCCAGTTGCGCCGGCCACGCGGTTCGGCCGGAAGCGAGGCCCCGCCGTGGCCTCGCAAGTCCGGGGCCCAGATCCTCAGGGACCCGGACAGGGGGGCCAGCAGGGTGCGGTAGGTCAGGGCGTTAAAGCCGTTGGCATGGACGAAGACCAGATCGACCGGCCGCTTCGGATCGCCGAAGTCGAGCAGGCTCATCCTGCCCTCGCCCCAACGGTTCGACACCGGCAGGCTCAGACGGCGGGGCGGGGAGAGCCGGATCGCATCCATGGGGCCGAGATAGTCTTCGCGTCCGGGGATTGCCAGAGGGCCGGGGCCGGGGTTCAGACTACCGGCAGGCCGGGCAGCGACCGTGGGCTTCGATGGTGGTGCGGGCGATGGCATAGCCGGCGACCTCAGCGGCCCGGGCCAGATCACCGGCCACCGGCGCCGACACCTCTGCGGTCGCGCCACAGCAGTCGCAGATCAGGAAGGCGGCGGCGTGGTCGATCGCACCCGAGGTGCAGGCGACATAGGCACTGATCGAGGCGATGCGGTGGGCGAGGCCCTTGCGTTCGAGGAACTCCAGCGCGCGATAGACCGTGGGCGGCTTGGCCGGCTGACCGTCCTCGCCGAAGCGGGCGATCAGGTCATAGGCCTTCACCGGTTCACCGGCGGCCAGCAGAAGCTCCAGCACCCGCAGGCGCGACGGCGTCATCCGCTCGCCCTCGGCCGTCAGACGCCGGTCGGCGTCCTGCATGGCGCGGGCGACATCAGCGGCCCCCGGGGGGGCGTCGGCATGGTGGTGACCGCAGGCTTCGCTCATGCCCCTGAGCTAGGCCTTCAGAGGCGGTCTCGCAACAGCCGCCGCTTGACGAGTCGTGATGTTATCTCATAACACCACATCTTCGTGTTCGTCCGGATGGTCCCCATGAGTCTCGCTGTCGTGTCCCGCACCGCCCTTCTGACCGCTGTGGGCTGGGCCGCGCTCGCCGGCGCAGCCGCCGCCCAGAGCGCGCCGCGCGCGGCCGAGCTCGACGAGGTCATCGTCACCGGCATGCCGTTCGGCGTGACCGACCGGGCCAGCCTGCTGGCCGTCGAGGTGCTGGACGAAGAGGACCTGGCCGTCGCGCCGGCCTCGACCCTGGGCGATCTCGTCAACGGCCTGCCCGGCGTCCGCAGCACCAGTTTCGCGCCGGGGGCCAGCCGTCCGGTCATCCGCGGCCTGTCCGGGCCGCGGGTGCAGGTTCTGACCAACGGCCTTGGAATGATCGACGCCAGTTCGGTCTCGCCCGACCACCAGGTCGCGGTGGACCCGGCCGAGGCGCGCCGGATCGAGATCGTGCGTGGCCCCTCGACCCTGACCTTCGGCGGCTCGGCCATCGGCGGGGTGGTCAACATCATCGACGACCGCATCCCGACCGAACCGGCAGAGGACGGGCTGGACGGCCACCTCAGCGCCCAGGCCGCGACCGTGGACAACGGGAGCAGTTTCGGGGGACGGATAAAGGCCAATGCCGGCCCGCTGGTCTTCACCGCGGACGCCTTCACCCGTTCCGCCTCCGACTTTGACGTCCCCGTCTATCCGGAATCGCGGCGTCTGCTGGATGAAGAGGGCGAGACCGCGGGCGACGAACGCACGGTCGAGAACACCTTTGTCGAGCTGGACCAGTACGGCGCGGGCGTCAGCTGGATCGGATCGCGCGGCTACATCGGTGCCTCCGTCAAACACGTCGAGACCACCTACGGGGTGCCGGGACATGCGCATGAGCCCGATCCGCTGGATCCGGACGCCGAAGAGGAAAGCGTGTCCATCGGTCTGGAACAGACCCGCTACGACCTGCGTGGCGAGTTGGCCTTCGACTCAGGCCCCTTCAGCAAGGCCCGTGTTTCGGCCGGCTGGGCGGACTATTCGCACACCGAATTCGAGGGCGATGCGACCGGCACCCAATTCTTCTCGGACGGTCATGAAGGCCGGTTCGAGCTGATCCAGCGCGAGCGGAACGGCTGGCAGGGCGCGATCGGTCTGCAGCTGCTGGAGCGGACCTTCGATGCGGTCGGCGACGAAGCCTATGTGCCGCTGACCGACATCACGGAACAGGGCCTGTATACGGTGCAGCGGTACGACCGCGGCAGCCTCGGCTTCGAGGGCGGTCTGCGACTGGACAACCGGTCGCTGGACAGTGTGGCGGGTGAGCGCGACTTCTCCAATGTCTCGGCCTCGGCGGGCGTGTTCCTGCGGCCGTCGGCAGCGCTGTTCCTGGGTCTGAGCCTGGCGCGCAACGAGCGGGCACCCAGCGAGGTCGAACTGTTCGCCGAGGGTGCGCACGTCGCCACCGGGGCCTTCGAGGTCGGCGATATCGATCTGGACAGCGAGGTCGCCACCTCGATCGAGGCAACCGTGCATTTCGCCTCCGGTCCGTTCGAGTTCGATCTGCACGCCTATCACGCCGACTATGACGGCTTCATCGATCTGAGGCCCACAGGGCTGGATGATGTCGATTCCGACCTGCCCATCTTCGCCTATGTCCAGACCGGGGCGACGTTCCGCGGCTTCGAAGCCGAGGCCAGCTATGCCCTGTGGGAAGCCGGCGACCGGAGCCTGAGCCTTTCGGGGGCGGCTGACTGGGTGCGCGCATCGACCGATCTCGGGCCGGCCGCACGCATTCCGCCGTGGTCCGTCACGGCAGGCCTGGACTGGACCTCGGACCTGTTCGACGCCGGACTTGAGGTCCGCCATGTCTCCGAACAGGATCGTACGGCCGCCTTCGAACGCCCCACGGACAGCTACACCCTCGTCAATCTGAAGGGCTCGGTGCGGCCGTTCGCGGACAGCAACATCATCCTCTTCGCCGAGGCAGCCAACCTGACGGACGCGGAGGCGCGCGAACATGCCAGCTTCCAGAAGGACATCGCGCCGCAGCCGGGCCGCAGTCTGAGGGTCGGGGCGACCTACCGGTTCTGATCCCTCCAAGGCGAGCCGGTTTGCCGCCCTGACCGGTCTGCGCTAGACACGCGCCTCCTTTCACTCACCAGAGCCGTTTCGAGTCCATGACCGACACCACCTCCACCGCCGGTCTGTCCGGCAATGTCCTGTTCTACGGCAAGCCCGAGCCCCTGTCGGTTGAGGCCCACGGCACCCTGGGCGTCGATCCCGTCGACAAGCCTTACGGCTTCGTGGCCAAGACCAATCTGGTCCCGCTGACCGTGACCGAGTTCGCCCCGGCCGCCTTGTCCTATCCGGTGATCTTCGTCGGCGACGCCCGCATGCCGGTGGCCGTCATGGCCCTGCGCGGCGGCGAGAACCTGTTCGTCAGCGACGCCGGCGAGTTCCGCGCCGAGGCCTACATCCCCGCCTATGTCCGCCGCTATCCGTTCGTCTTCGCCAATGACGAGGTCGAGAAGCGGCTGATCCTGTGCGTCGATCGCGACGCACCGTTCATCCGGGACGGCGGCACGACCCCGCTGTTCGTCGACGGCAAGCCGTCCACCTACGTCGAACAGGCGATGGAGTTCTGCAACAATTTCGAACTCGAGCGCCAGCGCACCGACGCCTTCGTCAAACTGTTGAACGAGCTGGACCTGCTGGACACCCGCGAGGCCATCTTCACCCCGCGCAATCCCGACGGCACCTCGGCTGCGCCGCAGAAGATCGCCGAGTATTACGCTGTCTCGGAAGACAAGCTGAAGGCCCTGCCGGCCGAGAAGCTGGCCGAACTGCGCGACAACGGCGCCCTGGGGCAGATCTACGCCCATCTGGTGTCGCTGCTGGGCTGGGACCGGCTGATCGCCATGGCCTTCCAGAGGGCCGCTGCCGCCCAACCGGCGGCGGGCAACGCCTGAAGCGAGTGGCTGGTGGCTGGTGGCTAGTGGCTAGTGGCTAGTGGCTAGTGGCTAGTGGCTAGTGGCTAGACAGCGGTCACAGATAGCGTCTCGAAAAGCAGAAAACCCCGTCCGGTTCGTCCGGGCGGGGTTTTTCTTGATGGTCCAGGTATTCGGCTCACACTGGCCACTGGCCACTGGCCACTAGCCACCAGCCACCAGCCACCAACCACCCCCGCCGCGTCAGCGGCGGGTCAGCAGCGCCCGCGTCAGGCAGGAAAAGACCAGCCGGCCGGATTCGTCGAGCAGGTCGTGCTGGGCGATGACGATACCCTTTTCGTCGCCGACCGGGTCCTTGCCCATGACCGTCATCCGGCCGCGCATCAGCTCGCCGGCGGGCGGATTGCGCAGATAGCGCAGGCCGTCCACCGCCAGCACCTTGGACTGGGCCCAGCCCGCGGCCTTGTCAGCGAAAAGCCGGCTCCACAGGGCATAGACCATGGCATCCGGCGCCCCATAGGACGCATCCCAGCCGGGCAGGAAGCGCTCGACGAAGAGGTCCAGCGACGCCGGGTCGACCATACAGGCCCCGAGCGGCACGACTTCGCCCACGCCCATATCCTCGAAATGGACGAGCAGCGGTTCGGTCATCCGTTCGGTCCCATCAGCCGGCGGCCTCCTCCGAGACCCGGACCAGCAGCTTGCCGTCATGGTTGCCGGTGAACAAGCGGTTCAGCGAATCCAGCGCCCCTTCCAGGCCATCGTCGACATGGACCTTCCACTTGACCTGGCCGCCCTGGAGCCAGGGCCCCATTTCCGCAACCATTTCGCGGGCCCGGTGGGCATAGTCGAGCACCAGGAAACCCTGGATGTCGAGCCGGTGGGTGATGATGCGGGCGAAATTGGGCGACGGCGGCATCTTCGTCGCATTGTAGGCGGAGATCAGGCCGCAGACGGCCATCCGGCCATGGGTCTTCAGGCGGTTGTAGACGGCGATCATGATGTCACCGCCGACGTTTTCGAAATTGAGGTCGATCCCGTCGGGTGCCAGCCGGTCCAGCGCGGCGCCGACATCTTCGTTCTTGTAGTCAACGGCCGCATCGAAGCCCAGTTCATCGGTCAGCCAGCGGCATTTATCGGCTCCACCGGCAATGCCGATGACGCGACAGCCGCGTGCCTTGGCCACCTGACCGGCGATCGAACCCACCGCCCCGGCGGCTGCGGAGATCACAAGCGTCTCGCCGGCCGCGGCCTTGAGCACATCTGTCACGCCGAAATAGGCCGTCATTCCGGTCATGCCGAGCACGCTGAGATTCGCGGTCAGCGGCATGCCGGGCGCGCGGTGCACCTGCCGGAGCTCCATCTCATTGACCACGGCATAGTCCGCCCAGCCGCCGGCCATCGGGGACACCACATCGCCGGCCCGGAAGCGGCTGGAACGGCTTTCCTCGACCACACCCAGGGTCAGGCCGCGCATGACCCCGCCGATGGGTACCGGCGGCAGATAACCCTCCGCATCGTTCATCCAGGTGCGGTTGGTCGGGTCCAACGACAGATAGACCGTGCGGACCAGGACCTGGGACTCTTTCAGGGCCGGAACCGGTGCCTCGACCAATTCGAGGTCTCCGGGCCGGATCAAGCCCTTGGGCCGCTGGCGCAGCACCCACTGACGATTCACGCGAGCCATGGCCATCTCCGGATCTTCCTCGGGTTTTCTTTGTGAACCCGCATAGTCTGCAAGGCCCGGCCTGCTGTCCAGCCGATGCAAGGAAAAAGGCGAACCGCGAGAGTCCGCCCTGGAGTAGACACCGGACCGCACCCTGGCCCGACAGGTGGTTTTACGCCGCCGCCTTCTGGCGGGCCGGGTGGAAGAACAGGGCCTGGCTGATCGCCGCCTTCACGGTTTCCGGCTGGAACGGTTTGGTGATCAGGAAGGTCGGCTCGGGCCGTTCTCCGGTCAGCAGCCGCTCCGGGAAGGCGGTGATGAAGATGACCGGCACGTCGATCTGTTTCAAAATCTCCTTCACCGCTTCGATCCCCGACGACCCGTCCGCCAGCTGGATGTCAGCCAGCACCAGACCCGGGCGATGACGGGCAACGGCATCGACGGCCTCGGCGTGAGTGGTGGCGGTGCCGGTCACCCGATGGCCCAGTTCCTTTACCAGGCTTTCGATATCGGCCGAGATGATGGCCTCGTCTTCAATGATCAGGACGTCGGTCGCCAGTTCGGTGTCGATATCCGCCTGGGCATCCGCAATCAGCCGGTCGACGTCCCGGGGTTCGGCGTCAAGGATCTGGGCGGCCTCGGACGGGGTAAAGCCCTCCAGTGCGGTCAGCAGGAAGGCCTGGCGCGAACGCGGCGCGATCCGCATCAGGCGGCGCGTTGTGTCGTCCTCGCGGCCCCTGATGCCGCTCATGTCTTCCAGCCGGGCACCGGTCGTGGCCCAGATGGCGTGAAAGACATGGTAGAGAGCCACCCGCGGCGTCATTTCGGGCGAAAGCTGGAGCTCACCGGCCGCGAGGGCTTCGAGAGCGACACGGACATAGTTGTCACCGGTGGCCTGGTCGCCGGTCAGGGCGCGGGCATAGCGACGGACGTACGGAAGATGCGGCGCAAGGCGAGCCAGCAGACTCATGTGTCAAGATCCCCGACAGAAGCGACTCCACGCGGGAAGCGCAGGCTCCCTCAACGTATCGGATCGGCCACGGTTCCGCTTCGGCACGCAGGTTTTGACATTTTTCGACACGTCCACCGGAACCCGGCCGACAGACGGGCGTTCCCGCACTCACAACAACCATCGCCAGGGTGACGACCGTTTCTTCGATGAAAGACAATCCCGTCCGTCCCGGCACGCCGCCCAGGAGCCGTGCAAGTCTTGAGGAGGCCCGCCTTCGCCAGCAGGCGATCGGGGTCAAGCTCCGGCATATGTTCGATGAGGTCGTGAACGAGCCGGTTCCGGACGTCTTTCTCGAAATCCTGCGCCGGGCCGATGAGCGGTCATCAGGGGGGAGCGGCGAATGAGCGGCGCCGCCAGCCCGCCGCCCAAGCCACCCTCGGCCGACGACGCGGCCTTCAAGCGGGAACTGGTTGTGCTGATCCCGCACCTGCGGGCCTTCGCCCGCACCCTGACCGGCGACCCGACCGCAGCCGACGATCTGGCCCAGGACGCCATGATGAAGGCTTGGGACGCCCGCGCCAGCTATCAGATGGGCACAAATATGAAGGCCTGGACCTTCATGATCCTGCGCAACCAGTTCTATTCCGAGAAGCGTCGCTCATGGCGCCAATCGCAGCTGGACCAGGAGGCGGCAGAACGCACCCTGGTGGCGGTGGACGATCCGGGGTCCCCGATTGCGTTGGACGAACTGCGTCTGGCCCTCGCGACCCTGCCGGAAGAGCAGCGCGAGGCCCTGATCCTGGTCGGGGCCGGCGGCTTCGCCTACGAGGAAGCGGCTGATATCTGCCAGTGCGCCGTGGGCACGGTGAAGAGCCGGGTTTCGCGGGCCCGCAAGGCCCTGCAGGCAACCCTGGACCGGGGCGGCTATGCCCGTGACGGCCATGCCGCCGGCGACGCCATGCGCTCCATTCTGGCGGCCGCGGACCGTCTGAGCGGCTTCAGGCAGGGCTGACGCCTTGGTGCGGCTCGGCCGGGCGATCTCCAGAGGGGCGGGACGTGGAACGGGTGCCACGCGATTCCGGGGTATCCGCTTCAGGCTGGGTTTCTGGCTGGCGATCGCGCTCCTGCCCCTGCTGATCCTCGGAGGCCTTCAGGCTGAGGCGGCGTTCCGGAGCCAGGACGCCGACCGCCGCGCGGACCTGCAGCGGGCCGCCGAGCGGAGCGCCACCGCCGCCCGGGCGCGACTGGACACGACCGGCATAGTGCTTCTGGCCCTGATGCCTGAAGCCCTCGAGATATCCTGCAGTCCGCGGCTCAACGCCCTGGTTTCCCGTCTTGAGGACCTGGACGGCCTTGGACGATTGACCGCAACCGGCGCGCTGACCTGTGCCTCGGAAAGGCTCGCCGCTGCGCCCCCGGCGTGGCTGAAACAGGCCGGAGCCAGCGCCTGGTTCGGGCGGCTCCAGGCCGGGGAGGACACAGTCCTGGCACGCGCCCCGGCCGTCGCCGGCCAGCTGCCGCAGGTAATCGTCGCCGTGCGGGTGGAACGGCCGCTGGGCCGGTTCGACGGGGCCATGGTCGCCCTTATTCCCTTGACCAGTCTGCAACCGGACCTGAGCGATCCTTCGCTGCCCGCGGGATCCCAGGCGGCACTCACAGACACAGACGGACGGTTGCTGGCCGCCACCGACGTCAACGCCTTCAAACTGGCGGGCGGCGCGCCCCTGGCCGGATGGGTGCCGCGCGCGCGCACCAATGCCTCCACCACCTTCGAGGCCACCGACGCCGACGGCCGACATCGGGTCTATACGGGCGCGGCCCTGGCCGGGCACGACGTCTATGCCCTGCTCTCGGCACCGGCGCCCGGGCTACTGTCCTGGGCGCGGCTGAACCCGATAAGCGCCTTGTTCATGCCTCTGCTGACCTGGCTTTTCGCCTTCACGGCGGTGATGTGGGTCAGCGAACGGGTCGTGATCCGTTGGCTGAACTACCTCGAGCGGGTGGCCTTCATCTATTCAAGAGGCCGGTTCTCGGTGCATCCGGTTCAGGCCATGAAGGCCCCGACCGAGATTCGCAGCCTGGCCCGGACCCTGGACGAACTGGCCGGCTCCATCGTCATCCGGGACGCCGCCCTGAAGGCCTCGCTGGCGGAAAAAGACGCGCTGATGCGCGAAATCCACCACCGGGTGAAAAACAATCTGCAGATCATTTCCTCACTCCTGTCGATGCAGCAGCGGACCCTGGCCGATCCGGCCTCCAGGGCGGCGCTCGGCGATACGCGCCAGCGCATCTCGGCGCTCGCCCTCATCTACCGCACCCTCTACCAGAGCCATGACCTGCGGCACGCCGACGCCCGCATCTTTCTGACCGAACTGGTCGCGCAGCTGGTCGCGAGCGAAACCGGCCGCGAACATGTGGTCACGTCCTCGGTCGAGGCCGACTCCCTGGTCGTCGATCCGGACAAGCTTGCGCCCCTGGCGCTCTGGCTGGTCGAGGCCGTGACCAACGCCCAGAAACACGCCTTCGTCGGACGCGGGGGCGACCTCAAGGTCCGGTTCTCGGTGCAAGGGGAAACCAGCGTGCTTGAAATCCAGGATGACGGGCCGGGCGTCAGCGGGACCTTCCGCCCGGGCGTGGGGCGCACCCTGATGGGGGCTTTCGCCAGACAGCTTCGGGGCTCGGTCGAATTTGTCCCTGCCGAAGGCGGCGGCATGATTGCCCGCATGACCTTCGCCACGCCGGAAGCCATCGTTCCAACCGATCCGTCCGACCTTGGAACCGTCGTTGTGCCGGGGCGTTGATATGCCGGACGCCGCCTTCCCGGCCTCAAGGAGTATGTCGATGCGCAAGATTTTCATTCTGTTTGCCGCCGCCGCCGCCCTGACCACAGCCGCCTGCAACACCGTCTCCGGTGTCGGGCGTGACGCCTCGGCCGCCGGCCAGGCCGTGACCGGCGCGGCCGAAGACGCCAAACACTAGACGCCCCCTTCCCGACCGCGATTCCCCCGATCCGTGGTTCGGTTGAAGAAGGCCCGCCGGCATCCCCCCCGCCGGCGGGCCTTCGCTATTTGCGCAGCCTGCAACGCCGTCTAGCATCGCGGAGCAGGCGTCCGCAGAGGTGCCATGACGACGGGGAGGCGATCGATGACGGATGCGACAGAAACACGGGCGGAGCCGGGCCTGAGAACCGTAGTGGCGGCATCGGCCACCGGCACAGCCTTCGAATGGTACGATTTCTTCGTCTTCGGAGCCCTGGCGACCGTGATCGCGCGACATTTCTTCGCCGACGCGGGCGAGACTGTCGCCTACATCCTCGCCCTGCTGACCTTCGGGCTCGGCTTTGTGGTCAGACCCCTGGGCGCCCTGGTGTTCGGCTGGTTCGGTGACCGGACCGGGCGCAAGGCTACCTTCCTGGTCACCATCACCCTGATGGGAGTCGCCACCGTCGCGATCGGCCTGCTGCCGGACTATGACCAGATCGGTATCGCCGCACCCATCCTGCTGCTGGTCATGCGGATGCTGCAGGGCTTTGCCCTCGGTGGCGAGTACGGCGGGGCGGTCGTCTATGTCGCCGAACATGCACCGGCGAAAAAGCGCGGCCTGATGACCGGCTGGATCCAGACCACCGCCGCCCTCGGCCTGATCGGAGCCCTGTCGGTGATCCTGATCACTCGCGCCGTGGTCGGGGCCGAAGCCTTCGACGAATGGGGCTGGCGCATTCCCTTCCTGCTTTCCGCCCTTCTGCTGGGTGTGTCGCTGTGGATCCGGCTCAAGCTGAACGAAAGCCCGGCCTATCGCCGGATGGAGGCCGAGGGCGGTGAACGCCGCGCCCCGTTCAAGGAGGCCTTCGGCACCTGGCGTAACGGCCGGTTCGTCCTGATCGCCCTGTTCGGCATCATGATCGCCCAGGGGGCCGTCTGGTACTGCGGCTATTTCTACGCCCGCTTCTTCATGGAGCGGGTGCTGCGGGTCGATACCAACACCATCGACCTGGTGATGCTGGCGGTGACCGCCGTCTCGGCCTTCCTCTATGTCTTCTTCGGCTGGATTTCGGACCGGATCGGACGCAAGCCGGTGATGCTGTTCGGCATGATCCTGGCCCTGATCGCCATCTTCCCCGGCTTCCAGGCCCTGACCCGGGCGGCCAATCCCGCCCTTGCCGAAGCCCAGGCCTCATCGCCGATCGTCGTCATGGCCGACCCGGCCACCTGCGCCCTGCAGTTCGACCCGATCGGCAAGACGGCCTTCGCCAGCTCCTGCGATATCGCCAAGAGCGTGCTGTCCAATGCGGGCATTTCCTACAGCAATGTCGAGGCCGCGCCGGGCGCGGTCGCCGTGGTCCGGATCGGCAGTGTCGAGATCGCCTCGGTCGAGGGCGAGGGCCTGGACCCGGCGGCGCTGAAGGTCGCGCGGGCGGGGGTCGAGACCCGGCTCAAGGCCGCCCTTCTGGAGGCGGGTTATCCGGCCAAGGCCGACCCCGATCGGATCAACCTTCCGATGGTGTTCGGCATCTTGATGATCTTCATGGTCGCGGCCACGGCCCTGTACGGACCCCAGGCGGCCGCCCTGGTCGAGCTGTTCCCGACGCGGGTGCGCTATACGGCCATGAGCCTGCCCTATCATGTCGGCACGGGCTGGGTCGGCGGCATGCTTCCCGCCGCCAGCTTCGCCCTCGTCGCCTGGTCGGGGAACATCTATTTCGGCCTCTGGTACACCCTGGCCTTCACCGCCGTGGCCGTCGTCGTCGCCCTGATCTGGCTGCCGGAGACCAAGGGGCGCGACCTGGACGCGATCGGGACCTGATCCGGCGATGAGACCGCGCCTCCGGCCGCTGGTCTGGCCTGTCGCCCTGCTGGGGGCCGGCCTTTCGACCGGCGGGCTGGCGGACTTCGCCGTCGGGCGCTGGCAGGCCTATGGGCTTTACGGCCTGGCCCGGCCGGTTGCGGACCTGCTGCTGCTCATCGGCGCATTATGGCTGGTGGTGGCGGTGATCGGTGTGGTGCGCGGCAGGCGGGTGTAGTCAGACCTTCTTCAGGCCCGCGATGAAGGTCTGGACCTCGAGGGACGGCCAGTCTGCGCCATCCCACCAGAAGGCTGCGAGCGCCTCATGATTCAGGGCCACCCATGCCATGACTTCGGGGGCCATACGGTTCAGGTCCCGCTCATCGAGACTGTTTGCGACCACCCGGGGGGTCGAGGCGACGGCCACCGAAAAACTGGGCTGGTGGCGGCCTCGCTTCAGAAAATACTTCACCCGGGGTCCGTGCTGTCCCATCACCGTCGTGATTGTGATCGTTCCGGGGACGCCTGTCTGGGACTCGACCAGATTGGCCATGTCGAAGATGTCCTCATCGTCGAGCGCACCGATTTCCTCGTCGAGCGTGGGCTCGCGATCGGTCCAGACGGCGGGTTTTTCAGAGAAGCCCATCAGATCAGTATCCACGCAACGAATGGTTGTGTCAAACGGGCAGGGCGCCGCGCTTGACGACGGTGCGCATGGCCACGCTGGAGGAGACCCGGGTCACGCCGGGGATGCGGGTCAGCTCGCGCGAATGGACCCGTTCCAGATCGTCGACGTCGCGCACGACCAGCCGCAGCAGATAGTCCGAGCCACCGGTCATCAGATAGCATTCCACGACCTCGGGCACGGTCGAGATGGCGGTCTCGAAGGCGGTCAGGGAGGCCTCGGCCTGGGATGACAGGGTCACGGTCACGAAGACGCTGATCGGCAGGCCGACGGCGCGTTCGTTGATGATGGCGGCATAGCGGCTGATGACCTCGGCGGCTTCCAGCGCGCGCAGGCGGCGCAGGCAGGCGCTCTCGGACAGGTTCACCGTCCGGGCCAGGTCCGCATTGGTCATGCGGCCGTCGCCCTGGAGGGCGCGGATCATCTTGCGGTCGGTGTCATCGAGGGTGACAGCAGAAACGGTCTTCAAGCACGCACTCCTTCGCAGCTCCTGCGACTTTACAGCGTTCATACGACGAAAAGAACAGGAACCTGCGGTCAAACCGCCGCTAGAGTGCCCTCCTAAACGGAGCCGCCGCAGATCGGCCCGTCCCGGTCAGAAGGAAACCCCCATGCGCGTCGGCGTCCCCAAGGAAATCAAGAAGAACGAACACCGGATCGGCCTGACGCCGACCGCGGTGCGCGAATACGTCGCCCACGGCCACACGGTCTCGATCGAGACCGGCGCCGGCCTCGGCGCGGGCTTCACCGACGCCGACTACAAGAAGGCCGGGGCGAAGATCGTCGCCGATGCGCAGACCATCTTCGCCGGGAACGACATGATCGTGAAGGTGAAGGAGCCGCAGAAGGTCGAGTGGGAAATGCTCCGCGAGGACCAGATCCTGTTCACCTATCTGCACCTCGCGCCCGACCCCGAACAGACGAAGGGCCTGCTGGCCTCGAAATGCGCCGCCGTGGCCTATGAGACCGTGACCGACGACCGCAAGGGCCTGCCCCTGCTGGCCCCGATGTCGGAAGTCGCCGGCCGGATCGCCGTCTTCTCGGCCGCCGAAACCCTGCTCAAGCACAACGGCGGCATGGGTCTGCTGTTCTGCGGCGTCCCGGGCGTGGCCCCGGCGCGGGTGCTGGTGCTGGGCGGCGGCGTCGTCGGCCTCAATGCGGCCCGCATGGCCATGGGCCTCGGGGCCGAGGTCGTGGTGCTGGAACGCTCGATCCCGCGCATGGCCTATATCGACGAAGTGACCCAGGGCCGGGTCATCACCCGCTATTCCTCGATCGGTGCGATCGAGGAGGAACTGGTCAAGGCCGACGTCATCATCGGCGCCGTTCTGGTGCCCGGCGCGGAAGCGCCGAAGCTGATCAAGCGCGAGCACCTCAAGCAGATGAAGCCCGGCTCGGTGCTGGTCGATGTCGCCATCGACCAGGGCGGCTGTTTCGAAACCAGCCATGCCACCACCCACCAGGACCCGACCTATGTCATCGACGACGTCGTCCACTATTGCGTCGCCAACATGCCCGGCGCCGCGCCGCGCACCTCGTCGGAAGCCCTGAACAACGCCACCCTGCCGTTCGGCCTGGCCCTGGCCAATCACGGGCTGGAGGCGCTGAAGAAGAACCCGCACCTGGCCCGCGGCCTGAACGTGCTCAGGGGCGAGATCACCTATCCGGCCGTCGCCGAGGCGCTGGACATGCCGTGGAGCGATCCGTTCGGGGTGTGGGCGAAGGGCTGAGGCCAGCATCGAACATCTCCCTCCCCTTCATGGGAGGGAGAGCCTCGGTGCGACGCCCGCCTGTAAATCGCCGCTGTCTTGCGCCATAAGCGCGCTCAAGCAGCGAGCGACCGCGTCGCGAGCGTCAGCGCCCACTTAGAAATGCCGCGATGAAGTTTCTCGACCAGGCCAAGATCTACATCCGCTCCGGCAACGGCGGGGCGGGTGCCGTCTCGTTCCGGCGGGAGAAATTCATCCCGAATGGCGGCCCCGACGGCGGCGACGGCGGCAATGGCGGCAACGTCTGGATCACCGCCATGGACGGGCTGAACACCCTGATCGACTTCCGCTACCAGCAGCATTTCAAGGCCCAGACCGGCGTCCACGGCATGGGCCGGCAGATGCACGGGGCCAAGGGCGAGGACGTCATCCTCAAGGTCCCGGTCGGCACCCAGGTGCTGGACGACGACAAGGAGACCGTCCTGCTGGACATGGACTATGCCGGCAAGACCGAGATGTTGCTCAAGGGCGGCAACGGCGGCTGGGGCAATGTCCATTTCAAGGGCCCGTCCAACCAGGCCCCCGCCTATGCCAACCCCGGGCAGGAGGGCCAGGAGCGCTGGATCTGGCTGCGACTGAAACTGATCGCCGATGTCGGTCTGGCCGGCCTGCCCAATGCGGGCAAGTCGACCTTCCTCGCGGCGGCCTCGGCCGCCCGACCCAAGATCGCCGACTATCCGTTCACGACCCTGGTGCCCAACCTCGGCGTGGTCGACCTGTCGCCGACCGAGCGGTTCGTCATCGCCGACATTCCCGGCCTGATCGAGGGCGCCTCGGAAGGGGCCGGTCTGGGCACCCGTTTCCTCGGCCACGTCGAGCGGTCGGGCTGTCTGATCCATCTGATCGACGGGACGCAGGACGACGTCGCCGGGGCCTATCATACGATCCGCCGCGAGCTGGAGGCCTACGGCGCCGGTCTGGCCGAGAAGGCCGAGGTGCTGGCCCTGAACAAGATCGACGCCCTGACGCCCGAGGCACGCGAGGAAAAGGCCGCCGAGCTGGAGGCCGCCGCCGGCCGCCGTCCCATGCTGGTCTCCGGCGTCTCGGGCGAAGGCGTCACCGAACTGCTGCGCGCCGCCTGGACCGAGGTCCGCAAGGACCGCGGCGAGATCGCCCCGGCCGAGGAAGATGAGACCGTCATGGAGACGCCGGGCGGCTGGGAGCCCTGATCGCGATCAGGCGACCCGCGTCCATTCCATGATCCAGTTCCAGTCCCAGGTCGCTCCGGCATCGCGTGAGACCCCCTGTCGCCAGCGGCATGACGTTGCGGTGATCTGGTCCCAGCAACCGCGGTAGATCACCGGCTTTCCGTCCTCGATGTCCGGGGAATCGAAATTGCCAACGCCGTCGACAAACCGGCCAGGCGTCCCCGCAGAACCCGGGACGCCGACCTTGGCGTTCATCCAGTAGTCGAGCCAGACGCCGTTGGCGGCGTCCAGCGTCCTCAGGCCCATACCGCTGAAGTCGCGGGCAGGGATGCGCAGCTCCTCCACGCTGGCGACACCGCCGAGGATGCTCCAGCAGGTGGCCTGCCCCTCGAATACGTCCCAGTCACCGGGTGCCTTCAGGCGGCGCTGGGCGATCGTCCATTCGCCATTCAGGAAGTCGAACTCACCCGCGCGTGCAGGGACGGGCGACGCGCTGGCCGGGGCCGGCAGTGCGTTTGCCAGGGAGGCCCCTGCGGCGCTCATCAGGACCGTGCGCCGGCGGATTCGGGGTTTGGGCTCGCTCATCAGGCAGTCTCCATGATCAAGGAAACCGGCATAGGCGGTAATTCATGACACCGAACGTCAGGAATTTGTCCTAGGCTGGAAAAATGCGCGCCAGCCGAATTCTGTCGATCCTGATCCTGATGCAGATGCGGGGCCGCATCAGCGCGGATGCCCTGGCCCGCGAGTTCGAGGTTTCGGTCCGGACCATCTATCGAGACATGGACCATCTCAGCGCCGCCGGGGTCCCGGTCTATGCCGAGCGGGGACGGGCCGGGGGGTTTGCCTTGCTCGACGGCTACCGCACCCGGCTGACCGGCCTGACGGTGGCGGAGTCAGACGCGCTGGTCCTGGCCGGGGCCGGGACAGTCGCGGCCGACCTGGGTCTCGGTGACGCACTGGCGACGGCTCAGCTCAAACTGTTGGCCAGCCTGCCTCCGGACTCGGGGGCCAGCGCGGACCGGGTGGCGCGCCGCTTTCACCTGGACCCGATTGACTGGTACCGGCGGACCGAGGCCGCAGACGCCTTGCCGGGTCTTGCCGGTGCGGTCTGGGGCGACCGTCGGGTCCGGGTCCGTTATGAAAGCTGGACCGGTGAAGTTCATCGCGTCCTTGATCCTCTCGGCCTCGTCCTGAAGGGCGGGACCTGGTACCTGGTCGCGGCCGTCGAGGGACAGGCACGCACCTATCGCGTCTCGAACATCCATGAACTCGAAGTCCTGGACGCGGCTGCCGTTCGACCGCGCAATTTCGTTCTGGCGACCTACTGGGCCGGATGGAGCCGGGACTTTGAAGCACGGCTGCTGCGCGATCGCGCCCGTATCCGCCTGTCCCCGGAAGGCTTCAGGCAACTTCGGGCATTCAGCCCGGCCGCAGCCGAGGCGGCTGTGGACGTCGCCGGGGACGCCAACCCCGCAGGCTCAGGCTGGCGGACGGTCGATCTCCCGATCGAGAGCATCGACGCCGCCGCGGGCTGGCTGCTGCACCTGGGCCCGGAGGCCGAGGCGATGAGCCCACCGGCCCTCCGGGGCGCGGTCGCCAAGGCCGCCCGGGCCGTACTGGACCTATATGACCCGAGACAGGCCGCGGGGTGACGTGTTAGCTCCCTGGTGAGCAAAAGCCCCCGCGAGCCCTGCCGCCTTGTCTTTCTTCCACGCCGGTCCCGCACCGAAAGCCCAGGGGCCCCGTCCCGGCACCCTGCGTGACGGACTGGACCTGCAGCCCGGGATGGCGGTCGGCCTGTTCGGCGGCTCATTCAATCCGGCCCATGACGGTCACGCCCATGTGGCGGAGACGGCGATGCGACGGCTGGGGCTGGATCGGGTCATCTGGCTGGTGTCGCCGCAGAACCCCCTGAAAGACGCCCGCGACAGCGCGCCGCTGGCCGAGCGGATGGCCTCGGCCCAAGCGGCAGCGGCCATGGCGGCGGCGGGGCGATCCATGGTGGTCTCTGATTTCGAGACCCGTGCCGGCACCCAATGGACCGTGGACACCCTGCGCGCGCTGACCGCACGCCACCCCGGCGTGCGTTTCGTCTGGCTGATGGGATCGGACAATCTGGCCGGATTTCACAGATGGCGCGGCTGGACCGACATCATGCGAATCATGCCCATGGCGGTGATCGCCCGGCCGGGGTCCCTGCACCACAGCCGCACCGCGCCGGCCGCAGCGCGTTTCGCCTCTGCCCGGGTTCCGACGAGCCAGGCGCGGCGGCTGGCCGACCTTGAGGCTCCCGCCTGGACCTGGCTGACGGCGCCGCTCAACCCTCGCTCCTCGACCGCACTGCGGGCCGCGCGTGACGCCGCCGCGCCCCTGTGATAGGCTTCCGCTTTAGTAATCTCTCCGGAGCCCTCCGCTGACCCCCTCGCCCGCGCACGATGCGCAAGACGCCGCCGACTCCCCCACGGCGCATGAGATGGACGAATTCGACTCCATCCACTCCGAAGACGGGTCTCCGACTGACGGGCCGCAGGCACCTCTCCCCATCGGCTCCACCGATCTGGAAACGGCCATCCTGTCGCGACTCGACGACGACAAGGCCCAGGACATCGTTCTCATCGACCTGAAGGGCAAGAGCCCGATGGCCGACACCATGATCATCGCCTCCGGGCGGTCGCACCGTCACGTCGGCGCCCTGGCCGACCACCTGCAGCGGACGCTGAAGGAAAGCGGTCTCGGCAAGGTCAAGGTTTCGGGCCTGCCGCACTGCGACTGGGTGCTGCTGGATGCGGGAGACGTCATCGTCCACCTGTTCCGTCCGGAAGTGCGCGCCTTCTACAACATCGAGAAGATCTGGTCGGTCGAGAGCGGCCACCGCGTCGACGCCCGCGCCTGATCTCCTGACCCCCTGTTCGTGAACCCATGAAGCTGGCCGTCATCGCCATCGGCAAGCCGGGGCGGGGACCCGAGGCCGTGCTGGCGTCTGACTATGCCGAACGCGCCACCCTGGCCGGGCGGGCCCTCGGCCTGGGCCCGCTGGAACTGGTCGACCTGGAACCGCGCAAGGCCGGCAAGGCCCCCGAGGCCGAGCTGATCCTGAAGGCCGCCGAGGGCGCGCATCTGATCGCCTGCGACGAGCGCGGCCGGACCTTCTCCAGCCGCGCCTTCGCCGACCATATCGCCCTGCTGCGGGATCGCGGCGAACGTCGGCTGGTGTTCGCCATCGGCGGGGCGGACGGTCTGGACGAGAGCGTGCGTGCAGCCGCGGGCTCGACCCTCGCCTTCGGCCCCCAGACCTGGCCCCATGCCCTGGCGCGGGCCATGCTGGCGGAGCAGCTGTATCGCGCCGTGACCATCCTGGCGGGATCCCCCTATCATCGCGACTGAAGCAGACCGGCATGGATGCGCTCGCATCCGAAACCGGATATTCGCTCTCGCTCCATGCGCGCGCCCCTCCTGATTCTCTGTCTGGCCGTGATCGCCCTGCCCGTCGCAGCGATCGCGCGACAGACCCCGTCCGCCGGCGACGTCGGCCGGCTGCAGGCCGAGTTCCGTGACGAGCGGGCCCGCGCCCTTCGCCTGCGCGCAGAAGCCGCCGAGGCCGCCCGCGAGATTGCCGGACTGGAAAGCCAGCTGACCGCACTGCGCACCGCTGTCGGCCAGGACGATGCCGTGATCGCGGACCAGCGGGCGCGACTGCGCGAACTGGGGCGGCAGGAGGCGGAACTGGTGGCCCGGCTGTCTCGCGCACGGGGCCGCCAGGGCCGGCTTCTGTCCGCCCTGCAGATGATCAGCCGCCGTCCGCCGCCGCCGCTGCTGGTCCCGGCCGACCGGGCGGTCGACACGGTCCGGGCCGCCATTCTGATGCGGGCCATGGCTCCCGCGCTGCAGGCGCGCGCCCAGGGGCTGGCGGACCGTCAGGCCGAGGTCGTCCGGGTGCGACGGCTCAGCGCCCTGAACAGCGAGCAGCTGTTCACAATCGAAAGCGCCCGCGGCGACCGGCGCGCGGAGATCGAGGCCCTTACGAGCCGAAAGACGGCCCTGGAGGCCGTATTGCGGGCCGAGGCCGAGAGCGCAGAACAGGCCAGCCGCGTGCTGGAGACGCGTCTGCGCGCGCTCGGCGCGGCCGTACCGCCGCCCGGGATGGAAACCGAGCCCGCTTCGGCCCGACTGCCGGCCGGACGCAGCCGGCTGACCGCCCCTGTTGACGGGGCTCCGTCGCGGCGTTTCGGCGGGGGATCAAGCGGCTGGAGCTGGCGCACCAGCGGGTCGGAGGTCCGCGCGCCCGCCGCCGGACAGGTGGCCTTTGCCGGGCCGCTGAGTGGCTGGGGGCAGGTGGTCATCGTCGACCTCGGGCCGGGCTGGCGGGCGGTGATTTCCGGCCTCGACACCCTGTCGGTTGCGGCCGGGGACCGGGTCATGGACGGCCAGAGCCTTGGCCGGACCGGCACCGACGGCGAACCGACGTTCGAACTTCGCCGCGACGAGCGGCCGATTGATCCGGGACCGTGGTTGCAGTGAGTGGTTGGTGGCTGGTGGCTGGTGACGGGTGATTTTCGAGTTCGCGGGCCGGGTGCCTCTTCTGCAACCTGCCAGTCACCCGCCACCAACCACCCATCACCCCTTCAGCGAAACCGCTTCCCAACCGGCGATGACACTGATTTTATCCGCTAATCACCGATCGGCCACGATTTCGTCGCCGGTCGGTTCGTAACTGATCCATCCAAGAGCCGCCTTCCTGTTCGCTGAAAGAGACCCGATGCGTAAATTGTTGCTGGTTGGCGCTGCCGCCGTGACCCTCCTGGGGCTCGGCGCAGCGACCGCCACAGGCCAGACGCCGCGGAACGAGGCTTTCCGCATGCTGGCCCTGTTCGGGGACGTCCTGGGCATCGTCGAACAGGCCTATGTTGTCCCGGTCGATGACAAGAAACTGATCGAGGCCGCGCTGCAGGGCATGATGGGGGCGCTGGACCCCCATTCCAACTACCTGCCGCCCAGTGGCTATGACGAACTGCAGGAGCGGACGTCGGGGGCCTATTCGGGCGTGGGCCTGACCATCCAGGCCGAGGGCGGCCTGGTGAAGGTGATCTCGCCGATGGACGGCGGGCCGGCCGCCCGCGCCGGCGTCAACGCCGGAGATGTCATCTCCTCCATTGAAGGCCAGAGCGCCGCCGGCCTGACCGTCAGCCAGGTGTCTGAAAAACTGCGCGGGGCGGTCGGCACGACGGTCCGGGTCACCTTCCTGCGCGACGGCGAGGATCCGCGCGAGGTGACGCTGACGCGCGAAGTGATCCAGATCGATTCCGTCACCGGCCGGATCGAGGGCGACTTTGCCTATCTGCGCGTCTCGACCTTCAACGAGAATACCGGCCGCGAACTGGGCGAGACCATCGCCCGGCTGAAGGGCGAGAACCCCGCCATCAAGGGCTATGTGCTGGACCTGCGGAACAACGGCGGCGGCCTGCTGGATGCGGCCATCGCCGTCTCGGACGCCTTCCTCGAGCGCGGCGAGATCGTCAGCCAGCGCGGGCGCAAGGCCGATCAGATCCAGCGCTATGGCGCGCGACCGGGTGACCTGACCGGCGGACGGCCGCTGGTGGTACTGATCAACTACGGTTCCGCCTCGGCCTCCGAGATCGTGGCCGGCGCCCTGAAGGATCACCAGCGGGCGACGATCGTCGGCCTGACCAGCTTCGGCAAGGGCTCGGTGCAGACAGTCATCCCGTTGCGTGGCGGCCAGGACGGTGCCCTGTCGATCACCACGGCCCGCTATTTCACCCCCTCGGGTGCCTCGATCCAGAAGATCGGCATCGAGCCCGATCTGGAGGTGTCGCGCTCGCTGGCCGAGGCGCGGATCGTGTCGCGGTCGAATTTCATCTATTCGGAGGCGGCCTACTCTACAGCGCTGGACGCCTCGATCGGGGCCGAGCGCAAGGGCCCCCACACCCCGCTCGAGGCCCCGGGCGAAGACTGGCCCGAGGACAAGGACTACCAGCTGGAGCGGGCCTTGGACGTGCTGCGCGCCGGCGGAGACCTGACCCGGCTGGCCGCTGCGCCCGAGGGTATTGTCGTGACCGCCCCGGGCTCCGCCCTGGCCGCAGCCGAGCCGGAGCCCGCGCCGGAAAATTGACGCGACATGGCTAACGGCGCGTTAGGCTTTCTTAACCGACGCCCGCCAAGGTGATGATTGAAGGAGTCCGCTTCGCGGACCCCCGCATCCAGCGTCCAGTCCTGCCCATGTTCGCCAAGCGCCAGTCTGTTCTTGCCACCACCGCCGGAGCACCCCCGGTGCGCCGGTCGTTGCGCGACAATCTTGCACCCGTCGGCCGCTTCCTGACGAAGCCGCCCGTCGCTGTAACCGGCGCCGGCCTGCTTCTGATCGGTGCAGCAGCCCTGTTCATCACCGTACTGGGCGACCCCTGGGCCGGAGCACCCTCGGCGCGGGCCACGTTGAAGCGCGAGGCGCCGGTCGCCGCCCCCGCCCCGTCCGGGCTCGAGGCCTTCTCGGTCGGGGCCTATGGCTCGTGGCAGGACCTGGCGGGGGACGGCGGTGCCGTCGATCCCGCCCTGGACGGCGAGGCCGTGATCACCCTGCCCAACGGGGCAACAGTATCGGGCAATGGCGCGCCGGTGACCGCCCCGCGCATCGCCGCCAGCCCCCTGCCCGCCGCCCCGATCGCCGGGCTGAGCCAGCCGGGCCCGAACGGCCCCTTGCCGGCCATCGCCACCGACGGCCGCGTGCCTGCCCAGGCCTATGCCCGCCCGTTCCGCTCCAACGGCCGCCCGCGCGTGGCCATCATCGTCGGCGGCCTGGGCCTGAACGCCGTCACCACCCGCGCCGCCATTGAACGGCTGCCGCCGGAGGTCACCCTCAGCTTCGTCCCCTATGCCGAGGGTCTGCAGGGCTGGATCGACCTGGCCCGCGCCCAGGGCCACGAGGTGATGCTGGAAATGCCGATGGAGCCATCGGGCTATCCCGGCAATGACCCCGGCCCGCACACCCTGCTGGCCTCGGCGGAGCCGGCCGATATCCAGGCGCGGATGAACTGGCTGCTGGGACGGGCCACCGGCTATTTCGGCGTCACCAACTACATGGGCGACCGCTTTGCCAACTCGGACTCCGGCATGACCGCCTTCATGGCCATCCTGCGCCAGCGCGGGGTGGCCTTCCTCGACGACGGCTCGATGAGCCGCCGGCCCGGTGCCTGGGCCCGGGCCAGCGCCAACCGGATCATCGACGAGGAACAGAACCCGGCCGCCATCGTCGGCCAGTTGAACGCGCTCGAGGCCCTGGCCAAGGGCTCTGGCCAGGCGATGGGCACCGGCTTCAGCTATCCGGTCACGGTCGAGGCCGTGGCCCGCTGGACCGCCGGCATGGAGGCCCGCGGGCTGCAACTGGCTCCGGCGAGCGCGATGACGCAGCGGCCGGGACGGTAGGGATCAGGGATTAGGGATTAGGGCTTAGGGCTTAGGGCTTGGGGCTTGGGGCTTAGGGCTCAGAACAGTGTCGTTTCTCGGCTGCCGGCCGAAAGTCGTCTTGACTAGGCCCTAAGCCCTAAGCCCTAAGACCTCCATGCCAGACCTCTCCCGCTACCGCCCCAATGTCGGCGTCGTGCTGTTCCATCCGGACGGGCGCGTCTGGTACGGCCGTCGCGCCGGGACCGAGGGGCCGCACAATTGGCAGTTCCCCCAGGGCGGGGTCGATGAGGGCGAGGACCTGGAGGCCGCCGCCCGGCGTGAACTGGCCGAAGAGACCGGGGTCACCTCGGCCGAGCTGGTCGCCCGGACGGAAGAGTGGATCGCCTACGACTTCCCCGCCGACTACGGCGGCTCGAAACAGGCGCGCGGCTGGTCTGGCCAGAAGCAGCAGTGGTTCGCCTTCCGCTTTACCGGCGAGGAGTCCGAGATCGACCTCGAGGCCCACGGCGAGATCGAGTTCGACGCCTGGCGCTGGGGACCGCTGAGCGAAGCCCCTGACCGGATCGTGCCGTTCAAACGGGCCGTCTATGAACAGGTCGTGGCCGTGTTTGCGCCGCTGGTGGTATAGGCCGCCGCACAGCCTTCCGGCCTGAGCACCCGTTTCGTCGAGGCCGGATATCTGGCCAGCAGGTGCGCCGGGCGGACCGGACGGGCGCTGAACCCGCCCCCGCAGTTGGGGCAGACGCCCTTCAGCACGCCGTCCACGCAGTCGGCGCAGAAGGTGCATTCAAAGGTGCAGATCCGGGCCTCGGCGCTGTCGAACGGCAGGTCGCGGTCGCAGCACTCACAATTGGGTCGGAGCTCGAGCATGGCCCAAGCCTAGCGCCGCCATCAGGCGGGCACCAGACGCGTCGGAGCGACCCGGGATGACAAGGGTCTAGGCGGCCGCCGTCACTTCCGAGGCCTGTTCGGCCAGGATGGTCAGGCCGGCCGGGGTCACGTCGGCGAAGCCGCCGTGGACCTCGAACTGGCGGCGCGAGCCACCGTCGATGACCGTGACCACGCCTTCGCGCAGGGCGGTCATGAACGGCGCGTGGTCGGCGAGGACGCCGAAATCGCCTTCGGCGCCGGGCGCGTCGACCTGATCGACGAGGCCATTGAAGACCTCGCGTTCAGGTGAAACCAGCGAGAAGCTGAGCTTGCCGGCCATGGATCAGGCCGCCTCGGCGGCGAGCTTCTCGGCCTTGGCCACGGCTTCCTCGATGGCGCCGACCATGTAGAAGGCGGCTTCCGGAAGGTGGTCGTATTCGCCGGCGACGATGCCCTTGAACGAGCGGATGGTGTCTTCCAGCGAGACGAATTTGCCGTCCGCGCCGGTGAACTGCTCGGCCACGAAGAAGGGCTGCGACAGGAAGCGCTGGATCTTGCGGGCGCGCGAGACGATCAGCTTGTCCTCTTCCGACAGCTCATCCATGCCCAGGATGGCGATGATGTCCTTCAGCGCCTTGTACTGCTGCAGGACTTCCTGGACCGAGCGGGCGACGCGGTAGTGCTCCTCGCCGATGACCAGCGGGTCCATGATCCGCGAGGTCGAGTCGAGCGGGTCCACAGCCGGGAAGATGGCCTGGGCGGCGATGTCGCGGCTCAGCACGGTCGTCGCGTCCAGGTGGGCGAAGGAGGCGGCCGGGGCCGGGTCGGTCAGGTCGTCGGCGGGGACGTAGATGGCCTGGACCGAGGTGATCGAGCCCTTCTTGGTCGAGGTGATGCGCTCCTGCAGGTTGCCCATCTCCGTGGCCAGCGTCGGCTGATAGCCCACGGCGGACGGGATACGGCCCAGCAGGGCGGACACTTCCGAACCGGCCTGGGTGAAGCGGAAGATGTTGTCGACGAACAGCAGAACGTCCTTGCCTTCCTCGTCGCGGAAATACTCGGCCTGGGCCAGGCCGGTCAGGGCGACGCGGGCGCGGGCACCGGGAGGCTCGTTCATCTGGCCGTAGACGAGGGCGCATTTGGAGCCTTCGGTCGAGCCGCCGTTCTTGGTCGGGTCCACGTTCACATTGGACTCGATCATCTCGTGGTACAGGTCGTTGCCCTCGCGGGTGCGCTCACCCACGCCGGCCAGGACCGAATAACCGCCGTAGGCCTTGGCGATGTTGTTGATCAGTTCCTGCATGGTCACGGTCTTGCCCACGCCGGCGCCGCCGAACAGGCCGATCTTGCCGCCCTTGGTATAGGGGCACATCAGGTCGATGACCTTGATGCCGGTGACGAGGATTTCCGACGAGGTCGACTGTTCTTCGAACGACGGCGCCTCGCGGTGGATCGGGCGGTACATGGTGGTCTTGATCGGGCCCTGTTCGTCGATCGGCGCGCCGACGACGTTCATGATCCGGCCGAGCGTGCCCGGTCCGACCGGGGCCAGGATGGAGGTGCCGGTGTCGGTCACGGCCTGGCCGCGCGTCAGACCTTCCGAGGTGTCCATAGCGATGGTGCGGACCATGTTCTCGCCGAGGTGCTGGGCGACTTCCAGCACCAGGGTGAAGGGCTGACCGGTCTTCTGGTCGACGTTCTGCGTCTCCAGGGCGTTCAGGATCGCCGGCAGCTGGCCGGTGAACTCGACGTCGACGACGGCGCCGATGACCTGGGCGATCCGGCCCACGCCGGTGCCGGCCTTATAGGCGGCGTTACCGGTTGCGGCGGCGGCCTTCGGGGCCTTGGGAGCAGCCGGCTTCTTGGCGGCGGGTTTCTTGGCGGTGGTGTCGGTCATCGGTTCGTTCCGTTCGGAAGGTCGTGCTTGGCGTGTAGCTGGGCGTATCTGGGCGGGGTTCGGATCAGAGGGCTTCGGCGCCCGCGATGATCTCGATCAGTTCAGTAGTGATCTGGGCCTGGCGTTTGCGGTTGTACTGCAGGGTCAGGCTGTTGATCAGGTCGCCGGCGTTGCGGGTGGCGTTGTCCATGGCGCCCATCTGGGCCCCGAAGAAGCTGGCCTGGTTCTCGTACAGGGCGGCCAACACCTGGGTGGTGATGTTGCGCGGCAGCAGGGTCTCGAGGATTTCCTCTTCCGAGGGCTCGTACTCATAGGTCGCGCCGTTCAGGTCGATCGGCGGGGCATCACCGTCGACGACCGCCGGGATCAGCTGTTTCGGGGTCGGGATCTGGGAGATGACCGACTGGAAGCGGCTATAGAACAGGGTCACGACGTCGGCATGTCCGGCCTCGAACTGTTCGGCGATCAGGGCCGCGATCGGCTCCGCCGCCGGCAGGCCGATGACCTTGTGATCCGACATCTCGAAGGTCTTCACCAGCTTGTCGCCATAGAGGCGCGTCAGCCCGTCGCGGGACTTGCGGCCCACGGCGATGATGCGGACGTCCTTGCCGGCCGCAATCAACCCGTTGATTCGCTCGCGAGCGGCCCGGATGACATTGGTGTTGAAACCACCGGCCAGACCCTTGTCGCCCGTGGCGACGACGATCAGATGCTTCTGGTCAGAGCCGGTACCGGCCAGCAGTTTCGGTGCGCCGTCGCCCGACACGCCGGCCGCCAGATTGGCGATCACGGCGGCCATCTTGCGGGCATAGGGACGGGCGCTTTCGGCCTGGTCCTGGGCGCGCTTCAGCTTGGCCGCGGCGACCATGTTCAGGGCTTTCGTGATCTTCTGCGTGGACTTCACGCTTCCGATCCGATTGCGCATTTCCTTGAGGCTGGCCATCCGGTGCTACTCTCTCGCTATCCGGCCGGGGCTCAGGCGAAGGTCTTGACGAAGGCTTCCAGCACCGACTTCAGCTCGGCTTCGAGCTCGGCGGTCAGGTCCTTCTTGGCGCGGATGCCGTCCAGCAGGCCGGCGTTCGACGACTTGATGCGGGCCAGCAGCTCGCTCTCGAAACGGCCGATGTCGCCGACGGCGATACCGTCGAGATAGCCGCGCGTGCCGGCGTAGACCGAGACGACCTGCTCTTCCATGGTCAGCGGCGAGTACTGCGGCTGCTTCAGGAGTTCCGTCAGGCGCGCGCCGCGGGCCAGCAGCTTCTGGGTCGAGGCATCGAGGTCCGAACCGAATTTGGCGAAGGCGGCCATTTCCCGATACTGGGCCAGCTCGCCCTTGATCGAGCCGGCGACCTTCTTCATCGCCTTGGTCTGGGCCGAGGAGCCCACGCGCGACACCGAGATACCGACGTTCACGGCCGGGCGGATGCCCTGGTAGAACAGGTCGGACTCGAGGAAGATCTGGCCGTCGGTGATCGAGATCACATTGGTCGGGATGTAGGCCGAAACGTCATTGGCCTGGGTCTCGATGAGCGGCAGGGCGGTCATGGAGCCCGAGCCGTAGTCGGCGTTCAGCTTGGCCGAACGCTCCAGCAGGCGGCTGTGCAGATAGAAGACGTCGCCCGGATAGGCTTCGCGGCCCGGCGGGCGGCGCAGCAGCAGGGACATCTGGCGATAGGCCACGGCCTGTTTGGACAGGTCGTCATAGACGATCAGGGCGTGCATGCCGTTGTCGCGGAAGAACTCGCCCATGGCCGTGCCCGAGAACGGGGCCAGGAACTGCAGCGGGGCCGGCTCGGACGCCGTGGCGGCGACGACGATGGTGTAGTCCAGGGCGCCGCGCTCCTCGAGCGTCTTGACGATCTGGGCGACGGTCGAGCGCTTCTGACCGATAGCGACATAGATACAGTAGAGCTTGTCGCCTTCCGACGTCGCGGCGGCGTTGGTGCTCTTCTGGTTCAGGATGGTGTCGACGGCGACGGCGGTCTTGCCGACCTGACGGTCACCGATGATCAGCTCGCGCTGGCCACGGCCGATCGGGATCAGGGTGTCGATGGCCTTCAGGCCGGTCTGCATCGGCTCATGCACCGACTTCCGGGGGATGATGCCCGGGGCCTTCACATCGACGCGGCGGCGCTCGGTGAACTGGATCGGGCCCTTGCCGTCGATCGGCTCGCCCAGCGGGTTGACGACGCGGCCGAGCAGGCCCTTGCCGACCGGCACGTCCACGATCTCGCCCAGGCGGCGGACCTCGTCGCCCTCGGCGATCTGGTTGTCCTGGCCGAAGATCACGGCGCCGACGTTGTCGCGCTCGAGGTTCAGGGCCATGCCCTTCACGCCGGCCTTGGGGAATTCGATCATCTCGCCGGCCTGGACATTGTCCAGACCGTGGATGCGGGCGATGCCGTCGCCGACCGACAGCACCTGGCCGACGTCGGACACGTCCGCTTCGACGCCGAAGGAGGCGATCTGCGACTTGAGGATGGCCGAGATTTCGGCGGCGCGGATGTCCATGACAGGCTCTCTGTTATCGTCTTGTCAGCGCACCGGTCGGGCACGCTGGATTCGGGTGGGTCAGCGCGCTTACGCGCGCTTCAGGGCAAACTTCATCTGGTCGAGCTTGGTCTTCAGCGAGGCGTCGAAGAGCTTCGAGCCGACCTTGACCTTGAGGCCGCCCAGGATCGACGGATCGACGCGGGCGGTCATTTCGGGATCCTTGCCCAGCGAGGTGCGCAGGGCAGACTGGATCGACTTCATCTGGGCAGCGGTCAGGGCCTGGGCCGAGACGACCTCGGCGGCGACCACGCCGGTCTTCTTCGCATACAGCAGGTCGAAACCGGCGATCACGGCCGTCAGATCGCGCGAGCGGCCGTTCTGGGCCAGCAGGCCGAGGAAATTCCGGGTGACCCGGTTGAACTTCGCCTTGTCGGCAATGGCCGTCAGACCCTTCTGCTGGTCCTCGGCGGCGATGACCGGCGACTGCGCCAGACGGCGCAGGTCGGCGCTCTCGTTCCAGGCCGCGCGCAGCGAGGCCAGGTCGGCGCGAACCGCCTCCAGCGCGCCCGTTTCATCAGCAAGGTCGAACAGCGCCTGTGCGTAGCGCTCGCCGACTTCCGTCGTCCTGTAGTCGTCAGCCACTAGTCATGTCCGCGCGGTTAGCGTTCGGGTTGGCGACCGGCGGCGTATCCGCGCCAGTCAAAGGTCTGAAATGCTTTGAGAAAGCACTTGGGGGACGCGTCTCGCAACGCGCCCTCCGGCTCAGCCGGGCGCCTGATAGCATCGTAACCCCCCGACCGCAACCGAGACTGGCCGCCACAACCCGTCGCATTGCCGCACCGGCGACCGTCACTATAAAGGGGAGTTCCAGCTTCACGCTCTCAGGATCACGCCAACGATGTTCGACTCCATAATTCCGCTTCTTACCGACCCCGCCGCCTGGGCGGCCCTGACCGCGTTGATCGTGATGGAAGTGGTGTTGGGGATCGACAACCTGATCTTCATCTCGATTCTGTCGAACAAGCTGCCGCCTGAACACCGCCAGCGGGTCCGCCGCATCGGTATCTCGCTGGCCCTGATCATGCGACTGGTCCTGCTGTCGATGATCGCCTGGCTGGTGACCCTGGTCGAGCCGGTCTTCTCCGTGCTCGGCAACGCCTTCTCCTGGAAGGACATGATCCTGATCGCGGGCGGCCTGTTCCTGATCTGGAAGGCGACCAAGGAGATCCACCACACGGTCGACACCAAGCCGAGCGACGACATGCTGGACAAGGACAAGAAGGACATTGTCATCTCGAACGTCGGCTCGGCCATCGTTCAGATCATCCTTCTGGACCTGGTCTTCTCGATCGACTCCATCCTGACCGCTGTCGGCATGACCGAACACCTGCCGATCATGATCATCGCCGTCCTGGTGTCGATCACCGTCATGCTGCTGGCCGCCGACCCGCTGGCCAATTTCATCAATGAGAACCCGAGCGTGGTCATGCTGGCCCTCGGCTTCCTGCTGATGATCGGCACGGTCCTGATCGCCGAAGGCTTCGGGGCGCCGGTGCCCAAGGGCTATATCTATGTCGCCATGGCCTTCTCTGCCGCGGTCGAGGGGCTGAACATGATGTCCCGCAGGGCAGCGGCCAAGAAAGAGGCCGCCAAACAGGCGACCTGACGATGCGGCTTGCGGCACTCCTGCTGTTCTGGCTGCTGGCGCCGCTTGCGGCGTCAGCCCAGACGGCGGCGGTGCCCGCTCCGCAGACCCCGGTTCCGGTCTATGGATTCGAGGTCGTGCGGGTCTATCCGCACGACCCCAAGGCCTTTACCCAGGGCCTCATGTTCCGCGACGGTGAGCTGCTGGAAAGCACCGGCCGTTATCCGTCGACGGTCCGGCGGGTCCGGCTGGAGGACGGCGTCGTCCTGCAGCAGCGAGAGCTGGCCGAAGACTATTTCGGCGAGGGGCTGACCGCGGTCGGTGATCGCGTCCTGACCCTGACCTGGAGGGACGGCAAGGGCTTCATCTGGGACCCGGAGACGCTCGAGCCCAGGGGTGAGTTCGCCTATGCCGGCGAGGGCTGGGGCCTGACGCACGATGCCACCCGCCTGATCCTGTCGGACGGCACCGCCGCCCTGCGCTTCCTCGACCCCGCGACGCTGCAGGAAACCGGGCGCGTCCCCGTCACCCTGCAGGGCCGTCCGATCAGCCAGATCAATGAGCTGGAATGGATCGAGGGCGAGGTCTTCGCCAATGTTTGGCAGACGGACTACATCGTCCGCATCAACCCGGCCTCGGGGGAGATCACCGGCATCATCGACCTGACCGAACTGATGCCGGACCGCAGCGGCCTGGACCCGACCGATGCCGTGCTCAACGGCATCGCATGGGATCCGGAGGGCCGCCGGCTGTTCGTGACCGGCAAGAACTGGCCGAAACTGTTCGAGATCCGGCTGACGGGGCCGCGCTGACCTCGCTTCGCGACGCCAGCGCTGGTTCTTGTTGGGCCGCGGTCAAAAGGCTCCGCCTTTTCGACCCGACGCGGCCCGGCGCTTCGCGCTCAAGCAGCGAGCCGCCGCGCGGCGAGCGGTAGCGCCAGAAACCCGCGCTCAAGCAGCGAGCGACCGCGTCGCGAGCGTTAGCGCCCTAAAGAAAACTGTACGGATCCACGTCCACCGTCAGCCGCACCGACCCCGGCACCTTCACCCGCGCCAGCCAGGCCCGGAGGAAGCCCTGCAGGTCCACGTCGCGGTCGGCGCGGACCAGCAGCCGCTTGCGGCGCCGACCGCGCACCAGGGCCAGCGGTGCGTCTGCCGGACCATAGACCTCAAGACGCTCCGCATTGGGAATCGAACCGGCCAGTTCGCGCGCCAATTTCTCGACCGCCACCGCATTCTCGCTCGACAGGATGATCGCCGCCAGCCGGCCCCAGGGCGGCAGGAAGGCGGCCTCGCGCTCGGCCAGTTCGGCCGCGACGAAGGCGTCCCGGTCGCCGGCCGCCAGCGCCATCAGCACCGGATGTTCGGGGGTCCAGGTCTGCAGGACGGCGCGGCCCGGTCTGTCCGCCCGCCCCGCCCGGCCCGTCGCCTGGGTCAGCAGCTGGAAGGTCCGCTCGGCGGCCCGCAGGTCGCCCCCGCGCAGGCCGAGATCGGCATCGACCACCCCGACCAGGGTCAGAAGGGGGAAATTATGGCCCTTGGCGGCCGCCTGGGTGGCGACGAGGATGTCGATCTCGCCGTCGGTCATCCGCTGGATCAGGGCGCGGGCGGCCCTGGCGTCGGGGGTGGTGTCGGAGCTGAACACGGCCGTCCGCGCCTCGGGGAACAGCTGGCGGACCTCCTCCTCGACCCGTTCGACACCCGGGCCGACCGAGACCAGACTGTCGACCGCGCCGCACGACGGACAGTGTTTCGGCCGCGCCATGGTGAAGCCGGTCAGATGACAGATCAGCCGGCCGGTGTAGCGGTGCTCGACCAGCCAGCTGTCGGTGTCCGGGGCCGTCATCCGGTGCCCGCAGGCCCGGCACAGGACCACCGGCGCATAGCCGCGCCGGTTCAGGAACAGCAGGGTCTGTTCACCGCGCAGCAGCGTCTCGCCGATGGCCTCGCGCAAGGGCTGGGACAGCCAGGTCTGGGGATCGGGCGGGCAGGTCCTGAGGTCCAGCAGGGTCACGTCCGGCAGGACGGCCGTCCCGTGCCGCGCCGCCAGCTTGAGCCAGCGATAGCGGCCCTGCTGCGCGTTCCACAGGGTTTCCAGCGACGGTGTGGCCGAGGTCAGCACCACCGTGGCCCCCTCGATCCGGGCCCGCGACACCGCCAGGTCGCGGCCGTGATAGACCAGCCCCTCCCCCTGTTTGAACGAGCCGTCGTGCTCCTCGTCCACGACCAGTAGCCGCAGGTTGACGAAGGGCAGGAACAGGGCCGAGCGGGCCCCGACCACGATATTGCAGCGGCCGGCGCACACGGCCTCCCAGACCTGGCGACGGCGGGGCGGGGCGATGCCGGAATGCCATTCGGCCGGCGCGGTGCCGAACCGGGCCGTGATCCGGGCGATCAGGTCCTGGGTCAGGGCGATCTCGGGCAACAGGATCAGGATCTGGGCCGCCGGATCAGCCTTCAGCGTCCGCGCCGCCGCCTCCAGATAGGCCTCGGTCTTGCCCGAGCCGGTGACCCCGTCGAGCAGGAAGGGGGCAAAGCCGCCCCTGGCGGTCGCCGCGGCGATGGCGGTCGCCGCGGCCGCCTGATCGGGATTGAGCGCCGCCGGGGCGTGGTCCGGGTCAGGGGGGTCAAAGGCGGCGACCGCCTCGACCTCGATGACCTCCAGCACGCCTTCGTCCAGCAGGCCCTTGACCACGCCTGAGGACACCCCCGCCGCCCGCGCCAGATCGGCGCCCGGCATGGCGCCGTGACCCAGTGCCTCCAGGACCGCCACGCGCGGTGCCGTCAGCTTGGCGGGTGCCCGGTCTCCGACCCGGCGCACGCGCCGCTCGGGCCGGGGCCGGGGGGCACGCAGCCCCTTCAGCGCCGCCGCCGCCATCTCCCCCGGCGCACTCAGGGTCCAGCGGGCGGCCCATTCGACGAAATCCACAGTGCGTTCGGGCAGGCGCGGCTCGTCCAGAACATGGTCGATGGTCTTCAGCTGCCGGTTTGATCCCGTGGTCTCGCGCGATTCGGACACCACCCCCCGAATCAGCCGGGGCCCCAACGGCACGGCGACCTGATCCCCACGCACGACCTCGAGCCCTTCGGGGACCTCGTAGTCGAAGGCTTCCGGCACCGGCAGGGGGATGAGGACGCTGGCGACTTTCACCGCCCTTCGCGCTCCGCTAGAGAGACCGACATGAAACTCTTTCTCGACACAGCCGACGTCGCCGTCATCCGGGACATGGTCCCCACCGGCATGGTGGACGGCGTCACCACCAATCCCTCGCTGATCGCCAAATCCGGTCGCAACATCGCTGAGGTCATCGCTGAAATCTGCGCCCTGGTCGAGGGCCCGATCTCGGCCGAGGCCGTGGCGACCGATTTCGAGACCATGGTCAAGGAAGGCGACAAGCTCGCCGCCATTGCCCCGAACGTGGTCGTGAAACTGCCCCTGACATGGGACGGCCTGCGTGCGGCCCGCGCCTTTGCCGACAAGGGCATCAAAACCAATGTCACCCTGTGCTTCTCGGCCGCCCAGGCCATGCTGGCGGCCAAGGCGGGTGCCACCTTCATCTCGCCCTTCGTCGGCCGGCTGGAAGACCACGGTGCCGACGGGATCGGCCTGCTGGAGGAGATCCGGGTGCTGTATGATGTGCACGGCTTCGAGACGCAGATCCTGGCCGCCTCCCTGCGCAATCCGGGCCATGTCAGCGCCGCTGCCGTGGCCGGTGCCGACGCAGCGACACTTCCGGCTGACGTTTTCAGGGCCCTGGTCAAGCACCCGTTAACCGACAAGGGGCTTGATGCCTTCCTCGCGGACTGGGGCAAGACCGGCCAGTCGATCCTGTAAGGATCGACACAACCCGGGGACCGCGATCCTGTAGCGTCCCCTCGAGGAGAGGTTTTTGAGCGGCAAGCCTGATCCCTCCGCGAGCCAGCCGACGGCCGAGGCCCCCAGGGAGCCTCACTGGCCGGAAATCCGCGCCTGGCTGCAGGCCAATCCGCAGACCCTGCTGGACGACCGCTCCCTGCTGGAGGAGATCGGACTCAAGCCCCACGGCCGAAATGTCGTGGAGTTCGGCCGCGCCGCCCTGACGAAGCTGGAAGAGGCCGCCGAGCGCGAGGCCGACGCCCGCAAGCGGATCGAATCGATCGCCCGGGCCAATTTCGCCGCCCAGACCCAGACCCATGTCGCCGCCCTCGACCTGATGGAGGCGCGCAATCCGTCCGATCTCGCCCGGCGGCTCGATGCTGTGGCGCAGGGCCGGTTCGGCCTGGCCGGCGCCGCCATCGCCCTTGAGAAACCCGGCAGCGTGCCGTTCGGCTGGCGCGGCCTTGAGGCCGGCGGTGTCGACGGTCTTCTGGGCGAGCACGGCCTGACCTGGCTGGGCCCGAATTTCGACGGGCTGAACCTGTTCGGCGCGAACGAGGCCGAGGTGAAGTCCGTGGCCCTGATCCGGATGGCACCGCAGTTTCCGGGCGGAGAGACGGCCGCCCGCCCCGCCGTCTGCGCTTTCGGCTCACCCGAGGAAGACGGTTTCACCCCCACCATGGGCTGCGAACTGGTGGCCTTCATCGCCCGGGTGGTGGAACGGACGGCCGAGCGATGGCCGCTTCTCAGCTGACCGCGGATGAAGCCCTGGCGGCCTGGCTGGAGCACCTGGCCCACGAACGCCGCCTGGCGCCGAACACCCTGGAGGCCTATGGCCGCATCGGCCGGGGCTATCTCGCCTTTCTGCAGCGGCATCGCGGCGAGCCGCAGCGGCTGACCGACCTCGGCACGGTCACCGCAGCGGAGGTCCGCGCCCATCTGGCCGAGCGTCGCCAGGGCTCACAGGACCGGGGCGATCTGCCCCTGGCGGCCCGGTCGCTCAGCCAGACCCTGTCGGCGATTCGCGCCTTCCACGGCTTCCTCGACCGGCGCTGCGCCACGCCGGCGCCACAGCTCGCCCTGGTGCGTGGCCCCCGGATCAAGCCGTCCCTGCCCCGCCCCGTCAGCGAGGATCAGGCGCGCGGCCTGTTGAACGAAACCGGGGCCGACCCGGACACCGAGGTCTGGGAGGCCGCCCGCGACCGCGCGGTCCTGACCCTGCTCTACGGCTGCGGCCTGCGCATCTCCGAAGGCCTGTCCCTGCTGCGAGCAGACGCCCCCCTGCCCGACACCCTGCGTATCGCCGGCAAGGGCGGCAAGACGCGGCTGGCCCCGGTCCTGCCCGCCGTGCGCGAGGCGGTAGACGCCTATCTCGCAGCCCTGCCCTTTCCGCTCGGACCGGCCGACAGCCTGTTCCGCGCCCGGCGCGGCGGTCCGCTGACGGCTCGCCACGTCCAGGCCATGGTACAGCGGCTGCGGGGACGGCTGGGCCTGCCCGCCTCGACCACACCCCACGCGCTGCGTCACAGCTTTGCCACCCACCTGCTGGGGGCCGGGGCGGACCTGCGCGCGATTCAGGAACTGCTGGGCCACGCCAGCCTGTCGACGACCCAGAAATATACCGCCGTGGATGCCGCCCATCTGCTGGCGGCCTATTCCGCCGCCCATCCGCGCGGGTGAGTCCCGGTGACGGCTGCGGCCGGCTTCTAGGCCTGCATCGTCCAGCCCTCGACGCCCATGGCCGCCTGTTTGACGGCTTCCGAGCGGGTCGGATGCGGGTGGCAGACTCGCGCGATGTCTTCCGACGAACCGCCGAAGGCCATGGCCACACAGGCCTCGCCGATCATTTCACCGGCCTGGGGGCCCATGATGTGGACGCCGAGGATGCGGTCCGTGGCGGCATCGGCCAGCACCTTCGCAAAGCCGTCGGTCTCGTGGTTGATCTTGGCCCGGCTGTTGGCGGTGAAGGGGAATTTCCCGGCCTTGTAGGCCACGCCCGCGGCCTTGAGCTGGTCTTCGGTCTGGCCGACCCAGGCGACCTCGGGGGCGGTGTAGACCACGCTGGGCACCAGATTGTAGTCGACGTGGCCCGCCTTGCCCGCGATCAGTTCGATCACCGCGACCGAGTCCTCCTCGGCCTTGTGCGCCAGCATCGGGCCGTGGGTGACATCACCGATGACCCAGACGCCTTCCGCGACCTTGAAATGGTGGTTGTCGAGGAAGCCGCGCTTGTCGGGCGTGATACCCACCGTCTCGAGGCCGAGGCCCTCGGTGTAGGGGCGCCGGCCGATGGCCACCAGAACCACGTCGCCGGTCAGGGTTTCAGCCGTCCCGCCGGCCGCGGGCTCGACCGTCAGCTCGACCCCGTCCTTCGAGGATTTCGCGGCCGTGACCTTGGATCCCAGTTTGAAGGCCATGCCCTGTTTGGTGAGGGTGCGCTGGAAGGCCTTGGCCAGGTCGCTGTCCATGCCGGGGCTGATCCGGTCCAGATATTCGACCACCGTCACCTGCGCGCCCAGCCGGCGCCAGACCGAGCCCAGCTCCAGGCCGATGATGCCCGCGCCGACGACGATCAGATGTTTCGGCACGGCCGGCAGGGACAGGGCGCCGGTCGAATCCACCACCTTGCCGGCCTCGAAGGCCACGCCCGGCAGGGGGGTGGGCTCGGAGCCGGTGGCGATCACGATGTTCTTCGCCGCCAGGGTGCTGACCGATCCGTCGGCGGCGGTGACCTCCACCATGCCGGCCCCGGCAATACGGCCACGGCCGCGGACCCAGTCCACCTTGTTCTTCTTGAACAGGAATTCGATGCCCTTGGTGAGGGCGGTCACGCTCTCGGCCTTCTGGGCCATCATCTGCGCCAGATTGAGCTTGGGCGTCACCTCGATGCCGAGGCCGGCGAATTCCTTGCCCGCCATCTCATAGAGTTCGGACGCGTGCAGCAGAGCCTTGGAGGGCATGCAGCCCACATTCAGACAGGTGCCGCCCAGGGTCTCGCGCATCTCGACACAGGCGGCGGTCAGGCCCAGCTGGCCCGCCCGAATGGCCGCGTTGTAACCGCCCGGACCGCCGCCGATGATGACGACGTCATAGGAGGCGCTGGGGGCGGCGGCGTCAGCCATGGAATCTCTCGATATCTGTCGTGGGCGCGGAAAGGCGCGCGGAACCTAACGGCCCACCCGCGAGGGTCAACCGTCCGACCCCATATAGGCGGGTTCGCGGCCGATCCGCAGCCATCGATCAGAAAATCCGCCGGTCCGTCCCGCGATCGGGTCGGCGTGGACGGCTCAGCCGCCCTGCGGAAGGGTGATCGAAACCTCCGCCCCGTCGCCGGGGACGCTGTCGATCGAGAGGACGCCGCCCGACTGGCGGGCGAAGGCATAGGCCTGGGACAGGCCGAGGCCCGCCGCGCCCTCGCGAGTGGTGAAGAAGGGCTCGACCGCGCGGGCGGCCAGCTCCCGATCCATGCCCGGACCGCTGTCCCGCACGCTCAGACGCACCCCGCCTTCCAGCAGGGTTTCCAGCCGCACCGCGACCGAGCCCCGGCCGGCCACGGCATCGATGGCGTTCTGGGTCAGGCCGCGGACCGCGCCTTCGAAGGCGACGGGGTCCAGCCGGACCGGCGCCGCCCCGGACGGACCCTCGATCATCAGGTCAACGCCCGGTCCCCCGAGGGCCCGCAGCCGGGTCTCCATGCCCCGCAACAGGACGCCGGCGTCGAGGGCACGCAGCACCGGTTCGTCGTCACCCTGGGAAAAGGCGGTCAGGCGACGGGTCAGCAGTTCACCCTTCTGGCCCGCGGCCAGGGCAGCCTGACCGATACGGCGCACCCGGGCCGGGTCGTCCGCCTGACGCAGCATCATGTCGAGGGCGCCGGTCATCACACCCAGCAGGGCGTTGAAATCGTGCGCCAGCCCGCCGGTCAGACGGCCGACACTCTCCATCCGGCGCCCCCCGGCCAGCTCGGCCTGGGCGTCCTCGGCGGCCTTGCGCGCAGCGGCATGGGCTGTCTGCGCCTCCTCGCGGGCGGCAGCGGCGGCGGCGAGCGCTTCGGCGGCCTGGCGTCGCGCTTCCTCGGCCGCCTCGCGCAGGGCCAGGGTTTCGTCAGAAACGGCCGTCGGTTCGGCCGCGACCTCAAGGACCACCGGGGCGGGGATCGCGGTCGGCTCGGCCCGTTCACCGGCCAGCAGCAGGGCATCGACCCGCCCCTCGGCATCGGCCAGCGGAAGCATGGACCAGCGGATGCCGCCCTCTTCACCACGACGCGAGATGAAGGGCTCGGCCTCCCCGGCCGGCGCGGCCAGGGCGGCACGCAGGGCCTGACGGCCCTCCGCGCGCTCATCCTCTTCCAGGAACAGGTCGGAGAAATCGCCGTCCGCCTCGGGGCGACCCAGCACCAGAAGGGCGGTTCGGTTGGCCTCGCGGATCCGGCCGTTGGCACCCACGACGACGAGGGCGCTCGAGGCGGCGTCGAAGACCCGCCGGGTGAGATCGTCGGTCCCGGCCGCGGCCGGCTCGGGAGTCGGGAATTCGGGTGCGGCATGTTCAGGAATCTGCAGCCCCTCGGTCTCGACGATGGCGGCCGTCGAGCCGGTGATCTGGCCCAGTTCATTCTCGATCGGCATGGCCGTGACCGAGACCAGCATCTTGCGGCGCGAGGCGGGATTGGCCAGCAGGTGGTGGAAGCCGCGCACGGTCTGGCCGCGCAGGGCGCGGGCGCTGGGCAGCAGGTCCGGCGGCACCGGGCGACCATCCGGGAAGGTGATGCCCCAGGTGGCGGAATGGAAACGCAGCCCGATCAGCTCGGCGTCCTTGCGACCCAGCAGCTGGTGGGCGGCCCGGTTGGCGAAGACGAATTTGCCCTGCCGGTCGGTCTCGACCAGGGCGACCGGAATGGCGTTCAGGGTCTCGAACAGGCGTTTCTGAGAGTCCTCAGCCACACGCTGGACCAGATCAAGCTGATCCGAGGTGTCGACGTGACGGGAGCTGTTGCGGACGGCGAACCAAAGGGCAACGAGGCCCACGATCCAGCCCACGGCGGCGACCGCCCCCAGAACCCACATCCAGTTGACCTGGCCTTCGAGAAACATGTGACCTGACTGTCCCGTTCTGGCGCCACGCGCGCCCATTCGGGAGATACGTTGCAAACGGCGAACCGACGCAGTCCGCTTTCGCCCCGAAGGCGACCTAGCCGGGCTGGGCCGCGCCGTCCAGCGTCACCATATCAGACCAGTGCGGCGCAATTGAAAGGGGCCGGACATCGCTGCCCGGCCCCTGGTCTTCTGTCTACAAGCCTGGCTTAGAAAACGAAGCGGACACCGCCGGTGTAGCGGCTGCCGAACTGTTCCCACTCGATCGTATAGGCCGACTCCCGCGAATAGCGGCGGCCCGGGTTGTCCAGCAGGTTGGACGCATCGAAATAGACTTCGATGCTGTCGCTGACGGCGTAACGGGCCGAGAAGTCCAGCTCGTCATCCGCAGCCCAGAAGGTGTTGCCGCCGTCGGCCAGGGCACCGAAGCTGTCCAGCCACTCACTGCGGCGCTGATAGTTCAGGCGCGCCGACAGGCCGTACTGCTCATAGTAGGCACCGACGTTATAGACCAGGTCCGAGGTGTTCGGCAGGACGACCTTGCTGCCGTCCGGGGCCTCGGCCTCGCTGTCGTTCAGGGTGACGTTGGCGGTGAGGCCGAAACCACCCATCCACTCGGGCAGGCCCATCTGATCGGTGAAGATCGAGAGCTGCTGCTGAACCGCGAACTCCAGGCCGCGGATATAGCCCTCGCCACCGTTGACCTCGGTGCTCAGCAGATAGCCGGAGCGATCCACGCCGGGGGTGTTCAGAACATTGGACCCGAAGGTCCGCGTGTCGCTGAACAGGACGTCCTCGACCTTCTTGTAGAAGGCACCGAACATCACATAGCCCTGGGGCTGGACGTACCATTCGAAATAGGCGTCCACGCCGTAGGCGCGCTCGGGCTGGGCCTCGGGATTGCCGCCCGACACGGTCTGGTTGGAGTCGTTGAAGGTGAAGTTCGGACGCAGCTGGTCATAGTCAGGACGGGCCGCGCCGCTGTTGAACGACAGGCGCAGCTTCTTGTCGTCGGCGATGTCATAGTTGATGTGCAGGCTCGGGTAGACCAGCGTCATGTCATTCTCGACCTCGATCCCGGTCGGGACGCCGGCGAGGGTCACAATGGCCTGGCCGGTGTTGACGATGTTCTCGACCCGAACGCCGCCGAGGATCGAGCCCCAGTCATAGGCGATGCGCGCCATGGCATAGGCCGCAGCGACCTCTTCCGTGACGTTGTAGTTGTTGGCGGGCTGGGAGACATAGGGGTTCAGGGCGGCGGCGCGGGCGACCTGGTCGCGCATGGCCTGCTGGTCAAAATAGCGGAAATCATAGCCCAGCGGGATTTCACCGTTGAAGGCGGCACCCAGCGAAACCGGGACGAAGGTCGTCGAGATTCCGGCGGCGGTGAACTGTGCCGCCGAGTTCAGGGTCATGACCCGGTTGTCCGAGTCCTTGGTCCGCTCGTCGTACTGGCCGCCGAAGGTGAAGGTGGCGTCGTTGCCCATCCAGTCAAAGTTCCGGCGCAGGTCGAACTTGGCGGTATAGGCCTCGGTCTCGTCGATCAGCTTGGACGACGTCAGCGAGGACAGGGGGCGGGCAAAGGCATCGATGTCGCGGACCAGACCGCCGGCCGTAAAGGTCGTCGGACCGGACGTCGAGATCGTGTTGAACAGCCGGATCCGGGCGAGGTCCGGATCGGTGAAGTTATAGGAGATGGTCGGGCGCAGGTTGCGGGTCGACGGGCTGTCGTAGCGGGCCTCGCCCACCACCGAGCGGTCGTCGATCGCCTTTGTGTAGTTCAGCCGCCAGTCGAACGACCAGCCGTCGTTGAACTCATGATCGCCGCCGAGAGTGTTGGTGAAGACCGACTGTTCGAAGGCGCGCAGGGTGGCGCGCTGGTTGATGTCGATGCCGTAGACCGTGCCGACCAGCGAGGTGTTGCCGATGCAGGTGTCGGCATAGCCGGTGTTGGTCACGGTTGTGACCGGCGTCACGGTGCAGGGCGTCAGGGCCGAGCGCGGCGGCGTCGACGGATCGGACTGACGGTCGTCCATGTCGAAGATGTAGTTGTCGCGGGCCTCATCGTCCGTGAAGGTCGTGAAGATCGACTCGACGAACAGGCGATGGTTGTCGGACGGGCGCCAGTCGAGGCGACCCGACTGGGAGTAGTTCCTGCGGGTCAGGCGGTACAGCTTGTTCTCGGTCTCGCGCGCCCACAGGCGGGTGGCACCACCGGGCTGGACGTCCTGGGAGACGGTCTCCCAGTCGGTCTCATAGTTGTCCGTGATCATGTTGCGCTGGTAGTAGCTGCCCGACACCAGCACGCCGAACTCGCCCATGTCCGTATCAAAGCGGTTCGACAGGACCAGCTGGCCTTCGTATTCCTGACGCTCGCCCAGTTCGACATAGCCGCCGCCGGCCTTGCCGGAGATGCGCAGGCCCGGATAGTCGAAGGCCGAACGGGTGATGATGTTGACGTTGCCGGCGATGGTCTCGCCGGTCATGTCGGGCGTCACGGCCTTGCTGACCACGATCTGCGAGGCGATGGCCGAGGGCAGGCTGTCATAACGGGTGTCGCGGCCCTCGGGGCTGACGATCGAGATGCCGTCGATGGACAGGGTCGTCCAGTTCACCGGCGCGCCGCGCAGGCTGATGTAGCGGGCCTGGCCCTGGTCGCGGGCAACGGCGGCACCCGGCAGGCGTCCGACGGCCTGGGCGACGTTCTGGTCGGGCAGGCGGCCCACCGAGTCGGAAGCGACGACGGTCACGAGCGAGTCGGCGTTGCGCTGCACCCGCAGGGCGGCGGCCTCGGACTCCGCGATCGGGCGGCTGCCCGTCACAACGACATCGTCGAGCTGGGCCGACGGATCGGGAGCGGTCTGGGCGAAGGCGGTACCGGCGAAGGCAAGCGGCGCAAGCGAGGCGCCGAGCAGAAGTCCAAATTTCATAACGAGCATCCCGATGGCCCGGTCGCCCCCACGGTCGCCGGTTCTTCCGCACCAGCTAGGGGGAAGGGGCGACGAGGGCGCGACGATTTGGCGAAGCCCGTTTGGCGTTTTTTGTGCGCGAAGATGACGATTGTTCCGATAACTGAGGGAGTTTCACCGCACTGACGCGACCGCGTCATCGACGCTTGCTTTGACGGAGAAGAGCCCCCGTGTTCTGGCGCGACTTGCACAATGGATCACAGGCGCACCCCATGTTCGTCCGCACCCTGACCACGCTTGTGGCGTCTGCCGCTCTCCTGACCGCCTGTGCCACCCGGGAGGTCGACTACCAGGGCGAGGGCGAAGGATTCATCGGCGCAGGCTCCGGCGTCACGGCCCGGCTCGAGACACCGTCGGTCGGGACCGCCGGCCAGGACGCCGCCGATGATCCGGCCATCTGGACCAGCCCCGCCCCGGTCACGATCGGTGGTGTCGCCACGCGCGGCTTCGTCGCGGGCACTGACAAGAAGGCCGGCCTGTACATCTACGGCCTCGATGGCGCGATCCTCCAGTTCCTGCCGGAGGGCCTGCTGAACAATGTCGATCTGACCGAAGGCCTGACGGTAAGCGGCCGGCCCCAGCTGGTGCTGGGTGCCAGTGATCGCACCCCCGGCAAGACGGGCGTGGCCCTTTATCTGTTCGACCCCGCCGGGAACGGCGGCGTGCGTCCCTGGGGTGCCATCACCACGGATGTGGTCGAACCCTATGGCTTCTGCTTCGCCCGGCGCGGGGCCGAAATCCACGCTGTGCTGGTCGGCCATGAGGGCGAGGTGCGACAGTTCGTCCTGACGGCCGACGCTGCGGGCCAGCCGTCTGCCCGCGAGGTACGCCGTTTCGACGTCGGGACGATTTCGGAAGGTTGCGCCGCCGACGAGGCGACCAATGCCCTCTACATCGCCGAGGAGAACGTCGGCCTGTGGCGCTACGGCCTGGACCCGGCGACCGGCGCGGCGCGCACCCTGGTCCAGCCGATCGCGCCGGGCGTGCTGGTCGCGGACGCCGAGGGCCTGACCGTCATCGAGGACGGCGCGGCCCGTTATCTGATCGGTTCCAGCCAGGGCGACTCGACCTTCCCGGTCTGGCGTATCGACGGCGCCGCGCCCGTCTATGCGGGGCGTTTCGTGGTCCGGGACGGCGCGGTCGACCGCGTCACCGGCACCGACGGTCTGGCCGCCCTGGGCGGCCCGGTCGGCGACGCCTTCCCGGAAGGACTGGTCGTGGTCCAGGACGACATCAACGACGTCGGCACCCAGAATTTCAAATACATCGACTGGCGCGACATCCGCACCGCCCTGGGGCTCTAGGCTGGCGGCACCCGGCACCGGGGCGCGGAAAGCAAGAAAGCCCGGTCGCACGGACCGGGCTTCCTGGTTCGACTGGAGCGGGCGAAGAGATTCGAACTCTCGACCCCAACCTTGGCAAGGTTGTGCTCTACCACTGAGCTACGCCCGCACTTCAGTCGGAGGCGGGCGTATAGCGGGAAGGCCCGACCTCTCGCAAGTCCCCCGTCGCACAATTCGGCGCTCAAGGAGCGAGCAACCGCGTTGCGAGCGTTAGCGCCTGCGCGAAGCGCATCCGCGCCTCAGCGCGGCGCCATACGGATCGCGCCGTCCAGCCGGATGCATTCGCCGTTGATGTAGACGTTGCGGGCCAGTTCCAGCACCAGCGAGGCATAGTCCGACGGCTTGCCGAGGCGGCTGGGGAAGGGGATCTGTGCGGCCAGGGCGTCCTGGATCTTCTGATCCATGCCGGCCATCATCGGCGTCCACATGATGCCGGGCAGGATGGTGTTGCAGCGGATGCCTTCCTGGGCGAGGTCGCGGGCCACCGGCAGGGTCATGGCATAGACGCCACCCTTGGAGGCCGAATAGGCCGCCTGGCCGATCTGGCCGTCCTGGGCCGCCACCGAGGCGGTGTTGACGATCAGACCCCGCTCGCCGTCGGCCATCGGCTCCAGCGTCACCATGCCGGCCGCCGACTGGCTCAGAACGCGGAAGGTACCGAACAAATTGACCCGAACGGTGCGCTCAAAGCCGGCCATGTCATGGGCCCGGATCTCGCCCGTGTCCTTCTTGCGCGACACCGTCTTCTGGCCCGTGGCGATGCCGGCGCAGTTGACCGTCAGACGCTCCTGGCCGTGGGCGGCGCGGGCCTTTTCAAAGCCGGCTGCGACGCTGGCATCGTCGGTGACGTCGACGTGGCAGAAGACGCCGCCGATCTCGGCCGCAATCGCCTCGCCGCGTTCGGCGTTCATGTCGAACAGGGCGACCTTCGCCCCCGTGGCCGCGATGGCCCGCGCCGTCCCCTCGCCGAGGCCGGAGGCTCCACCTGTCACCACTGCCGCAATCGACCCGTCGAGTTTCATGGCCGGAGCCCCTATATGGATGTTGAACCAGAGATCAGTTGCGGGGCTTTAGCCGCCATGACCACGAATTCCAAACCGATCACGCCCGACGAGGCCCTCGACCCGTCCCGCGCCCTCGTGCCGTCCATCCAGCAGGTCAATGAGGTCCGGGTCCAGAGGGGTTTCTGGCCCAAGATCCGGCGCACCGCGGCCCGCATCCCCTTCGCCCGGCAACTGGTCAGCGTCTGGTATGCCGCCCGCGACCCGGAGACTCCGGCGGCGGCCAAGGGGGTCATGCTCGGGGCGCTGGCCTATTTCGTCCTGCCCGTCGACGCCATTCCGGACATTTTCGCCGGCATCGGCTTCACCGACGATGCGGCAGTGATCACGGCCCTGATCGCCACCCTGGGGGCCCATATCAAGCGCCGGCACAAGGACCAGGCCGAAGCCGCCCTGGAGCGGCTGCGCGACGTCTAGAGCAATCGGCGCTCCAGTTGACGCATTGGCCTCCAGCGACAAGGGTTCATCACAACGGGCACAACGCGGTCACAACGGACACGACGAGATCGAGACGGTGGCACTATCGCGGATCGCTTCCTTCAGGCTCGGTTTTTCGTCGAAGGGAGGATCGGCGGCAAAGCCGCCCTTGTCTCTTTTCGATGCCAGGAAGGATCGACAAACGCGGCAACCGCACGGTCCCGTCGTGTCCGTTGTGACCGCGTTGTGCTCGTTGTGATGAACCTTTCGGCCCGCGCCAACCGAGCCGACGAACGGTCTAGACCGCCTGATGCGAGCGCAGCCAGCCGGTGATCGACAACCGGTCCCGGGGCGCAAAACTGGCGACCTGGGTCACGGCATGGCGCATGGGCACAGCGAACAGATTGAGCGCGTTGAAGGCCGGAACGAACCCCGCCTCGATATGGCCGTCCGCCCCCTCGAAGGCCAGCACCCCGCCCCAGTCGGCGCGCCAGTCGCGGGTCAGGTTCAGCACATAGGCATAGAGCCGGTTTTTGCCCTCGGCGGCATCGTCATGGCCGGTCAGGACCTGACCCGGTCGGTAGCGGGTGGCCTGGGCGTCGACGAAATCGATCCGGTCGTCACCGGTTACACCCCGCACGAAGGCGAGGAATTCCGGCCCGTTGAGAAAATCCGGCACGGCGCTGACCGCATCCGGCTGCGCGTCCTCCGGCTCCAGATCCAGCCGGCGGGTGTCGAAGATATACTGCATGCGCGGCTCGGCCCCGTCGACGCGGGCCGCGTCGATCCAGCCCTGTTTGCCGGGCTCGGCGGCGACCCGCCCCTTCAGCGGCAGTTCGAAGAACTCGCCCCCGGCCGAGACACTGACCTTCCAGCCGTCGAAGGCCTCGAGGGCGGCGGCGATGCTTTCGGCGCTGTCGGGCGCAAGGACGCCGGGAACATGCAGCCGCCGCCGGGTTGCGAACGCCTGGCGCAGCGCAGCGACGTCCAGCGCGGGCGAGAGTTGTGGGGTCATGACTCGACCGTGACCACGACCTTGCCCATCACCGACCGGTCGCCCAGGGCCTTGATGGCCTCATGGGCGCGTTCCAGCGGGAAGGTGCGGCTGACACGAGGGCGGATCTTGCCTTCCTCCCAGAAGCGCAGAAGGTCCGCCATATTGGCGGCGTGGGCGGCCGGGTCGCGCATGACGGCGGCGCCCCAGAAAACCCCGATCACCGACACCGACTTCAGCAGGGTCAGGTTCAGCGGCAGGGACGGAATACCCGCCGGGAAGCCGACCACCAGATAGCGGCCGTTCCAGTCCATCGCACGCAGGGCCGGCTCGCAATAGTCGCCGCCGACCGCATCATAGACCACATCCGGCCCGTCGCGGCCCGAGGCCAGTTTCAACTCGCCCGACAGTTCCTTCTGCGCGGCCTTGTCCATCTTGCCCGAGGGATAGATCAGGCCGTTGTCGGCCCCCGCCTCCAGGGCGAACTGGACCTTTTCATGGGTCGAGGCGGCGGCGATCACATGGGCCCCCATCGCCTTGCCGAGCTCGACCGCGGCAATGCCGACGCCGCCCGCAGCACCCAGCACCAGCAGGCTCTCACCCGGCTTCAGCTGCGCCCGGTCCTTCAGGGCGTACCAGGAGGTGCCGTAGGTCATCACCAGCGCGGCGGCCGTGTTGAAATCCATCGCATCGGGGATTTTCATCACCGAGGCGGCGGGCACGGCCAGGCGCTCGACCATGCCGCCCCAGCCGGGCACGGCGATGACCCGATCACCCTTGCGAACATGGGTCACACCCTCGCCGATTGCCTCGATCACACCGGCGACCTCGCCACCGGGCGAGAAGGGCCGGGTCGGCTTGAACTGGTATTTGTCCTCGATGATCAGGGTGTCGGGGAAATTGACCCCGATGGCCCGGACCTCGATCACCACCTCGCCCTTCATCGGCCGGGGGTCCAGAACCTCCTCGACGACGAGGGTTTCGGGGCCGCCGGGGGCCTTGGACAGGACTGCGCGCATCAGGACGTCTTTCGTGAGGGGAGAAGGCCGGGCTCTATCTGGCGCACCCAGCCGGTGATGGACAGGCGCGGCGCGCCGGCGAAGGGAGCCACGCAGGACACGGCGTGGGGCTGGGGCACGCGGAACAGGTTCAGGGCGTTCCAGGCCGGGCTGTAGGCCTCGGCCACATGGCCGTCGGCGTCGATGAAATTGAGCAGGCCGCCCCAGTCCGTCCGCCAATGGGGCGTCAGATTCAGCACATAGGCATACAGCCGGCCGGACGACGGCTTCTTGTCATCATGCTGGGTGAGATAGTGGCCGCGCTCATATCGGGTGGCCTGGGCGTCGACGTGGTTGGGCCGGCTATCGCCCGTCAAGGCCCGCACAAAATCAAGAAATGCCGCACTGTTGAGAAAGGCATAGGCGGCGGCATAGGCAGGATCCAGCGGCTCCCCCTTCTCGACCAGATCACTGATCCGCAGGCTGTCGAACATGTAGTGGAAACCGTCCCGCGCCTCGGCATGGGCGAGGGTCAGGAACCGGGCCGCCTGATCCGGCGCAAAGGCCTCCAGCTGTTCCACCGGGATGTCGATCGTCTGGCCCCCGCCCAGGGTCGAGCACATCCAGAGCCGTTCCGCCGCGAGGCTCCGGTGCAGCCGTTCGGCCGAAGCCGGCTGGAGGAAGCCCGGGATGTGGATGCGACCGAACCGTTTGAACGACGCGGCCATCGATGACGGGTTCAGCGTCGGATCGATTCCGATCCCGGCGGAATTTGCAGCCACAAAAGGCCCTGAAGCTTGCACGGATCGTCCCTTGGCGCGCATGACGGGCGAAAGCGCTGCCGTCGTCCCGCGACGCTAGCGACCCTCGACCCGAGTTGAAAGAGGCCCTGATGACCGGCAGACCCGCCCTCATCCTCCACGGCGGCGCCGGCGCCCGGCGCGAACGCGACTACACCCGCGAGATAGCCCATATGGGCGAGGTGGTGGCGGCCATGAAGGCGCGGCTGGACGCCGGCGCCCCGGCGCTGGATGTCGCGGTCGAGGCGACGGTCCTGCTGGAGGACTCCGGCCTCTATGTCGCCGGGCGCGGGGCCTCGCCCAATCTGGCCGGGGCGTATGAGCTCGACGCCAGCCTGATGGACGGGTCGACGCGCAAGGCCGGGGCCGTGGCGGCCCTGCAGGGGTTCCGCAATCCGGTCGTGGCCGCCCGCGCCGTGATGGATCGAACCCCCCACGTCATGCTGACGGGAGAGGGCGCATCCCTGTTCGCTTTCGATCAGGGGCTCGAACCCATTGCCGACGAAGCGGCCTGGTTCACCCGGGCCGGTCAGGGCGAGGACAATCACCCACCGGGCACCCTCGCCCACGGCACGGTCGGCTGTTGCGTTCTGGATCGCGACGGCCGGCTGGCGGCGGCGACCTCGACCGCGGGCGTGTTCGGCAAGATGCCGGGCCGCGTCGGCGACACCCCCATTCCCGGGGCCGGCAGCTGGGCCGACGGCCGTGTCGCGGTCTCGGGCACCGGACAGGGCGAGTATTTCATCCGCGTCGCCGCCTGTGCCCAGGTCAGCTGGCGTGTCGGGGCGGGCCAGACCCTCGCCGAGGCGGGGCGGGCCGTGATCGAAGAGATCGGCGACATGGGCGGCGACGGCGGCCTGATCGCACTCGACCGCGACGGCAACATCACCGCCCCCTTCAACAGCCAGGGCATGAAACGGGCCTGGCTGACCCCCGACGGCGAGATCGGGGTCGAGGTGTTCGGTTCCTGACACAGGTCCCGGCGATTTCGTCGCCGGGCGAAGGCGGTTCATCCGGCGTTCACCGCCCACCCCGCTAAAGCTTGCCGCGAAAACCCGGGGAGCCCGAAATGAAGTCCGCCGTTACCGCCGTCGTCGCCGCAGCCCTGTTGTCCGTCGCGGCCTGCGCGCCTGTGATCGAGGGCGGCCCGCCCATGGCCCTGCCGATCGGCCTGCAGGAAACCGCCCAGGCCGGCTCGGTCACCCTGTCGACCGGCTGGCTGGATGCGGAGGATGACTTCGCCCTGACCTTTTCGGCCGAGGTCCATGAGGAGCTACGCCGGTGCATGTGGGGCACGGTGCCGATCAACATCCGCGTCCATATCGACGAAATGGAGCGCGCGGGGCGGCTGGAGACCCTGCTGACCGGCGAGGGCAGCCATACGCTGTCGGGGACTGTGGAGTTCGTCGACCCCGCCGACGACGACAGGGTCGTGGGCCGCTTCCCCGTCTCGGTCGCGACCAGCGCCCAGGGCCGGCTCGGCGCCCTGCTGGGCGACCGCCAGATGATGGTCTCCGAAGAGTTCGGCCGCGCCGTGTGCGAGCAGGCCTTCGGCCGCAACCCGCGCGACCGCGGGCTGCACAATGCGACGGGGGGCTGATTCCCGGCACCGTCGCGAAAGGTGAGCTTGTCATCCCCGACGAAGCGAAGCGGAGATCGGGGACGCTGAAGCGCGCAACGATCCTTGCGGACGCCCCGCCGTCTCCACACAACAAAAAGGGCCGGCGGATCGCTCCGCCGGCCCTCTTCGTTTCGTTCGGACGGCTGCCTATTCGGCGTCGCCGCGCGCCAGGTTGCGCAGGACATAGGGCATGACCCCGCCGGCCTTGAAATAGTCCAGCTCGGTCTGGTTATCGATGCGGCAGCGGACCGGGAACCGGGCCATCTTGCCGTCCGACGGGCGGAACAGTTCGACCCACAGGTCCTGACGCGGCTTCAGCTTGCCGATGTTGACGTCCGACAGGCCGCGGATGGTGACGATCTCCTCGCCGGTCAGGCCCAGACGGGCCCAGCCCTCGCTCTTGAACTGCAGCGGCACCACGCCCATTCCGACCAGGTTGGAGCGGTGGATACGCTCATAGCTCTCGGCCAGAACGGCGCGGACGCCCAGCAGGCGGGTGCCCTTGGCGGCCCAGTCACGCGACGAGCCGGTGCCGTATTCCTTGCCCGCGATCACGACCAGCGGCCGGCCCTCGGACTGGTAGCGCATGGCCGCGTCATAGATGGACATGGTGTCCTGCGACGGGAAATGCCTGGTCACCCCGCCCTCGATCTCCGGCGTGATCCGGTTGCGGATGCGGATGTTGGCGAAGGTGCCGCGCATCATGACTTCGTGGTGGCCGCGGCGGGCGCCGTAGCTGTTGAAGTCAAGCGCATCGACGCCGCGGTTGGTCAGCCAGGCCCCGGCGGGCGAGGTCTTCTTGATCGAACCGGCCGGGCTGATGTGGTCGGTCGTGATGCTGTCACCGAAGATGGCCAGCACGCGGGCCTCGACGATGTCTGTGACCGGGGTCGGCTCCATCGACAGGCCCTCGAAATACGGAGGGTTGGCGACATAGGTCGAGCTGTCGTCCCAGGCATAGGTCTGGCCGCCCTCGACCTTGATGCCCTGCCAGTGTTTGTCGCCCTTGAAGACGTCGGCATAGCGTTTGGCGAACATCGCCGGGGTGACGCATTTCTTCTGGATGTCGGCGATCTCTTTCGAGGTCGGCCAGACGTCCTTCAGGAACACGTCCTTGCCCTTCTTGTCCTGGCCGATCGGATCCTTGGAGATGTCGATCCGCATCGAGCCGGCGAGGGCATAGGCCACGACCAGCGGCGGCGAGGCCAGATAGTTGGCCTGGACGTCGGGGTTCACCCGGCCCTCGAAATTCCGGTTGCCGGAGAGCACCGAGGTGGCGACCAGACCGTTGTCGTTGATGGCCTTGGAGATGCTGTCCGCCAGCGGGCCCGAGTTGCCGATACAGGTGGTGCAGCCGTAGCCGACCAGGTTGAAACCCATGGCGTCGAGGTCGGCCTGCAGGCCGGCGGCGGTCAGATAGTCGGTGACCACCTGCGAGCCGGGCGCCAGGGAGGTCTTGACCCAGGGCTTGACCGAAAGGCCCAGCTTCTTGGCCTTGCGCGCCACCAGACCGGCGGCGATCAGGACCGACGGGTTGGAGGTGTTGGTGCAGGAGGTGATGGCGGCGATGACGACATCGCCGTCGCCGAGGTCGAACGTCTCACCCTCGACCTTGACGCGCGGGGCGTCGCCGGCGCGGCCGAAGACCTCGCCCAGGGCGGTTTCGAACGACGGGGCGGCGACGGTCAGTTCGACCTTGTCCTGCGGACGCTTTGGACCGGCGATCGAGGGCACGACCGAGGCCATGTCCAGTTCCAGCACGTCCGAGAACACCGGGTCTTCCGAGGTCTCGTCGATCCACAGCCCTTGAGCCTTGGCATAGGCCTCCACGAGGGCGACGCGCGCCTTGTCGCGACCGGTGGCGGTCAGATAGCCGATGGTCGCCGCCGAGACGGGGAAGAAGCCGCAGGTGGCGCCGTATTCCGGGGCCATGTTGGCGATGGTGGCCTGGTCTTCGATGGTCAGGCTGATGACGCCCGGGCCGAAGAACTCCACGAATTTCCCGACCACGCCCTTCTTGCGCAGCATCTGGGTGACGGTCAGGACGAGGTCGGTGGCCGTCGCGCCTTCCGGCAGGGCGCCGGTCAGGCGGAAGCCGACGACTTCCGGGATCAGCATGGGGATGGGCTGGCCCAGCATGGCGGCCTCGGCCTCGATGCCGCCGACGCCCCAGCCGAGAACGGCCAGGCCGTTGATCATGGTGGTGTGGCTGTCGGTGCCGACCACGGTGTCGGGATAGGCGACGGTCGCCTTGCCCTCGGCCACGGTCCAGACGGTCTGGGCCAGGTTCTCGAGGTTCACCTGATGGCAGATGCCCGTGCCGGGGGGCACGACGCGGAAATTGTTGAAGGCCGACGAACCCCAGCGCAGGAATTTGTAGCGCTCGATGTTGCGCTCATATTCACGCTCGACGTTCTGGTTGAAGGCGCCCGGCGTGCCGAAATGGTCGACCATGACCGAGTGGTCGATGACCAGATCGACCGGATTCAACGGGTTGATTTTCGTCGCATCGGCACCGAGGGCCGACATGGCGTCGCGCATGGCGGCCAGGTCGACGACGGCGGGCACGCCGGTGAAGTCCTGCATCAGAACCCGGGCCGGGCGGAAGGCGATCTCGTGCTCGACCGCGCCCTTGTTCTCGATCCAGGCGGCGACCGCCTTGAGGTCGGCTTCGCTGACGGAAACCCCGTCCTCGTTGCGCAGCAGGTTCTCCAGCAGCACCTTCATCGAGCGCGGCAGGCGGGAAATCCCGGCCAGACCGGCTTCCTCAGCGGCCGGAAGGCTGTAATAGGCGTATTTCTTGCGCCCGACGGTGATGTCCCGGCGGGTCTTGAGGCTGTCGACTGACGGCATGGAGAGGCTTCCTCTGGTTCACGCCGCCCGACAATCCGGTTGCACGTACGCGCGGTCGACGGCGGGGCACACAGGTCCCCGACGCGCGCGGCGAACGCCTGCTGCGGCGAGGCCGGATATAACGAGGGTTGCGGGTCGCGTCCATGTTCTCCCTCCCCCTTGTGGGGAGGGTGGTCGCGAAGCGACCGGGTGGGGCGCGTCGGGCGACCCACGGAACACTGCTTTCTGCACCCGAACACCCCCACCCGGCTTCGCCCTTGGCTCAGCCACCCTCTCCATGAAGGGGAGGGAGACGCCGTGATCACAGCCGACTCCCTCACCGTCTCCCGCGGCGAACGCGTGCTGTTCCGGGACCTGTCCTTCCACATCGCCCCCGGCGAGGCCGTGGCCCTGACCGGAGCCAATGGCGCGGGCAAGACCACCCTGCTGCGCACCCTGGCCGGCTTCATCCGCCCGGACGCGGGGACGGTCACCTTCGCCGACATCGACCCGGCCGAGGCCCGGGCGCACCGGATTCACTGGCTGGGTCATCTGGACGGCCTGAAGACCGGCCGACGGGCCCGCGAGGAGCTGGATTTCCAGGCCCGCTGGACCGGGGCGAATGACGAAGGGATCGCCGCCGCAATCGCCGGGCTGGCGCTGGAACCCCTGCTCGACCTCGAGGTGCGCAAATTGTCGGCCGGACAGCGCCGCCGCCTCGCCTTCGCCCGGCTGATCGCCGCGCCACGCTCCCTTTGGCTGCTGGACGAACCCTTCGCCCCCCTGGATGCCCGCTGGCGCGCCGCCCTCGGCCTGATGATGCAGGCCCATATGGACCGGGGCGGAGCCATCCTGGCCGCCGTGCATGATCCCCTGCCGGTTCCGGCGCGGGCCCTCGACATCGGGGCCGGGCGATGAAGACGCTGATGGTTCTGTTCCGGCGCGAGCTGGCGCTGGCCTGGTCCGGCGGCGGCGGGCCCCTGCTGGCCTGCGGCTTCTTCCTCTGTCTGACGGCCCTCATTCCTCTGGCGGCCGGGGGCGATCCGGCGGGGCTGAGGCCGATCGCCGGCGGCATCGCCTGGCTGGCGTTGGCCCTGTCATCGATCCTGTCGCTGGAGCGGCTGTTCGAGCGCGACCTCGAGGACGGGGCGCTGGACCTGATCGCCCTCGGCCCCGTTCCGCTGGAGCTGGTCGTCCTGACCAAGGCCAAGGCCCAGTGGCTGGCGGTCGGCGTGCCGCTGGCCCTGACCGCGCCGGTCGCAGCGATCACCCTCGGCCTGCCGCCGTCGCTGGCCCCGCTGGTCCTGCTCTCGGCCCTGATCGGCTCACTCGGCTTCGCCCTGACCGGGGCGCTGGGCGCCGCCCTGGCCCTGGGATCGAAGCGCGGCGGCCTGTTGATCGCCGTGGTCGTCCTGCCGCTGTTCATCCCGCCGGTGGTGTTCGGCGCGGGGTCGCTGGAGCGGGCCGTCAACGGCCTCGACCCCCTGCCGGCCCTCGCATTTCTGGGAGCCTATGTTTTGTTCGCTGCCGTGATCACCCCCTTTGCGGGAGCGGCGGCGGTCAGGAATGCGCAGGGCTAGTCGCGGCTGCGCGAAGCGCGATCCAACGCCCGTTGGCGACCCGTTTTCATCACAGCGAACACAACGCCCTCACAGCGGGCACGACGGGGCCGGAGCCTGACGCGATCCCGTTGTGTTCGTTGTGACCTCGTTGTGTTCGTTGTGATGAACCTGGGCGGTCAAAGCCTGTGGCGCTTCGCGCGATCGAACCCGCCGGTCAGGCCTTCTTCACGAACTCCACGCGCAGCACGAGGCCGCGGACCTTGTCGACATTGGCCTCGATCTCGTCGGTGTCGCCGGTGAGGCGGATGTTCTTCACCAGGGTCCCGCGCTTCAGCGTCACCCCGCCCGAGCCCTTGACCTTGAGGTCCTTGATCAGGGTCACACTGTCGCCGTCGGCAAGGATGTTGCCGTTGGAATCCCTGGTCACATCATCGGTCATGGCGGGCGCTTTCGGGTCGGAGTGGGACCGTCCTAGCACAGCCCCTGCGTCGCGGCGCCACCCCGTGAAGTCCCCATATGGCGCGCGCCGTCCCGGCCCGCTAAGGAGACGCCGATGTTCGGCCTCGCCAATCCCGACCGCTTCCTGCGCTTCACCCGCCCGCTGACGCCGGTGCTGTGGGCGGCGGCCGCCGTGCTGCTGGTCGTCGGGACCTGGCTCAGCTTCACCGCGCCCGAGGACTATCAGCAGGGCGACACGGTGCGGATCATGTTCGTCCATGTGCCCGCAGCCTCGGTCGGGCTGATGATCTATGGCGCGCTCGGCGTGTCCAGCTTCTTCGCCCTGGTGTTCCGTCATCCCCTGGCCGACGCCACCGCCCGCGCCGCCGCCCTGCCGGGTGCCGCCTATACCGCCCTGGCTCTGGCCACCGGCAGCCTGTGGGGCAAGCCGATGTGGGGGGCCTGGTGGGCCTGGGGCGACGCCCGGCTGATGTCGGTGCTGATCCTGTTCCTGTTCTACATCGGCTATATGGCCCTGCGGGCCTCGATCGATGACGAGGCCAAGGCGACGCGCGCCGCCGCCGTGCTGGGGCTTGTCGGCCTGATCAATCTGCCGATCGTCAAATTCTCGGTCGACTGGTGGAACACCCTGCACCAGCCGGCCTCGCTGCTGCGCGCCGAAGGACCGGCGATGCCGGCCGTCTATCTGACGCCCCTGCTGATCATGATGGCGGCCTGGGGGGTCCTGTTCCTGGCCATCTGGCTGACCGCGATCCGCACCGAGATCGTACGCCGGCGGGTGGTGTCGATCCGCGCCCGCAAGGCGCTGGAGGCCTGATCATGCCTGACCTCGACATGGGCCGTTACGCCGCCTTCGTCTGGCCCGCCTGGGGCCTGAGCGCGATCGTCCTGGCCGCACTCGCCGCCCGCGCCGCCCTCGCGGCGCGCCGCTGGTCGGCAGAGCTGAAAAGGCTGCAGGACGAGCCCGGCACGACAGAGCCCCAACCATGAGCCGCTGGCTGTCCATCGTCCCGCTCATCGTCCTTGTGGCACTGGCCGCGCTCTTCATCGGCTGGTCGCTGAAACGCGATCCGTCGATCAAGCCCGACGCCCTCATCGGCCAGCCCATTCCCGAGACCGTCCTGCCGATGTTGACGGGTGACCAGCCCGGGCCGGGCCATCTCGATCTGAAGACCGCCGGTGTGGGCAAGCCGATGCTGGTCAATGTCTTCGCCAGCTGGTGCGCGCCGTGCCGGGCCGAGCATCCCAATCTGATGGCGCTGGAGGCGCGCGGCGTGGCTGTGGTCGGCGTGGCCTGGAAGGACGACCCGGTCGCCACCCGCGCCTTCCTCGACGAACTGGGCGACCCCTATGCCATGGTGCTGGTCGACCGGGACGGCCGGGCGGGTCTCGACCTCGGCATCACCGGTGCGCCGGAGACCTTCGCCGTCAATGCGATGGGCCAGGTCGTGGCCAAGTCGACCGGTCCCCTGCTCGACCCGGCCGAGATCGAGCGCCTGGTCGCGGCCATACAGGCTCCGGCCCGCCCCCTGCCGACGGCCACACCACGCGAGCCGGGGCGTTAACCTCTTTCCGACAGTTTTCGTTAACCCTGCGGGCATGAGCACGATTCGATCCGGCCTCCCGTCCGTCCAGTTCCCGCCCCAACCCGCGGCCCTGCCTCCGGTACGCGCGGCACGATCGGATTTCTTCCGGGCGGCCCTGGAGGCGGTGCAGGCCGGCGGGCCGGAACCGGTTGCGCGCGACACCGCCCCCTCGTCCGCGTCGGCCGTTCAGGAGGAGCGCTCCCCGCGCCCCGGTGCCCTGCTGGACATCCGGGTCTGACGGTCGCCGCTCCATTCGGCCTTCACGCGAAAATGAGCGGCGCGATTTCGCCGGGCGTGGTTAATCTCTGCGCCATGCGCACGAGGGGCTGGATCATCCCTGTGGCGGCCCTTGCGGCTGCCCTTGTCGCGGCAGGGTCCGTGGCCCAGCCGTCGTCGGCCCGCGCCGTCCGGACCGCGGCACCGCCTGAGCCCGTCGTCATTGAACTCTTCACCGCCCAGGGCTGCGCCGACTGTCCGGAGGCCAATGCCCGGCTTGAGTCCGTTGCGACCGAACCCGGCGTCATCGCCCTGACCTATGCCGTCGATTACTGGGACTACCTGGGCTGGGAGGACACCTTCGCCCGACCCGAGTTCGCCCAGCGCCAGCGCGCCTATCGCAAGCCCCTGAGATTGCGCGACGTCGCGACCCCGCAGATCGTCATCGACGGGCGCCGCCAGGTCGTGGGTGCCGGGATACCGGCCCTGCAGAGCGCCATCGACGAGGAAGCCGCCCGCCGCGTGTTTCCGCCCGAGATCGAGTTTCGCACAGGCGGCGACCGGGTCGGCGTCGGCTCCGGCCGCGCGCCCTCGGGTGGTGCCGAAGTTCTGGCGGTGACCTTCACCCCCGGCCCGCAGGAAGTCCTGATCGGCCGGGGGGATAACCGCGGCCGCACGGTGCGACACATGAATGTGGTGCGCTCGGTCCGGACCCTGGGCGAATGGACCGGCCGGCCGGCCCTCTATGCCCTTCCGGACGCCGCCGGATCAGGCCTGGCCGTAGCCATTCTGGTCCAGGCGAAGGACGACCGGCGCATCCTGAACGGGGCCGTTCTCCCGGCGCACTGACCCGCCGGCCTCACGACCCGGGACCGGGTGATCAGGCCCCCGCCTTCTGCGCGAAACTCATCGCGCCCGCGGCCAGCATGGGCACCTGGGCGGCCATGGCCCTGGCATGGGACGAGGCCGCCGTGCCGTCGCGCACCCGCCCGGCAATGCCCTGGCAGATGGCCGCCAGCCGGAACAGATTATAGGCCAGCAGCCAGTCCAGATTGGCCGGCGTCGTCCCGGTCAGCTTCGCATAACGCTCCACCATCTCCGCCACCGACGGGATCCCCAGGGCCTCGAGATCGGCACCGGCGAGCCCGTTGCGCGCTGTCGCCGGAATCACCCATGCGATCAGCAGATAGGAAAAGTCCGCCATCGGATCACCGAGGGTCGACAGCTCCCAGTCCAGCACGGCCCGGACCTGCGGCCCGTCGGGGGCCAGGATCATGTTGTCGAGCCGGAAGTCACCGTGGACGATCCGCGTCGGCCCGTCCGGCGGCAGGGTGGACGGCAGGAATTCGATCAGCCGGTCCATGGCCGGGATCGGATCGATCTCCGAGGCCCGATACTGTTTGGTCCAGCGCCCCACCTGGCGCTCGAAATAGTTTCCGGGCCGTCCGTAGTCGGACAATCCGATGGCGGCGGGGTCGAAGGCGTGCAGGGCCGCCAGGGTATCGACCTGGCTTTCATAGATGGCGCGGCGCCGGGCCGGCTCCATCCCCGGCAGTTTCAGGTCCCACAGCACCCGGCCTTCGACCTTGTCCATGACATAGAACATCGAGCCGATGACGCTGTCGTCCGTGCACAGGGCCCAGGGCCGGGCGACCGGATAGCCCTGTCTGTGCAGGGCCGAGATGACGGTGAACTCCCGATCGACGGCATGGGCGCTGGGCAGCAGGTTACCGGGCGGCTTGCGACGCAGCACATAGGCACCGGTCGGCGTCACCAGCTCATAGGTCGGGTTCGACTGACCGCCCTTGAACTGGCGCAGCGTCAGCGGACCGGCATAGCCCTCGACATGGGCCTTCAGCCATTGGTCCAGCGCCGCTTCATCGAGCGCATGGCGGGGATCGACCTCCCGGGTGCCGGAGAAGGTGGACTGGGCGTCTTCGAGGATGGGCTGGGTCATGCTTCTTCCGGGTGAGCGGCGATGATGGCTGCGCGGACCGCGCTGCGCCAGCCCTTCAGCAGCCGTTCGCGCACTTCCGGTGCCATATTCGGCGTCCAGCGCGCGGGGGCCTCGACCGGATGGTCCTCCAGATCGCCGATCAGACCGATTCCGAGCGCTGCCAGTTTGGCCGCGCCCAGGGCCGTCATCTCCTGAAACGCCGGCCGTTCGACCACCACGTCGCAGATGTCGGCGACGAACTGCATGGCGAAGGCATTGGCCGTGACGCCGCCGTCGACCTTGAGCACCTTCAACCGCGGGGCCCCGTCCTTTTCCAGCGCGTCGAGCAGGTCGCGGGTCTGGTAGGCCAGCGATTCCAGCGCCGCCCGGACGAAATGGGCCGGTCCGCTGTCGCGCGTCAGGCCGATGATGGTCCCGCGCGCCTCCGGCTCCCACCAGGGTGCTCCCAGACCGGTGAAGCCGGGCACCAGATAGACCCCGCCATTGTCCGTCAGCCCCCGGGCCATGCCCTCTGACTCGCCCGAGGCGGTGAGCACCTTCAGCCCGTCGCGCAGCCACTGGATCGCCGAACCGGCCGAGAAGATGGAGCCCTCGAGGGCGAATGCGACATCGTCTCCGACCGCATAGCCGAGGGTGCCGAGCAGCCGGCTGGTCGAGCCGACCGGCTCACCTCCCACATTGGCGACCAGAAAGGCCCCGGTGCCAAAGGTGATCTTGGCGTCCCCGGCCTTGAGCGCGCCATGGCCGACGAGTGCCGCCTGCTGATCCCCCGCCGCGCCGTGGATCGGCAGGGCCGCCCCGAACAGGGACGGGTCGCATTCGCCGAGACGGTCCGTGCAGCCGCGGATCTCCGGCAGGACCACCATCGGGACGTTGAAGAGGGCCGCAAGATCGGGTCGCCACGCCCGCGTCGCCAGGTCCATCAGCGCGGTGCGGCTGGCATTGGTGGCGTCGGTGACATGGCTGGCACCGCCGGTCAGCTTCCAGATCAGCCAGGTCTCGATGGTGCCGACCTTGACCTCACCCCGGGCCGCACGATCCCGGGCACCCGGCACGGCGTCCAGCAGCCAGGCGAATTTCGAGGCCGAGAAATAGGGATCGAGGATCAGGCCGGTCGCCGCCTGCACCATCGGCTCATGCCCGGCCGCGGCCAGGGCGCCCGTGACATCCGCCGTGCGCCGGTCCTGCCAGACGATGGCGCGGTGCAGGGGTTCGCCGGTCACCGTATCCCAGAGCACCGAGGTCTCGCGCTGGTTGGTGATGCCCACGGCGGCGAACCGTCCGACCCCGCCCGCCTGTTCGATCACCGCGCGACAGGTCTGCAGCGTCGCGGCCCAGATTTCGGCGGCGTCATGCTCGACCCAGCCGGGGTGCGGGAAATGCTGCTCCAGTTCGACCTGGCTGACCGCGACGGGCCGCAGGCCGCCCTCGGGCGCGGCCTCAAAGGCGATGGCCCGGGTCGAGGTTGTGCCCTGGTCGATGGCGAGGATGAGGCTCTTCATGCGGGCAGGTTAGAGCGCCCTTCCGGAGACTCAACCGGTCATCGCGGCGAAGCCGCAAGCCGAGCGATTGGGTTTGCCGCCAGGAGGTTCTTCACGAAGGACACCAAGGGGTCACGAAGGACACGAAGGCAGCAGTGACAGGCGCAGGTCCCTTTGTGCCCTTCGTGGCTTCTTCTTCGTGGTCTTTGTGATGAACCAGCCAGCGGTAAGGCCGGGACTGGAAGCCCGGCTTTCGCCGGGATGGCGAGCCCGCTATGGATTGACGATGCACACCGCCTCCTTTGCCGGCGTTCGCGACGCCGCCCGCCAGATCGCCGGACAGGCCGTCCGCACCCCCCTGATCGAAAGCCCGGCGCTGAATGCCCGGGCCGGGGGTCGCGTGCTGCTCAAGGCGGAAACCCTGCAGCGGGCCGGGGCCTTCAAATTCCGCGGGGCCTGGAACCGCATCAGCCGGCTGACGGAAGAGGAAAAGGCCCGGGGCGTCGTGGCCTATTCGTCCGGTAATCACGCCCAGGCCGTGGCCTGCGCGGCGCAGATCCTCGGCATCGAGGCCATCATCGTCATGCCCGCCGACAGTCCGAAGGTGAAGGTCGAGGGCGTGATCGGCTTCGGCGGCGAGGTGCGGATGTACGACCGCTACACCGAGAGCCGCGAGGCCATCGGCGAGGAGATCGCAGCCTCCAAGGGCTCCATCCTCGTCCGCCCGTTCGACGATCCCTTCGTCATCGAGGGCCAGGGCACGACCGGGCTGGAGATCCTCGAACAGGCCGATGCGCCGCTGGACCAGCTGCTGTGCGGGGCTTCGGGCGGCGGGCTGATCGCGGGTATCAACCTGTCCATGGAAGCCCTGTCGCACGAGACCCGGGTCATCGGCGTCGAGCCCGAGGCCTATAATGACACCCTGCTGTCACTGACGGCGGGCGAGCGGTTGACCCACGCCCCGGTCGAACGGCCCTCGATCTGCGACGCCCTGATGACCGACCGGCCGGGCGAGCTGACCTTCCCGATCAATCAACGACTGACCGGGGTGGTGACCGTCTCGGACGCCGAGGTCGCCGAGGCTGTGCGCTATGCCTTCAAGGTGCTGAAACTGGTGGTCGAGCCGGGCGGGGCCGTGTCGCTGGCCGCTATCCTGGCCGGCAAGGTCGAGACCGCCGGCCTGACCACCGCCGCCGTCCTGTCGGGCGGCAATGTCGACCCGTCCATGTTTTCCGCCATTATCGAAGACCGTTTCACCCCCGGAGCCTGACACCATGACCGAACGCAAGGGCCTGCCCACCCCCGTCGCCGACCTCGCCGGCCTGATCGGCCAGGAAATCGGCGTCAGCCGCTGGATCACCGTCGACCAGGCCCGGATCGACGCCTTCGCCGAGATCACCGAGGACCGGCAGTTCATCCATATCGACCCGGTCGCAGCGGCCCACACCCCCTTCGGCGGCACCATCGCCCACGGCTTCCTGACCCTCTCCTTGCTCTCGGCCATGACCTATGACGCCGTCCCGCCGCTGGAAGGGGTAGTGATGGGGGTCAACTACGGCTTCGACAAACTCCGCTTCCTGGCCCCCGTGCCGGCCGGATCGAACGTGCGCGGCCGCTTCAAACTCCTGTCCGCCGAGGACAAGGGCGGCGGCCGCTGGCTGCTGAAACACGAGGTCACGGTCGAGATCGACGGCGCCGACAAGCCGGCCCTGATCGCGGAATGGCTGGGGATGCAGATGGTGGGCGGGTGAATCTTGATTTGGACCACTGATTGGTCCATATTTTACGGATGAGTGAGATCGCGATTTCCGAGGCCAAGGCGCGACTGACGGCGCTGGTTCGCCAAGCCGAAGCGGGTGAAGATGTGGTCCTCACCCGGAACGGCAAAGGCGTGGCCCGCATCACTTCGATGGTGCCTCGGCGTCTCACTGTTGAAGAACGGATGGCGGTGATCCGCAAAGCCCAAGCCTTGGTCGGGGATTTGCCTCCTGATTTTGACGCGGCCCGCAGCCAGGACTTCCTCTATGATGAAGACGGCTTACCGGCGTGATCGCTATCGACAGTTCGGCCGTCATCTGTGTCGCGGCTGGGCAGGCGAATGCAGAGGTTATCGCCCGGCGTCTTCTGAGCGGCGACCTCCTCATTTCGGCGGCGACCCTGACAGAGACGCGGATCGTGGCGATGCGGCTGAAATTGTCCGACGCGGTCCGGGTTATTCTGGACGAACTCGATCTCGAGGTCATTCCGGTCGATCAAGCCTTCGCCGAGCGCGCGGCTGACGCCTATCGTCGCTGGGGCAAGGGCTTCCACACCGCCTACCTGAACTACGGCGACAGCTTCAGCTATGCCCTCGCAGAGATGTACGGCTGTCCGCTGCTCTATGTCGGCAATGACTTCGCGCAGACGGACATCCGGAGCGCACTTGGCTGACCGATGAGGCGGCGGCCACAATTGACGGCGTAGACAGGCCGGCCTTGATCGCGGAATGGCTGGGGATGCAGGTGGTGGGCGGTTAGCCCTCCCCCAGACACCTAAGCGCCACTTCCAGGTTCCGCAGCCCGTCCTCGCCGCTCACAGCCGGCGGTTCGCCCGTGCGGATGGCATGGGCGAAGGCTTCCAGCTCCTTCTTCAGCGGTTCGGCGGGCCAGCTCATGACGCCACGTGTCGAATAGCTGCCGTCCGGCTGCTGGCCGAAATACTCCGTCACCTGACGGCTCATCAGATCGGCGACGACGAATTTGTTCTGGGTCGCGACCTGCAGGGTGCGGACCTTGTAAGGCGTGACCCAGTTCGTCGTGATGTGGGCGATGGTCCCGTTGGCCAGCCGGAACTGCAGCAGGGCCGTGTCCTCGCGGTCAGCCTTGGTCCGGGCCAACTGGGGCTGGACCTCGACAATCTCGGACTCCGTCAGATGCCGAATGATGTCGATGTCGTGCACCGCCAGATCTATGACCACCCCGACCTCGCCCATGCGCGGCGGGAAGGGGCCGACGCGGGTGATCTGGATCGAGATCACATCCTCGCCGTCGATGGCGCGCTTGACCGCCTCGACCGCGGGATTGAAGCGCTCGACCTGGCCGACCATCAGCACCCGGCTGTTGGCCCTGGCGGCGTCGATCATCCGCTGGGCGTCGACCACAGTGGCGGCGATCGGCTTTTCGACCAGCACATGGATCCCCGCCTCCAGCAGGGCGACACCGAGGTCGGCATGGTGGCGGTTGGGTGTGGCGACCACAGCGGCGTCCAGACCGGCAGCCACGAACTCGCCGGCCGTGGTGAAGGCCCTCGCGCCATAGAGGCCGGCAACCCCGTCAGCGGTCGCAGCATCCGGGTCGAACACCGCCGTCAAATCGAAATCGCGGATGTCCGACAGGACGCGCGCATGGTTGCGGCCCATGACGCCGACGCCGGCGACGCCGACCTTCAATGCGGGGAGAGGCTGGGTCATGCGACGATCCCTAGCGGAAGCCGGCGACGGCCGCGATGATTGTATCCTGCGTCGCCTCGTCCAGATCCGAATGCATCGGCAGGCTGAGGACCCGCTCCTTGAGCCGCTCCGTGACCGGCAGGCTGCCGGGCCCCTTGGAGAACCGGGCATAGGCGGGTTGCAGATGCATGGGCACCGGATAATAGACGGCCGTGGGAACGCCCTGGTCCTTCAGATGGGCCACGAGGCCGTCACGGTCCTCATGTTCGATGGTGTACTGGGCCCAGACCGAGACCCCCCCGTCGATCACGGTCGGAACCCTGGCGACATAAGGGGCCAGACCGGCGTTGTATCGATCCGCGATCGCGTTCCGCCAGCCGATCTCATCGGCAAAGACATTCAGCTTCTCGATCAGGACGGCGGCCTGGATGGTGTCGAGCCGGCTGTTCATGCCGATGCGCATGGCAAGGTATTTCGGGTCGTGGTCGAAGGTCTGGCCGTCCTTCAGGTCCTTGGCGACGACCTTGCCGTGGACCCGCAGGGAGTCCATTTCCTGGGCCAGATCATCATCGTCCGTCAGCACAGCCCCGCCGTCGCCATAACAGCCCAGCGGCTTGGCCGGGAAGAAGCTGGTGGTGGTGATGTCGGCCCATTTGATCGGATGGTGGCCGTTCAGGGTACAACCGAAACCCTGGGCCGAATCGGCGATCAGTTTCAGGCCGTAGCGGTCACAGATGGCCCGGATGGCCGGATAGTCGGCGGGCTGGCCGAACAGGTCGACGGCGATGACCACGCGGGGCTTGAGCCGGCCCTCCTTCAGCGTCGCCTCGATCGCCGCCTCCAGCTGGACCGGGTCCATGTTGAAGGTGTGGGCATCGACATCCACAAACACCGGCGTGGCCCCCAGCCAGGGCACGACCTCGCCCGTGGCGGTAAAGGTGAAACTGGGACAGAAGACCGCGTCGCCGGTGCGGATTCCCCAGGCGATCAGGGGCAGGATCAGGGCGTCGGTGCCGTTGGCGCAGCCCAGGGCGTGTTTCGCCTGGCCGAAGGCCGCCAGATCGGCCTCGAACTGCCGCACCTGCGGACCCATGACCCAGGCCCCGCCGACCACCGCCTCCTGCACGGCGGCCTCGATCCTGCCGTTGAGGCGAAGGCGCTGGGCCTGAAGGTCGATAAAGGCAATGCTCATGATCGGACGATCTCCGGGCGCGCGGATATGGCAGCGCGCGTTCAGCGCCGCCGGGGATGCGGCCTCCTACCAAATCGACTGCGGCAAAGCCAAATCCTGTTCCGTCACTTAGCGTGACGGGTTGCAACGACCGGGTGCTGAGGCGTATGCCCGGAAACCATGAGTTCCGGCATTCCTGCCGTCTTCCTCGATCGCGACGGTGTGCTGATCGAGGATACCGGCTACCCCCATCTGGAAGAGCATCTGCGCCTCATGCCCGGCGCAGCCGAGGCCGTGCGACAGCTCAACAAGCTCGGCTATCTGTGCGTCATCGTGACCAATCAGTCGGGCGTCGCGCGCGGCCTGTTCACCGAAGACCAGATGAAGGCCTTCAACACCCTGATCGTGCGCAAACTGGCCGCCAAGGGGGCAGTGATCGGGGCCGTCTATGCCTGCCCCTTCCACAGCGAGGGCCGGGTCGAGGCCTATCTGCATCCCGACCATCCGGACCGCAAACCCAATCCCGGCATGCTCCTGCGGGCCATGGCCGACCACACTATCGATCCGGCGAAGAGTTTCATGATCGGCGACCAGCCGTCGGACATGGAGGCCGCCCGGCGCGCCGGGGTGCCGGGTTTCCGCTTCGAGGGCGGCGATCTGTTCCAATTCGTCCGGGAACTGCTGGGCCACTGAAGCCCCGTCGTCCGTTCGCGCCGGGTGGGAATTCTCCCGCGGGTGAAATAGGCTGGGTCATCAGCCGCCGGAGCGATTCATGAGCCAGACCTTCGTCGAGCGTCGCTGGTCCAGTGCCGACGGCCTGAGCCTCTACGCCCGCGACCATGCCGCAGCGGCCGGCGCGGCGAAACTGCCGGTCATCGCCATCCATGGCCTCACCCGCAACTCGGCCGATTTCGATGCCATCGCCCCCCTGATTGCCCAGAGCGGCCGGCGGGTGCTGGCCGTGGACATCCGCGGTCGCGGCCAGTCGGACCGGGCGCCGGACCCGATGACCTACCAGCCCCTGACCTATGCCCAGGACGTGCTGGCCCTGATGCGTGACCTCGGCATCGAGCGCGCGGTCTTTCTCGGCACCTCAATGGGCGGGCTGATCACCATGACGCTCGCCGCCCTCCGGTCGAAGGTCATCGCCGCCGCCATCCTCAACGATATCGGGCCGGAGGTGTCGCCCGTCGGTCTGGCGCGGATCGCCGCCTATGCGGGCCAGCCGGTCGAGATCAACAACTGGGCCGATGCCGCCGCCTATGCGCGCAAGCTCAATGAGGTCGCCCTGCCCCATTATTCGGACGCCGACTGGGACGCCTTCGCCCGTCGCACCTTCCGCCTGGGTACCGAGGGCACGCCGATCCCGGACTATGACCCCGACATCATGGTCCCGATCCGGGTGGCGGGAGCCAAGGCCCTGGTCCCCAACCTCTGGCCCTTGTTCAACCGGCTGGCCAAGGGCCGTCCGACCCTGCTGGTGCGCGGCGAGACCTCCGACCTGCTCAGCCCGGAGATCGCGGCGAAGATGCGCAAACGCGCCCCGAAAATGGACGTCGTCGAGGTCCCCGGCGTCGGCCACGCGCCCATGCTGGACGAGCCCGAGGCCAAGGCGGCGATCTTTCCGTTCCTGAGCGAGCTGCCCTGAAGGAAGAGTGGCGAGTGGCCAGTGGCTAGTGGCTAGTGATTGCCGCTTCGCTGCCGGCGGAAGGGCGACGCCGGCAGTCCGGCTCTGCAGGCGGCGGCCAGCCACTAGCCACTAGCCACTGGCCACTTTTTCACTCCGGCACGTTCGCTTCCAGCTCATCCAGCCAAACCCGCGCCGTTGCGTCCGACGGCGCGCGCCAGTCGCCGCGGGGCGAAAGCGACCCACCGGTGACCACCTTCGGCCCATTGGGCAGGGCCGAGCGTTTGAACTGCGAGGTCTGGAAGAAGCGGAACAGGAATTTCCGCAGCCAGTGTTTGATCGTAGCGAGGTCATAGGCGACCCGCTCAGCCTCGGGCGTGTTCACCGGCCAATGGCCCGCCGCAGCATCCTTCCACGCCTGATGCGCCAGATAGGCCACCTTGGACGGCTTCAGGCCGAAGCGGGTGATGTAGAACAGGAAGAAGTCGTTCAGCGCATAGGGGCCGACGGTCGCCTCGGTCGACTGGATCTTCCCGTCCGCGCCCGCGGGCACCAGTTCCGGCGAAATCTCCGTATCCAGAATGGCGTGCAGCACATCGGCCGCCCCGCCCGTGTGCTCCTTCATCGCCACCCAGCGGATCAGGTGCCGGATCAGGGTCTTCGCCACCCCGCCGTTGACGTTGTAGTGGCTCATATGGTCGCCGACGCCATAGGTGCACCAGCCCAGGGCCAGTTCCGACAGGTCGCCGGTGCCCAGCACGAAGGCGCCGTTCTGGTTGGCCAGCCGGAACAGATAGTCCGTCCTCAGACCGGCCTGCACATTCTCGAAGGTGATGTCATGGACCGGCTCGCCCTTGGCGAACGGATGGCCGATGGCCTCCAGCATGGTCTGCGCCGTCGGCCGGATGTCGATCTCCGCCCCCGTGACGCCCAGCGCCTTCATCAGGGCCCAGGCATTGGCCTTGGTCCCCTCCGAGGTGGCGAAACCGGGCAGGGTGTAAGCGAGGATGCCGGTCCTCGGCAGACCCAGCCGGTCAAAGGCGCGGCAGGCGACCAGCAGGGCCTGGGTCGAATCCAGCCCGCCCGAGACGCCGATGACCAGCCGCTCGGCGCTGGTCGCCTTCATCCGGCGCATCAGCCCCTGCACCTGGATGTTGAAGGCCTCGTAGCAGTCCTGATCCAGCCGGGCGGGGTCGTCGGGCACGAAGGGGAAGCGGTCGAGGGGGCGGAGGAGGTCGGCAGTCGCGTCCTCACGCGCATTGAAGAGGGCGTGGGCGAACCCCTCCCGGGCCAACTCACGCCGTGCCGTATCGGCGAAAGTGCCGGTGCGCAGACGCTCCAGCCCGATCCGCTCTACGTCGATATCAGCGATGGTCAGGTGGCTTTCGACGGAGAACCTCTCTCCTTCCGCCAGCCTTGCGCCCAGTTCATGGATCGTCGCCTGTCCGTCCCAGGCCAGGTCCGCCGTGCTCTCGCCCCAGCCAGACGCCGTAAAGACATAGGCCGCCATCGCCCGCGCGGATTGACTGGTGCAAAGCAAGGCGCGCTCGTCGGCCTTGCCGATGACGATATTGGAAGCCGAGAGGTTCAGCAGGATGCGGGCACCCGCCAGCGCCTGTCGGGTCGAAGGGGGCAAAGGAGACCAGAAATCCTCGCAGACCTCGACCCCGAACACGAAACCGGGCCGGTTCTCGGCCTCGAACAGCAGCGCCGTTCCGAACGATCCCCAGCGGCCACCGAGAACCGGAAGTTCATCGTCGGCCGGCGCGAACCAGCGCTTCTCATAGTATTCGCGATAGTTCGGCAGGTAGGTTTTCGGGACGGCCCCCACCGGCTGCCCATTCGCCAGCACCACGGCGCAGTTGTACAGGCGGTCACCCCGGCGGATCGGCGCACCGACAACCACCGCCACGTCCAGTTCCGCGGTCACGTCCGCGATCCGATCGATCTGCCGCTCCACCTCGGCCAGCAGGGCGTCCTGCATCAGCAGGTCGTCGATGGCGTAGCCGCTCAGCGACAGCTCCGGGAAGACGATCAGATCGACGCCCTGCGCGCCGGCCTGCCGGATCAGGGCGATATGCTCTTCCGCATTGGCGACGGGGTCGGCGGTGTGGACCACCGGCGTCGCGGCGGCCACGCGGACGAAGCCGTGGGTGCGGGGCGAATGGAACGGGTGGGGCTTGGGCAAGGCTGTGATCCTTATTGGGATCGTTCTAGCGCGTCAAAACCCTCCGGTCACTTGCGCCACTCCTCTCACCGTCATCCTCGGGCTTGACCCGAGGATCAGACCATCCGGTGCGCCGTCGACGCCTGCATAGGAATAGTCACGGGGCCGTCCCGACCGCACCGCCAACCGCCGCCCCTGATCCTCGGGTCAAGCCCGAGGATGACGGAATGGGAGAAGGGCCGCGAGATCGCGTGACGCGCCCGCTTCGCCCCGCTAAAGCCAACCCATGACCGACGCGCCGAAAAAGGGCTGGCTCTCGCGCCTGACCGAGGGCCTCTCCCGCTCCTCGAAGCAGATGACCGAACAGGTCGTGGCCACCTTCATCAAGGAGCCGCTGTCCGAGGCCGCGCTCGAGGGGCTGGAAGAGCATCTTCTGGAGAGCGATCTGGGGCCTGCGGCCACCGACCGGATCGTTGCCCGCTTCCGCGATCTGCGCTTCGGCGCCGGGGCCAATGAGCGCGAGGTCAAGGAAGCCCTGGCCGAGGCGGTGACCGCCGAACTGATCCACCACGAGGCCCGCTACGAGCCCCTGTCCGGCGCCCGGCCGTTTGTGACCCTGTTCGTCGGGGTCAATGGCTCGGGCAAGACCACGACCCTGGGCAAGATCGCGGCCGACCTGACCGGTCAGGGGGCGAAGGTGATGATCGTCGCCTGCGACACCTTCCGCGCCGCGGCCCGCGAACAGCTCAAGGTCTGGGCCGAACGCGCCGGAGCGACCTTCGAGAGCCGCCGCGACGGCGCCGACCCCGCCGGCCTGGCCTTTGACGCCTATACGAAGGCGAAGGCGGAAGGATACGACGTCGTCCTGATCGACACCGCCGGCCGGCTGCAGAACAAGTCCGCCCTGATGGACGAACTGCTCAAGATCGTGCGCGTGCTGAAGAAGATCGATCCGGAGGCCCCGCATGAGACCCTGCTGGTGCTGGACGCCACGGTCGGCCGCAACGCCCTGGCCCAGGAACAGATCTTCGGCCGCACCGCCTATGTCTCCGGACTGGTCATGACCAAGCTGGACGGAACGGCGCGCGGCGGGGTCCTGGTGCCCGTGGCCCAGGCCTCGGACGCCCCGATCAAGCTGATCGGCGTCGGCGAGGGCATCGACGACCTGCAACCGTTTGACGCGCGAGCCTTTTCACGATCGCTGGTGGGGCTTGAGGATTGACGCATGACTGACGCCGCCACCCCCGAATCGACCCCCAGGACCGACTCCCGCCTGCGTCAGCTGGTGGATTTCGGCGGCCTGCTGGCCTTTGGCGCAGCCTTTCTGGTCATGCGCCTGCGCGGCCTGAGCGGCGATGAAGCCCTGGTCCATGCGACCTGGTTCCTCGTCGCAGGCTCGGCCGTGGGCGTGGCGGTCGGCCTGATCGTCGAGAAACGGCTGGCCCTGATGCCCCTGCTGGTCGGCGGCTTTGCCCTGGTGTTCGGCCTGCTGACCGTGCTGACCGGCGACGGCCTGTGGGTAAAGGTCAAGGTCACGGCCCTGAACCTGTCGCTGGCCGTGGCCCTGATCGGCGGCATCTTCCTCGGCAAACAGCCGCTGAAGGCCCTTCTGGGCACGGTCATTCCGATCAACGACCGGGCCTGGCGGACACTGACGCTCCGCTATGGCGTCTATTTTCTCGCCGTCGCCCTCGTCAATGAACTGGTCCGCAGCGAGGCCCTTGTGGGCTGGGCGGCGGCGCAGGTCGGGCGCACGGATATTGATCCGGCCGATGTCTGGGTCAGCTTCCGGGGCGTGCTGTGGATCGCTTCCTCAGCCTTCGGCCTGTCGCAGATTCCGCTGATCATGCGCAACCTGACCTCGCCCGATGCGCCGGTCGATCCGATGGCGCCGGCGGAACCGGACACCGCGCCCTGAGATATCCGGATTGATGACGGATCGTCCGTCGTCAAACCGTAAAGCACCACTGCTACGCATGGTCCATCGAGGCCGAAGGGATACGTTTCATGGTCAAGTCCGGAAACAGGTCGAAGCGCAGCGGGGCCTTGGGGGGCTCCCCCAGCCACCTGATGCACCGTGTGCTGCAGCTCGCGCTTGACATCTATTCCGAGGAAACCGGCCCCGACGGCCTGACCCAGCGTCAGTTCGCCGTCCTTGAGGCGGTGTCGCAGAAATCCGGCCTGACCCAGACCGATCTGGTCCGGGCCACCGGGATCGACCGTTCGACCCTGGCGGACCTGGTCTCGCGCATGACGACCAAAGGGCTTCTGGCCCGCGAACAGTCTTCGATCGACGCCCGCGCCAAGACGGTCAGCCTGTCCGGCCCCGGTCAGGCGGCTCTGGATGCCGCCCGGCCGAAGGTCGAGGCCGCCGACAAGCGGATCATGGCCCTGCTGCCCAAGGCCAAGCGGGACGGCTTCCTCAGCCTGCTGGCCGAACTGGCGGGCGAGGCCGATGCGGCCCCGGCCAAGGCCAAGGCCGAGGCCCGCGCCGCCAAGAAGGCCGCGCGCGAGGCGAAGAAGCTGGCCAAAAAGGCAACCAAACCGGCCAAGGTGAAGGCTGAAAAGCCGGCCAAGCCGCCCAAGCCGCCCAAGGCCGAAAAGCCCGCCAAGCCCAAGAAGGCGAAGGTCGTCGAGCCGGCTTAACCCGCACTTTCGTCATCCCGGCGAAGGCCGGGACCCAGCGGCGCCGCGACGGCGGCGAAACACCGGCGGCGGTGGCGATGCCTCGCTGCTTGCTGACTTCACTCCCGACAGGGTCGCGCTCGCGCGCGCCGCTGGATCCCGGGGTTCGCTTCGCCCCCCCGGGATGACGATAGCGGTGGGCCGGGCTTGCCTCCGCCCCTAGTCCATCAGCTGCTGCGCCAGATACACATAATGCCGCGCCCAACGGCGGGCGTTGGCGATCGGGTCGGCGTCATTGGAGTGACCGCCTGAGGTCTCTTCGTAATAGAGGTGGTCATAGCCCATCTCGCCCAGCCGCGCGGCGAATTTGCGCGAATGGCCGGGGTGGACACGGTCGTCGCGCGTATTGGTCGTGATATAGACCCGCGGATAGTCCGTGTTCGGACGAAGGTTCTGATAGGCCGAATAGCGGGCGATCCAGGCGGCCTCTTCCGGAATGCGCGGGTCGCCGTATTCGCCGATCCAGGAGGCCCCGGCCGGCATCTCGTGATAGCGCAGCATGTCGATCAGCGGGCTCTCGATCACCGCCGCGTTGAACAGTTCCGGGTGCTGGGTGATGGACACCGAGGTCAGGACCCCGCCGTTGGAACGGCCATAGATGCCGGTGCGGCGCGGCGAGCTGATACCCCGCCGGTGCAGGTCGGCCGCCACCGCCGCGAAATCATCAAAGGCCAGCTGACGGTTCTCGTTCAGCACCGACTGGTGCCACTCCGGCCCGAACTCACCGCCGCCGCGGATGTTGGCCTGAACGAAAACGCCGCCGTTCTCGAGCCAGAGCTTGCCCATCTCCGGCTTGTAGGCCGGCGGGAACGAAATCTGGAAACCGCCATAGCCGAACAGGATGGTCGGCGCCGACCCGTCCATCGCCATGTCGCGCGGGCGGGTGACGAAATAGGGGATCATGGTCCCGTCTGACGACCGGGCCTCGAACTGTTCGGTGACATGGGTAGAGGCGTCGAAACGGGCCGGGGCCTGCCGGATGACGTCTGCGTCTCCGGTCACATTAGCCAGGCTCAGGGTCTGGGGTGTCAGGAAGCCCTGGGTCGCGACGAAGAAGGTGCCGCGCGATTTCGAGGCGTCGCCCAGCGACACATCAACATTATCCGGCGTGGCAATGTCCGTGCGGGGCCAGCCGAATTCGCCGCGGTTCTGGAACACGGCCAGTCGGCCGACGACATTGTCCGAGATGGCCACCACGACCCGGTCTTGCATGACCCGGACGCTGCCGATCGACTGGCGGTCGGTCGGCTCGAAAATGGTCTCGACCTGGTTGCTGACCACCACCGGACCGTCCGTGGGACGGACACAGGGAATGCAGATCGCCAGCAGGGAGCCGGCCTTGTGCGACCGTCCGGGCCGCGCCCAGTCCTCATCCGGCGACAGGATGAAGGACCCGCCCTGCACCCCATAGACGCTGACCCGCTCCGGCAGGCTCAGCTTCACCGGACGGCCATCGACCAGTTCCCAGGTCTCCGAGCGGAAGGTGTCCAGCGGGCGGTTGAAAAGGACGGCCAGCACCGCACCGGCCCGGTCACGATAGACGCTCGGACTGACCCCATACCCCCCGTCGCCGATGTCGCCGCGATAGACCTCGGTCGCCTGCGCCAGCGTCTGACCACGGCGCAGCGACTTGACGATGAAGGGATAGCCGCTCTCCGTCAGCGTGCCCGGCCCGAAATCCGTCGCCACCAGCAGCGTATCCCGGTCCAGCCATTCCAGCCGGTGCTTGCCCTCCGGCAGGCTGAAGCCGCCGTCGACGAAGCGTTTGGTGCTCGTATCGAACTCGCGCACCACCACCGCATCCTTGCCGCCGTCGGACAGGCTGATCAGGCAGCGGATTTCGTCCGGGGCCAGACAGTCGGCGCCCTTGAACACCCAGTCCCGGCCCTCGGCGCGGGCCAGGGCGTCGATGTCGAGGATGGTCTCCCAGCGGGTATCGGCCGAGCGGTAGCTGTCCAGCGTCGTCCGCCGCCAGATGCCTTTCGGATTGGCCGCGTCCTGCCAGAAGTTTCCAATGCCGTCGCCGAGGAAGCTGGGGCCCGGGATGCGGTCGGTAGCGGTCAGGATCGCCTCGGCCTGCTGCCGGAAGGTCTCATAGCGACGGTCGCCGGTCAGGGCGGCCAGGGCGCGCTGGTTGGACTGCGCCACAAAGGCCATGGCCTCGGTCCCGTTGACCTCTTCCAGCGCCAGATGATCGTCAGCGGCGCGGACACCGGCGGGGCTCAGGTCGGCCGGCATGTGCGGCGGCTGGACCAGCAGCGGCCGCGGTATGGTCGCCAGGTCGAGGATCGGGAGCGGGAGCGGCGCAGGTCCGCTGGCGCAGGCCGCGAGCATCAGCGCCGGGATCGCGGCAGACAGGATCAGTCGGTTCATCACTCTCTTCTTTCCGCTCATCCCCGCGAACGCGGGGACCCAGTTCTTTGGGCGATCGGTGCCGCCGGTGTCGCAACCCGCTGATCCCAGCCGCCGATGCCTCAACGAAAGCACTGGGTCCCCGCGTTCGCGGGGATGAGCGGATTTTACTGACCCGGGGCGTCCATCAGCCGCCGCGTCAGATAGGTGTATTCCAGCGCCAGCCGCCGGGCCGTCTCGCGCAGGTTGGCCCCCGCCGCGTGGCCGCCGTCGGTGTTCTCATAGAACAGCACCGGATAGCCCAGTTCCTCCAGCCGCGCCGCCGCCTTGCGGGCGTGGCCGGGATGGACGCGGTCGTCCTTGGTCGAGGTGTGGATGAAGACCTCGGGATAGGGCTGGTCGGCGCGCAGGTTCTGATAGGGCGAATACTGCTGGATCCAGGCCCGCTCTTCCGGGATGTCCGGATTGCCGTATTCCGCGATCCAGCTGGCCCCGGCCAGCAGGCGATGGAAGCGCAGCATGTCGAACAGGGGCACCTGGATGACCGCCGCATTGATCAGGTCCGGGCGCTGGGTCAGCATCGCCCCCATGAACAGCCCGCCCTGGGACCCGCCCATGATGCCGAGCCTCGGCTGGCTGGTGACGCCGCGCGCGATCAGGTCCATGGCCACGGCCTGATAGTCCTCATGCGCCCGCTGGCGGTTTTCCTGCAGGGCCGCCTGGTGCCAGTTGGGTCCGAACTCGCCGCCGCCGCGGGTGTTGGCGATGACATAGACCCCGCCCCGCTCGAGCCACAGCTTGCCGACCGTGGCCGAATAGCCGGGCAGCAGCGACGACTGGAAGCCGCCGTAGCCGTACAGCAGGGTCGGGTTCGAGCCGTCCATCGGCATGGCGTCACGATGGACGACGAAATAGGGGATCATGGTGCCGTCGGCCGAGCGGGCCTCGAACTGGTCGACCCTCATTCCCTCGGCATTGAATTTGGCCGGCAGGGATTTGGTCAGGTCCGCCTCGCCCGTCGCCGCATCGGCCAGGAACAGGCTGGACGGGTTCAGATAGCCGGTGACGCTGACGAAGACCTGGTCATCCCGCTCGCTGGCCGAACCGACGCCGACCGAGACGTTCTGCGGCAGGTCCATGCGGCTGCGCGCCCATTCGCCCGACGGATTGGGCTCATAGACATAGACCGAGCCGCGCACGTTCTCGTACAGGGCCACGACCAGTTTGTTGCGGGTGCTGGTGATGCCTTCGATGGCCTCGCGCGGCCCGGGGCGGATGACCAGCTGGGCCCGGACGGTCGGATCGGCCAGCCAGGCCGCGAGGTCATAGGCGATGACGTCGCCGGTCCGGAATTCCTGCCCTGAAGGCGCGGTCCAGTCCTGGTCCGTAGTGAAGACCATCTGTCCACGGACGAGGGCATTGATGTTCGACTTGGCCGGCAACTCCAGGCGACGCGTGGATATCACCGGGCCGCCGACGGCGTCCTCGACGCTCAACAGATGGGTCTCGCCCTCATAGAAGCTGATGCCGCGGTTGATCAGGGTCGCCTGGACCACGCCGTCTGCGTCGCGCAGGGTGTAGCCCGAAACCGAGACGTCGGTCGGCTGACCCGTGAACACCGTCTGCGCCTGGTCGATGGTCTGGCCGCGGGTCAGGATCTTGACGATCATCGGATAGCCCGAGCTGGTCAGGGTGCCGGGGCCGAAGTCGCGCGAGACCAGCAGGGTGTTCTCATCCACCCAGGTCGCCCCGCCCTTGGATTCCTCGAGCACGAAGCCGCCGTCGACGAAGGTGCGGGTTGCGCGGTCGAACTCGCGGATGGTCACCGCATCCTTGCCGCCGTCCGACAGGGAGACGAGGCAGCGGGTCTCCTCCGGCGGCAGGCAGGTCGCGCCCTTGTAGACCCAGTTCTTGCCCTCGGCCGCGGCCAGGGCGTCGAAGTCCAGAATGGTCTCCCACTGCGGCGCCTCGGTGCGGTAGCTGTCCAGGGTCGTGGTGCGCCAGATGCCGCGCACATGGTTCGCGTCCTGCCAGAAATTGTCGATCGTGCCGTCGTGGTTGAAGCCCGGCGCGGGGATGCGGTCGCGCGACTGGACGAGCTCCAGCGCCTGCTGGTGCAGCCCCTCATACCGCGGGTCACCGCGCAGCACGCCCAGCGAATGCTCATTGTGGGCATTGACCCAGGCCATGGCGCGCTCGCCCTCGACCTCTTCCAGCCAGATGTAGGGGTCGGTGGCGTCCGAGGTGGCGAAAGCCCCCTCCGCCAGCGGCGGATTGGGCGGGGTCGGGGTCTGGGCCATGGCGCTCGTGCAAAGGGCAGTGGAAACGAGAAGCGCGGCGAGCGCGGCGGTGCGGATCATCTGGTCTGGTCTCCGACGGAAGTCGGGCTTCACCTTAGCGGCGGGTGGGGTCGCGGCAAGGCGGGCGTGGGCGAGGTTACGGCTTTGTCATCTTGGGCGGGGCGTGGGGCTTGGGGTGTGGGGTGTGGGGTGTGGGGTATGGGGTGTAGGGTATGGAGAAGCATTCATGGCCGCTCGACGCCTCCACCCCCAACCCTATACCCCACACCCCACCCCCTACACCCCACCCCCTCCCCCACCCCTCCCTCGCCTAAGCCCCGGTCCGCGCCTATATGGCCCCTCCATGACCCGCCCCTTCGTCAAGATGAACGGCGCCGGCAACGACTTCGTCGTCGTCAATGCGCTGGAGATGCCGTTCGCACCGACGGCCGACCAGGCGCGGGCGATCGCGGACCGGACGACCGGCGAAGGCTGTGACCAGCTGATCGCCCTGGAGCCTTCGCGGACCGCCGATGCCTTCATGCGCGTCTGGAACGCCGACGGCAGCGTGGTCGAGACCTGCGGCAACGCCCTGCGCTGCGTCGGCTGGATGCTGCTGCAGTCGACCGGCAAGGCTGAGGTGTCGATCGACACCCTCGGCGGTCCGACGAAAGCCTGGCGCGTCCCGGGCCGCGTCGGGTCGGGAGATCCCGAAGGGTCGACGACCGCGGCCCGGATCACCGTCGACATGGGGGGCCCGCGTCTGGACTGGGAACAGATCCCGCTCGACGAGGCCATGGACACGCGGGGCATCGAGCTGCAGGTCGGCCCCATCGACGATCCGGTCCTGCATACGCCCGGCGCGGTCTCCATGGGCAATCCCCACGTCGTCTTCTTCATGGACCACACGCCCGACGACGCCTTTGTCCGCGGCACAGGCTCGCTGATCGAACACCACCCGCGCTTCCCCGAGGGCGTCAATGTCGGCTTCGCCCATGTCATCGCGCCCGACCGGATCCGCCTGCGGGTCTGGGAGCGCGGGGCCGGCCTGACGCGCGCCTGCGGCACCGGCGCCTGCGCCGCCCTGGTCGCGGCCGCCCGTCGCGGCCTGACCGGACGCGCCGCCACGATCGAGGTCGACGGGGGTGAACTGTGGATCGAATGGGACGAGGCCACCGGCCACGTCTTCATGACCGGCCCGGTCGAGGTCGAACGGACGGGGACGTTGGCGGTCTGACACTGCCCCTGCGGCCATGGTCATTCCGGACGGCGCGAGGCGCCGGCACCCCACCGTCTCCTCCCCGCTTCGCGGGGAGGGGGACCGTCCGGAGCCTCGCAGAGGCGAAGGAGGGTGGAGGGGCGCACCCCCCAGTCTCCTCCCCGCTTCGCGGGGAGGGGGACCGTCCGGAGCCTCGCAGAGGCGAAGGAG
>NZ_JAIYCP010000010.1 GCF_027487935.1 Brevundimonas sp.
GACGGAACATGAACTCCAGCCAAGTTGAATGCCGCCAGCGGTCGTCCTTGCCGATGTAGTGATCGTTATAGACCCAGTCCTTGTTGCCGGTATTGTAGGGTGGATCGACGTAGATGCATTTGATCCGTCCGGCCATCGTCATACGCAGCCAGCGAAGGCTGTCGAAGTTGTCGCCTTCGAGGATCAGGTTGGACCATCCGCCCTCGCGATCAGCCGGGTCCGACTTTTCGACCAATAGTTCGGCGGCGATGAACTCCGCCTCCAGTGATCGGTCGGCTTCGATTTCGTCGCGCTCCCAAACAAGTCCGAGCTTCTTGGAGCGGTCATGTTTCTCAAGCAGCTGGATCAGCTGCTCGCGCGAGAGGTTTTCATACCGCCCGCCTGCGTCGTCAGTAGTAGCGACATTTCCCGGATTTTTAGCCATGACCGGATTTGGCATGCTGGCGCCTGATGAGCAACGCTAAGCCCATCGCAACAAAAAAGGGCGGCCCCGTCCCCGGAGCCGCCCTCTTCAGTTTCAGCCGCTAGAGCGAACTGAACGACCGGATCAGAAATCCATGTCGCCCATGCCGCCCATGCCGCCGCCGCCCATGCCGCCACCGGCGCCGCCGGCGGAGCCCTTCTTCGGTGCGTCGGCAACCGCCGCTTCGGTGGTGATCAGGATACCGGCGACCGAGGCGGCGTCCTGGAGGGCGGTGCGGACGACCTTGGCGGGGTCGATGACGCCGGCCTGGATCATGTCGACATATTCCTCGGTCTGGGCGTTGAAGCCGTAGGTGGCCGAGGGGTTTTCCAGCACCTTGCCGACGACGATGGAGCCTTCGACGCCCGCGTTCTCGACGATCTGACGGATCGGGGCCTGGATGGCGCGGCGGATGATGGCGATGCCGGCGGTCTGGTCGGCGTTGTCGCCTTTCAGGCCTTCCAGCGCCTTGGTCGCCTTCAGCAGGGCGATGCCGCCGCCGGGGACGATGCCTTCTTCAACGGCGGCCCGCGTGGCGTTCAGGGCGTCGTCGACGCGGTCCTTCTTCTCCTTGACCTCGACTTCGGTCGAGCCGCCGACGCGGATGACCGCGACGCCGCCGGCCAGTTTGGCCAGACGTTCCTGCAGCTTTTCCTTGTCATAGTCCGAGGTGGTGGACTCGATCTGGGCCTTGATCTGGCCGATGCGGGCCTCGATCGCGTCCTTCTCACCGACGCCGTCGACGATGGTGGTGTCGTCCTTGGTGATGGTGACCTTCTTGGCCTTGCCGAGCATGTCGAGGGTGACGTTCTCGAGCTTGATGCCCAGGTCTTCCGAGATCACCGTGCCGCCGGTCAGGACGGCGATGTCCTCCAGCATGGCCTTGCGGCGGTCGCCGAAGCCCGGAGCCTTGACGGCAGCGACGCGCAGGCCACCGCGCAGCTTGTTGACGACGAGCGTGGCCAGGGCCTCGCCCTCGATGTCCTCGGCGATGATGAGGAGCGGGCGGCCCGACTGGACCACGGCTTCCAGGATCGGCAGCATCGACTGCAGCGACGAGAGTTTCTTCTCGTGCAGCATGATGAGGGGCTCCTCGAGCTGGACCTCCATCTTGTCGGCATTGGTGATGAAATAGGGCGACAGGTAGCCGCGGTCGAACTGCATGCCCTCGACGACGTCGAGTTCGGTCTCGGCGGTCTTGGCTTCCTCAACCGTGATGACGCCTTCGTTGCCGACCTTTTCCATGGCCCTGGCGATCATGTCGCCGACTTCGGAGTCGCCATTGGCCGAGATGGTGCCGACCTGGGCGATTTCGGAGTTGGCGCTGACCTTGCGGCTGGAAGCCTTGATGTCGGCGAGGACGGCGGTGACCGCCTTGTCGATGCCGCGCTTCAGATCCATCGGGTTCATGCCGGCGGCCACGGCCTTGAGGCCTTCCTGGACGATCGACTGGGCCAGGACGGTGGCGGTGGTGGTGCCGTCGCCGGCCTTGTCATTGGTCTTGGAGGCGACTTCCCGGATCATCTGGGCGCCCATGTTCTCGAAGGCGTCTTCCAGCTCGATTTCCTTGGCGACCGAGACGCCGTCCTTGGTCGAGCGTGGGGCGCCGAAGGACTTCTGGATCACGACGTTGCGGCCCTTGGGACCGAGGGTGACCTTGACCGCATTGGCCAGGACGTTGACGCCGCGCAGCATCTTTTCGCGCGCGTCGGTGGAGAACATCACTTGTTTGGCAGCCATCTGGCAGCTCCTTGAATGGGTGGTGAGTGAGGAGTGGCGAGTGGCGAGATCGATGGGGCGGCGCTGGCGGATGACCGGAACGGTCTCACTCGCCACTCGCCACTAACCACTCGCCACTGGAGTTTTGAGCGTTAGCTCAGAACTCCAAGCACGTCCGATTCCTTCATGATGATCAGGTCTTCGCCGTCGATCTTGACCTCGGTGCCCGACCATTTGCCGAACAGGATGCGATCGCCGGCCTTCAGGTCCATGGCGACGTGCTTGCCGTCCTCATCGCGGGCGCCGGGGCCGACCGAGATGACTTCGCCTTCCTGGGGCTTTTCCTTGGCCGAGTCGGGGATGATGATCCCGCCCTTGGTTTTGGATTCTTCTTCAACGCGCTTGACCAGCACGCGATCGCCGAGCGGACGAAACGCCATTTGTCTGTCTCCCTGAGAGTGTCTTGAGGCCCTCCCGCGCGACTTTGGCAGCCGATACACGAGAGTGCTAACGGCGGGCAGATAGGGTCGGCGACCCGGGGCGTCAAGCCGGGCGTCTGTTTTCGTCTTGACGCAATGCACTTTGCAACATAAAGCACTCTACATGAAGCAGCGGGATGGCCCGTTCGCTCACTGACCAGGAGGCTTTCATGCTGTTCAAGACCCTGTCCCTTGCCGCCGCTGCGGCTTTTTCGCTCGCCGCCCCCGCCATGGCCGAGGACGTCACCGTCACCCTTACGGGGGTCCAGGCCCGCGGCGGCGTCATTCTCGCCGCCCTGCAGACCGAGGCCCAGTTCATGCAGCCGGCCGGCACCTATGGCGAGCGCATCACCGACCCTGCCTCCGGTGCCGTGCGGGTGACCTTCCGCAACGTCGCCGCCGGTGACTATGCCCTGATGGTGCTGCACGACGAGGACGGCGACGGCCAGATGAAGATGAACGGCTATATGCCCGCCGAGGGCTGGGCCATGGTCAATGGCGACACCCTGCGGGCGACCCCGACCTTCGACCAGGTGAAATTCACCGTGACCGCCTCGGGCGCCGATCTCAGCGTGCCGATGTCCTATCCGCGCTAGGGGTGGCCGCCGCCGGGGCCCGGCTGTCGTCATGGTCGATGGCCGGGCCGTCGGGGATGAACGCCTGATGAACGGCGGCCTCGCGACGTGTTCAGACGCCCCTGACTAGACCGTGGATCAACCCGGCGGTTCGCCGTCCCCGGCCATGAAAGGACAGACCATGACGATGTTCCCGAAGATCGCCCTCGCCTCGCCGGCCCTGATCGGCGCCATGGCGCTCAGCCTCATGGCCGCCAGCCCGGCCGACGCCCAGAGCCGCCATCGCGACCGGGATCGCGACCGTAACGAGGACCGCACCGGGGACGTCCTGATCGGCGTCGCCATCGGGGCCCTGGCCGGCGCGGCGCTCGCGGCCAGCTCGAACGACGGTGACTGCGACTACTACCGCGGCGGCCGCTGCTACCGGAACCGGGGCCACTGGGAGCGCGAGCACGGCATCAACAGCCGCGACGGCTACGATCGCTATGAACGCCGGCAAGACCGCCGCGACTGGCGCCGCGACCGTCGCGACGACCGGCGATATGACCGCGACTATCGCTACGAGCGTCGCTGGTAGTCAGGCCGACATTCGTCCGGTCGCATCGTCACTGACCCGACGGGAACGAGAGAGGCGGCCTCCGGAAGCCGGGGCCGCCTTTTTCATTACTTTCGTCATCCTCCGGCGCGCGCAGCGCGACCGGGGGACCCAGCGGCGCCGAAGGCGATCTGTTCAGGCAGGCTGTCCGCTTTCCGGCCTGCCGCCGGCGGCGGGTACCGGGCCATTGCGGACAGTGAGCGCGAATGCGACCCTCGTCTCATGAGCCGAAGCGCAATCGTTCTCGCCGTCCTGGGATTGGTCATGATGCCAGTGACAGCACTTGCATGCAGCCCGGTCCCCAGAACGCCGGAGCAGCAAGGTGCTGTTGAGGACCGCCAGCTACGTGAGGCCACGGTCCTCTACCGGGGGACCATCGAGAACATGCGGCAGGAAGACGGCTCGCGTGTGATGGATATTCGTCGAGAGCGGGTCTTCTGGGGCTCCGGTGCACGGCAACTGGTGCAGCTTCCTTGGGACTACTTCTCACAATGTCCGCGAGGCAATCTTCGGGCCGCCGAACTTCTTGGCGTGAGTCTCAGAAATGGGCTGGGCGTTACCGTGATCGGCAGATCGGAAGATATGGCGCGCCCTGAAGACCTGATCATTCTCGTCGATGGTCTGCCCGACACAGAGCGGGTGCTGAGCCGCTTTCGGGAACTGAGGGGAACTCCCTGAGACGACCCGCGAACTATACCTCCGCTCCTGACCGGTAGCGGACCGTGGCGGCGACGTTGGCACAGGCAACGATTGGTGCCCGGCTAGACCGCCAGGGATTGCTCGCCGATTTCGCTGGTCAATCCTTCGAGGAAGCGAATGACGCTGGTGGGGCCATCGATCTGACGCATGTGTATGCGAGCCGATTTGGAGCCAGCACATACATGAATCCACTGCTGTTGCTCATCGACACGAAAGCTGATGCCTCGTTCTTGGGCGACACTGAAAGACTGGTTGTTCCAGCCCCTAACGAGCAGGACTTGACCGTCATATTCAATGACTGGAATCCTGAGCGCAGTTCTCACGACGGCCGGTAGCTGCCACAGCAAATAAATAACGATAACGGCGAGAACGACATCTATGATCAGCCTACCGGGGTAATCGGTTAACAAAACAAAATAGGTAGATGGAAGGTCGAGCAGATTTAAGAAAACTATTCCAATCAGTCCGAGCCAATACCAAATCACTGAAGCGCGGTAGTAGAACTTGGTGACGGGCATTTTTCTGTATCAATTCGTCGAGCACATAAGACGACCGTAGACGACCCCGGAGCCCCCCGCCACTGCGATGTCCGCTCCCCACCCACAGCGGACATGCCGGGCGTCCGCTTCCCGCCCCGACCCTAGACCATCAGCCGCTTCATCAGCTCTGCCGTCGACGGGTCCAGCCCGGCGGACGGTTCCCCCGCCGCGACATCGGCCAGCACCGCCTTCGCCAGCGCCTTGCCCAGTTCGACGCCCCACTGGTCGAAGCTGTTGATGTCCTGGATCACCCCCTCGACGAAGGTCTTGTGCTCATACAGGGCGATCAGGGCCCCGACCGCCTCGGGCGACAGGGCGTCCATCAGGATCGTCGTCGAGGGCCGGTCGCCCGGGAAGGTCTTGTGCGGGGCCAGACGGTCGGCCTCGGCGGCGTCGGCGCCCGCCGCGATCAGCTCGGCCCGGGCCTCGGCCTCTGACTTGCCCACCATCAGCGCCTGGGCCTGGGCCAGGGCGTTGGACCACAGGGGCGCATCGCCCTCGCGCGCATCCATGGCGGCGTCGGTGGTGTGGCCGACGACGATGAACTCCGCCGGAACCACCATCGGCCCCTGATGGATCTGCTGGAAGAAGGCATGCTGGCCGTTGGTGCCGGGCTCGCCGAAGACGATCGGGCTGGTGGCGGTGTCGACGGGCGAGCCGTCGCGCTTCACCCGCTTGCCGTTCGACTCCATCTCCAGCTGCTGCAGGAAGGCCGGCAGCCGGCGCAGGCCGTGGGCATAGGGGGCGACGGTCCGGGCCATGCGTCCGCGGCCCTCGACATTGTAGATCTGCGCCAGCGCCAGCAGCACCGGGGCATTGCACTCCAGATCCGCCTCGAGGAAATGCGCATCCATGGCCCGGGCGCCGTTCAGCACCCGCTCGAACACATCCCACCCCAGGGCCACCGCCACCGACAGGCTGACCGCCGACCACAGGGAATACCGGCCCCCGACCCAGTCGCGGAAGGCAAAGGTCCGGCCACAGCCCCAGGCCGCTGCCTTGTCCGGTGCCGCCGTCACCCCGATCAGGTGATGGACCATCCGCTTGGGCGACAGGCTCTCGGCCAGCCAGGCCTTGGCCAGTTCGGCATTGGCCAGGGTCTCCTGGGTGGTGAAGGTCTTGGACACCACCACGACCAGCGTCGTCTCGGGGTCGAGCCCGGCCAGGGCCTCGCCCATTTCGCGCGGGTCGATATTGGCCACGAACCTCAGGTCGATGACCGGCTCCAGCGGCCGCAGGGCGTCCCACAGGACGCGCGGGCCCAGGTCCGACCCGCCGATGCCGATGTGGACGATGGCGGTGAACGGCTGGTTGGTGCCACCGCCCTCGGCACCCGAGCCGACGTCGGTCGCGAACCGGGCCATGGCCTTGCGCGCGGCGGCCACCTCGGCGGACACCGGCTCGCCGAGCGCCCGGAAATCGGCGTCGTCGGCCGCCCTCAGGGCCGGATGCAGCACCGCCCGACCCTCGGTGTTGTTGACCGCCTCGCCGCCGAACAGGGCCTTGCGCCGCCCCTCGACGTCACAGGCACGGGCCAGGTCCAGCGCAGCCTCGAACCCTTCCGCGCTCCAGGCCTGTTTCGACAGGTCCAGATACAGGCCTGCGGCGTCCACCCCCATCCGGTCGACCCGGCCGGGATCGGTCGCGAACTGGTGCAGGATGCGTCCGTCGGCGTCCTTGCGGGCGACGGCGCGAAGCATGTCGAGGGCCTGGGTGCGGGCGGTCATCGGGCAAGCTCGGAATTCGGGAGGGTAAACCCTCGTTTACGGCTCGGGCGTAAGCCGGTTCAACGCCGAATCCGCGATTCGGCCAACTATATGAGGTTTGCCATGTCCTGCGGCGTCGCCCTGGCGGTCTCCCTGCTGCTCACCGACCCCAATATCGCCCTGGCTGCGGCCCTGCCGCCGCCGGCGGCGGATGCGCCGGTCTCGGTCGCAGGCGAGCCGCTGTTCGCCGAGATCGTCAGCCGCTCCGGTGCCCTCAAGGGCGTGGTCCAGGGCTGGATCGACGCCGGGGTGATCGAACAGTCCGACTTCGCCACGGGCGAAGCCTTCACCGGCTTCCGCGCCCGCGCCGTCGAACTGGCTGCCCTCGACATGCAGGGCCACCTGATCCTCAAGGCGCGGGGCACCGACGGTGACCTGAAATGCATCCTGCGCGGCATCGCCGAGGACATGCCGTTGAAGGTCGCCGCCGTAGCCGCCGCCACCACCCCCGCCGAACGCCGCCTCGCCCTCGAGGAACTGCACTACCTCCTCAACGACAACGTCGAAGTCATCACGGCCCCGCCCCAGCCTGAAGTCTAGACCGTTCTTGGATGGGTGAGGCGGCGTCCGGGCCCTTCACCGGCGATGGCTGTTCATCACGACGGACACAACGCGGGTCACAACGGACACCACGGGTCCTGTGAGCCTGCCGGTACCGCACCTCTTGCCTGAACAGCTGGACGCTGCCCGGAATTGCGCGAGGGCATCGGATCACCGCGGCGAACGCCGCGATCTCGAGCCAATCGAGGAGCCTCGACCTCGACACCGCTCCGGTCCCGTCGTGTTCGTTGTGACCCGCGTTGTGTCCGTCGTGCTGAACCTGCCAACACCTGCACCTCGCCCGAAGGCGCAACCGATCGCTTCGCTCCCGGGCGCTCAAGCCCTCTCCCAATGGGAGAGGGATCAATATCTGACTATCTCCGGATGCTTCGCTGAACAGCGCGACCGATTCTGACGCACCCACCCCCGATGCTGCGCCCATGTACGAGGGACAAACCCGAAAAATCCGCTGCGAAGACACCTGGCGCGCGGTCCGCCGCGCCTGGGAAGCGGGCGAGACCGGGGCCTCCCTGGCCCAGCGATATGATGTCGGCCTGGCCAATCTCTGGCGGCGCCGGGCCTCGGAAGCCTGGAAACGGCGTCCGCCCGCCGAGCCCGATCCGGAACCGGCCGAGGGCTGGAACCGCTACGCCCAACGCAAACAGACCGAGTTCGAATACCGGCGGGAGGAGACGCGGCTGCTGGCGGTCAAACTGGCCGAGGCGATGCGGGGCGAGCCGTTGGCACAGGTTCCGGTCTGGCACCTCGGCTTTGTGCTGGAATGGCGGGCCGAGAACCTGCCGCCCGACCAGGCGGCCCGTGACCGGGACTGGGCGGTCCGTCACGGCTGGACCGAGGCCTTCTGGAGCGAGACAGGCTGGCTGCACCCCCTGTCCTACCTCGACGAGGTGACCCTGCAGGCCAACCGCGAAGACTGGCGCGAGGACGCCGGACTGCCGCCGGGCACGGCGGAGGGGTGGCCGTGTTGAGGGCTTCCTGCTTTCGTCATCCTCCGGCGAGCGCAGCGAGACCGGGGGACCCAGCGGCGCCGAAGGCGACCTGTTCAGGCACGCCGTCCAACAAAGCCGCCGCGACAGGTTCGCGCTCTCGCGCGCCGCTGGGTCCCCCGGTCTTCGCGGCTGCGCCGCTTCGCCGGAGGATGACGAAAGCAAAGGGATCAGCGGTTGGGTCTACCGCCGCCCATCCCCCAACGCCTCCACCACCACCCCCTCGGTCAGCAGTTGCGGCAAAACCCGGGGCTCCGCCACGCCCGGCGTATACAGCAGATACAGCGGCACCCCCGACCGTCCGTGGCGCTGCAGTTCAGCCGTGATGGCGTCATCGCGACGGGTCCAGTCGCCGACCAGATAGACGGCGTTTGACCCCTCGATCGCGGCCTTCACGCCCGCCGTGGCAAGCGAGGTCCGCTCATTGATCTTGCAGGTCACGCACCAGTCGGCGGTGAAATTGACCAGCACCGGTCGGCCCTGGGCCCGGGCCGCCTCGACCGCCGCAGTCGACCAGGGCGCGCTGGTCGGCCCCGCACCCTCTACCGCCGCGGCCGAACCCGCGGCCTCGGCCGGGGCGCGGGCCGCCACGATCAGCGCGGCCCCCGCCAGCAGAAGCGCCGCGACCCCGGCCGTCAGATGAAAAACACCCCGCCGCCCGAAGCCGCGCTCGGTCTGGCCGCAGCCGATCAGCCAGACGCCGAGTGCCAGCATCAGGCCGGCTGCGAACAGCGGGCCCAGCGCCTCCGCCCCGGTCTGGCGGCTGAACACCCAGGCCAGCCACAGGGCGGTCGCATACATCGGGAAGGCCAGAAAATTCTTCAGCCGCTCCATCCACGGTCCCGGCCGCGGCAGCCGTGCCAGCAGGCCGGGCGTCAGGCTGACCACGACGAAGGGCAGGGCCAGACCCAGTCCCAGGCCGAGGAAGACCAGCAAGGCCATCGGCCAGGGCATGACCAGGGCGGCCCCCAGCGCAAAGGCCATGAAGGGGGCGGTGCAGGGGGCGGCCACGACCACCGCCAGCGCCCCGGTGAAGAAGGCGCCGAGACCGCCGGGCAGGCGCGACAGCGGCCCCGATCCGGCACCCTGCAGCCTCCCGCCGACATGGAAGACGCCGGACAGATTCAGGGCGACGGCCAGCATCAGCAGGGCCAGACCCGCCGTCACCGGCGGCGACTGCAGCTGGAAGCCCCAGCCCACGGCCTCGCCGGTCGCCCTCAGGACCAGAAGAACACCCGCCAGCAGCAAGAAGGTCGTCAGCACGCCGGCCAGGAAGGCCAGTCCGTCGCGCCGGGCGTGACGGGTATCATGGGCCGAGCCCGCCAGAGCGGCGGCCTTCATGGCCAGGATCGGAAAGACGCAGGGCATCAGATTGAGGATGAGTCCGCCGAGGACGGCGAACAGCAGGGCTTTGGCGAAGGTCGCCAGATCGCTGCCGCCGTCCGGGTCAGCCGCTGCGGCATCCGCGTCGGCTGCCGCAGCGAGCGCGCCGGATCCGGATGTGCCGGCGGGCAGGGCACCCGGCTCGGCCCGGATTTCCCATGCGCCTGCGGCCGTCACCAGCACACCCCCGACCGGCCCGGTCAGGCCCGTCGCCCGGGTCTCGCTGCCCGGCCGAAGCCGCAGGCTCAGCCCCTGCGGTCCCCATGCGCCGGTCTGGGGGGCCGGATGGTCGATGATCCCTCCCTCAAAGGGGAAGAAATAGCTGGGGCCCGGATCGCTTCCGGCCAGGGGCCCGCCGGCCGCGCCCAGGGTCAGTACGCCGTCCTCCAGCGCGACCCGCGCCGTGATCCCCGCCGGTCGAGGCGCCTTCTCCAGCACCGCGGTGATCGCGGCACCGTGGCGCGGGTTCAGCGGCGCGGCACCGTCGCGGACCCGCAGGTCGAGCCTAAGGGTCAGTTCGTCCGGAACGCACATCTCGGCGCTGCAGACGAGGAACAGGGCCTTGACCGTCAGGGGCAGGTTTGTACCCGGTCGCGCCGAGGCCGGGACTTCGATCGGGACCGGCAGATAGACCGTGCCCGAATAGCCGTAGTTCATCAGCCCCGAGATCCGCTGCCGTTCGGGCACCGGCCAGACGATGTCGCCGGCGCTGACACCCCGGGGCAGGGTCCAGGTCAGGGTTGTGGCTCCGCCGGAATCCCCCGGATTGCGCCAATAGGTGTGCCAGTCCGGCCGGATGGTCTGTTTGACCGCCACCACGGCCGTCGATCCGGGCGCGGCCCAGGCCGACATCGGAACCAGCTCTGCCTCGATACGGTCGGTGCGCTGCGCGCCCTCGGCCCCGGTCTGGCCCATGGCCTGCGCGGGCCACAGACTCAGGGCCAGCAGGATCAACACTCGAACGAACGGGTTCACAAAGCCTCCGGAAACGGTCGACGCCACCTTAGTCGCCCGGACGGCCATCCGTCACCGCCCCCGTACTCGCCGGGCGCACCCCCGCGCTGCCGTGCCGCATCCACTCAAGAAAAGGGCGGTCCGTCCAACGACAAACCGCCCCGAACCCTCGGCCAGTCCGTGAACGCCTAGTAACGACGCTGGCCGTTTTCCCAGTAACACTCGTCCTGACGGCCATCATAGCAATAGTAGTAGCGGTTCTGGCTGTCACGGTAGCGCTGCTGGTTGGCACGGTCCTGCTGGGAGCCGCGCACGGCGCCTGCAACGCCGCCTACGACGGCCCCGATGGCAGCACCGCGTCCGGCGTTGCCGTCGCCGACATTGTTGCCGATGATGGCCCCCGCGATCGCCCCGATGCCGGCACCGATAGCGCCCTGCCGTGTGGCCTCACTGGGGTTGCCGTATTCGTCCGTCGCGCAGGCGCTGACCAGAAGTCCGGCACCGGCGATCGCAATAATTGCCTTGTTCATGTGAGTTTCCTTGATCTCTCGGGTTCGCCCCGTGGGTGAGAACACTGGATAAGCGTAGCGGTTCCGAGGCTATTGTACATCTCAAGCCTGCACCAGGTTTTGATTGGTCCCGCACGGAGGTTGCGGCACCGGTGTTCTGAGTTGAGACGGGGGTTTCGTATGCGTTTTTCTGAACCGGTTCGAATGGCGGATGGCGGTGAACACAGCCCGGTGTGGGCTCGCACCAAACGCCGCTCCGGGGGCAATGCCCTGGTGGGGATCATTGTCACCTTCCTGGCGCTGTTCGGCGTCCTGACGGCCGTTCTGGGTGTCAAGGAACAGTCGTTGGCTGAAGGTGGTGCGATGATGGACGGCTGGATTACCAAGGGCGTCGATACCGTTCGCGGTGTCCTTCCGGGGGGCGCTGAGTCCGCTGCTGCGGCCGATGTCGCTGACGCGGCTGCCGGGACCGCCGGTCCTGCCGCCGTGGCGGGAGCCGCCGCGGCTTCGGACGGGATGAAGAAGGAATAGCCAGACCTGGCCGGTCCCGATCGGAACATTATTCCGGTCGGGACGTTCGGGCGTCATGATCGGTACGGGAGGCCCCGCGCGTGTTATAGCCGCGACGGTGGACAGCGGGACCGCAGATTTACCCATCCTGACCCCGCATGTCGCGCTCGGGCGGGTAACGATGCTGCTCAATCCTTTGTCCGGCGGAGTCGGACCGAATGCGGCATCTGAAGCGTCGGGCATTTTCGCGGAATATGGCCTTGAGGCCGCCATCGTAGTGCTTGAGGGCGGGCAGTTCGATGCGCAAGTGCAGCAGGCGCTCGATGTTTGGCCTGATGCGCTGTTCGTCCTGGCCGGCGACGGCACAGCCAGGGCTGTTGCTTCACGGGCCGGACCCGATGGACCTTTGATTGCGCCGCTGCCGGGCGGCACCATGAATATGCTGCCCCGCGCCCTGTACGGAACTTCGGACTGGAAGAACGCCTTGAGGCGGGCCCTTGAGGAGGGTGCCGAACAGTCCGTCGCCGGCGGAGAGGTCAGCGACGGCAGGGTCCGTCAGTCATTCTTCTGCGCTGCAATCCTCGGTGCGCCTGCGCTTTGGGCACCCGCCCGCGAAGCGGTACGGGAGGGCAAGTTTGGCCTCGCCTGGGCCTATGGCCGCCGGGCGCTGAAGCGGGCCTTCTACGGCCGCTTGCGCTTTTCTCTGGACGGCCGCGCAGACTGCCGCGCCGAGGCGCTTGTTCTCATGAGCCCGATGATTTCAAAGGCGATAGACGAACATGCCGGATTGGAGGCCGCCGCTATGAACACTGCTGATGCGCTTGAGGTGTTCCGCCTCGCCGCTCATGCCGTGTTTGATGACTGGCGTCAGGACCCGGCGGTGACCACCCGGTCGATCCAGCAGGCGACGGTCCGGGCGCGGTCGCGTATACCGTCTGTGATCGACGGCGAACCCGCCCTGTTGCGGCATGTGACCAAGGTACGTTTCATCCGCAGGGCATTCCGCGCCCTTGCACCCAATCCGCCGACCCAGGCCGCAGGCGTCTAGTGGGGCGCATCCTCCAGTTTTCCGACATTCATTTCGGCTGCGAGCATAAGCACGCCTGCGCCGCCGCCCTCGACTACGCCCACGCCACGGCTCCTGACCTGATCCTGATTACCGGCGATATCACCCAGCAGGGGCTACCGGTCGAGTTCGAGGCAGCGGGCCGCTGGATCGCCGGCATGCCGGACCCGCGGTTCGTCGTCGTCGGCAATCATGATGTCCCCTACTGGAGCCTGTTTGCGCGGGTGTTCAATCCCTGGAAGGCTTTTGAGCGTGCGACAGGCCATCCGGCTCATGATCATCAATTCCTCAGCCCGAATTTGATGGTGCGCGGCGTCGTCACCGCGCGCGGTTGGCAGGCGCGGGCGAACTGGTCCAAGGGCGTCATCGATCTTGATCAGACCCGCAAGGCAGCCACGGCCTTGCGCGATGCCCCGCCGGGGGCGCTGCGCATCCTCGCCTGCCATCACCCGCTGGTCGAGATGATCGGTGCCCCGATGACCGGCGAGGTCAAGCGCGGTGAGGTGGCCGCCCGGATTTTCGCCGAGGCCGGCGTCGACCTGATCACGACGGGCCACGTCCATGTACCGTTCGCCCTGCCGATCACGCTCGGGGACCATTGTTCCTACGCCGTGGGCTGCGGTACCCTTTCGCATCGGGAGCGGGGGTCGCCACCGAGTTTCAACCGGATCGAATGGGATGCGGACCACATCACCGTCACTGCGATGGCGTGGTCTGGCCGGCATTTCGAGCCGGACCAAACCTGGAAACTGCCTCGCCGACAGGACACGCGGCGGACGTCCACTGCGCCGGATCCGGAAGATGCCGGTCCGACGAAAAAGGCCGCGGTCTGAGCGACGGCGGCCTCTTTATATCTTTCCGGGCTCGATCCCGCCTCAGCGCCGTCGGCGACCCCCGTGGGATTTCTCGGTAAAGGCTGCCGCCACCATTGTTGCGAGCGCCGGGTTGCGCAGGAAGATCCAGCCGCCGGCGAGGGCCGCAACGGTGCCGAGGATCGGCCGCTGCCGGAACAGCATATAGGCACGCTGCCCAAGGCCTGCGACGTCTTCCTCATCCTCTTCGTCTTCCGCCTCGCTGCGCGCCAGGAAAATCAGCGCGACCGCCAGGGCAATCACCGTGAACAGGAGGAATGTAATCGCCGCGGCGGCGAGCGCCGGGACGACCAGCTGCAGAGCGTAGAAAATCGTCGCGCCGAACGCGAGGACAGCTACCAGGGCGGCCCCGGCCGCGACCGATGCCGCGACGGCCTTCTTGACGAGGCCTCTCGCCATGCCTTCACCCAGCATCAGCGGCGACGACCGGCGAGCAACAGGCCCAGAACGACCCCAACGCCCAGGGCGATGGCGGTGGACTGCATCGGCCGCTCCTGCACGCGCTCGACCAGATAGCGTTGGGCTTCGTCAAGACGTTCGCTGGCCTCGTCATAATACTCCTGACCCCGCACCCGCGCGGTGTCATAGTAACCGCGAGCCCGCTCGCGCAGCACGTCTGCTTCTTCCCGAAGGCGCGTTTCAGCTTCCGCAGCCTTGGCGCGCAGACGGGCTTCGGCCGCCGTCGCCTTCTCACGGAGCCGTGCCTTTTCTTCGGTGCCGAGCACCTTGAGATCGTCCTTCAACGTATTGATGTCGTTCTTCACGGCTGCCCGTGCTGTCTTGGTCGTGGCCATGCTGCGCGCTCCGTTTTTCAGGCTTGACGGTTAGATAGAGAACCCGGTGCCGGAACGCCACTCCCCGGCGGCGGTTCCGGTCCTGCAATACGGGTGATGGTAGCGAAGCGCTGCAACCAAGCATAGACAGGCAGAATGACTGACTGGCTCTTCCCTCCCTCACCCCCCGTTTTCCTGCCTGTTGTGGGGCAGTCTGCGCGGTTTCCGGTTCGTCGCATCCTGTGCGTGGGACAGAACTATGCCGCCCATGCGCGTGAGATGGGTCACGCCCGGGCCGAACCCTTCTTCTTCACCAAGCCGGCCGACGCGGTTGTTGTTGATGGCACCGACCCCGTCTTTCCGATGGCGACGGCCGATCTGCACCATGAGGTCGAACTGGTGTGTGCGGTCGGATCGGCCGGAACCATCGTCGGCTGGGCTGTCGGCTGCGACCTTACCCGGCGGGACCTCCAGGCGGTGGCCAAGGAAAAAGGCCGGCCCTGGGACGCGGCCAAGGGGTTTGACCAGTCCGCGCCTTGCGGTGCCCTGACTCTTGATGCCATGCCGGACCCCGCCGCGCCCATTGCCCTTTCAGTGAATGGAGCGTTGCGTCAGTCCGGCCGGTTGAACGACATGATATGGAGCCCGGACGAGATCCTCGCCAAGGCGCGGGAGCTATGGGAGGTTCGACCGGGGGACCTGATCTTCACTGGCACCCCTGAAGGCGTTGGCCCGCTTCATCCCGGGGATCGGGTCGAGGCGACCATTGAGGGCCTGCAAACCCTGAGCTTCTCGGTGCTTCCGCGATGATCCTGCACGGCTACTGGCGTTCGGGTGCCGCCTACCGGACCCGCATCGCCCTCGCCCTGAAGCACCAGGTCTATGAGCCCCAAGGCGTTGACCTGCGGGCCGGTGCCCACAAGTCCGAAGTCTTCGTCGCCCTCAATCCGCAAGGTATGGTGCCTGCACTGGAGCTGGACAGTGCTGTCCTGACCCAAAGTCCGGCCATCCTCGAATGGCTGGAGGAGACCTGCCCTGCGCCCGCCCTGTTGCCTGCCGCGTCGGTGGATCGCGCTCATGTTCGCGCAATGGCTGCCCTGATTGGCTGCGATATCCACCCGCTCAACAACCTCCGGGTCGGCAAGGCATTGCGCGAGACCTTCGGGGCCGATCAGCCGGCCATAGACGCGTGGGCCGCCCGCTGGATTCTGCCCGGGTTCGAGGCGCTGGAGGCTCTGGTCGCCCGGCACGGCAAGGGCTGGTGCTTCGGCGACGCCCCTACCCTCGCCGACTGCTATCTGATCCCGCAAATCTATTCTGCGCGTCGGTTCAATGTTCCGCTTGAGGCTTTTCCACGCCTTCTGGCCATCGATACTCTCGCTTCGCAGCACCCCGCCTTCATCGCAGCCCACCCGGACGCCCAGCCGGACGCGGATTGAGTAAGTGCCGCGGAAGAGCTCCTCTGCCGCCCTGCTCGCGAGAGCCAGCGGTGCATGAGGTGAAAGTCTAGCCTTGGGCGGGCCTGAGGCCCTCGACCGAGGCGCGCTGGACGACTGGGCGACGCTCACCGCCGGCGGCCCGGATACGATCAATACGGGCTTTTTCCGCCTTGAAGGCCGCCAGATCGGCGCCCGCAAGGATCGTGCCTTCGGTCGTTCGAACACCGGCCGGATTGATCCGCTGGCCGCCGCGCCAGATTTCATAATGCAGGTGCGGGCCGGTCGATGCGCCGGTTGACCCGACATAGGCTACGGTCTGGCCCTGCCGCACACGCTGTCCTGCGCGAATGCCAGAGGCGTAGCGCGAAAGGTGACCGTAGCCGGACTCCAGGCCATTGGAATGCCTGATGCGAAGCCAGTTGCCATAGCCGCCCCAGCGGCGCGCCTCGACGACGACACCATCAGCCGGGGCCACGACCGCGGTCCCGCTGGCGGCCGCGAAGTCGATGCCCTGGTGCATCTTGCGATAGCCGGCGATTGGATGACGGCGGAAGCCGAACGAGGACGAGACGCGGAAGCCTCGCTCGAGCGGGGTCCGCATGAAGGCCGAGCGCGTATTCTTGCCGGTTGCGTCAAAATACTGTGCCTCGCGAGCTCCCGCGGGTCGGAACCGGTAGAAGGCAACCCCCTTCAACTCGGCGTACAGCAACCCATCCGTCCCGATGGTGCGCCCGTTTTCCGTAACGGTGCGGCCAAACACATAGGTGAATTCGTCGTTCGCCCGGATGTCGCGATCCAGGTCGAACCGGTGCGAGAACAGACGTCCGGCGGCGCGGGCCACATCGGCGGGGGCCCCTTCACGACGGGCCGTGCGGGTCAGTGAGCCCTCGACCTTGCCGGTCAGGACCACGATCTCATGAGAGACCTTTTCCTCGAGGGCCCGAAGGCGCAAAGCACCATCGAAACTGCGGGATACGGTCAACTGGGTCGCCGGACCCGTGCGCATGGTCAGACCGATCAAGCGAGCCTCGCCCCGGCCACCGCGCGGCTGGGAGATTGCGGTCTCGAAACGCTGGCCGGCGCGCATTGAATTGACATCCATGGCGTTCGACAGGGTGGCGGCCACAGCCGAGGCTTCTTCGGGTGCGATACCCGTGCGGCGCACGGCCTGCTCAAAGGTTTCGCCCCGGCGAATCTGGACAGGGATGGCTTCCGGCGTCGTCAATCCAGCGGGCATGCCGGCGGCGGCAAAGGCCTGATCAGCCAGGGCGGCGATCTCGGTCTGGGTGAGCGGTGGAACTTCTTCCGCTTTCGCAGGTTGATAAACGCGACCGGCAAGAAGCGCCACCGAGATCGCGGCCACCGCCGTGAGGGCGTGGGGCGCGATGCGCATCGGCTGGCGACGTGGATCGAACTGAGCCATCGGTCCCCGAAAAGCAGCGACGCCCGACGGCGCCAAACTCACTGGTAGCAAGGATCGCGCCGGATGCAGGCCCCGCCGCGGAACAGGGCATATAACCCCTTAGACCCAAGATGGGAAGGCGGTTCGTTACAGTGTGTTAACCGGAGCCGTCGTCGCTGGTAAATCCGCTTTGCCTGCTGAGATTATCTGGAGTTTTCGACAGTCTACCCGCCGAGTTTGCGCACTGATTTGACTCATGGATGCGGCAACCTGTCCCAACCCGAACCAGCCGGCACTAGGAGTGGCTGATTGGCCACTGGACTGTGTTTCAGTCGACACGATCGTGCTGCTGAAAGGAAGGATTCCTTTGCTCAACCGCCTTTCCACCGGCGTGTCCGTCCCGATATGACCGCCTGATGACCATCACGCCCGCTCCTGCCTGCCCTCCTTCGCGGCCTGCACGCGGGCGTGGTCGTCGCGCCGTTATCCTTGCGGGTGCGGCTGTCGGCGTGCTGTCAGTCCTGATCGCCCTGCTCTACCTGAACCGGCGCGAGGCGACGCGACAGGTCCTGACAAGCTGGCTGGAGCATCAGGGGATCGAGGCCGATGCCCAGGTCGAGCGGCTGGAACTGGACGGTCTGGCGGCCAGCATCCGCATCGGCGACGCCGCCGATCCCGATGTGATCGTCGAACGGGTCGAGGTCGACTACGCGATCCGCGCGCCATGGTCGAAGGGAGGGCTCGCCCTGACGCCCACGCGCATCCGTCTGGTCCGCCCGGTGGTGCGCGCCAGTCTTCGTAACGGCAAGCTGACCCTGGGTTCACTGGATCCCCTGATCGAGCGCTTCACCGGTCGTCCGCCGCGGCCCGACAGTCCCGGTCCGCTGGTCCTCGTCGAGAGCGCCCGCGTCCGGCTCGATACGGACTATGGTGCCGCCAACATCTTCGGTGACGCCCGTATCGATGGCGGCAAGCTTGTCCGGCTGGCCGCCCGGATGCCCGCGATGGCCTTCAAAAGCGGTGACGTGGAGGCAGAGGGGTTGCAGGCCACGGTCGAACTGGCCACCGAGGGCGATCGCGTGGCCGTCCGACTTGCGACTCAGGCCGATCGGGCGCGCCTGCGTGGCGTCCAGGTTGATGATGCCCGCCTGACCCTGGCCGGCGACCTCCCCTATCCCGATCTCGAGTCCCGGCGGGGTGATGGCCCGGCAAGGTTCGAACTGCGCGTAGCCGCCGCCCGTCTTTTCGGCGGCGAGGTGTCGGCCCGGGATGTCGACGGGCAGATGACGTTCGCCGGCCAGACCACCGGCTGGATCGAGCGCTTCGGCATCGAGGGAGTCAGCACGGGCGAGCTTCGCGCGGTCAGTATCGACGGCCCTTCTGCCTCGGCGAATACCGTGCGCCTGGGTGTGACTTCGACCCGGGTCCGGTTGGCATACGATACCACCGGGCTGAGCTGGGGACTGGACGGGAGCGCTGCGATCACGGCGGCCCGTGCCGTCGGGGCCGGACTGGACATGGCCGGACTGAACCTGACCTCAGACCGGCTGATCGCGGGCGGACGGGGGTCAGCGGTCGAAGCGGAGGCTCCCATCCTTCTCGCTGCAGGACGGTTGATCCGGGGCGACCTGATCCTGACGGGCGTAAGAGGCGCGATTGATTTCGATCTGACCTCGGTTGATGGCCTGCGGGTCACAGCCCGGGGTGCGCTCCGGTCGGGGCGTGCCGATTGGCCGCTTCTCGGGCAGCCATCCGGGGCTGACGTGCCGGAGCTCGCCGGCATGAAGGGTGCGCTCGCGGCCTTCACTGTCGATGTCCCCGGGTTCGAACTCAGCGCGGAGCGGTCCGGTACGCGCCTGACCCTGACCCGTCCGGCAACGCTGCGGCCATTGAACGGCGGCATACTCGCCGTGAGTCCGGCTGACACACCTGTCTTCCTTGCTGTGCCCGGGCATGCGGGTGGCGGTGCCTTTTCACTGACGGCGACGCGGGGGCGGGGTCTGCCGGAAGCGACCTTTGTCATTCCGGCCTGGCGGCTGACGCCGTCGGGCTTCATGGCCACACTCGATGGCCGTGCTGCCCTGGATTTTGGCCTTGCCCGGCGGCTCGTGCTTCAGACCCGCGGCGAACTGAGGTCGTCCGGCAGTCGCCTCACCTATTTCGCCGACCGCTGTATTCCCCTGACCGTCGGACAGCTCGAGCTGGATGAAAGCGATGTCGTCGATGTTGCCGGCGACATCTGCCCTGTCACCGGTCCGTTGGTCAGCGTCGCAGACGGTCTCTGGCGGGTCGAGGGCGCGCTACGGCACCTGAGTGCCTCGGCTCCCTTTCTCTCCCTGCGGTTCAGCGACACCGAGGGTGGCTTCAACGCCAGCGGCGGCTCGGGAGGCCTGAGCATGGAGGCTCGCATCGCCCGGGCGACGGTCACCGACTCCACCTCACCCCCTCGCTTTCATCCCCTGACAGCGACCGGTTCCGCGCGTCTGGCGGACGCAGGCTGGACCGGCGACTTCGATCTGGTCCGTGGCGAGACTTTGCTGGGGCATCTGACCCTGGCCCATGATGGCTCTGAAGGAGCAGGGGGACTGGTGATCGAAGCCCCGTCAATCGCCTTCGTCGAAGGCGGTCTCCAGCCCGCCGATCTCAGCCCATTGGCCGGGTTCATCGGATCGCCGGCCACGGGGTCGGTCGCCTTCGATGGTCGCATCGACTGGCGGGCCGGGACGGAGGCGACAAGCTCGGGACGTCTGACCATCCCGGGCCTCGACTTCATCAGCCCGGCCGGTCCGGTGAAGGGCCTGAGCGGAACCGTCGACTTCATCAACCTGAGCCCGCTGACCGCGGCTCCGGGGCAACGGCTGTCCGCTGCAGTCCTGGAATCGGCGGTCCCTCTGACCGACATCCAACTGACGTTTGGCCTCGACAAGGCGGCGGTGACCATAGAGGGCGGCGATCTTGTCGTGGCCGGCGGCCGCATAAGCGTCGAGCCTTTCGCCGTCCCCCTTGATCCGAACCGGCCGATAACCGGTGTCATTGTGCTCGAGAACGTCCAGCTGGGTGAGGTCATCACCGGCTCCGGCTTCGGCGACAAGGTCAGTCTCGACGCCGTGGTTTCGGGCCGCCTGCCCTTCACCGCCGACCGGGTGAACGGTGTCCGCATCGCCGGCGGCGCGCTGGCGGCGGTCCGGCCCGGCCGCCTGTCCATCGCCCGCGCAGCCCTCAATGGTCTGGAGGCCGGCGGTGGCGGAGAGGCGGTGCCATCCAATATGGTCCAGGACCTGGCCTACCAGGCCATGGAAAACCTTTCGTTCGACATCCTCTCGGCAGAGGTCAACAGCCTCGATGAGGGCCGTATAGGTGTGTTATTCCGCATTCGCGGCCGTCACGATCCTCCGGTGCGGCAGGAATTGCGCATACCTCTCTCCGAGTTCATCAGCCGTGAGTTCCTGAACCGGATTCTGCCCTTGCCGTCCGACACCGGGATCGACCTGACCTTGGACACCACCCTCAACCTGAACCAGTTGATCGGCGACCTGATGGAGATGAACCGGGCCCGTGGCGGACAGCCTTCGGTCACGCCGTGATCAGCCCGTTTTCGTTGTTCAGGACCCATTCACGCTCCTGCGCGTTAGATCGCATCAGATTGAAGACCGGAGACCTCCGCCCATGACTCGGCCCAAGACCCGGACGCATGCCCGTCTCGCCCTGATCGGCCTCATCGCCGCCGTGGGGACCGGGGCCTGCACGCCCACGGTCCGGCTGCAGGTCGATCCGATCACCATCTATGCGAAGCTCGACGCCGATGTTCGCGTACGCCTCGACAAGGAGTTGCAGGACCTCCTGATCGAAAACCCCAACCTGTTCTGACGCGAAAGTTGCCCCAGATGTCTTTCCGCAAATTCTTCGTCGTCGCTGCGGCCATTGCGGCCCTCGGCGTCGCCGCGGGCGCGGCCTTCGCCCAGACCGCCACCCAGAAATCGATGATCGACGCCGCCAAGGCTCAGGGCACGGTCGGTGAACAGGCTGATGGCTACCTCGGCTTCCGGCTGCCGTCGGTCGATGCTCCGCTGACCGAAGCCGTCCAGGTCACCAACGCGGCCCGTCGGGAAGCCTATGCCCGCAGCGCCCAGGCGGCCGGCGATGGCGCAACGACCGAAACCGCAGCAGCCCGGATGTTCCAGACACAGCTCCTGCCCCGCATCAGCACCGGCCAGTGGTACCGCAACGCCGATGGTCAGTGGGTCCAGCGCTGACCGCGCCTCGTCTGCTGCTGAAGAGTCTCGCGGTCATTGGCGTCGCGGTGATCGCGATGGCGGCCATCAGCTTGGTCTGGACCGCGATTGGTGGTGGGCCGTTGGGCCTGCATGGTCTGATCGCCCTGTCGCTCGGTGTGCTGGGTACGGTGGGACTGACCTGGGCATTGATGGCGCTGGCCTTCAAGTCCAGCCGTGAAGGTTGGGACGACCGGCCCGACGATCCCGACAAGCCTTGAGCCGCCGCGCCGCCCGCGCGATAGGTCGCGGATGACAGACGCCCCAAAGCCCTCCGACATCACCTACGCCGGCTATCTGGCCCTCGACGACCTGCTCGCTGCACAGCATCCGTTGTCGGACGAGCATGATGAGATGTTGTTCGTCATCATACACCAGACCAAGGAGCTGTGGCTCAAACAGATCCTGCACGAGGTGACCCTGGCCCAGGCCCTGGTCCGCGGCGGCGATCTCGTCCCGGCCTACAAATGCCTGGCCCGGGTCAGCCGCATCCAGGCGGTGATGACGATGAGCTGGGATATCCTGGCGACGATGACGCCGGCTGACTACCTGCGCTTCCGCGGCGTGCTGGGCTCGTCCTCCGGCTTTCAGAGCGACCAGTTCCGGCGGTTCGAGTTCATGCTGGGGCTGAAGGACGACCGCTTCCTGCGCTTCCATGTTGAACGCCCCGACGCTCATGCGGCGCTGCAGACGGCGCTGGCGGCGCCCAGCCTCTATGACGACGCCCTCGCCCAGCTCGCGGCCGCCGGCCTGCCGGTGCCGGCCGAGGCCCTGAGCCGCGATGTCAGCCGCCCCTATGAGCCGTCGGAAGGTGTCGAGAACGCCTGGCTTGAGGTCTATCGCGACACCGCCCGCTGGTGGGCCCTCTACCAGCTGGCGGAGAAGCTGGTCGACCTGGACGACGCCCTGCTGACCTGGCGGCACAAACATGTCGTGACGGTCGAGCGCATCATCGGCCGGCGGCGCGGGACGGGCGGGACCGAGGGGGTCGCCTATCTGACCGAGACCCTGCAGCGACGCTGCTTCCCCGAGCTCTGGTCGCTGCGGACGAAGCTGTAGAGAACAAAGGCCCCGGTCGCAGGACCGGGGCCTTTTCAGTCTCAGCGAAAAGAAGCGGCTCAGGCTTCGGTTTCGTCGGCCTTCTGGGCGGAGCCGGTTTCCGGGACCACGACGCCCTTGACCGGGCGGATCGTCTGCTTTTCGGCGATCCGGGCCGATTTGCCGCGACGGTCACGCAGGTAATAGAGCTTGGCGCGCCGGACGACGCCGCGGCGCTTGACCTCGATGGAGTCGATGTTCGGCGACAGGATCGGGAAGACCCGCTCCACACCTTCGCCGAAGGAGATTTTGCGCACGGTGAAATTCTCGTTCACGCCGCCGCCGGCGCGGGCGATGCAGACGCCTTCGAACGCCTGGATGCGTTCGCGCTCGCCTTCCTTGATCTTGACCATGACCCGCAGCGTATCGCCGGGCTGGAAGTCGGGAATGTCGCGCTTGGCGATCAGGCGGGCTTTTTCTTCGGCTTCGATCGTCTGAAGGATGTTCATTCTATTCTCCTCGAGCTTTTGCGCTCTTTACCTGTGATTTGGCGGGCTCAAGTCCCGCATGGGCCGTCTTGTCCGGATAGGCCGCCCAGAGGTCTGGCCGGCGGTCCCGGGTCGTCTCTCGCCGCTGCTCCTCGCGCCATGCGGCGACCTTTTTATGGTCTCCGGACAGCAGAACCTCGGGTATCTCCAGCCCCTCGAACGTCCGCGGTCGCGTGTACTGCGGATGCTCCAGAAGGCCGTCCTCGAAGCTCTCCGAACTCAGGCTGTCGGCCTGGCCCAGCACTCCGGGGATCAATCGTACGCACGCCTCGATCACCACCATGGCCGCCGCCTCGCCACCGGCGAGCACTGCGTCCCCGACGGAGACCTCCTCGAACCCGCGCGCGTCGAGCACACGCTGGTCCACCCCCTCGAACCGGCCGCAGAGGACGGTGATCCCGTCCGCCTTCGCCCATTCCTTCACGCGCGCCTGGGTCAGGGGCCGACCCCGGGCACTCATGTACAAAAGCGGCCGCCCTGACCCGGATACGCTGTCGAGCGCCTTGGCCACCACGTCCGCTTTCAGCACGGCTCCCGGCCCGCCCCCTGCGGGGGTGTCGTCCAGGAAGCCGCGCGTATCTGTGGAAAAGGCCCGAATGTCAACCGTATCAAGGCTCCAGAGCCCGCGCTCACGCCATGCCGTGCCGATCAGCGAGACGCCGAGCGGGCCGGGAAACGCTTCGGGGAACATGGTCAGGACGGTGGCGGTGAAGGGCATGAGGAGGAGTGATTAGTGGTTAGTGATTAGTGGTTGGGGGCGAGCGCGGCGGCGGCGACAGACCCTCTAGCCTCAACCGTGGCCACTAGCCACTAACCACTGATCACTCAGCAGACCTGCCCCGCCGCCCAGCCCGACGACCAGGCCCACTGGAAATTATAGCCGCCGAGCCAGCCGGTGATGTCGGCGGCCTCGCCGATGACATAGAGGCCCGGCACCGAGGTCGCGGCCATGGTCTGCTGGTCGAGCTGGTCGGTGGCGATGCCACCGAGCGTCACCTCGGCGGTGCGGTAGCCTTCGGAGCCGACGGGCTTGACGGTCCAGCCGTTCACGGCGGCGTCGAGGCGGCGCAGGGTCTTGTCGCCGACCTCGGCCAGCTTGCCCTTGACGTCTTCGCGGTCGCAGACGCTTTCGGCGAGGCGGCGGGGGATCAGATGGCCCAGGGCCGTGTGGACCATCTGTTTGCCGTTCTCGTCCTTGGCGGCCTTGAGGCGGGTGTAGAGGTCCTCGCCCGGGGCCATGGCGACGGTGATGGCCTCGCCCTCGCGCCAGTAGCTGGAAATCTGGAGGATGGCGGGGCCCGAAAGGCCGCGATGCGTGAACAGCATGGCCTCATTGAAGGTTGGCCTATCGCCCGGAGCCTGTCCTCGGGCCGACCTTTGGTCGGACCCGGGGGGGCTACTTGAGGCCGGGACGGCGGTGACGCTGACATCCACGGCGACCCCGGCCAGCGGCGTCGTCTGTTCCAGCAGGCCGGCCTCGAAGGTCAGGGGGACCAGGGCCGGGCGGGTGTCGGTGACGCGCAGGCCGAATTGGCGGGCGGTGTCATAGGCCCAGCCGGTGGCCCCCATCTTGGGGATCGACTTGCCGCCGGTGGCCAGGACCAGCGAGCGGCAGCGGACCACAGAGCCGTCCGACAGGGCAGCCTCGAACCCGTCAGCGACCCGGTCGACCCGCTCGACCGAGACGCCCAGCGACAGGACCGCGCCTGCCGCCCGCAGGTCGTCGGTGAGCATGCGGATGATCTGTCTGGCGCTGTCGTCACAGAACAACTGACCCAGGGTCTTTTCGTGCCAGGCGATGCCGGCGCGGTCGACGCGTTTGACGAAGTCGTGCTGGGTGAACCGCTTCAGGGCCGAGGTGGCGAACCGCGGATTCTCGCCGAGGAAATTGGCGGGGCTGGTTCCGGTATTGGTGAAATTGCAGCGCCCGCCGCCGGAGATGCGGATCTTCTCGCCCGGCGCCCGGGCGTGGTCGAGGAGGCGCACGGAGCGCCCGCGCCGCCCGGCCTCACCGGCGCACATCATCCCGGCCGCGCCGGCGCCGACGATCAGGACATCCACAGTCTGGGGGGTCATGGCGAGGGGCTTAGCACGGGCGGCGCCCGGGGCGGGAATACACTGTGACGCGCAGAAAAAGTTGAGGCGGTTTCGGGCGCGCGTTCGGGCAGCGTCAATAGGCTGACATTCCGCGTCGGCCTGGGGCGGTCGGGCGGGGTTTGGGGGTGGCGATGTCAAAGACCCTTGAGGCGGGGCGGGCCTTTGGCCGCCTCGCGCCGCATTATAGGTCGGTTTGGGGCAATGGTGGGTTGGCGGCGGTTTGTGGCGGCGGGTTGGTGCCGGAACCGGGGTCGAAAGGGCAGCTTCTGGGGTCGGGAGGGGGGTGATTATCGGGGGCGAGAATACACTGTTTGCGGCGCGCCCCCTCCGGCCCTTCGGGCCACCTCCCCCATGAAGGGGGAGGAGAACTTGTCATCCCGGACGCCGCGAAGCGGCGATCCGGGACGGTGGTGCCGCCAACCCCACGACCGTCCCGGAAGCGGCGCCCGCCGCTATCCGGGGCAAGGGTCCGGAGGACGCGCGGGTCGCCGCCCTGCTCCCGGCTCAGCCCTGCGGGCTGTCCGGGAGGACGGAAGGGGTGGCCTGTCCCGTCCCGGCTCTTCCCCCGGCTTTCGCCGGGGTTCGGCCGGGATGACAAGGAGGCCTGCATTCCTCCCCCGCCGGGGGAGGGGGAGGAGCGCATGCGATCCGACGACGGGACCATGCGGAGCATGGTGGAGGGGCCCTACCCCTCCGCTGTGGTCAAAAAGAACAAACCACGAACATTCCGGTTGACTCCGTCCCGCCGGATCGGCTGGATCATCCCGGGTCGGCGGTTTCAGAAACGAAGGACACAGATCATGCCGGTCGAAGACCGTATCGCCGCCCGCCTGCTGGAGGCCCTGGCCGGCCTCGACCTGACCAGCGCCGACGGCCGCGCCGGCATCCACACCCTGCTGTCCGAGATCGAACGCGCCTGCCCCGGCGTCCTGCTGCAGCAGGCGGCGCGGATGGAGCTGCGGGCGGTGGGGTGGCCGCGCCCGGGCACCGACCGATAAGCCCCCCGCGCCCCGCCAGCCCCCCGAACGCCCGTCAGCTTCGCGAAAGCTTGTCATCCCCGCGAAAGCGGGGACGCGCCACGACCTTTCGCCGCAAACGCACCTCTTCACAACCGGGAGTAAATCGCGCGATCATACGGCCATGCTTGTCTATATCGACGAAAGCGGAGACGCAGGCTTCAAGGTCGACCAGGGCAGTTCCCCGGTGTTCGTCGCCGCCATGGTGATCTTCGACGACGCCGAGGACGCGGCGCTGACGCGTGACCTGATCAAGGGATCCGCCGCCCGCCAGTTGCACAGGGGCGAGTTCAAATTCAGCAAGAGCCGGGACGAGGTGCGGGACCGCTTCTTCCGCTCGGTCGCCGCTGCGCCCTTCCGTGTCCGTGCCATCGTGGTCGAGAAGGCGGTGATCCGCTCCGCCCATCTGCAGACCGACAAGGAGAGCTTCTACGAATTCTTCGTCAAACAGATGCTGCGGCATGACAACGGCCGCCTGGACAACGCCAAGGTCATCATCGACGGTTCCGGCGACCGGGACTTCCGACAGAAGCTGTCGACGGCCATTCGCCGCAAGGTGCGCGAGGGCGCCGTGCGGGATTGCCGGTTCTCGGATTCAAGGACCGACCCGCTGATCCAGCTGGCCGACATGTGCGCCGGGGCGATCGCGCGGTCTTTTCGCGCCGACCGCCGGGACGCCCATCGCTGGCGCGACATGCTGCGCCCGCGCATCGACGACGTTTGGCGGTTTCAATGACTGAAGGGGTGCCTTCCCGGCCCCTAGTCCCGGCGGAACCGGGACACGCACGCCATACGGCGACAGTTCGGGACGCGGGAAGGACTTTGCCTGCTCAATATGAGTCGTATCGGTGAAAATTTCAACAAGGGGGCTGGTTTTTCACCGGAGCAGTCACCGGACCGGAACCGACCATTTTCCCGGCTCCGGCAAGATGGTCGCGATCATTGCGGTGGCCTCACCGAAATGATCGGTGAGGACCCTGTCGTCAGCCTCACCAAATTGGTCCACCCGCGCTCAAGCAGCGAGCGATAAGACCCTCGCGCCCCGTCATCCCTGCGAACGCTTGTCATCCCCGCGAAAGCGGGGACGCGCCACGACCTGCCGCCGGATGGGCTGCCCGGGCCGGGTCACCTTCTGGGTGCGGCCGCATGGGGCGAGCGGGGATGTGGCGATGACGTGAGGGGGGCTTGGAACGGTGATAGAAAAGCATTGCTCGACACCACTCGGGATTGAGGCCATGTCATTCTGAGGTCCGGTGAGTTCCCGACCATGGAGGGGGCTCCCCAGAATGAAACACGCTGTTGCAGCGGCCGTTTGCGCCGCCATGTCCGTATCTGCCTGCGCGTCGACCTATACGTCCACGCCACGCCCGACCGCCGGTCAATCGATCCGCTATATTCAGGGGGTCGCCACGACCCAGGCAGAGGGCCGCAATGCCACGGTGCAGGTCACCTCGTTTGGCCCGAATGACAAGGGCCGGCTGATCTTCGCCGTAGCGGTGTTCAATCGCGGCGAGGCCGCCATGAATTTCGGCGTGGAGAACATCTCCGTCTCCGCGCTCGGTGCTCCCGTTCGTGTCTTCACCTATGCCGAGCTTGAGCGGATGGCCAAGAACGACGCGACCACTGCGCTCGTGCTGACAGCGCTGGCCGGCGGCGCCGCTGCCGCTGCTGCCTCTTCGGGACCGACCTATCGCAGCACGACCGTGACGCCCTACGGCACCTACAGCACCGTCGCGACGAACTATGCCGCACAGGCTGTCGCCAGCTCGGTCGCGGTGGCCAGCACGGCCAACCAGATGAACAACATCAGCGCCAATCTGGACAGCACCCTGTCCTCGCTGAGCGGCAGCGTGTTGCAGACCACGACCATCGACCCGGAAACCTCGTTCGGTGGGCAGGTAATCTCAGATCGGGTCGCCTTCCCAGAAGCCGGTGCCCTTCCCACCAACTTCATCGTGGTCGTGGGCGACGAGACATTCGACTTCGCCTTCGACATCGCCAAGGACTAGCGACCGATCGGCTGACTCCCGGGCCCGCGAACGCGGCCCGGGCTTCGTCCTGTGTGGCCTCGCCACGACCTGCCGGAGAATGGGCTGCCTGGGGCGGGTCATCTTCTGGGTGCGGCCGCATGGGGCGAGCGGGGATGTGGCGATGACGTGAGGGGGGCTTGACCGCGCCTCACAAACTAAACACCAGAGCTCATCTTATTCCGAGCCGTTAGAAAAACGAGCCACTCTTTGCAGTAAATCTTCATAGTTTCTAGGCAAAGCGAGCGCATTACTATTGATATCTATATTTTGTTGTATTTTAAGCAAAACCAACGAAATTTTGTCGTTAGCATTTGCGGAATTAACGAGATCTCTTTGGCTCAATCCAACTTTACCAGACAAATCAAGAAAGGCAGACTCCATGCTAACGGTTGAAAGAGTCTGATTGTTCCAATCCTCAAACGCGTAATTCCACGAGGGTGCAGTCTCGATTTTTGGAGTCTGGCCAAATTTCATTCCCTTGACCTTCCTGATTATCATGGGAAGTAGGTATGGCATCAGTAGTTCGCTGTCTTTTGTTACAGCGACGCAGGTTTGAATTATATCCATGATGGAAAACGCATCACGAGCAGTCATGCCGTAAGCACGCATGTATCTCGCTATCATTTCACTTGCTGGAAGAATTTCGAGAGTACGATCGGTCTTGGCAACCGCCGGGAATATCAGTCGACTTTCTGAGATTGCATGCTGATTAAGCAAATGCCTTACGAGCGGTTCCAAATCGGGAAATCTTAGGCTATACTGTCGATTAACAAACCGACGTAGGTATCCTTGACCGTCAAAATCAGGACCATAAGCGCCAGATACAGATCGGCTCAATTGTTCAGAGTGCATTCCAAGGACGAATACGATACCCGTAACATCAAATAGATGCTTCGTTTCTTCAAGTAATTTGATCGCATAAGTAGGTCTACACCGGTCAAGCTCATCAATGATTACGACCACTGGTGTTGCTATGTCCCCGACGGGTAGAGCCTCTACCAAATCGCTCAAGCTCTTCTTCAACTCGGTGATCGCTAGCTGTCCGGCCTCGAAAGTGGCAATTCTTTCAGCCATAAGTTCGCCAGCTTTCCGTTTGGAGACGGCATCTACGGCGTCGTCTGCCGCACCTTTCCCAGCATCCTTGAGGGCGTCATCGAGTGCGGCGTCTTTGGCTTCCGGCAAATCACCTAAGGCCGCGTCTGCAAGGTCCACAGCGGCCGATGTGATAACGAGCCCAAGCCCCTTCTTCAGAAGTCCCTTAGCGACGATCTTGGCGACTTCGCCTGTTTTTGATGCGACGGCTTTCCACTGTTGTTCTAGTTTGGGCTCCTTTCTCACCAAAGGCGCGATAGCCTTTTTGAGCGTCGCCGTAATCGCGGTCAGTGGCTCGTTTGCCAAATCGTCTGACCATGCATCAACAAATGCGACTGGATGAGTAAGTTCTAGATGCTCGGCCAAACGGCGTAGAAAATAGCTCTTCCCTATGCCGTAGTCGGCATCAACCGAGATAGTGTAGCCTCTGCAATCTTCGCGCAGAGAGGGGCGACTTCCGACGCTTTCGATGTAGTCAATCAGCAACTCGGCATCACCACGTCGGCCAAAGAGATCGCCTTCCCAAATTTGATCTGGAGTTTTGGCTGGAGGATTCGGATGGTTCATTCGGTCAGGTTGGCATCCTTGAAGCCGATTATCCACCACTGCGTGTAGTAGTTTGCTGCACCACAAGGGATTTTGGCCGAGGCTCTTGACACCCCCCCTCAGATCAGTGCGCCTCATCCCAGTTCCCCGCCGCCCGCGCCTCCACCACCAGCGGCACCGTCAGGGCCACGGCCGGTTCCGCGGCCCCCTCCATCGTCCGCTTGATCACCGCAATCGCGCGGTCGGCCTCGGCTTCCGGAGCCTCGAAGACCAGTTCGTCGTGGACCTGGAGCAGCATCCTTGTTGCCCCATCCTCCCTGACCAGCCCGGCGTCCGTCAGCGCGCCCGGCATCCGCATCATGGCGCGGCGGATGATGTCGGCGGCGGCGCCCTGGATGGGGGCGTTGATGGCGGCGCGTTCGCCGAACTGGCGCTCGGCGCCGGACCTGGAATGGATGGCGGGGATGTGGATGCGGCGGCCGAAGACGGTGCTGACCATGCCGGTCTCGCGCACCTGGGCCTTGGTGGCGTCCATATAGGTGCGGATGCCGGGGAAGCGTTCGAAATAGGTCTTGATATAGTCGCCGGCCTCGCCCTGGCCGATGTTCAGCTGGGCGGCGAGGCCGAAGGCGCTGATGCCGTAGACGATGCCGAAATTGATCGCCTTGGCGCGGCGGCGGGTCTCGGGGTCCATCTGGTCGACGGGGACGCCGAACATCTCGCTGGCCGTGGCGGTGTGGATGTCGATGCCGGCGGCGAAGGCGCGCTTGAGCTCGGGGATGTCGCCGATATGGGCCAGCAGGCGCAGCTCGATCTGGCTGTAGTCGGCGCTGATCAGCACATGGCCGGGGGCGGCGATGAAGGCCTGGCGGATCTGGCGGCCGGTCTCGGTGCGGATCGGGATGTTCTGGAGGTTGGGGTCGGAGGAGGCGAGGCGGCCGGTGGTGGCGGCGGCGAGCTGATAGGAGGTGTGGACGCGGTCGGTGGCGGGGTCGAGCGCCTCGATCAGGGCGTCGGTATAGGTGCCCTTGAGCTTGGCCAGCTGGCGCCAGTCGAGCAGGACGCGGGGCAGGTCGTGGGTGGGGGCGAGGGTCTCCAGGGTGGCGGCGCCGGTTTCCCACTGGCCGGATGCGGTCTTCTTGCCGCCGGGCAGGTTGAGCTCGCCGAACAGGATGTCGCCGATCTGTTTGGGGCTGCCGATGTTGAAGGGGCGGCCGGCGATCTGATGGGCCTGGGCCTCCAGCTCGGCCATGCGCAGGCCGAACTCGGACGACAGGCGCTTGAGGCGGTCGGGGTCGACGCGGATGCCGGCCTGTTCCATGGCGGCGAGGACGGCGGGCATGCCGCGCTCCAGCGTCTCATAGACGGTCATAAGGCGGTCCCCGGCCAGGCGCGGCTTGAGGATGTGCCAGAGGCGCAGGGTGACGTCGGCATCCTCGGCGGCATAGGCGGTGGCCGGTTTCAGGGCGACGTGTTTGAAGCTCTTCTGCGCCTTGCCGGTGCCCGCGACCGCCTTGAACGGAATGGGGTCGTGGCCGAGGTGGAGGCGGGACAGCTCGTCCATGCCGTGGCCGTGCAGCCCGCCCTCCAGCACGTAGGAGATCAGCATGGTGTCGTCGATCGGGGCCACGCGGATGCCGCGCCGGGCCATGACGGCGAGGTCGTATTTGCCGTTCTGGGTGACCTTGAGGACGGCGGGGTCTTCCAGCAGGGGTTTGAGCCGGGCCAGCGCCGTGGCCTTGTCGATCTGGATCAGGGGCTCGCGGGTGTCGGCCTCGCCGCCGAAATCGAGGCCGCCGGCGCCGGCCAGGGGCTCGGCCTCATGGGCCAGGGGGATGTAGCAGGCGTCATTGGGGCCGATGGCCAGGGAGATGCCGCACAGGCCGGCGTGGGTGGCGCTGAGGGCGTCGGTCTCGGTGTCGAAGCCGATGACGCCGGCCGCCGTGGCGCGGGCGATGAAGGCGTCGAGGTCTTCGAGGGTCTGGATACAGCGGTAGGCCTCGGTGTCGAAGCCCGGATCGCCAATGGGCGCCACGGCCGGGCCCTCGACGACCTGGCCGTAGCGGGGGGTGGCGACGGGCGCGCCAAGGGGGGCTGAGGGGGCTTTCGGTCGGGCGACGAAGGCGGTGCCGTTGGTGGCCGGGGCCTTGCCGTCGCCGACCCGGGCCCGCAGGGAGCGGAACTCCATCCGGTCGAGGAAATCGGCCAGGGCCTCCGGGTCGGGGTCGCGGACGGCGAAGTCGGAGATGGGTTCGGGCGCGGGGGCCTCGCAGTCGAGGGTGACGAGGCGGCGCGACAGGCGGATCTGGTCGGCGAATTCGATCAGGGTCTCGCGGCGTTTGGGCTGTTTGATCTCATGGGCGCGGGCCAGCAGGGTGTCGAGGTCGCCATATTCCTCGATCAGCTGGGCGGCGGTCTTGGGACCGATGCCGGGGGCGCCGGGGACGTTGTCGGTGCTGTCGCCGATCAGGGCCTGGACCTCGACGACCTTGTCGGGGGTGACGCCGAATTTCTCGAACACGGCCTCTTCGGCGAGGCGGCGCTCCTTCATCGGGTCCCACATGACGACCGAGGGGCCGATCAGCTGCATCAGGTCCTTGTCGGAGGAGACGATGACCGCCTCGCCGCCGGCGTCGCGGGCGCGGCAGGCATAGGTGGCGATCAGGTCGTCGGCCTCCCAGCCGGCCAGTTCGACACCGTGGATCCCGAAGGCGGCGGTGGCCTCGCGGACCAGGGGGAACTGGGGGATCAGATCCTCGGGCGTGGCCGAGCGGTTGGCCTTGTAGAGGTCGTACATCTCATTGCGGAAGGTCTTGTCCGAATGGTCGAAGACGGCGACCAGATGGGTCGGGCCGTCCTCGCCCTTCATGTCGCGAATGAGCTTCCACAGCATGTTGCAATAGCCCTGGACGGCGCCGACGGGCAGGCCGTCGGACTTGCGCGTCAGGGGCGGCAGGGCGTGGTAGGCGCGGAAGATATAGGCCGAGGCGTCGATCATCCACAGCCGGACGGGGGCACCGTCGGGGGCGGCGGGCGTGGCGGAATCGGGGGCTGTCTCGGTCATCGGGCGAGCATAGGGGGGTGGACCGCCGCCGTCACCGGCTGAGCGTCAGTAGAACGAGGTCACCGGACAGGGCTCAACGAGCCGCCATTGCCCTCCTTCGCGCCGAAGCCGGCAGGACCGCCCCCAGCTATGGATTCCGTTCCAGTACAAGACCTTGACCTGCCGCTGATCGCCCAAGCCCCAGGGGCGGTCGAACCTGACAAGTGGCGTCAAGGCTTCGATTTCCTGCAAGGCCAGCACTTCAACCTCAAGGCCGAGCGAAGGCCAATCACACCGCGGGACATAGCCGGCCCGGTCTATCGGCATGGGCCGGTCAATGCCGAACTCGTACTGTGCCTTCGCGACCTCGGCGATCAGAATGCAGTTGAGCGGCTGTGACGGTGCCCCAACCGGCAAGGGCTCCGAAGGCGAGGTCGCGCAGGACGAAAGTGCCAGTGTAACGCCCAATGCAGCGATGACTGACCTTCTCATCGCTGGCCTACCCGCCCCTGAGGCCGGTGATCGTCCGGCCGGGGGCGATGTCCTCGGCCGAGGTGATCAGGTGGACGAGGGCGGGGCGGCCGGCGCTGCGGGCGGCCTTGAGGGCGGCGGGGAAGTCGGCGGTGGTCTCGCAGCGGATGCCGAAGGCCCCGAAGGCCTCGGCATATTTGACGAAGTCGGGGTTCACCAGGTCGGTGGCCATGACCCGCTCAGCACCCGGATAGTGGCCTTCCTGGTGCATGCGAATGGTACCGTAGGTGCCGTTGTCGACGACCACGACCACGACATTTATGCCGTACTGGACCGCCGTGGCGATCTCCTGGCCGGTCATGAGGTAGTCGCCGTCGCCGGCGATGCAGATGACGTCGCGCTCGGGGTGGACCGACTTGGCGGCGATGGCGGCCGGATAGCCATAGCCCATGGCACCGGAGGTGGGGGCCAGCTGGGTGCGCCGGGCGCGGTGGCGGTGGAAGCGGTGCAGCCAGGCGGCGAAATTGCCGGCCCCGTTGGTGAGGATGGCGTCGGCGGGCAGGACCTCGGCCAGATGGCGGATGACCTCGCTCATATTGACCGCACCGGTGACGGTGACGGGCTGGATGAAGGCGCGGTAGTCGGCGTGAGCGGTGGCGGCCTCGGCGGTCCAGTCGCGGCCGGGATCGATGCCGGCGAGCGCCATTGCGGCGAGCGAGCAGTCGGCGGCGGCGCCCATCAGGGTCGGCCAGACGCGGCCCAGTTCCTCGGGCCCGGGGTGGATGTGGATCAGGACCTCGGCGGTCCGCGCCCGGGTCAGCAGGGTGTAGCCGAGGGTCGGATTCTCGCCCAGCCGGGCGCCGATGGTCAGGATCAGGTCGGCGTCCTTGACCCGCTGGACCAGTTTCGGGTTCGGCCCGAGGCCGAGGTCGCCGGCATAGTTGGGGCGGTCGTTGGAGATCAGGTCCTTGCGGCGGAACGACAGGGCGACCGGCAGGCCGATGCGCTCGGCCCAGTCGCCGATGGCGGTGGTGGCGGCGTCGGTCCAGCCGGAGCCGCCGAGCACCAGAAGCGGGCGTTCGGCCTTCGACAGGCGCGCGCGCACCTGTTCGACAAAGGCCGGGTCCAGTGCGGCCTTCGCCGGGGTCACCGGCCGGATCGGGGCCGGGCCGCCGTCGGCGTGGAGGATGTCCTCGGGCAGGGCGATGACCACGGGCCCCATCCGGCCCTGCAGGGCGGTGGCGAAGGCGCGCTCGACCACCTCGACGGTGCGTTCCGGGCTCTCCAGCTCGGTGGCCCATTTGGCCAGGCCGCCGAAGACCTCGCGATAGTCGACCTCCTGGAAGGCGCCGCGGCCGCGGTCGGTCAGGGCGATCTGGCCGACGAACAGGATCATCGGGGTGGAGTCCTGATGCGCCGTATGCACGCCGATGGCGGCATGGGTCGCGCCGGGGCCGCGGGTGACCATGCAGACGCCGGGCTTGCCGGTGAGTTTCCCGTAAGCCTCGGCCATATTGGCGGCGCCGGCCTCATGGCGGCAGGCGATGACCTGGATCCTGTCGCGCACATCGGCGAGGGCATCGAGGACGGCGAGATAGCTCTCGCCCGGGACGCAGAAGACGCGGTCGATGCCGTTCATGACGAGGGTGTCGACGATGCGGCGGGCGGCGGTGTTGGCGGGCTGGCTCATGAGGCGGGGGTTAGCAGATCAGACCCCGGCTTGGCCATGCGGGGGCTGTCGTGCCCGCTTTTCGGCGACAGCTGGTTCATCACAAAGGACACGAAGGGGGCACGAAGAACACGAAGGGGTCCGGGGGAGCGGCAACCCTGTCGCCGCAAGCGTCCCGAGGCGTGAGTGATCGAGGCCAGGGCCTCGATCGGATTTGTGCGGCGAATGCCGGGGCGGAGGAAGCCAGGACCCAGGTCGAACTTGTCATCCCGGCCGACGCGAAGCGGAGAGCCGGGACGGGCCAGCCCACTCCCCCCGCCTCCCGGACAGCCCGCAGGGCTGAGCCGGGAGCAGGGTGGCGGCCGGCGCGTGCTCCTGACCCTTGCCCCGGATAGCGGCTGGCGCCGCTTCCGGGACGGTCGTGGGGTGGAGCCGTGGTCCCGTCCCCGATCTCCGCTTCGCTCCGTCGGGGATGACAAGCGCCGAGCCCGATATCGATTGAGCTAGTAACGCACGCCCGTCAGATAGAGCCCCGTGGAGGGTGCCACCGGCCCGCAGGCGGCGCGGTCGCGGGCGGCGAGGGCGGTGGCGACGTCGTCGATGGTCCAGCGGCCCAGTCCGACCTCGGCGAGGGTGCCGGTCATGGAGCGGACCTGGCGGTGCAGGAAGCTGCGGGCCTCGAACACCAGATGCACCTCCTCGCCGACGCGCCGGACAGAGGCGACGTCGAGCGTCTTCTCCGGCGATTTCGACTGGCAGTTCACATCGCGGAAGGTGGTGAAGTCGTGCAGGCCGACGAGGACCTGGGCCGCCGCATGCATGGCGTCGGCGTCCATGGATTTGCGCATGTGCCAGACCCGGCCGGCATCGAGGGCGGGCGGACCGGGGCGGTTGAGGATGCGGTAGAGGTAGCGGCGGCCGGTCGCCGAGAAGCGGGCGTGCCAGTCGTCCTCGACGCCCTCGCAGTCCAGCACCGAGATCGCCTCGCCGACCAGATGGGCGTTGAGGGCGTTCATCACCGTCTGCGCCGGCCAGGCCTTTTCCAGATCGAGGCTGATGACCTGACCGGTGGCGTGGACGCCGGTGTCGGTGCGACCGGCGGCGGCGAGGCGCACGGCCTCGCCGCAGAAGGCGGTGATGGCGGCCTCGACGGAGCCCTGCACCGTCGGCTGGTCGGTCTGGGCCTGGAAGCCGTTATAGGCCGAGCCGTCGTATTCGAGGGTCAGTCGATACCTCGGCATCAGCCCAGCACCGTCCCCTGTGGCAGCGGGAAGCCGCGCAGCATCTCATCGGCCGACTGGGCCGCCTTGCCCGCCCGCTGGACCCGAAGCAGCCGCACCACGCCGTCGCCGGTTGCGATACGCAAGTCGCTGTCCAGGACCTCACCCGGCGAACCGTCACCCGCGCCGCGCAGCGATGGCCGCGACATCAGGACCTTGATCCGGACCGGGCCGTCCTCGCCGGGCACCTCGAACCAGGCGCCGGGGAAGGGTGACAGGCCGCGGATGTGGGCGTCGATGTCCGCCGCCGGGCGGGACCAGTCGATCCGGGCCTCGGCGGGGGTGATCTTCTTCGCATAGGTCGGCTCGCCGACCTGTTCCGTGCCCTCGACCCCGCCGCGCTCGATGGCGGCCAGGGCCCGGGGCCAGAGGGCGGCACCGATGTGCGACATGCGTTCGCCGAGGCTGGCGGCGGTGTCGTCGGGGCGGATATCGAGGATTTCCGAGAGCAGGATCGCGCCTTCGTCGAGGCCCTCGGACATCCGCATGATCTGGACGCCGGTCTGGCGGTCACCGGCCATGATGGCGCGCTGGATCGGGGCGGCGCCGCGCCAGCGGGGCAGCAGGGAGCCGTGCAGGTTGAAACAGCCGAGGCGGGGGGCGTCGAGCACCTCCGTCTTGAGGATCTGGCCGTAGGCGACGACGCAGGCGGCATCGACCTCGAGGGCCTGGAAGATCTCGATGGCCTCGGCCGACTTCATCGAGGCGGGGGTGAAGACCGGCAGGCCCATGGTCTCGGCAAAGGCCTGGACCGGCGACGGCGTCAGCTTCTGGCCGCGGCCGCGCGGCTTCGGCGGCTGGGAATAGACGGCCACGATCTCATGGCCCGAAGCGATGAGCTCGGCCAGGGACGGCACGGCGAATTCGGGGGTACCCATGAAGGCGAGGCGCATGCGCGCGCTTTGCCCTAAGCGCGGGGCGGGGACAAGGCGAGGGGCGGGAGGGGGCGGCTTTCAGGCGGGGCGCCGTCCCGGATCGCCGCTGCGCGGCGTCCGGGATGACAAGGCTCCGCAGACCCAGCGTGTCATCCCCGACGAAGCGAAGCGGAGATCGGGGACGGCGCGCCGTCCTCCCTGACCCCTCCCGGACAGCCCGAAGGGCTGAGCCGGGAGCCGGGTGGTGGCGACGCGACTTCATGACATCTGGCAGGGGCGTTCAGCCTCTTTCCCGCCTGTCCGGGGGGCCGCAGGCTGTCGCCCGGCTCAGCCCTGCGGGCTGTCCGGGCGTGGCCAAAGAGGGAGGCTCACTCCGTCCCCGATCTCCGCTTCGCTTCGTCGGGGATGACAAAGGAGCGATTTCCACTTCGCTCCGTCGGGGATGACAAAAGAGCGATCTCCACTTCGCTCCGTCCGGCATGACAAGGGCTCCCGCCGGCTCTACTCCCAGCGGGTGTAGACCCCGCCGCCCTCGTCCCATTCGCCGCCGGCGTCGAGGACGTCGTCGAAATCGAGCATCCGGTCCAGGATCACGCCGGCGATGACGCCGACGGCGGCCACGCCCAGCAGGACGGCGATACTGCCGATGCCGACCTTTTCATTGCGGGTCAGGCGGCGGCGACCCTGGGGGTCGATGATCCGGTCACGTCCGCGCTTCAGGCGTGTTGCGTTTCTGGCCATCAGGCAGCCATCCTTGCATTCTTCTTGACCTTGGCCACGGCGCGTTCGCGCTTCAGCCGGGACAGGTGGTCGATGAACAGGACCCCCTCGAGGTGGTCCATCTCGTGCTGGATACATACGGCATAGAGGCCCTCGGCCTCTTCCTCGACCGTCTCGCCGGCATAGTTCATGTAGCGCAGGCGGACCCGGGCGGGGCGTTCGACGCGGTCGAAAAACTCCGGCACCGACAGGCAGCCTTCCTCATAGGTGAACAGTTCGTCGGAGGCCCAAACGATCTCCGGATTGACGTAGTAACGCGGATTGCGGCGCGCGCGTTCCCATTTGGCCCGGTCCTCGTCCGACAGTTCGGCGGGGTCCTGATCGTCGGCGAGGCCGTCGCGATCATTGAGGTCCATGACGATGACCCGGCGCGTGTCGCCGATCTGGACGGCGGCCAGGCCGATGCCGGGCGCGTCGTACATGGTGTCGAGCATGTCATCCATCAGGGCCCGCAGCTCATCGGTCACCGGCCCTTCGACGGGGGTGGAGATCTGCTTCAGCACCGCCACGTCGGCGGCGTTGTCGATGGTGAGGATGCGACGGACGGCCATGCCCGCGAGGTAGGGGCGCGGAGGCCAAAGGTCAAGATTTCCCACTGTCGCAGTGGGTTATCCGGCGGCGTCCGGCAGCGGCCTCGGCTTGCGGTCATCGTCGATGGCCACATAGGTGAAGATGCCCTCGGTGACGCGCACGGAGGCGGCCTGGGCGTGGTCGCGGGGGCGTTTCCAGGCCTCGACATGGACCCGGATCGAGGTGCGGCCGGTCTTGAGCACACGGGCGTAGATCGAGACCTCGTCGCCGACCGCGACGGGCTGGTGGAAGACCATGCCGTCCAGCGCAATGGTCACGCAGCGGCCCCGGGCCAGTTCAAAGGCGGGGGTGGCCCCGGCCAGGTCCATATGGGCCAGCAGCCAGCCGCCGAAGATGTCGCCCTCGGGATTGGTGTCGGCGGGCATGGCGATGACGCGCCCGACGGGCTGGCCGGTTGGCACGGTCGGAAGGGCGTCGGTCACGCGCGGCTCCGGCAGGACAAGGGAAGATGGCGCACCCGACACGATTCGAACGTGTGACCTTTGCCTTCGGAGGGCAACGCTCTATCCAGCTGAGCTACGGGTGCGTCTGTCGGCCATGACGCCGGACGAAGGGCCTTACAGCAGGAGCGCGCTGCCCTCAATCCCGAATGCGCCCGCGGTCGTTCCAAGGTGCGGGCCGGACCGGTCGATTTGCAGGGTGCGGGACGCCGCGTCCCGGTCTAGCCTGTCTCCGCTTCGATGAGGGAGGTCCCGATGCGCGCCGTTCTGTTCAGCCTGTTGATGCTTGTGGGAGTCTCGGCCGCGGTGCCGGACGAGGCGAAGGCCGGCCCGCGCGACGGCGCGCCCGACAGTCTCAACGCCATCGCCGAATCCTATGTGATGCTGATCCTCGATATCGGCGAGCTCGAGCCGGGCTATGTGGACGCCTATTACGGCCCGGCCGAATGGCAGGTGGCGGCCCGGGCGGAGACCGAGACCCCGGCCCAGCTGATCCAGCGCGCCGGGGCCCTGACCGACCGGCTGGAGGATCTCGAGCGCAACGGCGGCATGGCGGGGGCGAGCCCGGCGGAGGTCCAGCGGCGCAAATATCTGGCCGCCCATGTCTCGGCGGCGGCGGCGCGGCTGCGGATGATCTCGGGCGAGGTGATGAGTTTCGCCGATGAGGCCGAGGCCCTGTTCGGCATCCGGCCCGAGCTGCCGCCGCTGGAGAGCTTTGATCCGGTGCTGGCAGAGATCGACGCCCTGCTGCCCGGCGAGGGGTCGCTGACCGACCGGGTGATCGCCTTTCGGGCCGATTTCGTCATTCCGAAGGACCGGCTGCAGCCGGTGATGGACGCCGCCATCGCCGAGTGCCGCCGCCGCACCGCCGTCCATATCGCCCTGCCCGCCCATGAGCGGTTCACCCTGAGCTTTGTCGGCGACAAGGTCTGGTCTGGCTACAACTACTATCTCGGGGACGCGGCCAGCCGGATCGAGATCAATTCCGACCTGCCGATCTATACCGAACGGGCCATCGATCTGGGCTGCCATGAGGGCTATCCCGGCCACCACGTCTACAACGCCCTGCTGGAACAGACCTTTGTGCGCGAGCGCGGCTGGGTGGAGATGAGCGTCTATCCGCTGTTCTCGCCCATGTCCTTCGTCGCCGAGGGCAGTGCCAACTACGGCATCGACCTGGCCTTTCCGGGCGATGAGGGCCTGGCCTATGAGCGGGATGTGCTGTTCCCGTTGGCGGGTCTCGACCCGTCCACGACCGAACGCAAGGCGCGGCTCGCAGGGCTGATGCGAAAGCTGGCGCGGGCGGAATACACGATCGCCGACGCCTATCTGGCCGGGCGGATCGACCGGGCCGAGGCGATCCGGCTGGTGATGCACTACAGCCTGTTCAGCGAGGCGCGGGCGACCCAGCGGGTGCGGTTCATCGACGTCAACCGCAGCTATGTCATCAACTACGGCCTCGGCCGCGACGTGGTCCAGGCCTGGGTCGAACGCCAGGGAGCGGATCACTGGCAGGGGATGGAGACCCTGCTGGCGAGTCAGATCCTGCCGGTGGATCTGGTGGAGTAGGGCTTGGGGCTTGGGGCTTAGGGCTTAGGGATTAGGGATTAGGGAGTAGGGAGTAGGGAGTAGGGAGTAGGGAGGATTTTTCGAGCTCTGCGTTTTCGCGCAAGCCCTAAGCCCTAAGCCCTAAGCCCTAAGCCCTGCGCCTCACTGCGCCAGCATGCCGCCGTCGATCTTGAACTCGGCACCGGTGACGAATTTGGATTCGTCGGCGGCGAGGTAGAGGACGCACCAGGCCACGTCGTCCGGTTCGCCGATCCGCTTCATGGGGATGCCGCGGCTGAGGCGTTCGTGGGCCTTGGCCTCGTCGCCGCCGGACAGGGCGATGAAGGGGTCGAGGATCGGGGTCTTGATGAAGACCGGATGGACCGAGTTGCAGCGCACGTTCCAGCCGCCCTTGGCGGCCTCGAGGGCGATGGTCTTGGTGTACATCCAGACCGCTGCCTTGGTGGCGTTATAGGCGCCCATGCCGGGGGCGGCGGCGAGGCCGGCCACCGAACTGATGTTGATGATCGAGGACCCTCCCGGTCCCTTGGCGGCTGAGGCCCGCAGGTGGGGCATGGCGTGTTTGCAGCCCAGCATGATGGACTCGATATTGACCGCCTGGACCCGACGCCAGTTCTCGAGCGTGTCGGTCTCGACGAATTTCAGGTCGCCGCCGATGCCGGCATTGTTGACCAGGATCGACAGCCCGCCCATGGCCGCCACGGCCTGGTCGATGACCGAGACCCATTCGGCCTCGTCGGTGACGTCGTGAGCGAAGGCGAAGGCCGCGCCCGGGACCTCGGCATTGATCGCCCCGGCCAGGGCCTGCGCCCCCGCCAGATTGACATCGGTGACCGCGACCTTCGCGCCCTCGCGTGCGAGCATCCAGGCCATGGCCTCGCCGAGCCCGCCTGCTGCGCCGGTGATCAGGGCCTGTTTGCCCGCGACCCGTCCTGCCTTGCCCGTCATCATTTCGCTCCCGTTGCCGCGGCCGCTTCATCGATGAAGCGGGCCATGCGGACATCTTTTTCTGTGACGCCACCGGCGTCGTGGGTGGTCAGAAGAACCTCGACCCGGTTGTAGACATTCGACCATTCCGGATGGTGGTCGACCTTGTCGGCCAGCAGGGCGACACGGGTCATGAAACCGAAGGCGGCGTTGAAATCCGTGAAGGTCAGGCTGCGGGTGATCGCGGGCCGGTCGCCCTCGTGCGCGCGCCAGAGCGGCAGGGCTTTCAGAGCTTCCGCAACGTCAATCCGGTCGGTCATGGCGTCCTCCTGTTCCCCTCGCCGTATCGTGCCGGACCCGGCTCCACAAGCGTCGATGGCGGGGTGGCGACAACCGCGACCACTCAGCCCGGTGACGGCGGCCCGGCGACGCGCTAGACCGCGCCCATGACCGACGCCTCCGCCTCGACCGGCAAGACCTCCTCCTTCGGCTTTCGCGACGTCGACGCGAAGGAGAAGGTGCAGCTTGTCCGTGGCGTGTTCGACAGTGTGGCCTCCAGCTACGACCTGATGAACGACCTGATGAGCGGGGGCGTGCACCGGCTCTGGAAGGATGCCGCGGCGGCGAAGCTGAACCCCCGCCCGGGCGAGACCATCCTTGATGTGGCCGGGGGTACCGGCGACATGGCGCGGCGCTATGCGAAGATGGCCCGGGCGGCGCAGGAGCGGCGCGGGGGCGAGGATGCCTCGGTCATCGTGCTGGACTACAATGCCGAGATGATCATGGCGGGCGTCCAGAAGGGCGGCGAGCCGGAGATGCAGTGGTCGGTCGGCGACGCCATGGCCCTGCCCCTGCCGGACGCCTCGGTCGACGCCTATTCGATCAGTTTCGGAATCCGCAACGTGGCCGACATTCCGCAGGCGCTGCGCGAGGCGCGGCGGGTGCTGAAGCCCGGCGGCCGGTTCCTGTGCCTGGAGTTTTCGCGCCCGACCGCTTCGGCGGTGCGCAAGGCCTATGACGCCTGGTCCTTCCACGCCATTCCGCGCATCGGTGGCTGGGTCGCGGGTGACCGTGACAGCTATCAGTATCTGGTCGAGAGCATCCGCCGCTTCCCCGACCAGACGACCTTCAAGGGCATGATCGAGGACGCGGGTTTCAGCCGCGTGACCGTGACCAATCTGTCGGGCGGGGTCGCCGCCATCCATCACGGGTGGGCGATCTGACCCGTTCCGCCGACTACAGGACAGCGCCGCCGCCGCCGGTGGCCGAGCCGGTCCAGCATCCGGTCGAGGCGACCCTGCGCCTGCTCGGCTGGTGCTGGGTGCTGGTGCGCCACGACGCCCTGGCCCCGCGCGAGATCACACCGATGCTGCCGGTCTGGATCCGCTGGCTGGCTCATCTGCTGCACATCTTCGCCTCCCGTTCGGCGCGCGAGGGTCGTCCGGGCCAGCGGCTCGGCAGGGCGTTCGAACATCTGGGGCCGGTTGCGATCAAGCTGGGCCAGGTTCTGGCCACCCGGGCCGACATCTTCGGCATCGAATTCGCGCGGGATCTGGGCCGTCTGAAGGATGCCCTTGCCCCCTTTTCCGTCGAGGAGGCCCGGCGCGAGGTCGAGCGTTCGCTGGGGCGGCCGGTCGAGAGCCTGTTCACGGAATTTGGCCCGCCCGTCGCCGCCGCTTCCCTGGCGCAGGCCCATCCGGCCCGGCTGGCTGACGGCCGCAAGGTGGCGGTCAAGGTGCTGCGTCCCGGCGTCGAGCGGCGGGTGGAGCGCGGGCTGGACTCGATGCGGCTGGCGGCGCGGCTGGCGGTCCGGTTTGTGCCGCTGGCGCGGCGGCTGGAGCCGCTGGCCTTCGTCGAGACCATCGCCCGGTCGATGCAGCTGGAGCTGGACATGCGGCTCGAGGCCGCCGCCGCCTCCGAGCTCAAGGACATCATGGACAAGGAGTCCGGCGTCGGCGGCCACATGACCGCGCCGGCCGTGATCTGGGACGGGGTCGGCAAACGGGTGCTGACACTGGAGTGGGCGCCGGGCATGGCCATGACCGATCCGGCCGCCGCCGACCAGCCGGGACTGGACAAGAATGCCCTGGCCGACAATGTCGTGCGCGCCTTCCTGACCCAGGCGCTGGACCACGGGACCTTTCACGCCGACCTGCATGAGGGCAATCTGTTCTGCCATGCCCCGGCCGAGCTGACGGCGATCGATTTCGGCATCGTCGGACGGATCGGCCCGGCCGAGCGGCGCTATCTGGCGGAGATTCTCTGGGGTTTCCTGAGCCGCGACTATGACCGCATCAGCCGGGTCCATTTCGAGGCCGGCTATGTCCCGCCCGAACATTCCGTCGAGGCCTTCGCCCAGGCCCTGCGGGCGGTCGGCGAGCCGGTGATCGGCAAGGCCGCGTCCCAGGTGTCGATGGGGCGGCTGCTGGGCCAGTTGTTCGAGATCACCGACCTGTTCGACATGCATCTGCGGCCCGAGCTGATCCTGCTGCAGAAGACCATGGTCTCGGTCGAGGGGGTAGCGCGGCGGCTGAACCCCGACCACGATCTGTGGGCGGCGGCCGCGCCCGTCGTGGAGCGCTGGATCCGTCGGGAACTGGGGCCGCAGGCGCAGGTCCGGGACGCCGTCGAGGAGATTCGCGCCACCCTGAAGGCGCTGTCGCGGCTGGCCATGAACCCGCCGCAGACGCAGACGGTGGTGATCCGCGAGGCCCATACGCCGGCCTGGCTGGTGGTCTGTGTGACCCTGGCCCTGACGGCTGCGGCCGCTGCCCTTGTTCTGTCGCTTTGGCCCGGCATGGTCTGATCTCCGAACCGGAGACGACCCCATGAAGCCGCTTTTGATCGCCGCTGCCCTGCTGTTGCTTCCGGCCGGGGCCCAGGCCCAGGTTGCGGCTGCTTCGATGCCCAACAGTTTCGACGGCCCTGTCCGGGTCGCCCAGACTGCGCCCCCGGCCGCTGTCCCGGCCGCCCCTGCGCCCGCCAATCCCCAGGCCGAGGCCGTGCTGCGCGACATCATCGCCGGCGCCCAGGCCGGTACGATCGACTATGCCCTGATGAGCGATGACCTCGCCGCCCGTGTGCGTGAGCAGGAGGCGACCATCCAGCCCCTGATCGCCGGCTTCGGCCCCGTCCAGGCCGTTGATTTCGTCAGCAGCCAGAATGGCGCGGACCTATTCGCCGTGATCTTCGCCAATGCCGCGACCGAGTGGGTCATCGGCTTCAATGAAGCCGGCAAGGTCGCCGCCCTGCTCTTCCGCCCGGCGGCGTAGGGACGTCAGTCGTCGCTGCCCGGTCGTCCGCGGCCGCTCTTGATCGTGGACCGTTTCGCCTTGCCCTCCAGCCGCCGCTCCTTCGAGGCGCGGGTGGGCTTTGTCGGCACGCGATAGACCGGGGCGATCGAGGCCTTGTCGACCAACCCCTGCAGCCGCTCGATCGCATCGGCCCGGTTGCGCTCCTGGGTGCGATAGCGGACGGCGGTGATCAGGATCACGCCGTCCAGCGTCAGCCGGCTGCCCGCCAGTTTCATGAGCCGTGCCCGCACCGGCTCGGTCAGGGACGGCGAGTTGCGGGCGTCGAACCGCATCTGGACCGCCGTCGAGACCTTGTTGACGTTCTGGCCCCCCGGTCCGCCGGCGCGGAAGAAGCGGAACTCCAGCTCGCTCTCGGGGATTACCGTCACCGAACCACCCGTTTGGCACGGACCACGGCCTGATCCAGCGCCTGCAGGAAGGCCGAGCGATCCTTCGGTCCGAACGGCGGCGGGCCGGAGGTGGCCACGCCCATGGAGCGCAGATGCTCGCCGACCATCCGCCCGGCCAGGGCCGAGCCGATGGAGTCCGGGGTGAAGGGCTGGCCGTTGGACTTCAGCGCCTGGGCCCCGGCCTTGAGGCAGCGGTCGGCCAGGGGGATGTCGGCGGTGATCACGATGTCGCCCTTGCCTGCCCGTTCGGCGATCCAGTCGTCGGCAATGTCAGGCCCGGCGTCGACGACGACCTGTTCGATCCATTTTTCGCGCGGCGTGTTGATCCAGCTGTTGGAGACCACGAACACATGCAGGCCGTAACGCGCCGCCACGCGATAGACCTCGTCCTTCACCGGACAGGCGTCGGCGTCGATGAAGAGGCGGGGGGAGGGGGGCATGGGGGGTGGGGTGTGGGGTGTGGGGTGTGGGGATTAGGGATTGGGGATTAGGGATTAGGGATTAGGGAAGCTGGTGCTCATACCCCCGCAAGCCCAGCCCGTAAAACCTCGGCCCCCAAGCCCCAAGCCCCAAGCCCCAAGCCCTAAGCCCTAAGCCCTAAGCCCTAAGCCCTAAGCCCTAAGCCCTTACCTCGTGTAAGCCGGCGGCATCGCCCCTTCGCCACCGGACGCATAGCGGTCGCGGAGCAGGAATTGGCGGCTGGTCGGGGCCTGTTCGGCGCCGCCGATGAAGATGGTCTCGGCATTGCTGAGCGGTTCCAGCGGATCGCCGGACCAGATCACCACATCGGCGGCCGCCCCGGCGCGCAGTTCGCCGAACTGGCCCGCCATGCCGAAGATCTTCGCCGGATTGACGGTGATGGCCTCGATGGCGGCGTCATAGGGCAGGCCGTGCGAGACGGCGTTGCCGGCATTGTAGCGGGTCTCGCGAACCCGGTGGGAGCCGTCATTGCCCTTGATGGCGATGACCACACCGGCCGCGTCGAGAACGGCCGCGTTCTGCATCCGCGCCGCCCGGGTTTCGAGGCTGCCGGGCAGGTTGGAGATGGGGTTCAGGAGGACCGGCACATTGGCCGCCGCGATCTGGTCGGCGACCAGCCAGGCTTCCTCGGCTCCATCGAGAATGATCTTCACACCCTCCTCGCGGGCGAGGCGCAGGACCTGCTGGATATCGGCCGCACGGCGCACGGTGACGATCAGCGGCATCGAACCGTTGGCGACCGGGATCAGGGCCTCCAGGTCGGCGCGGGACAGGCTGAGGTCGCGCAGGCCGGCGCGGTCATAGGCGGCGCGGTTGCGGGCGAAGAGACGGACCTCGGCCAGGGTTTCCTTGAACTGGGTGAACTGGGCCCCGCGAGCCCCGCCGGCGATACCGGCCCCCGCTTCGCCGAACGGGGCGATCATGGCCACGCGCGGCTTGACCAGGATGTCGGTCCCGGCCGCCAGATGGATGATGGCCGCCTGGCCGGCGAACAGGCCGGGTGACTGCAGGCCGCCGTGACCGACGCCGGCGAAATCGGAGTCGTCATGGGCATGACCGCCACTGCCACCGCCGCCGCCGGCATGGGTCGGGACGACGATGGCGCGGGTGATGCCGCCGAGGCGGGCCACCGGCAGGGTGAAGGACCAGGGGTCGAGGCCGTAGCTGACATCGAACGAGGCACTGATGGTGTTGGCCCCGTTGGACAGGTCGTCCGAGCCGTTGACGGAGGAGATCTCAGACCCGCCGAGGCCGCTGTCGACCGCGACGAAGCCGGGCGAGACCACCTTGCCGCGGGCGTCGATGATGCGGGCCCCCGCAGGGGCGGCACCGGTCCCGACCGAGACGACCCGACCGTTCTGGATCACGACCGTGCCGTTCTCGATCACCGAGGTTCCGGTCAGGACCCGACCGCCGGTGATGGCCGTCAGGGACTGGGCGGAGGCGGGGCTGGTCAGGGCGAGGGCGCAGACGGCGCCGAGGATGAGGCTCTTGAGGCGCATCAGCGGGCTCCCTGCAGGACGTTGGCGGCGGGCAGGCCGAAACCGGGCTGGCCCAGTTCGAAGTCCGACAGCGGTTGATAGGCCGGGTTGGTGCGGTCGAAGGTCAGGGCTCCGTCGATGAAGACCTGGTCGGCGCGGGCATAGACGCTGAACGGATTGGCGCTCCAGATCACGACATCGGCGCGTTTGCCGGTCTCGAGCGAGCCGGTCTGGTCGGCGATGCCGAGCGAGCGGGCCGGGTTGAGGGTGATCCAGCTGATCGCCCGCTCCTCGCTGATGTTCATGCCGATGCGGCGACCGGCGGCCAGGGCGGCGGCGGCCTCCTGGTTCAGGCGCTGGGTCAGTTCGGCGTCGTCGGAATGGATGACGGCGCAGGAGCCTTCGGGGGCGTCGACCAGGGCGGCATTGGCCTCGACCGCGTCGAGGGCCTCCATCTTGAAGCCCCACCAGCCGGTCCACATGTCGGCGCAGATGCCTTCGCGGGCCAGCAGGGGCGCGATCTTGTAGGCCTCGACGGCGTGGTGGAAGGCGGTGATCTCATAGCCGAACTCATTGGCGATATCGATCATCACCGCCATTTCGTCGGCGCGGTAGCAGTGGTTCTGGACCAGGACGGTGCCGTCCAGAACCCCGGCCAGGGTCTCGAGCTGCAGGTTGCGGGTCGGGGGCGAGCCCTCCCCGTCCTCGCGCCATTTGTCCCATTTGGCCTTGTAGTCCCGGGCGGCGATGAAGGCGGCGCGATAGCCGGCGACATTGCCCATGCCGGTGGCGGGCGAGCTGTTGCGGCCGCCGTAGACGCGGCTGGGGTTCTCGCCACAGGCCATCTTCAGACCGTAGGGGGCGCCGGGCATCTTCATGCCCTGCATGGTCACCGAGGGGACGTTGCGCAATGTCACGCCGCGACCGCCGAACAGATTGGCCGAGCCGGGCAGGACCTGAAGGGTGGTGATGCCGCCGGCGCGGGCGGTGTTGAAGCCGGGATCCTGGGGCCAGATCGAATGTTCGGCCCAGACCTGGGCGGTGTTGGGGCTGGTGGCTTCGTTGCCGTCGCTCATTCCGGCCACGCCGGGCGAGGGATAGACGCCGAGGTGGCTGTGGACGTCGATGATGCCGGGGGTCACGAACCGGCCGCGGGCGTCGACGATGCGATAGCCGGCGGGCACCGGCGTTGAGGCACCGCCCACGGCGGCGACCTTGCCGTCGGTGACGATGACCACGCCGTTCTCGATCTTCTGGCCGGCGCCGGTGAAGACCGTGCCGCCGACGATGGCCATGTTCTCGCGCGGCAGGCCGCGATAGGTCGAGGGGAAGGGATCGGGGACGTCCGCGACGTCCAGACCTCGTGCCAGCGGCGTGCGCGCCTCCGCATCCGACGCGTCGTCGGCCGCAGGGGGGGCGGCGTCGCCCGCGAGGGTGGCGCAGGCCGACAGGGCCAGTGAACCCGCCAGCACACAGGCGAGAGTGGCGAGGCTTGAGCCCCGCAGGCTTTGACGTCTCATCGAAGGCTCCCCGGATGCGCCCGGCGTGAAGGATGGGGCGCAAGTCGGGAGGGATTACAAAGGCGTTCGACGGGTTCCGTCAAAGCCGGAAACATTACAGATCGGTAAGGTGGGCTTTCCGTTCGGGTTCGGACAGACCGGCGACCTCGATCAGCTTGGTCCGCGACTGGCCGCCGCGCGGGGCCGGACCTGTCCCCCGGATAGCGTCTGCCGCCGCTTTCGGCAGGGCGAAGTGAGTGTTGGTTGCCGTCCCGGATCGCCGCTTTGCGGCGTCCGGGATGACAAGGGGTTTGGTCCCTACCCCAGTGCGGCCATCAGCTCCGGCACCACGGTCTTGTAGTCGCCGACGATGCCGTAGTCCGCGACCTGGAAGATCGGGGCGTCGGCGTCCTTGTTGATGGCGACGATGACCTTGGAGTCCTTCATCCCGGCCAGGTGCTGGATGGCACCCGAGATGCCGATGGCGATGTAGAGGGCCGGGGCGACGACCTTGCCGGTCTGGCCGACCTGGTAGTCGTTGGGGGCGTAGCCGGCGTCGACGGCGGCGCGCGAGGCACCCACGGCGGCGCCGAGGCGGTCGGCCAGCGGGTCCATGACGGCCTGGAATTCCTCGGCCGAGCCCATCGCCCGGCCGCCCGAGACGACGATCTTCGCCGCGCCCAGTTCCGGACGGTCCGACTTGACCATCTCCTCGCTGACGAAGGTGGCCTTGCCGCCGTCAGCGCCCGCGATGGTCTCGACCTTGGCCGAGCCGCCCTCGCCCGCCGCGTCGAAGCTGGTCGGGCGGACGGTGATGACCTTCTTGCCGTCCGACGACTGGACGGTCTCAAGGGCGTTGCCGGCGTAGATCGGACGCACGAAGGTGTCGTTGGAGACGACCTCGATGACGTCCGAGATCGGGGCGACATCGAGACTGGCGGCGATCCGCGGCATGAAATTCTTGCCGTCGGTGGTGGCCGGCGAAAGGATGGCGTCATAGCTGCCGGCCAGGCCGACGACGGTGGCGGTGACCGCCTCGGCCAGCTGGTGGCTCAAGGCCCCGCTCTCGGCGAGCAACACCTTGCGCACGCCGGCGATCTTCGCGGCGGCCTCGGCGGCCGCCTTCGAGCCCTGGCCGATGACCAGGATGTCGACGTCGCCCGACAGCTTCAGGGCGGCGGTGACGGTCTTGTGGGTGGTGTCGCGGACGGTGTCGCCGTCGCGATCGGCGATAACGAGAACGGCCATTACAGGACCCCCGCGGTCTTGAGTTTGGAAACCAGTTCGGCGGCATCGGCCACCTTGATCCCGGCCGAGCGGGTCGGCGGGGCCGTGACCTTCTTCACCGTCAGGCGCGGCGCGATATCGGCGCCGTAGTCGGCGACCGCCTTGACCGCGATCTCCTTCTTCTTGGCCTTCATGATGTTGGGCAGGGAGGCATAGCGCGGGGTGTTGAGGCGCAGATCGACCGAGACCACGGCGGGCAGGGTCGCGGCCAGGGTCTGAAGGCCGCCGTCGACCTCACGGGTCACGGTGGCCTTGCCGCCGCCGATCACGATCTTGCCGGCGAAGGTGGCCTGGGGCCAGTCCAGCAGGGCGGCCAGCATCTGGCCGACCGCATTGTTGTCGCCGTCGATCGACTGTTTGCCGAGCAGGACGAGGTCCGGCTTCTCCTCATCAACCACGGCCTTGAGCAGTTTGGCGACGGCCAGGGGCTCGAGGTCGGCGTCCGACTGGATCAGCAGGCCGCGATCCGCGCCCATGGCCAGGGCGGTGCGGATGGTTTCCTGGGCCTGGGTCACGCCGATGGAGACGACCACGATCTCGGTGGCGGTTCCGGCGGCATGGTGCTCCTTGCCCTCCTTCATGCGCACAGCCTCCTCGACGGCGATCTCGTCGAACGGATTCATGCTCATCTTGACGTTGGCCAGATCGACACCGGTCTGGTCCGCCTTGACGCGAGCCTTGACGTTGTAGTCGATCACCCGTTTGACGGGGACGAGAACCTTCATTGTGCTATCCACGAAAGCGCCGGAATGTTGGGTGAGGGAATGGTACGCCTCACCCCGCCTGTCAACGTAACGCCGCGTCAACGGACAGAAACGTCCGCCTCTCAAAGCTTTGGAACGCCCCCATGCATCGCCTCCTGTCCATGAAACGGCTCAGCATCCTGTTCCTGTCCATCTTCGCGGTCCTACTGGCCGGCATGTTCGCCTATGAGCGGCTGGTCGTGGCTCCGGGCGACCGCTGCGAGGCGGGCGGCAAATGGTGGGATCCCGAAAGCAGGGTCTGTGCCCAGCCGATCTCGATCGCCGAGATCACGGGCCGTCCCAATCCCGGTGAACGCGCCGCAGCCTCGGCGGAGAAGAACCGCGAACTGGTGGCGATCGAGGATTCGCTCGCGGCCCAGAAGCGCGCCCGTGACGCGGACGCCGACCGCCAGCGCGCGGCCCTGGCGGCGCAGTAGTCCGGGGCATCGGGATCAATGGGCTGTCGGTCTCTGCTGTGCCGAGGTGCTGACCGCCGGATGTTTCATCACAAAGGGCACGAAGGAATTCACGAAGGACACGAAGAGACCGGTGATGGGTTCAAATTCGCGTCTTCCTCCGCGACCAATTCGATCGCGGCTTTGCCGCATTTGACTTGATCGAGGTCCGGCGCGTTCGCCTCCCGCGGGTGAAGCGCGTCTGTTTCAGACCCACAGGACCCTTGGTGTCCTTTGTGAATTCCTTCGTGCCCTTCGTGATGAACCTGCACTCGCCGAAGGAGGTTCGCAGGCGGCGTCGGCTCGCCCTATCGGGTCGCGCCCGGTTTCCACTTCACGTCGTCCGCGCCGTTGGCGTTGGCGCGGCGGGCGGCGACGAACAGGTGGTCGGACAGGCGGTTCAGGTAGCGGATCGCCGCAGGGGTCACCGCCGCGCCGGTTTCGACCAGTCGCACCGCCTCGCGTTCGGCCCGGCGGGCCACGGTACGGGCCAGATGCAGATGGGCCGACAGGGCGGAGCCGCCGGGCAGGATGAAGCTGTCCAGTTCCTTGAGACTTTCGTTCATCCAGTCGATCTCGGACTCAAGCCGATCGACCTGGCTGTCGATGATCCGCAGTGCCTCCCATTTGGGCGGTGGGTCCAGCGGGGTGGCAAGGTCTGCGCCGAGGTCGAACAATTCGTTCTGGATCCGCCCCAGCATGGCGTCGATGCGGTCGTTCTGGCCGGAATGCAGCCGGGCCAGGCCCAGGACGCTGTTCAGCTCGTCGACGGCACCATAGGCCTCGACGCGGCGGTCGCTTTTGGAAACCGTTTCACCCGACGCCAGACGGGTCTGCCCGCCATCGCCGGTCTTCGTATAGATGCGGTTCAGGACGACCATGGGCTCAGCGTCCCGCGGGTCTAACCGGCATGCGTGGATTTCCACCACATGCCGACGCACAGCAGCACGACCGCCACCGCCTGCAGTCCCACGCGCAGTCGCATGAGCTTGTTGGAACGCGACCGATCCGCGTCACTGCCCCTGTGAAGGGACCAGAGGCCGAACCCGAGGGTGACGGCGACGGCCAGGATTGCGATGAGGATGAGGATGTTGATCAGGTTGCCCATGTCCGCAATCTAGGCCGGGTCGCCGGGCGAGACCAGTGCGTCGGTGCCACAGGTCGCCCGCCCTGGCCGTTAAGCTTTCGGTCATCCTTTCGGCTAGGTCGATGGTCATTTTTCCGTGGTTCGTTGGCGCTCCCCGAGGGTGTCCATGACCGACCGCACGATCCGCAATCTGGCCCATCTGCGGCGCTCTGCCTCCACGGCTCGTGTCCTGAACCTGCTCAGAGTCTGGCTGGACCACGGCCATGAGTCCGAATGGGCGGAGCGGCCCGTGTTCCAGACAATGGCGCTGAACCGCTCCCTGATCATGAAGCACCGGCTGCGGCGGGACGAGGTGGACTCATTCTACCTGCGACGGCAGGTGGCAACGAAGGTGATCATTCCCCTGGATTCCCGCGACCTCAAGGCAGGGGGGCGTTACCTCTTCGTCGGTCAGCGCGACTATGAGCGGGTCATGCGGGAGGCGTTCGGACTCTCCCCCAGTCATCCGGACATGAAGACGCTCGCCCTGTTGGACCGGCTGCCATCGCTGGACCCGTTCCTTCTGCGCGAACAGTTGAGGCGGGGCGGGGTGGATCCCGCGTTCTGCTATTTCTCGATCAGCGATTCCGACCTCGAACGCATGTCGAGTTTCGTTCAGAAAGAGATCCGACCGCTGGTGACCCTGTCCCTCGGCCCCGATCTTGAGTCCGTGGGTTCCACCCGGCGCCTTGCGGCCAAGATCATGTCGAACCGCCCGACCGACCATATGGAGGCCCTGCGCACGACCCTTCGTCTGGAGCTGGAGGAATATGAAGACGGCATCTTCTGCTGGAAGGGTTTCCTCTACTACAAATGGGTCCTGACCAGCCTGAGGGTCGAGGCCTTCGGCGTCGCCGATGCCGTCAAGTCCGTGCGTCCGGTCGGGAAGGTGGATCGGGAATCCCGGACCTGGCTGGAGCGGGGCAGGAGCGTGCTGCATGACCGGATCATCGAGACCTGCAATGAGGCGGAACGCACCCTTGCGATTTACGATACGGCCTTTGCCGGGCTGACGGACAAAAACCGGCCGGCTTCTTTCCGGGAGTTCCTCCTGGAATCGCCGCAGTTGTTTTCCAAGCTGGGCGACCAGCTCGGGGCCATCCAGCACATCGTAAGCTTCTGGCGGTTCCGGTTCAGCTCCGGGTCCTCGGGGGTGGCGGTCGATGAACTGATCGACATCTTCATGGATTTCGAGGCCGGTCTTGCGGCCGGGCAGGCCGGCAGATCCGCCTCCCGCTGGGCGGCCTGAGCGAATCTCGCAGTCATCGGCTCATGGCGTAAGCCCGGGTCAGGACGGCGACGTCCAGTTCGGATATCCGGCCACCGGAGCCTCCCAGTGAACATTCCCGCCGCCGGGCCTCGGCGCGCGCAGCCGCTGTGAAGGCCAGATCCACCCCTCGCCGACGATGTATCGGGTCCTCGAGATAGTGCATCACCGAACAGGGGTCATACTGACGGGTGAACAGCAGCCGGGGCGTCGTTCCGACCCCGTCGGCTGCGCCGCGGGGGTCCGTGACGGGGACCTCGAGGCGGACGGAGTAGTTTCGCTGCCAGAGGGCCTCGCGTTCGGCGAGGGCGGTGGGCCCCGTTCCGGCCGGTGCGGGCAGGCGGCCGACGTTGAGCCATCGGGCCCGATCGCTGCGCTCATGCTCATGGTCCAGCCCGAGGACATGGCCGATCTCATGGACCAGAACCCGGTGACGGCAGGGCCCGCTGAGGATGAGGAAGCTTCGGGCCGTCGGTGGCGCGCCGGTCCCTGATGGCCGCTCAAAGGCACCGCGCGGCGGCGGCCGGTCGATGGCCCCGCGCCCGACGGTGGCGCGGCACCGGTTGGCACCGTCGTCGGACTGGTGCCGCAGAATGATCAGCCGTGGGCCGGAGGTCGCAGTCACAAACCGGACCGGGGCACCGGCCGCGGTCCATGACTGCATGGCCAGCCGCACCGCGGCCTGGTCCGCGGCTGTGACGCCCGGCCCAAAGCTGTAACGAACCTGGCCGTCGGGCCACAGGCCCGTGTTCCGCTGGACCACGCCTGCCGTCGACGGGCTCGCTGCCGTCAGCCCGGCGACAAGCGCGGCGACAACCTGCAGCCGCCGTTTGCTGATCCAGATCATTCTCGCTCCCGGAACCCCGCCGGGAGAAGCCTAACAGGCCACGGCCTAGTAGCGGTAGTGGTCCGGCTTGAACGGTCCCGCCGTGGGGACCGAGATATAGTCGGCCTGTTCCTTCGACAGGGTCGTCAGCTTCGCGCCCAGCTTGGCGAGGTGGAGCATGGCGACCTTTTCGTCGAGGTGTTTGGGCAGGACATAGACCTGGTTGTCGTAGGATTTGGCGTTGGTCCAGAGTTCGATCTGGGCCAGCGTCTGGTTGGTGAAGGACGCCGACATCACGAATGAGGGGTGGCCCGTGGCATTGCCCAGGTTCACCAGACGGCCCTCGGACAGCAGGATGATCTTCTTGCCGTCCGGAAATTCGACGTGGTGGACCTGGGGCTTGATCTCGTCCCATTTGAAATTCTTCAGGCCGGCGACCTGAATCTCGGAATCGAAATGGCCGATATTGCAGACGATGGCGTTGTTCTTCATCGCCCGCATGTGGTCGACGGTCAGGACGTCCTTGTTGCCGGTGGCGGTGACGAAGATGTCGGCCTCGTGGGCCACGTCCTCGACGGTGACGACCTCATAGCCTTCCATGGCTGCCTGCAGGGCGCAGATCGGATCGACCTCGGTCACCTTCACCCGGGCGCCGCCCTGGCGCAGCGAGGCGGCCGAGCCCTTGCCGACATCGCCATAGCCGCAGACCACGGCGACCTTGCCCGACAGCATGACGTCGGTGCCGCGACGGATCGCGTCGACCAGGGATTCACGGCAGCCGTAGAGGTTGTCGAACTTGGACTTGGTGACGCTGTCGTTGACGTTGATGGCGGGGAAGGGCAGGTCGCCCTTCTTCGCCATTTCATACAGGCGGTGGACGCCGGTGGTGGTCTCTTCCGACACGCCGCCGATGGCGTCGCGAATGGCCGAATAGAAGCCGGGCTTTTCGGCGATGTAGCGCTTCATGACCTTGAAGAGGGCTTCCTCCTCCTCATTCTGCGGGTCCGACAGCAGGGACAGGTCCTTCTCGGCCTTGGGGCCGAGGACGCACAGAAGGGTGGCGTCGCCGCCGTCGTCGAGGATCAGGTTGGGATAGCCGCCGTCGGCCCATTCGAAGATCCGGTGGGCATAGTCCCAGTATTCTTCCAGGGTCTCGCCCTTGGTGGCGAAGACGGGGGTGCCGTTGGCCGCGATGGCCGCAGCGGCGTGGTCCTGGGTTGAGAAGATGTTGCAGGAAGCCCAGCGGACCTCGGCGCCCAGGGCTTCCAGCGTCTGGATCAGCACGGCGGTCTGGATGGTCATGTGCAGCGAGCCGGCGATGCGGGCGCCCTTGAGGATCTGCTGCGGACCGAACTCTTCGCGCAGCGCCATCAGGCCCGGCATTTCGGTTTCGGCGATGGCGATTTCCTTGTTGCCGAACGGGGCAAGCGAAATGTCGCGGACGATATAGTCGGTCATGAGGCGAGGCTTTCCGGCAAGGTGTTGCGGCGGCCTATAGACCGGTCCCGGGGCCGGGGCAAGAAACCCATAAGGATGTCTTTATGTGTTTGGGTGCCGACAGGCTCTGGCGTGTGGCGCTCAGGTGCGCTCAACATAGGGCTCGGTTCGGGAGAGGTATCATGCACAGATTGACGGCGAGCGCAGCGGTTGCGGCGGTTCTCGCGCTGGCGGCACCGGTGACGGCGCAGGCGCAGGCGGGCAGCGCGGCCGGCCCGGTGACCCTGGTCCAGGCCGGACGGCTTCTGGATCGACCGGGACAGGCACCGCGCGGCCCCTCGACCGTGGTGGTGCAGGACGGGCGGATTGTCGAGATTCGCGACGGCTTCGTCGACGCCTCGGCCTTCCCGGGCGCGACTGTGATCGATCAGCGCGAGCGGTTCGTGCTGCCGGGCCTGATCGACAGCCATGTGCATCTGGTCTCGGACCTCGGCGGCCAGGCCGGCTTCCTGTCCGGCGTCACCGAGAACCTGCCGGCGCATGCCTTTCGGGCGGCCGAGAACGCCGAGAAGACGCTGATGGCCGGCTTTACCACGGTGCGGAACCTCGGCGACGAGGGCGGGGTGACCCTGGCCCTCGCGGACGAGACCGCCGCCCACCGACTGCCCGGTCCGCGCATCATCGACTCGGGCAACAGCATCTCGACGACCTCCGGTCATATGGACGGGCGGCTGGGCTTCAATGACGATTTCCGCGAGACCATTGCCCACGACAATGTCTGCAACGGCGTGGAGAGCTGCCGCGAGGCCGTGCGCATCCAGGTCGGGCGCGGTGCCCGGGTGATCAAGATCGCCACTACCGGCGGGGTCAACAGCCGGATCGGTGCCGGTCTGGGGGCCCAGATGTTCGAGGACGAGGCGCGGGCCCTGATCGAGACCGCCCACCTCTATGGCCTCAAGGTCGCGGTCCATGCCCATGGCGCGGACGGGATCAATATGGCGCTGCGGCTGGGTGCCGATTCGATCGAGCACGGGACCATCTTCGACGACGAGACCCTGCGGCTGTTTCGGCAGTCGGGGGCCTATTATGTGCCGACCCTGTCGACGGTGAACGGCTATCTCGAAAGGCTGGCCGCCGATCCGAACGCCTATCCGCCGGAGGTCATGCCCAAGATCCAGTGGCGGATCTCGATCACCGGCCAGTCGCTGCGAAGGGCCGTGCCGGCCGGTGTTCGCATCGCCTTCGGCACCGATGCGGGTGTCTCGAAACACGGCCGCAACGCTGATGAGTTCGCCCTGATGGTCGCCAACGGCATGACGCCGATGACGGCCATTGAGGCGGCGACGGTGAACGCCGCGGACCTGCTGGGATTGTCAGCCGAGATCGGGACGCTGGAACCCGGCAAGCGCGCCGACATCATTGCGGTCGATGGTGACCCGCTGACGGATGTATCGGCGCTGACGTCGATGGACTTCGTCATGCGCGACGGCCGGGTCTATCGCGACGAGGAGTAGGGGGTGGCTTGGCGGGCGGAGGCGGCGGCGTAACCGACCCTTAAGCGCCTTCCGCTATGGTCGGCCTATGGATCGACGCGCCCTTCTCGGATTGAAGACCCGCCCGCTCAGGGTCAGTGGCGGCGGCGGTGGCGCGGCTGCCGCGCAGTCCACCTATCTGGCTATGCCGACCATCACCGCCAATGTCGTCCGCACGGGTGGACGCCGGGGCATGATGACGGTCGAGACGGGGATCGATACGCCCGACGCCGCCCTGCGTGTCCGGGTCGCCCAGTCCATGCCGCGGCTTCGGGCTGCCTTTGCGGTGGCGGTGCAGCAGTCGGCGAATGTCATCCGGCCCGGCGCGCCACCGGATGTGGAACGTCTGGTGGCCCAGCTTCAGGCGGCGACCAATACGGTGATGGGGCGGCCCGGCGCGCGGCTGCTCATCGGGACCGTGATGCTCAGCTAGGGGTAAGGGGGCGCCTGCCCTGTTCCTTCAGTCCTTCGTCGGACTGACCTGACGGTCATCGCCATAGGTCAGGGCCAGGAAGACGTCTTCCAGATCCGGGTCCTCGGTGACGATATCGGCGATGGTCACGCCTGCTGCCCGCACGGCGGCCAGCACCTGCTCCACCGAGGACTGGCCCTTCCTGTAGGTGACAGCAAAGGCCCCGTTGGGCCGGGCGACGGCCTCGAAGCCCTTGAGCTTCGGCAGGGCCTTCAGGGGGCTCTCGGGCGTCACCACGACGTTCCGCGTGTCCAGCCGGCGCAACAGCTGCGGGGTCGGCTCACAGGCCACGACCTCGCCGCGGTTCATGATGGCGATGGTGTCGCAGAGCTCCTGCGCCTCTTCCAGATAGTGGGTGGTCAGCAGGATGGTCACGCCCTCGGCATTGAGGCGGCGGACGTATTCCCAGAGCTGGCGGCGCAGCTCGACATCCACGCCTGCGGTCGGCTCGTCGAGGATCAGGATGGGCGGATTGTGGACCAGGGCCTTGGCCACCATCAGGCGACGCTTCATCCCGCCGGACAGGGCGCGAACATAGGCGTGGGCCTTGTCGCTGAGGCCGAGCGCTTCCAGCAGCTCGTCCGAGTGGCGTTCACCGGCGGGAACACCGTAGAAGCCGGCCTGGACCTCCAGCGACTCGCGCGGGGTGAAGAAGACGTCGGCGACGATCTCCTGAGGAACGACACCGAGGGCGGCGCGGGCGTCGCGCGGCTGTCTGTCGATATCGCGGCCCCAGATTTCGGCGGTGCCGCCGGTCTTGTTGACCACGCCGGCCAGGATGTTGATCAGGGTCGACTTGCCGGCACCGTTGGGGCCCAGCAGGCCGAACATCGAGCCGCGCGGAATGACCAGATCGACGCCGCGCAGCGCAACCTTGGGCGGGGCCTTTTTCGAGCCCGCATAGGTCTTTTCCAGCCCCCGGACCTCGATGGCGTTGACGGGCAGGGCGGCGGCTTCAGACATCGGCGGCTTTCGGTGGGTGAGCGGCCTAGGTAGGCCCGCTGTCCGGCGCCGCCAAGGGCGGTTGCGGTGCAGGATGCAATTTGTTGTCAATGGTGCTTGACATTCTTCGGCAAGATGTCTAGTAAGCTTGTCATTATGGATAGCTTGCTTGACGGAGATCGACCTGTGGCGCGTACGAAAATGATCGGCTGGACGGCCTTCGCCTTTTGCCTGCTCGGCTATGGTGTGTTCACCGCCGTGGTGGTCCTGAACCTGACGGGCGAAATCTCCAGGCGCGACCTGCTTCTGATCGGCGGTCCCGCAGCGGTGATCGGCGAGATCGGGCTCTGGGTCGCCGCCGCCTCCCTGGGCTGGTCCCTGTTCCGCAAGCGCAAGGCCTTCCTTGACCGGGTCTTCCGCCGGAAATCGCAGACGGTTTGACGACAGGCGGCGGGGCTTCTAGGGAGTCGGCCACCAGCCGCCGCCACCAGTCAGGGTCGCCCATGCCGCCGCGCCACGCCGATGCGATCATTCCTCCGCCCGAGGCCATTCTGGTCTCCACGAAGCGGGTCGCCTGCGACGGCGGCGGCGGCGCCCTCGGGCATCCGCTGGTCTATATGGACATGGGCGGGGATGATTTCGTCGAATGCGGCTATTGCGACCGCCGCTTTGTGCTGGACCCCCATCCGAAGTCCGGGGCTGACTACCACAGCCCTGCCGCCCGGCCTCCGGAAGCCCACTGACCCGGCTTCAGCCGACCCGGACGCCCGTGGGGCAGCCAGACCCGGGCGCGGCATAGACCCGGACGGCCTTGTTCAGGTCCGTCGCCTTTCAGGTGCGACAATTGGGAAGGCCGCAGGGTGACCCCGGCCGCAACCCCTCGTTAATCGACACGGTGCAACCTCGACCGGGTAACTTACCGGAAGACTCGCCATGTCGACCATCCAGACGTCCAGCTATCGCCGCCCACGCGACCATTTCGAGCCGCAGGATACCGACCCGCAAGACCAGCGGCGCCTGCGCGGCCTGCTCGAGCAGATTGACTATTCGGCCTTCGTCGCCAATCGCGAGGTCATCGGCCAGATGATCCCGAAAGTGGATGCGGCCATGTTTCAGAAGCTGGCCGTGCTGACGGCGACGGCCCGGGCGAAATGGGCCGTTGAAAGCCTGCGTCAGTCGGAATCAGGCGCTCCATCGACCCCAGACCAGATCGCACGACTGGCCGCGGCGCGGAACGCCTATGAAGAGCTGGGCGAGGCCTATGAGGCCCTGCGCCGGATGGTTGAGCGCGGCTATCTTACAGTCCGCTATCAGACAAGCTGAGGCCGGGTCGCAAACCGGAAGGTGATTTCGGTCGCAGCACCGGGGGCGGCAACCGGCCTGTCAGCCGGCGGCCCGGGCCAGCAGCCATCCACCCAACGCGAACACCGTCAGCGCTGCAAGGGCGATTCCGGCATAGAGCAGGGTCCGGTTGACCGGTCCGGGCCCAGGTCCGGCGTCGACGGGCGGCGCGGGGTGCGTGACGGGGTCCGCTGTGACCGCAACCGGTTGCGCCGGCGCGGTCGGGAGAACCGGCTCCGGCGGGGTCCCAGGGTTCGGCTCGACCGCCGGGACAGGAGCCGCGGTCAGACCGGGCGAGGCGGTGGCAGCGGTCCGGGCCGCGCCGGGAATCAACGAGCCGCTCAGGACTCCTGGCGAAAGCTGCATCGGCGCCGGTCCGGGCTGGGGGACGCCGCTTCGGGGAAGCGGGCCGACGCGGAACACGGTCGCGGGGGGACGACCCCAGACCACGGGTCTGCGAAAGGGCTGCGGGGTGCCGTTGAGCGGCTTGTCAGTGTCGGTGGGCATCAAAACTCCCGGGTCGGTCCCGGCGCGCTACATCAAATGCACAGGGGGGCCAAGCGGTTCGTCAATCCGGCGCATGGCGGAACCCGACGCCGGGGCCCTCAGTTTTTCAGCCGGTAGCCGGTGCGGAACATCCAGCCGACGATGGCCAGACAGACGAGCAGAAAGCCCAGGGTCGCGGCGAGGCTGATCCCGATACCGACATCGCCGGATCCATAGAAGGTCCAGCGGAAGCCCGAGATCAGATAGACCACCGGATTGAACAGGGTGATGGTGCGCCAGACCGGGGGCAGCATGTCGATCGAATAGAATGAGCCGCCGAGGAAGGTCAGGGGTGTGACCACCAGCATGGGAACCATCTGCAGCTGTTCAAAGCCGTTGGCCCAGATGCCGATAATGAAGCCGAAGAGACTGAAGGTGGTCGCGACCAGGATCAGGAAGGCCAGCATTTCGAGCGGATGCAGGATCCGCAAGGGGACGAACAGGGCTGCCGTGGCCAGGATGATCAGTCCCAGTACCGCCGATTTTGTCGCTGCCGCGCCGACATAGGCGAGGACGATCTCGAACGGACTCACCGGGGCGGACAGCAGCTCGTAGATGGTGCCGGTGAATTTCGGGAAATAGATGCCGAAGGAGGCGTTGAAGATCGACTGGGTGAACAGGCTGAGCATGATCAGGCCGGGCACGATGAAGGCGCCGTAGGCGACGCCGTCGATCTCGGTCATCCGGCTGCCGATCGCCGAGCCGAAGACGACGAAATACAGGGATGTGGTGATCACCGGCGTGACCAGGGACTGCCAGACGGTCCGCAGGGCGCGCGCCATCTCGAACCGGTAGATGGCCCAGACGCCGTAACCGTTGAAGGTCATGCTCATGCCGCCGCTCCCGTCGTCCGGTCGCCGTGAACGAGGCTGACGAAGATGTCCTCCAGCGAGCTCTGGCTGGTGTGCAGGTCCTTGAAGGCGATGCCGAGGTCCGAAAGCCTGCGCAGCAGGGACGGCACACCCGTGTTTTCGAGGTTGGAGTCGAAGACGTATTCCAGCTCATTGCCGTCCGCCCTGAGCGTCGGCGACCATTCGGCCAGTTCCGGCGGGATCGCGGCCAGGGGCTCCTGCAGGTTCAGCGTCAGGGTCTTCCGGCCCAGCTTCTTCATCAGGGCCGCGGTCTGTTCGACGAGGATCAGCTCGCCCTTCAGGATCACCCCGACCCGGTCGGCCATCTCTTCGGCCTCCTCGATATAGTGGGTGGTCAGGATGATGGTGACGCCCTTGTCGCGCAGACTGCGGACCAGGTTCCACATGTCGCGGCGCAGCTCGACATCGACCCCTGCGGTCGGCTCATCCAGGAACAGGATGTCGGGCTCGTGGCTCAGGGCCTTGGCGATCATCACCCGGCGCTTCATCCCGCCGGACAGGGTCATGATCCTGTCGTTGCGCTTGTCCCAGAGCGACAGGTCACGCAGCGTCTTTTCGATGTGTCCCGGGTCCGGAGCCTTGCCGAACAGGCCGCGGCTGAAGGTCACCGTGGCCAGAACGGTTTCGAAGGCGTCCGTGGTCAGCTCCTGGGGCACAAGGCCGATCTTCGACCGCGCCGCCCGATAGTCCTTGCGGATGTCATGGCCGTCGGCAACGACCGTGCCGGTCGTCGGGTTGACGATGCCGCAGACGATGGAGATCAGCGTCGTCTTGCCTGCGCCATTGGGCCCCAGCAGGGCGAAGATCTCGCCCTTGCCGATGGTCAGGTCTGTGGTCTTCAGGGCCTGCAGCCCCGATTTGTAGGTCTTGGTCAGACCCTGGATGGAAACAACCGGCTGCATAAGCGCCCTCCCGAGATGACGGCAGATATGCGTCCGGGTGTCGCACCTCAAGGGCCGCCGATAGGGGGGACCCGGGCGGGTCTCATCGCCTCCGGCCTGTTTTCCGCTATACAGGTTGCGCGTCCGCCCGCTCGGATGGTCGTGCGACCGGAATCCGCCCAGCCGACGCGTCCGTCCGGAACCGTTACCGTAACTGCCCGTTGAACCCCCTGTCGGAGACCGCCCCATGCAGATGAGAAACCTCGCCGCCGCCCTGGTTGTCACGGCAGCCCTGCCGTTGTCGGCATGCGTCACAGCCCCCGGGCCCGATGACGTCCGCGCGCCGGCACCGACCCGGGCCGTTGATCTGGATCGCTTCTATTCGGGTCGCTGGCTGGAGATCGCGCGCTTGCCGATGAGCCTGACGGACGGATGCGTGGCCGGTGCCACCAACTATGTCGTGGTCAATCCGACCCGGGTGGATGTTCGCGACACCTGCCAGGTGGATACGCCGCAGGGCCGTGAGAAGGCGATCGGGGGCCGGGGAGAGGTGCTGGATCCGGGCATGAACGCCAAGCTGCGGGTGCGCTACGTCGGTGGCCTGATCACCTGGGACTACTGGGTGCTGGATCGTGCGGATGACTACAGCTGGTTTATCTCGGCTGATCCGACGTTCGAGAAGCTCTGGATCTATACGCGCGAAGTTCCGGATGCGGCGGAACGCGAGGCCCTCGTCGCGCGCGCGGCGGCGCTGGGTTATGACGTCAGCCGTCTGGAATTCCCCGAGTTCTGATCCGCTCCTTCAAGGCCGTCCCATGATCCGTCCGAGAGTCTTCCTTGCCGCCTCCCTGCTGGCGTTTGCGCTCGCGGGCTGCGGAGGCCGGGAGGCGCTGGATCCCGCGGCAGGCTTTGGCCCGAACCCGACCCTTCCGCCGCCCCAGCTGTCGCTGTTCCCGCGGGTCAATGTGGCCGAGGCCGTGGGGTGGCCACAGGGGCGTATGCCGACGCCGGCCCGAGGCTTCCGGGTGCAGGCGTTCGCTTCCGGACTGGATCATCCGCGCTGGCTCTATCGCCTGCCCAACGGCGACATCCTGGTCGCCGAATCCAATGCACCGCCGAAGCCGGAGGGCCGGTCGGGAGGGCTTCGGGGCTGGATTGAGGGGCTGGTCATGAAACGGGCGGGAGCCCGGGCCCCCAGCGCGGACCGCATCACCCTGCTGCGTGACGCCGACGGGGACGGCGAAGCCGAGACGCGGACGGTGTTTCTTGAAAACCTGCGGTCACCCTTCGGCATGGCGCTGGTCGGGCAGACCCTTTACGTCGCCAATGCCGACGCCGTGGTCGCCTTTCCCTACCAGACGGGTCAGACGCAGATTTCTGCGGCCGGGCGGACGCTCGCGGCCTTGCCGGCGGGCCGGAACCACCACTGGACCAAGAGCCTGGTCGCCAGCCCGGACGGGCGGCGGCTGTATGTCGGCGTGGGATCCAATTCGAACATCGCCGAGCACGGCATGGCCGAGGAGGAAGGTCGCGCGGCCATCCATGAGATCGACATCGCCACCGGCGCGGGCCGCATCTTTGCGTCCGGCCTGCGCAATCCCGTCGGCCTGGCCTGGCAGCCGGACAGCGGCAAGCTCTGGGTCGCCGTGAATGAGCGCGATGAACTGGGCCATGATCTGGTGCCCGACTACATGACCTCGGTGACCCGGGACGGCTTCTATGGCTGGCCCTGGAGCTACTATGGCCAGATCGTCGATGCGCGGGTCGAACCGGCCAATCCGGAGATGGTCGCCCGGGCGCAGCGGCCCGACTATGCCCTGGGTGCGCACACGGCATCGCTGGGATTGACCTTCGGCGAAGGCGGACTGTTTGCCGCCCGTTATCGCGGCGGGGCCTTCGTGGGTCAGCACGGCTCTTGGAACCGCACGCCGCGCAATGGCTATCGGGTGATCTTTGTGCCGTTCGCGGGCGGGGTTCCGTCAGGGCTGCCGGAAGACCTTCTGGCCGGCTTCCTCAACGAAGAGGGTCAGGCGATGGGCCGGCCGGTCGGTGTGCAGTTTGACCGCGCGGGGGCGCTGCTGGTGGCGGACGACGTCGGCAATGTGATCTGGCGGGTCTCGCCTGCGGCCTGACGATCAACAATGAAAACCCCGGCGGATCCCTCCGCCGGGGTCTGTCTTAAGCCGTATTGCCGTTTCAGGCCCGCCCGGAACGGGGCGGTCGGCTTCAGAAGCTGGCGACTTCCGAGATCGAAAGGACAGCCGGTTGGGGATCGCCACTGCCATAGGTGCCGACCCAGATTTCATAGCGACCGGCATTTGATCCGAGGGTGACCAGTGGGTTGGTGTCTTCACCCGAGTCATCGTCGCAGTACCATTCGCCGTTCGGGCCGTTCACCACCAGGGTGGTGTCGCTTCGGGAAAGCACCGAAATCATGATGTTCAGCGAGCCCTTGCCGCTCCAGTAGAAGCGGAAGTCCGGTGCGTTGGTGATATAGCCCGAGCAGCCGCTGCCGGCATTGGTGGCGCTGATGCTGCCGCCGGCGCGCAGGCTGACCAGATGCGGATCCGGTTGAAAGCCGGGTGCCAGGGAAATGTCGCCATAGTTCGGGCTGGCGTTGAAGTCCTGGGCCGCGACGGGCCCGGCGAGCGCCAGGGCGCAGACGGCAGTCAGAAGATATTTCATCGGTTTTGTCCCCTCCGGATCGTTCCGGCCCCGCGCCGCCAATCCGCGTTGCGTGATTAAGCCTTGTCGTGTGGCGTTCTACAAGCGGCCGTCAGACTTCGGCGGGTTCGCTCCCGGAACCGCCGCATCGGCGCCACGCCGACGCACAAACCGGCGGCTTTTTGCAAGGAAAGGCTTCTGTGATTCGCCTGCCGGTTGACCGGGACGGGCGGCTTGTTCATCACCGGGACAGGGGCGGCTGCCTGCGGAGCGATGACGACGATGGGTCTGATGGCGAACATCAAGCGCAACCTGCGCTTCGCCAAGGGGCTGGGCCGTCTGCTCAAGCGCATCAAGCCCGTCGAGCTGGACAGTGCCGATCTGGTCTGTGACGACTGGGAAGAGGCCGTTGACCAGTTTGGCGAGCGGATAGCGATCCGGGACGACCGTCGCGCGGTGACCTATCGCGAGCTTGACGCCATGGCCAACCGCTTCGGCCACTGGGCCCAGAGTCGGCGGCTCAAGCGCGGGGACACCATCGCCCTGGTGATGCTCAACCGGGCCGAATACATCGCCGCCTGGCTGGGGTTTTCCAAGGTCGGCGTCGCTACGGCCCTGATCAACACCAATCTGACCGGCCACGCCCTGGCCCACTGCCTCTCCATTTCCAATGCCTCGCAGGTGGTGTCGGACGAGGATTGCTGGAAACGCGTCGAGGATGCACGGGCCCTGTCCGGGCGCAACCTGATGCTCTGGGTCCTGGGGCTGGGTGATGAGGACGAGGCGGATTCCCGGCGTGGGCTCGACAAGCCTGTTCGTAGCGGCTCTTCCGTGCGCCCGGCCCGATCCGCCCGCGCGGGCCTGACCAATCGCGATACGGCCCTTTATATCTACACCTCCGGCACCACGGGCCTGCCAAAGGCCGCCAAGGTCACCCATGCCCGGGCGCGCACCTATATGCGGGCCTTCGCAGGCGCGACGGGCGCGACGGGCAAGGACGTCACCTTCAACGTCCTGCCCCTCTATCATGCGACCGGCGGATTGGTGGGCGTGGGGCCGGCCCTGTTGAACGGTGGTCAGCTGGTCCTGCGCAAACGATTTTCGGCGACGAATTTCTGGCCGGACGTAAAGGCCTCGGGTGCCACCCTTTTCGTCTATATCGGTGAGCTGTGCCGCTATCTGGTCAACTGCCCCGAAAACCCGGACGAACGGTCGCACAAGCTCCGTCTGGCCTTCGGAAACGGTCTGAGGCCCGATGTCTGGACTGACTTTCAGAAGCGGTTTGCCGTGCCGGACATCTTCGAATTTTACGGCTCGACCGAGGGCAATGTCTCGGTGTTCAATTTCGACGGCAAGCCGGGCGCCATCGGCCGCGTGCCGGGATTTCTGAAGAACAAGATCAATTTCCGCCTTGTCCGGTTCGACCTGGAGACGGAGGAGCCGGTTCGCGGCCCTGACGGCCTGTGTCAGCTGGTCAGGGCAAATGAGGTCGGCGAGGCGATCGGCCGGATCGGTGACGATCCGCGTCACGCGTATTCGGGCTATGCCGACAAGGCGGCCTCGGAGAAGAAGATCCTGCGCGACGTCTTTGTCCGCGGCGACCGCTGGTTTCGCACCGGCGATCTGATGAAGCAGGACAGCGAGGGCTATGTCTATTTCATCGACCGGATCGGCGACACCTACCGCTGGAAGGGCGAGAACGTCTCGACCGCCGAGGTTGAACAACGGCTGACCGACGCGCCGGGTGTGAAAGAGGTCATCGCCTATGGTGTTCCGGTGCCGGGACATGAGGGCAAGGCCGGCATGGTCGCCCTGGTCGTCGAGGGTCGTTTCGCCGCCAAACCTTTCGCCGACTGGGTCGACCGGGAGCTGCCGGCCTATGCGCGCCCCGCCTTCGTGCGTCTGATCAAGGCGGCCGACACCACCGGAACCTTCAAATACAAGAAGGTCGATCTGGTCGCAGACGGGTTTGATCCGGACAGGATCGACGGTCCCCTCTACGTCCGGGGCGGAAAGAATGGCTACGCCAGATTAAGCGAGGCGGCGCGCACGGCGATCATGAACGGCGAAACCCGCTTCTAGGGCGCGGTTCGCAACCGCCCCTTAATCAATAACAGCGAAGGTGCGGGCCTCCCACGCTCAGGACGCCCCGGCTTTTCATGTTCCAGATCATCGGCATTGTCCTCCTGTTCGGCATGGTGTTCGGCGGTTACACTATCGCCGGCGGCAAGATGGGCGTGATCCTGCACTCCCTGCCCTATGAGATGATGATGATCGGCGGATCCGCGGTGGCGGCGCTGGTCATGTCCAACTCGGTTGGGACCCTCAAGGGTGTGGGTGGTGGTCTGGGCAAGGTCTTCGCCGGGCCCAAATGGAAGAAGCAGGACTACAAGGACCTGCTGAGCCTGCTGTTCCAGCTCACGAAGACGATGAAATCAAAGGGTGTCATCGCCCTCGAAAGCCACATCGAAAAGCCGGGCGACAGCACCATCTTCCAGAAATATCCAAAGGTGCTGAAGGACCATTTCGCCACCGACTTCATCTGCGACACCCTGCGGATGATGACCATGAACCTCGAGGATCCTCACCAGATCGAGGATGTCATGGAAAAGCAGCTGGAGAAGCATCACCACGAGGCCCTCGGGCCGGCGCATGCGCTGCAGAACATGGCCGACGCCCTTCCGGCGCTGGGCATCGTCGCGGCCGTGCTGGGGGTGATCAAGACCATGGCGGCGATCACCGAGCCGCCTGAGGTGCTGGGCGGCATGATCGGCGGCGCCCTGGTCGGTACCTTCCTGGGCGTCTTCCTGGCCTATGGCCTGGTGGGTCCGCTGGCGGCGCGCCTGACCCAGATCGTTGATGAGGAGGGCGCCTACTACAAGATCATCCGGTCGGTGCTGGTCGCCCATCTGCACGGCAATGCCGCCCAGATCTCTGTCGAAATCGGCCGCGGCGACATTCCCTCCTCGGCCCAGCCGTCCTTCCTCGAGATGGAAGAATCGCTGTCCGCTGCGCCGACGGACGCCTGACCGGTCTGAATAGGGTCTGATCCGGCGACGGCCCCGGCATCAGCCGGAACGATTCGCCGGACGGGGGAAGTCTTCGCGACTCGCGAGATTCGCTGACCCCCACGCCGGAAGCGCGACAGGCGCGAAGACGATACGGTCGCTGTTTCGCCCTGCCGATCACACCGGTTCACGAATACGTGAGAATTGGGCTTGGCTTTCGCTCACGTTCCCGTTATCTCCGGAACTGCGAGGAGTTCATGACCTCGTTTGACCCTTCTGAAGGAATAAAACTATGCGCATCACCGCTCTGGTCGCCGCTTCGGTCGCCGCTCTGGCCCTGGCCGCCTGCACCCCCGCCGCCGACAAGGCTGAAGAAGCTCCGGCCGCTGACGCCGCTGCTGAAGCCCCGGCTGCCGACGCCGCCATGGCCCCGGCTGCTGACGCCGCTGCCCCGGCTGCCGACGCCGCTGCCGCCCCGGCCGCCGACGCCGCTGCCGCTCCGGCTGCCGACGCCGCTGCCCCGGCCGCCGCTCACTAATACGAGCGACATCATTCGGGCCTTCGGGCCTGATGAAGGAAGGGCCGTCCCGAAAGGGGCGGCCCTTTTTCCTTGTCCGGTGCGCAGGAGCGCGCGGCAGATGGGCGCTATTTAACTTGCAGGGGTTCGCCGGCGCTCGTTATCCAGTGCCCCGGGACGTCCCCGTCCACCGATTTCAAAGGAGCCATCCGATGCGTATCACCGCCCTGATCGTGGCCGCCGCCGCGGCTCTGACCGTGTCCGCCTGCCAGAAGGCCGAGGAAAAGGCCGAAGGCGCCTCGACCGAAGCCGCCGAGGCGGCCGGCGTGGCCGACCCGGCCGCCGCCAACACCAGCATCGACCAGGCTGCAGCTGACGCCAGGGCCGCTGCGGATGCCGCCGCCGCGGCGGAACTCGCGCCCGCGGCCGCCGGTGGCACCGCTCCGGCCGCAGCGGCGGCCACCCCGGCCCCCGCAGCAGCAGCTGCGCCGGCCGCTCCGGCGGCAGCCCACTAGACCCGGCACCGAAAGCTGACCAACGGCTAGCGCCGACGGACAGGGGCCGCTCTTCGGAGCGGTCCTTTTTCGTTGCGCCGCAGCCCAGGCCGTATAGGCCGTGGCCAATGGTTGAAGACCGCGCGCCCCAACTGATCTGGACTGAGGACGGTTCGCCGCGTTCGGGGCGATTCGGCGATGTCTATTTCTCGCAGCAGGACGGGTTGGCCGAAGCGCGCGCGGTCTTCCTCGCGGGGTGCGGCCTGCCGACGGCATGGGCGGGGCGCCGTCGATTTTGTGTGGCTGAACTGGGGTTCGGCACGGGGCTGAACATTGCGGCCCTGCTGGACCTGTGGCGTCGTGAGGGGCCGGCTGAGGGGCATTTGAGCGTCTTCTCGGTGGAAGGCTTCCCGCTGGGCCGCGAAGAGGCCGGGCGCGCCCTGGAAGCCTGGCCGGAACTGGCCAGCGTGACGCAGGCGCTGCTGGATGTGTGGCCCCAGGCGACGCCGGGGTTTCATCGCCTTGACCTGCCCGACTTCAATGCAACGCTGGACCTGGCGATCGGCGATGTCGGCTGGGCCCTGTCGCAGTGGACGGGACAGGCGGACGCCTGGTTCCTCGACGGTTTTGCACCCTCGACCAATCCGGAGATGTGGTCGGACGCGGTGCTGGACGGCATCGCGGCCCGATCGGCTCCGGGTGCACGGGCCGCGACCTTCACGGTTGCCGGAGCCGTACGCCGGGGGCTGTCCGGGCGGGGCTTCTCCGTCGACAAGCGCCCGGGCCACGGACGAAAGCGGGAACGGCTGGAAGCGCGCCTGCCGGGCCCCGCCGCCGACTCACCCCGGATCCCGTCGGTGGCGGTGATCGGGGCCGGGATCGCGGGGGCAGCGCTGGTGCGGGCCTTCGCCGCGCTCGGCGTGCCAGCGACGGTGATTGAGGCCGAGGGGTCCGGTGCCGGAGCCTCCGGCTTTCCCACGGCGCTTGTGACCCCGCGGCTCGATGCCGGGGATGCCGGGATCGCCGCGCTCCATGCCCAGGCGCTGTCGCGGGCGGCGGCCCTGTACGCCCCCCTGCCCGGAGCCGTGGTCGGGACAGGCGTGCTCCAGCTTGAACAGATGCCCCGTGACGCCGTGCGCTACGCCAGGGTCGCGGGTCAGCCGATCTGGGCCGACGGGGCGATGGAGGTTCGCGATGCCGCCGCCTGCGCCGCCGGTCTGGGCGAGCCGGTGGGGTGCGGCGGCCTGTGGATGCGCGATGCCATGGCGGTCCGACCTGCCGCCGTGCTTGAGGCCTGGCTGGGTCCGGCGGAACGGATCACCGCCACCGTTGTACGGATCGAGGCGACCGAAGGCGGCTGGCAGCTGCGGGATGCGACAGACGCCGTCGTCCTGGAGGCCGGGATCGTGGTGGTCGCGGCCGGCTGGGGGAGCGCGGGGCTGATCCCGTGTCTGGCGCTGGCACCGGTCCGCGGTCAGGCGAATTGGGTAGAGGGTGTTCAGACAGGCCCGGTCGCCTGGGGGGGCTATGCCGTTCCAACGGGGTCCGGCCTGCTGTTTGGCGCGACCCATGACCGGGGCGAGACCGACGGCGGGCCCTCGGACGAGGCCACGGCGCGCAATCTGGAGACGGTCGCGTCCCGTCTGCCGGAGTTGGCGGCGCGGATCGCAGCGGCCGGTCCGGTTCAGGCCCGGACGGCGGTGCGCGCGACCACGCCTGACCGGCTGCCGCTGGCCGGGGCGGTGCCGGGCACCGACGGCCTGTTCATGCTCGGCGGGCTTGGTTCGCGCGGCTTCTGCGTTGCGCCCCTGCTGGCCGAGCACGTCGCGGCCCTGGCGACGGGGGCACCGTCGCCATTGCCGGCAGACCTGGCCACCCGTATCTCGCCCTTGCGAACCGCCGCCCTTGCGACCCTTGCGCAACCGGTCGGCAGGGTGGAGGTTTGAGCGTCCGGTTCCTTGAGGAGACCAACCCCATGCGCACCCTCGCCTTCGCCGCTCTCGGCCTCCTGACGTTTGCGGCGTCCTGCGCGCCTGTCGCGGGCGACGACATGGCCGGAGCCGCGCCGCCGCGCGCCCGCCAGTGTTTCAGCGTCCGCCAGGTCGATAATTTCAAACAGGGCCGCCCGGATCAGGTCTTCCTGCGGGTGGGCCGTAACGACGTCTATGAGCTGAACGCCGTCGGCGGCTGCCCGGACATGGATTTTGCCGTCCAGATGGCCCTGATTCCGGACGGCGGCATGGTCAGCGAGCGGCTGTGCACGGACGACTGGGCCCGGATCGTGGTGCCGGGATCGACGTCCCAGACCTCGGTCTGCCGCGTTCGGGTCAGCCGCAAACTGACGGCCGAAGAGATCGCCGCCCTGCCACCGCGTCACCGGCCCTAGAGTCTCTGGGCGTAGCCGAGGCGCTGGTTGAGCTTGTCGATCAGATCGATGGCTGTGTCGGCGACCACCGAGCCGGGCGGATAGACGGCGGCGGCACCCATGTCGATCAGGGTCTGGATGTCCGACGGCGGGATGACGCCGCCGACCACGATCATGATGTCGGGACGTCCCAGCTTCTCCAGCTCGGCCTTGAGTTCCGGCACGAGCGTCAGGTGGCCGGCTGCCAGGGATGAGGCACCGACAGCGTGGACATTGGCGGCCACGGCGTCGCGTGCGGCCTCGGCCGGGGTCTGGAACAGCGCCCCGGCGGTGGCCTCAAGTCCCAGGTCGCCATAGGCGGTGGCGATGACCTTCTGGCCCCGGTCGTGGCCGTCCTGGCCAAGCTTGGCGATCAGGATGCGCGGCGGTCCCCCGTCGTTGTCGACGAAGGCGGCGACCATGTCGCGCGCGCGTGAGATCTTCGGATCGTTCCCGGCCTCGCGGGCATAGACGCCGCGCGCGGTCTTCACCGTCGCCACATGGCGGCCGAAGGCGGCTTCCAGCGCATCGGAAATCTCGCCGACGGTCGCAAAGGCGCGGGCCGCCCGGACCGACAGTTCGAGCAGATTGGCATTCCCCCTGGCGCCCTCGGTCAGGGCGTCGAGGGCGGCCTGCGTCTTCGCCTCATCGCGTTCGGCGCGCAGGCGTTTCAGCTTGTCGATCTGGGCCGCGAGCACGGCGGCGTTGTCGACCTTGAGCATGGGGATATCGTCGACCGCGTCTGACAGATAGCGGTTCACCCCCACGACGGTCTGCTGGCCCGTGTCGATCCGCGCCTGCGTCCGGGCCGCGGCTTCCTCGATCCGCATCTTGGGCACGCCGGCCTCGATGGCCTTTGCCATGCCGCCCAGGGCCTCGACCTCGGCCATCAGGACGCGGGCCTTGCTGGCCAGTTCGTGTGTCAGGCGTTCGACATAGAAGCTGCCGCCCCAGGGATCGATGACCTTCGTCAGGCCGGTCTCCATCTGCAGCAGCAGCTGGGTGTTGCGGGCGATCCGGGCCGAGAAGTCGGTCGGCAGGGCCAGGGCCTCGTCCAGGGCATTGGTGTGCAGGCTCTGGGTCTGGCCGCCGGCCGCGGCCATGGCCTCGACCATGGTGCGGGGCACATTGTTGAACACATCCTGCGCCGCCAGCGACCAGCCGGAGGTCTGGCAGTGGGCGCGCAGCGACAGGGAGCGGGGGTCCTTTGCGCCGAATTTCGACACGGCCTCGGCCCACAGCAGGCGACCGGCGCGCAGCTTGGCCACCTCCATGAAATAGTTCATGCCGATGGCCCAGAAGAAGCTGAGCCGGGGCGCGAACCGGTCCACGTCCATGCCCGCCGCCACGCCCGCCTTCAGATATTCGACGCCGTCGGCGAGGGTGTAGGCCAGCTCCAGATCGGCCGAGGCCCCGGCCTCCTGCATATGGTAGCCGCTGATCGAGATGGAGTTGAATTTCGGCGTGTGCTCTGCGGTCCAGGCGAAGATGTCCGACACGATCCGCATCGAGGGTTCTGGCGGATAGATGTAGGTGTTGCGGACCATGAACTCCTTGAGGATGTCGTTCTGGATGGTCCCGGTCAGGGCCGCGTGCGGCACGCCCTGTTCCTCGGCGGCGACGACATAGAGGGCCAGGATCGGCAGGACGGCGCCGTTCATGGTCATCGACACCGACATCTGGTCCAGCGGAATGCCGTCGAACAGGGTACGCATGTCATGGATGCTGTCGATGGCCACGCCGGCCATGCCGACATCGCCCTTCACCCGCGGGTGGTCTGAGTCATAACCCCGGTGGGTCGCCAGGTCGAAGGCGATCGACAGCCCCTTCTGACCGGCGGCGAGGTTGCGGCGATAGAAGGCGTTGGATGCCTCGGCGGTCGAGAAGCCGGCATACTGGCGGATGGTCCAGGGATTACCCGCATACATGGTCGGATAGGGGCCACGCACAAAGGGGGCGATGCCGGGCAGGCCGTGGATGAAGTCGAGCCCCTCGATGGCGTCGGGACCATAGGCGGTCGCGACGGTCAAGCCCTCGGGCGTCTGCCAGGCGTCACGTGCAGGACCGGGACCGGTCGGGCCGAGGTCGAGCTGGACCTTTGCGAAATCGGGGAAGCTCATTGGCCGGCCTCCCGCTGCTGCGTCTCGAACGGCGCGGCGAAGCGGATCGGGATCAATGGATCGCAAACGTCGCCGCCGCCGGGGTAGACCGGGGCGGGATCCGCCTCAAACGGCGCAGGCCGGGGCGCGGGATCGACGAATTTCGTCACCCCCACCAGCTGGGAGGCGCCGGTCGCCAGTGCGGCTTCGCGTTCGGCGCGGGCGGCGGCCACGCGGCCCTGCAGGCTGCCGGCCCTCAGGGAGCCGATCAGCCCGCCCTCGCCCTCGATCCGCTGGAACTCGGCCCATCCGGCCTCCGCGAGATCCCGGGTGCGGGCGTCGAGGAACCACGACCCGGCGGCCGGATCATCGACCCGGCCGAGATGGGCTTCTTCCATCAGCACGGCCTGGGTGTTGCGGGCCTGCCGCCGGGCGAAGGCGTCGGAACGGCCATTGGCGCGGGAAAGACCGTCCAGCACCACGGCGTCGGCCCCGCCGACCGCCCCGGCATAACCCGCGGCCGCCAGGCGCAGCAGGTTGGGCCAGGGATCGTGCGCCGACAGCATCCGCCGCGAGGATCGCGCCTCGATCACGGCCGGAGTCTCGATCCCGAAGGCCCGCGTGAGGGTACGCCACATCAGCCGCAGGGCCCTGACCTTGGCGAGGCCGTCAAAGTATTCCTGATCCAGCGAGACGCCGAGGACGGTGCCCTTCAGCGCTGCCTCGACCGTCATGCCCGCCGCCACCGCGGCCTTGACGAGGGCTGCGGCGTTGGCCGCGGCAAACCCCAGTTCCTGTCCGATCGACCCGCCCGCCTCGTGCACGACGCGCCCGCCGGCCAGAAAGAAGGTCGCCTCGGGATAGGCTCCGGCATGGCGGGCCGCCGTATTGGCGGCCAGCAGCAGATGTTCGTCGATCGCTCGCGGGGCCATGCCGGCTTCCGCGAAGGCCGAGAGCGGGTCCATGTGAAACATGAGCCGGGCGCGGGGTGAGCCCTTGGCCGCAACCGCCAGCGCATTGGCCGCCTCCGGTCCGTCAATCCCGGCGTCCAGTCCGACCGGTGCCAGCTCCAGGGCGACGCCGTCCAGCGCGCGGCCGAGGGGTTCGGAGTCGGCCAGAACGGCCCCCTTCAGCAGCACCGAGGCCGCCCCGCCCACAAGGTCGGCGAGGACGGCGGTGTTGACGGTCGCCGGGTCTTCGCCCTCGACCAGGGTCCGGACATCCCAGGCGCGTCCCTCGGCATCTGACGGTCGGGGCGCCGACAGGGCCGCACCACCGGTCGCGGCGGCATAGAGGGGCCGGATCGCCAGGCCGTCGGAGTCGAGGTGAACCAGACTTTCCAGCGATCGGCCCTTCAGGGCCTTTTCGGCCAGACCGCGCCAGTCGGCAGGGGAGGGGTCGGGAAACAGGTCGGACATGAGGCCTGTAATGCGTCGCCGCGCCGTTCCGGTCCAGCCCGGTCGTCGTCACCGGAGGCATCCAGGACCGCAGGGAAAGGAATGGTGGACGCGACAGGGATTGAACCTGTGACCCCCTCGATGTCAACGAGGTGCTCTCCCGCTGAGCTACGCATCCGCCAAGACGGTTCCAGACGGGTCCGGAACGGGAAGGACGGGTCTATAACCCCTGGGACCCGCCGACCGCAAGGGGCTTTCCCGGAGGGCTGCGGTCAAATGGCTGCGCCTTTTCGACCCGGTGCGGTTTGAAATCAGGCGGCGACCATCCGCTCGACCTCACCGACCAGGTCACGCAGGTGGACGGGTTTGGCCAGCACCTTGGCCTGGGGGCTGGCCTGGGCGGCCGACAGGGCCACGGCGGCGAAGCCGGTGATGAACATGATGCGTATGCCGGGCTGGCGGGCGGCGGCGACGCGAGCCACCTCGATCCCGTCGGCACCGGGCATGACGATGTCGGTCAGCAGCAGGTCCCACGGACCCTGATCCAGCGCCTCGATGGCGTCGTCGCCATTCTCGCAATCGACCACGGAATGGCCGGCGCGTTCGAGCGCCCGGGTCAGGAAGCCGCGGAGCGAGTGATCGTCCTCGGCCAGTAGAATGCGCGCCATGTCGTTCCCCGATGGTCTTTCCGGAAGGCTACGCCGCGACTGGTAAACCCGCCATGAAAATCAGGGGTTCCGGGCGGCCACCGGCTGTGAAGGCCGGGGTGAAAAAGGGTAAGGCATCAGCATGGATGAGAACCGGGGCGAAACGGAGGTCGAGGGTGGTGAGGCGTCTGTCGTTCTGCGTCCGCAGACACCCGGTCGCTTTGTCTTCGCCTCACCCCATTCGGGTACGATCTATCCGCCGGAGATGGGCCGCGATCCGGCTCTGGACGAGGCCGGCTTGCGCAGCGCCGAGGACGCCCTGGTGGATCGGCTGATCGCATCCGGCGTTGCCGGGGGTGCGATGGTGGTCCTCGGCCGGTTCGGCCGCGCCTGGGTCGATCTGAACCGTGATCCGGCCGATCTGGACCCTGTCCTGATCGAAGGCCTCGCCGATGGACCGGTTTCGGCCCGGACGGCAGCGGGGTATGGCGTCATTCCCCGGCTGGCGGGCGACGGGCGGGCACTCTATGACCGGCGTCTGTCGCTGGCCGAGGCCCATGACCGGATTCTGCGAGCGCATTCGCCCTATCATCAGCAGCTTGCCGCCGGAATGGAGGCGGCGCGGGCGCGACATGGCGAGGCCGTGCTGGTCGACTGGCATTCGATGCCCGCGCGGGCCACGCAAGGCGTGGGCGGGGCCCGAGGGCCGGATGTGGTCCTCGGTGACCGTCACGGGTCGTCCTGCGAGGCCGGGCTGACTCGACGTCTGCGCCGGGCGTTCGAGGCCCTGGGCTGGCGGGTGGCGCTGAACCAGCCCTATGCCGGGGGCTGGACCACCCAGCGATGGGGACGTCCGTCCGAGGGATTTCACGCCATCCAGATCGAGCTGAACCGGGCCCTTTATTTCGACGAGCAGGCCCGGGCACCGGGACCCGGCTGGTCGCGCACGGAAAAGGGCGTGGCGCGGGTCATCGCTGACCTGTTGGCGGGGGCATAAAAAAAGCCGCGCCCGAAGGCGCGGCATGAAGTCTATAGGGAGGAAACGCCCAGACGGGCACGACGCCCGAAAGCGTCAGACCTCAAGCTAGGTTGCAGCGCACAAATCGTCAAGCGTTTATCTCGCAACTGCGTTCAAGAAATACCTGGCCGCCGGACGGCTCAGGTCCGCTCCAGCAGCCGGCGGGCGCTGCGAATGGCGCGCGCAGCCGGTGATCCGGCCTGTCGCCAGACCATCAGCCAGAATGCGGCTGCCACGCCGAGCGCCAGCCAGAGCGGTCCGAACAGCCAGGCCGCCGCCGCCAGGGCGAAATAGTAGCCTCGCACGCCCTGGCTGAAGGCATTCAGCGCCGGGTTCAGCAGATCGGCGGCGGCGTCGCCGAGCGCGACCCGGTCGGCCTCGGTATGCACCTCGGGCGCGGCACCGATCAGGGCCAGGGCGTAGTTCAACTGTCTGATCGACCAGATGAAATCCAGCAGTCCGCGGGCGAGGCAGAGCAGTACCAGGGCCAGCTTGGCGACCAGCAGCTTCGTCGGTACGGCCTCCGCACCGACCGAGGCGAACCCCTGCATCGCCTGTTCCCCACCGAACAGGACGCTGGCCACGGCCGCGATGAGCAGCAGGTTGGTCGAGGCGAAAAAGCCGCCGGAATTGATCGTGTGGCCCAAAAGATTGCTGTCGACGAGACGGATCTCACGGTGAGTCATGGCCGTCATCCACACCCGGCGAACGACCAGCATGTCAGCGTTCAGAGTACCGCTGCGTTGGGCCAGGAGGGTCAGAAGCGGGCCATAGCCGAGCCAGCAGAGCATAAAGAGAGCCAGCGCCAGCCAGTCGAACAGTGTCATCGCAGCCTCCTCATCACACCGGCACCGTGAGGCACCGGGGCCTCGCGCTCAAGCGGCGTGTGTCAGGCGCGGCGCCTCCCGCCTTGCTTCCGCCGCGACCCGCGCCTATCACGCCCGCCACTTTCGTATCGCACTGCACAATAATCGAGCGCGCCATGAATATCGACGCCATTCCCGTCGGCCCCAATCCGCCCTGGGACGTCAATGTCATCATCGAGATCCCGCAAGGGGGGCTGCCGGTGAAATACGAGATGGACAAGGCGTCCGGTGCCCTGTTCGTCGACCGCTTCCTGCACACGGCGATGTACTATCCCGGCAACTACGGCTTCATCCCGCACACCCTGTCGGACGACGGTGATCCCTGCGATGTGATCGTGCTGAATCCGACGCCGGTGGTGCCGGGCTGTATCATCCGCTCGCGCCCGATCGGCGTGCTGAAGATGGAAGACGAGGCCGGAGGCGACGAGAAGATCCTCGCCGTGCCGGTCGACAAGCTGAACCCCTATTACACCGACATCGCCAGCTACCGTCAGTTGCCGACCATCATGGTCGAGCAGATCGAGCATTTCTTCACCCGCTACAAGGATCTGGAGAAGAACAAGTCGGTCACGGTCAAGGGTTGGGGCGACGCCGGCGAGGCCGCCGAACTGATCGCCACCGGCATGCGGGCGCATCAGGAAAAGCTGAAGGCCGCCGCCTCCAAAGCCGCCAACGCGGCCTGAGCCTTTCGCGACCGATAGCGACCGGCTAGGGAAATCCATGGCCGCCGCCGAGACCCCCGCAGACGTCTTCAAGCGCGCCCTCGCCCATGCGGCGCGGGCGCTGGCGGAGCAGTCCGAGCTTGAGGTGGTGTTCGGCTCAGACGGGCCGAAGCTTTCCAACGGTGTCCTGACCCTGCCACACCCGCCGCGCGATCCGGGTGGGCCCGAGAGCGCGACCCTGCGCGGCCAGGCCGACCGGCTGGCGCTGCGGCTGGCCAATCACGATGAGACCCTGCACGCCCGGCTGCGGCCGCTCGACAGCCTGGCCGCGGATGTTTTCGAGGCGGTGGAGCAGGCGCGGGTCGAGGCGGTCGGCTCGCAGTCCCTGGCCGGGGTGCGGGCCAATATGGGTGCGGCCCTCCTGACCCGGCTGGAAAAGATGGGGGCCCTGAGGGTCACCGAGGCTGAGCGGGTGCCCGTGGCCGAGGCGGTGGCCCTGCTGGTGCGCGAGCGTCTGACCGGCCAGCGCGCGCCGGACGGTGCCGCCGCCATGCTGGATCTCGTCCGCACGTCCATGGAGGACAAGGCCGGGGCCAAACTCAACGCCCTGGCCGAGGTGGCCGACGACCAGGTCGCCTTCGCGACCCGGCTGAAGGACGTGCTGCGGGCGCTGGATCTCGATCCCGGTGACGGGCGCGGCGATGACGTCTCGGACGAACAGGGGGAGGACGAGGCCGATCCCCGGTCGCCGGATGCCGCCGATGATCAGGATGAGGAAGACGACGCCGGCGGCGGCGAAGGCCAGACCATGGATGGCTCCGCAGATGACTCGTCGCAGGGCGATGAGCGTGAGGCCCGGCCCGACGGCTCGGCCGGCGACCCCGAAGGAGAGGCCTCGGACGAAGGGCCTGACGTCAATGAGGGGGCCCTGCCCAACCGGCAGCAGACGGCCGACGATGGTCGGAGCATTGATGCCTACCGGGTCTTCACCACCGCCTTTGACGAGGTGATCGACGCCGCCGATCTGTGCGACCCCCATGAACTGGAGCGACTGCGCGCCCTGCTGGACCAACAGCTGACGGCCCTGTCCTCGGTCGTCTCGCGACTGGCCAACAAGCTGCAGCGCCGGCTGATGGCGCAGCAGAACCGCAGCTGGCATTTTGACCTTGAGGAAGGGGTGCTGGACACGGCCCGCCTGACCCGGATCATCACCGATCCCACCAGTCCGCTGAGCTTCAAGGCCGAGAGCGAAAGCCCGTTCCGCGATACGGTGGTGACGCTGTTGCTGGACAATTCCGGTTCGATGCGCGGGCGACCGATCATGGTGGCGGCGGTCTGCGCCGACATTCTGGCGCGGACGCTGGAGCGGTGCGGGGTCAAGGTCGAGATCCTGGGGTTCACCACCCGCGCCTGGAAGGGCGGGCAGGCGCGTGAGGCCTGGATCACGGCGGGCAAGCCGGCCAGTCCCGGGCGGCTGAATGACCTGCGCCACATCATCTACAAGGCGGCGGATTCGCCCTGGCGGCGGGCCAAGAAGAACCTCGGCCTGATGATGCGCGAAGGGCTGCTGAAGGAAAACATCGACGGCGAGGCCCTGACCTGGGCGCACGAACGGCTGCTGGGCCGGACGGAGGCGCGGCGCATACTGATGGTCATTTCGGACGGTTCGCCCGTCGACGATTCCACCCAGTCGGCCAATGCCGCCCTCTATCTGGACAAGCATCTGAGGCAGGTGATTGCCGAGATCGAGACGCGCTCGCCGGTCGAGCTGATCGCTATCGGCATCGGCCATGACGTCACCCGCTGGTATCGACGGGCGGTCACCATCGTCGACGTCGAGCAACTGGCCGGTGTGATGACCGAGAAACTGGCCGAGCTTTTCGAGGGTGAGCCGAAGGCGGCACCCGGTCGCCGGCGCAAGGCGGCGTGAGCCTCAGCCCGACGGCGGGACCCGGGCCCCCTGCATCTGACGGAGCATCTCGCGGCTGGCGGCGCGATCCTCGTCGGTCTGGACCGCGCTGCGGCAGACCCGGCGGCCGAAGCGCGAGCCGGTCACAGCCTCGGTCCGGCAGACCTGGGCGGTGGCCGCGGCCGGTCGGGCGGCACCGGCAGGCGGCGTTGCGGAAGCCTCGGTCTGGGCGCCCGGGGCCGGTTGAGCGGTGGCGGGAGCCGCGGGCGCCTGCTGCACAAGGGCGAGAGAGGCGAACAAAACGACGGGCGACAACATCAGGCTCTCCAGCGACCTTTTGTCAGAATATTGCCGCACAGGTCGAACTTCGCAACCCGGGCGGGAGATCAGAAGCGTTCGCTGATCTTGATGGCCGCCCGGCAGCCGGCCTTGATCACCGTGCTCAGCAGATCGTAACCCGGCGCGTCCCGGCTGCCATGGGAGACGGCGTGGTCATGGTGGGCCAGTTCCTCATCGCGAAAGACCGACAGCTCGGCAGCCAAGGCCGGATCCCGATCCTTCAGTTCGGCGATCTGATCGGCGTAGTGCTCCCCGATCACGCTCTCGACCGCCTCTGTGCAGGCGTGGGCGGCCTTCTCGCCCATGAGGGCCGTGCCGGTCCCCAGCGCCAGGGCAGCCAGCCGCCAGACCGGCGTCATGATGGTCGGGCGCACCCGCTCGGCGTTCAGCAGGGCGTCGAACCGGGCCAGGTGGACGGCCTCCTGGGCCTGCATTTCGCCCATGTCGGCCGCGATGCTCTCGCGGCCGGCGCGGCCCTCGAACACCGCCCGCTGGGCCCGGTAGATGTGGACGGCGGCGTATTCTCCGGCGTGGTCGACGCGCAGGATCTCTGCGCGACGGCGCTGGCTGGCACCCCGACCGGGGCGGGCCAGGGGGATGCGGCGATGGCCTGCCGGATCGGCTTCCGGTCGCCCGGTCGCGAGGGGCTCAGTTTCGGGGAGCGCGGGCATCCTTGGGCCTCTTTGCGGCGAGCAGGCTGAACACAGCCAGGGCGGTCGAGATCAGGGCGTTCCACCCTGCCATGGACAGGCCGAGGAAGCGCCACGTCACCGCGTCGCACAGGACGATCTTTTCGACCGGACCGGTGCCGAGCGCCAGGGCGGCCAGTCCCTCGAGATTGATGTCGCCGCCGCCGGAACAGGTTGCGGGCAGTTCCCACCATTTCATCTCCCCGCCCATGTGGAAGACGGCCGTCACAGCCCCGGTCGCGAAGACTACGGCGAGCAGGAAGGCGGCGATGCGCGGCGTACCGCGGCTGCCGCGGCTGATCACATGCCAGAGGGTGGCCACCAGGGCGATGGCGACCGCACCCCAGTAAACCTCGCGCTGCTTGAGGCAGAGGTTGCAGGGGGCGAGCCCTCCGAACCGCTCGAACGCATGCGCCGCGCCCAGCAGGGCGAGCGAGGCCGCAAGGGCGAAGGCGGTCCACCACCGCGTCAGGAGTCGATAAAGGCCTCTCATCGGACGACGTTCATAGCGGGGGCAGACGCTCGCGTCGATGCGCTTAGCCGGCGAAGCGCGCGATCAGCGAGACGGCCCAGCCGGCGCCGACGTAGAAGCCGACCGCGACCGTCGCCAGGGCCGTGGCCCAGCCGGTCGCCACGGCCGCTCCGGCCAGGACGAACAGGCCGTCGCGCTGGATCAGCCCCACGGCCATCAGGGTCAGGGCGACCGAGGGCACCGTATTGGTCATGGGCAGGACGATGGTCACGGTCGCGAGGATCATGAACAGGGCCACCACCCGTTCGGCCCAGCCGACCGTGAACAGGGTCAGGCGCGGCCGCGAGAGACGTTCGAACCAGCCCATCCGTTTGGTGGCGAAGTCGGCCATGCGATCCAGCCAGGCCTTTGAAACCCGGCGCTTCAGGACGGCCTCGGGCAGCCAGGGCTCGATCCGGCCGGCCAGCATCTGCCCCGCCAGCAGCAGGATCGGGATGCCGACGATCTGGGGCACGCCGTACAGGGCCGGCACCAGGCAGGGGATGGCGAGGATCAGGATCATCAGGCCGAAGCCGCGCTCGTCCAGCTCATCGCGGATCTCCCGCAGGGTCATGCCCTCAGGCCCGCTCATGGCCGCCAGACCGGCCACCAGGGCGGTGAAGCTCTGTTTCGGATTGTCGATGTGTGGGGTCTCGGTCTGGATCATGGGCTCGATCTCATCGGGGCAGGCGGGGTCGTTATCGGGAAAACGCCGGGGATGCGCCAGCCCGAAACCGCCGGTGAGTCGCCGTCGCGGCGGAGGGTCGCTATACAGGCCGTCCCCCCGCCCCTGCCCCCGGACGAAATCCCGATGCGCTATCTGCACACCATGGTCCGGGTCACCGACCTCGACGCCTCGCTGCGCTTCTATTGCGAGCTGCTGGGCCTTGAGGAGATGAAGCGGACCGAGAGTGAGGCGGGGCGGTTCACCCTGGTCTACCTGGCCGCCCCGGCGGACCGGGACCGGTCGGACGCCGACCGGTCGCCGGAAGTTGAACTCACCTTCAACTGGGATCCGGACCCCCAGCCCTATGCCGGCGGCCGCAATTTCGGCCATCTGGCCTACAAGGTCGGCGACATCCATGCCGCCTGCCAGCGGCTGATGGACGGCGGCGTCGTCATCAACCGGCCGCCCCGCGACGGCCGCATGGCCTTCGTCCGCTCGCCCGACGGCATTTCCATCGAACTGCTGCAGGAGGGTGCCGCCCTGACCCCGGCCGAGCCCTGGATCTCCATGCCCAACACCGGGAGCTGGTGAGTCCGGGATTGCGGTTGTCATCCCGGCCGAAGCGAAGCGGAGAGCCGGGACGATTGAGGCACCCTCTTCATTGACCTCCCGGACAGCCCGCCTGGGCTGAGCCGGGAGCAAGGCTGCCATTGCACAGAAGGCAGGGCTTGCCCCTTGGGCAGCGTCGCGAGTCCGAAGACCGGAGAGGCCTCCGCCCGTCTCCCGGCTCAGCCCAAGCGGGCTGTCCGGGAGGGACATGGGGGATGTCATCTGCCGTCCCCGATCTCCGCTTCGCTCCGTCGGGGATGACAAGGGCGATCTCCGCTTCGCTTCGTCGGGGATGACAAGGGCGATCTCCGCTTCGCTCCGTCGGGGATGACAAAAGCGATCTTCGTTCCGGCCGGGATCACAAGGGCTCAACCCCTGTACAAGGGGCGAGAAGACATCGTGTACCGGAATGGCGTGACGCTGGTCCGGAATTGCGCGGGTTGAGCGCCTTCCCGGCGGCCGTTCCTGTCGACCGCTCCTGCGTCGGAGCCGCCGTAAATCCTTGTTGTCAAAGACCTGCGCCGCTTTTCGGAGGCGGCGACGGATCATTTTACCTCCGCCGCGAGGGACGATGGATGATTTCCGGCGACAGGGGTCGGGAAGGGTGAAAACGGGGTCGGGAGGGGCGAGATTATACGGGGCGGGAAGACACGGTTTCGGTGAGGCCCGCACCTTGCGCACCGGGCTTCGCTCAGGGATGGTCGTGGCCTGAGTTTCCCCGAGGGTTCCCATGCGTCGTCTGCTCGTTTCGTCTGCCGCTGTTCTTGCCCTGATGGCGGGGGCTTCCGCTGCGGCGGCGCAGGATCCGCACGCCGGACATGCCGGGCATGCGGCCCCGGCGGCTGCGACGCAGAGCGAGGATGCGCGGCTGGCGGCCTTCTTTGAGCAGGCGTTTCAGGAGCGGATCGCCCTGTCGCCGCAGCAGATGACCTCGCTGGGACTGAAGACCGATTACGACAGGCTGGACGACAATACCGATGCGGCGGCGGCGCGGTCGTTGGCCCTGGCCGAGCGGCAGCTGTTGCAGCTGAACGACCAGTTCAATCCGCAGACCCTGAGCGAGGACAGCCGGCTGTCCTGGCGGCTGTTTGAGTACGGGGTGGAGCAGGCGCGGCTGTCGAACCGCTGGCGCGGCTGGGGCTATCAGTTCGCGGCCAACGGCAATCCGACGACGGGCCTGCCGGTCTTCATGATCAACAACCACCGCGTCACCAGCGTTTCGGACGCCGAGGCCTATGTGGCGCGGCTGATCGAGGCCGAGCGGGTGATGGGCGAGATTTCGGCCACCCTGCGGGCGCGGGCGGCGGCGGGGGTGATCTCGCCGGTGTTCGTGTTCCAGCCGACGATCGCCAATACGGGCGCGATCATCGCAGGCGCGCCGTTCGATGACGGGGCCGACAATCCGGTCTGGGCCGATTTCCAGCGCAAGGTGGGCGCGCTTGAAGCCGATGCGGCCACGAAGGAACGGTTGCTGGCCGAGGGCCGGGCGGCGCTGACGGGGCCCTGGCGGCGCGGCTATGAGGGCGTGCTGACGGCCCTGGCGGAAGTGGGAGCGCAGGCCGAGGCCATGCCGGACAATGCGGGCGGGGTGTGGCGGCTGCCCGAGGGCGAGGCCTTCTACAATGCCCGCCTGCAGCTCTCGACCACCACCGACCTGACGGCGGACCAGATTCACGAGCTCGGCCTCGCCGAGGTGGCGCGGCTGCAGGGCGAGATGCAGACGATCATGACCCGGGTCGGCTTCACCGGCTCGCTGCAGGAGATGTTCGCCTGGCTGAAGACCGATCCGTGCTTCCAGTATCCGAACACGCCGGAGGGCAAGGAGCAGTATCTGACCGACGCCCGCGCCTTCGTGGCCCAGGTGATGGCGGCGGCCCCGCAGTGGTTCAGCGACCTGCCGGAATCGGCGCTGGAGGTGCGGGCGGTGGAGCCCTGGCGGGAAGCGACGGCCTCGATCGCCTTCTATAACTCGCCCGCGCCCGACGGGTCGCGGCCGGGCATCTACTACGTCAATCTGTCGGACATGACCCAGGTGCTGAAGCCCCAGATCGAGGGGATCAGCTATCACGAGGGCGCGCCGGGCCACCATTTCCAGATCGCCTATGCCCAGGAGATGGAGGGGCTGCCGCGCTTCCGCCGGTTCGGGGGTTACGGGGCCTATGCCGAGGGCTGGGGGCTGTATGCCGAGCGGCTGGGCAAGGAGATGGGCTTCTATGAGGACCCCTATTCCGACTTCGGCCGGCTCTCGACCGAGCTGTGGCGGGCGGTGCGGCTGGTGACCGATACGGGGCTGCACGCCAAACGCTGGAGCCGCGAACAGGCGATCGACTATTTCCGGCGGAATTCGCTGCTGAGCGAGCGCGACATCGTCAAGGAGGTCGAGCGCTATCTGACCAATCCGGGGCAGGCGACCAGCTACAAGATCGGCGAGCTGAAGATCATGGAACTTCGGGCCCGGGCGCAGACGGCGCTGGGTGACCGGTTCGACATCCGCGACTTCCATGCCGTGGTGCTGGGCTCGGGTTCGGTGCCGCTGGATGTGCTGGAGGACCAGGTCGACGCCTGGATCGCGGGCGGCGGTGGCGCGCCGGACTGACACCGCCCCGGGCCGGCGCGGCCGATCGCCGCGTTGGCGGAACGGGTGCGGCACCCTAGCTGTAACTCTGGACTGAACAGGAGACACCGATGCCGCTGCTGATGTGCCCCAATGACAATGCCGCCATGCAGACGCTGGAACGGGGCGGCGTACAGTTCGACATGTGCCCCAGCTGCCGCGGGGTCTGGCTGGATCGCGGCGAGCTGGAGAAGCTGATGGACTCGGCGACGCAGGACGGTCGGGCGTCTGCGCCCCAGGCCGTACCGGCACCGCAGGCCCAGCCCTATCCGCCGCAACAGCCGCCGCAGCAGCCCTGGGGCGGGCAGCCGGCCTATCGCGATGAGCGCTATCGCAGCCGCGACGACGATGACTACCGCTACAAGAAAAAGAAGCGCGACAGCATCTTCGACATCTTCGACTGATCAGGCGGCGTCCGGAGAGACCGGAAACCGGTGCCGTATCAGGCCGCCAGGCCGGCGGCCTGCATCAGGCCCTTCAGCGGGGCCAGGTTCTCCGGCGCCGCCGTCAGGGTGGCGCGGCATTCGGGCGTGCGGAACAGTTTGACGGCCTCGACCCTGGCCCGGTCGGCTGCGGGTCCCAGGGGTGCGGTCTCGCCGGCCGCAAGCCGCAGCAGGACCGGCAATCTCTGCATCAGGGGGGCCGATGAGCGGGCCACCATCATGACGATCCGGGCCTCGGCCTCGATGGTACCGCCGACCCGGCCGATGACGGCGCTGATTTCCTCATTGTCGCGCTCCGTCAGACCGCTGGCCCGGACCGCGCGCTGGAGCCCGGCCAGCGCGCCCAGCTTCTGACCAGAGGTCTGGGTGATGGATGGCGCGCGCAGCTCGTTCTCAAACCGCAAGGAGCCCACACAGGCCGAAAGCCAGCCGGCGGCAGAGCGTTTGTTGGCGGTCCCGGTGACGTTCTCGCACAGCCGGGTCAGGGCCTCCGCTTCATCCAGGACGGTGGTGCAGGGCTCGACGTAGGCGGCAACGAAGTCGGTGGTGACAATGGCCCTGGACCGTTCATTGAAGGCGGTCTGCACTTCCTCAAGGGTCAACAATCGCCCGGCGGTCATGGTCAGGGCCGTCGCCAGGCTGCGCAGGATCTCGATCTCGCCGGTGGCATCGGTGGGGCGCAGACGGCGCGGGCTCATCAGCTCCCGCAGGATCATGCGGGCCAGGGCGGCGGAGAGCAGCGGAAACTGACCCGCCTCGAGCCGGGCGCTGAGGCGCGCGGCGGGGCCGTCGATGGCCGGTATCTGCAGGGCGAGGCGGGAATTCTGCGAGACCAGGGCCTTGATCTCGCCGGGTGCCACCATGCGGACGACGGCGGCCAGGGATGCGCCCTGGTCGAGGGACGGTCCCAGCACATCGGCCAGGGGGGTCCGGAGCGTCAGCAGCTCGCACAGCAGCTGTTCGATCGGCACCATGATCATGGCATGGGGCGCGCCCTGAAGCGGGGCCTGGTCCGCCAGGTCCATCAGCCGATCGAGGCGGGCGCGGCCACCGCGCACGTCCTTCAAGGCGCCGCAAACAACCCCGGCCATGATGAAGGCCCGCTCCGGCTGGCCGGCCATCCGGTCGGCGATGTCAGCGATCGAACAATCCCCGAGGCCCGGGAACAGCTTGCGACGCCCGGCGCTGACGACCCGTTCCAGGGCCTGGTCGGACAGTTTCTGGTAGTAGCGTACCAGTTCATGGACCGGCCGGCCGATGTTCTGGCTCTCCGGCACGGCGACTTTCTGGATGGCATGCTGAAGCTCGACGCCCGAGGCTTCCAGCTTTTCGGCCAGATCAGGGCGGTGCAGCAGTTCGAAAGCCGTGACGCCGTGGCGCGCCAGCCAGTCCTCCAGCACCCGGCCGATCGTCTCGCGCGCCTGGGGGGTGTAGAGATCCTGCGGCACCGAGCAGCGCGGCCCGGCGTCCTGAGCGGGTCCGGCCCGCCTGGACTGGACCTCGGGCGCTCCACGCGTCAGCACGGTCATGCTCTTGAACAGCATGGTGTCCGGGTCGAGGGTTTCCCGGGTCACGCGGACAGCGACAGCCCCGTTGCCGGCCAGCATGTCCTCGGCGGTCCGCACGGCCGCGGCGCGGTCCTCGGTCGCCATGTGGAGGCTCCAGGGGGCCGGCGCGGTCTTGCGGATAAAGACTTCGTAGTGGACGGGGCCGGCCATCAGGACACTCACACGGTGAGCCCCGAGCATGGCACCAAGGCTTTAAGCTCGCGTTGCGTTGTGAATTAAGGCGGCGCAGCCCATGTTTTACGCCGTAATCTCTCCACGATGTTCTAGAACGGTGGGGCCTGCCGCGCGTTGAGATGGCGAATGAATCGTCTGCAAGGAGCCTGACTTGGCCAACATCACCCTGGTCGATGACGACGAGAACATCGTCGCCTCCGTTTCACTGGCGCTGGAAAGCCATGGCCACAAGGTCACGGCCTGGCACGACGGTGCCTCCGGACTTGAGGCGCTGGAAGCCAGCCCGCCCGATCTGGCCATCCTCGATGTGAAGATGCCGCGCATGGACGGGATGGAAGTCCTGCGCCGCCTGCGCCAGACCTCGCAGATCCCGGTCATCATGCTGACGTCCAAGGACGAGGAGATCGACGAGATCCTCGGCTTCAACCTCGGCGCCGACGACTATATCCACAAGCCGTTCAGCCAGCGTCTGCTCATCGAGCGGGTCAAGGCCCTGTTGCGCCGGACCGGCGCCGACGGGGCCGAGCCCGAGCCCTCGGGCGAAGGCTCCACCAAGGCGATCCGGCGCGGCAAGCTGTCGATGGATCCCGCCCGCCACGAGAGCACCTGGGAAGGCCGGCCGGTCAAGCTGACCGTGACCGAGTTCCTGCTGCTGCAGGCCCTGGCCCAGCGGCCCGGATTCGTGAAGAGCCGCGACAACCTGATGGACGCCGCCTACGACGATCAGGTCTATGTCGATGACCGCACCATCGACAGCCACGTCAAACGCATGCGGAAGAAGTTCCGGGTGGTCGACCCCGAGTTCGACGCCATCGAGACCCTGTATGGCGTTGGATACCGCTACCGCGAAAGCTGATCCGCCGCTCCCGCCGGGAGAGGCTGAACCGCGCCGTCGCCTGAAACGCTTCAGCGGATCGCGGCTCGGCGGGCTGATTCTCGCGCTCAACCTGCTGAGCCTGCTGATCCTGTTCGTCGGGGCCCTGTTGCTGAACGAGTGGCAGCGGGGGCTGATCGAGTCGCGTCAGGAGACCCTGGTCGCCCAGGCCGAACTGCTGGCCAATGTGCTGGCCGACAAGGAGTACACGGTCGGCGAGCCGATGCCGCAGTTCAACGTCGAGAAGGTGCCCCTGCTGCTGCTCGACAATTTCATCCCCGCAGGCCAGCGCGCGCGGTTGTTCGACCTCGACGGTCTTCTGGTCGCCGACAGCTATGCCTTGACCGAGGAGATCCCCGGCCAGGCCCTGCCGCCCGCCCGGCCCGCCGGCTCTCCCGTCCCGCCGCCCGCGCCGAAGGTCGAGACCCGCAACGCCGCCCGGTTGGAGGAGGCCCGCTCGGCCCTCGCGGCCGAGGTGGAACAGGCGCTGGCCGGGGAACCCCAGTCGACACTGCGCCGGTCCGAAAGCGGCGACCGGGTGGTCTCCGTCTCCATTCCCGTGCGGCATGTTCAGCAGGTTCTGGGCGTGCTGACCCTTGAGGCCGGGGACGTGGACGAGACCCTGTCCGCCCAGCGCCGGGCCCTGATGCCCTTCGCCCTTGTCGCCCTGGCGGTGAACCTGCTCGGGTCGCTGCTGATGCATCTGTTCGTGGCGCGGCCGGTGATGCGGCTGTCGGCGGCGGCGGATGAGGTGCGGCTGCAAAGGGCGCGGGCCATCTCCCTGCCCGATCTGGAGGGTCGCAAGGACGAGATCGGCGACCTGGCCCGGTCGCTGGAGACGATGACCGAGACCCTGTCGGACCGGATGGATGCCATCGAGGCCTTCGCTGCCGATGTCTCGCACGAGATCAAGAATCCCCTGACCTCGATCCGCTCGGCGCTGGAGACCCTGCCGCTGGTCAAGACTCCGGCCCAGCGCGAGAAACTGACCAATCTGCTGCAACAGGATGTGCGGCGGCTGGACCGGCTGATCACCGACATCTCCAATGCCTCGCGGCTCGACGCCGAGCTGAACCGCGACCGGCCGCGGGCCATCGACCTGACCCAGCTGCTGGCCGAGATCGTCGGCGTCTATGAGGCGGGGGTAAAGCCGGGCGAGGCCCATGTGACCTTCACGGCCCCGGCCGGGGATCGCGTCCCGGTCATGGGCCGCGACGGGCCGCTGGGGCAGGTGTTCCGCAATCTGGTCGACAACGCCCGCTCGTTCAGCCCGCCGGGCGGGACGGTGCGGCTGTCGCTGGTCCGCGACGACCTGGACCCGGACCGGCCGATCCGGGTGCGGATCGACGACGACGGACCCGGTATTCCGCCGGAGAATCTGGAGACGGTGTTCGAGCGGTTCTATACGGCCCGACCGAGAGGCACGGCGTTCGGGGCCAATTCCGGGCTGGGCCTGTCGATCGTGCGCCAGATCGTCGAGGCGCACGGCGGGCGGGTGACGGCCGCCAATCGTGTCGACGGCGACGGTGGTGTCGTCGGGGCCCGCTTCGAGGTCGCCCTGCCCATGGTGCCGACGTCCGGCCGCCGGACATGACCCCCGCCCAGCCGCTGCACGCGACCGCCGTGGCGCAATGGGCCCCCGGGGCAGGCTGGCGTGCCATCCTGATCAGCGGGCCCTCCGGTGCGGGCAAGAGCGATCTGGCGCTGCGACTGATCGGACGGGGCTGGCGGCTGGTGGCCGATGACTCGGTTCATGTCTTCGCCTCGGGTGAGGCGCTCTATGCCGTCGCCCCGGAGACGATCGCCGGGCGGATCGAGGTGCGCGGGGTCGGGATTGCAGGAGCCGGTGCCCGGGACGTCGCGCGGCTGGTTCTCGCCGTGGATCTCGGCGGACCGGCCCCGGAACGGCTGCCGGAGCCGGAGTCGCGGATGCTCGCGGGCCGGGCCCTGCCGCGTCTGAGGCTGACGGGTTTCGAGGCCTCGGCGGTCGAAAAGGTCGCGGCGGCCATTGCCGCGCTTTAACCGGGCGCGGACTTGGGCTATTCCGGCCGGCTTGCGGTCGCCCCGAACGGGACCGGACGCGGGGCGAATTTTGGGGCGCGAGCTTTGGTAATGCCTTCATGATCGGGCTGGTGATTGTCACCCACGGAGGGCTGGCCTCCGAGTTTCTCGCCGCCATGGAACATGTGGTGGGACCCCAGCGCGGGGTCGCGGCCATCTGCATCGGGCCCGAGGACGACATGGAGCGGCGTCGTCGCGACATCGTCGACGCCGCCGGGGCGGTCAATGACGGAGACGGCGTCATCCTGCTGACCGACATGTTCGGCGGCACCCCGTCCAACCTGGCCATTTCGGTGATGGAAGAGACCCGCGCCGAGGTCATTGCCGGGCTGAACCTGCCCATGCTGATCAAACTGGCCAGTGTGCGCGGCCGCGAGCCGCTGGAGGCTTGCGTCGCCCACGCCCAGGACGCCGGACGGAAATACATCTCGGTCGCCAGCTGGGTGCTCCAGGGCGAGAAATGACCGTCCTCGCGACCGCGAACATCTGCAACACCCGCGGCCTGCATGCCCGCGCCTCCGCCAAATTCGTCAAACTGGCCTCGACCTTCGATGCCGAAATCCACGTCACCCGCGACGGCGTCACGGTGAACGCCCTGTCGATCATGGGCCTGCTGATGCTGGGGGCCGGCAACGGCAGCACCATCGACATCTCGGCCGAGGGGGCGGAGGCCGGGGCCGCCGTGGCCGGTCTGGTCGAGCTGGTCGCCCGGAAATTCGACGAGGACAGCTGACCGCGACGCCGTGGCGATGGTCAAACGCCGGGACCGGGTTACAGTTCGCGTGGCGACCCGTTTTGCCGGGTCTCTGACAGGGGAAGCCGATGACCCAGCCCGCCGTTGATGGGCCCCGGACCGATCATGCCGCGGGCGGTGTCCTGGGGGCCCGTCTGGGTCTCGGCCTCGGCCTGGTCGTGTTTGTCGTGATGCAGGTTCTCGGGCCGCCGGCAGGTCTGGACGGCAAGGCCTGGCAGGTTCTGAGCCTGTTGGCCCTGATGATCATCTGGTGGGTGAGCGAAGCGATCCCGGTCGCGGCCACGGCCCTGCTGCCGCTCGGGCTTCTGCCGTTGATGGGCGTCGTCAAGCCGATCGAGGCCGCCGCGCCCTATGCGGATCCGATCATCTTCCTGTTCGTCGGCGGGTTCATGATTGCCGTGGCGATCGAGCGGTCCGGCCTCCACCGGCGCATCGCCCTTGGCGTCCTGAGCCGGGTCGGATCAAGCCCCGCTGCGATCGTCGGCGGCTTCATGCTGGCCACCACACTGCTGTCGATGTGGATTTCCAATACGGCCACGGCCCTGATGATGACTCCGATTGCGGTGGCGGTCTGTGTCGCTGCAACCGACCCCGGGCCGGAACGGCGCAAACTCATGGCCGCCTGTGTTCTGGGGGTCGCCTATTGCGCCTCGATCGGCGGTCTCGGCACGCCGGTGGGGTCGCCGACCAATCTCATCGGGATGCGGTGGCTCGAGGCCAATGGCGTCGGTCTGAGCTTTCCGCAGTGGATGATGATGGGAGTCTCCGCCATCCTGGTGCTGGTCCCGCTGACCTGGCTGCTGCTGACCCGGGTCTTCTATCGCCTGCCGCGCCATCTGGGTGACGCTGACGCCCATGAGGCCATCCGGGCGCAAGGCCGCAGCCTGGGGCCGATGCGGGCCGCCGAAATGCGCCTGGTGATCATCTTCCTGGGGGTCGCCCTGGCCTGGATGTTCCGCGAACCCCTGGCGAAGCTGCCGGGACTGTCCGGCCTGACCGATATGGTGATTGCCATTATCGGGGCCTGCCTGTTGTTCATTGTGCCCGCCGGAAAACCTGAAAAGCCCGGCGAGGCCCTGCTGGACTGGGACTCTGCCGAGCGTATTCCGTGGGGGATCGCCATTCTGTTCGGCGGTGGTCTGTCGATGGCAGCGGCCATGGAGGCCACGGGGGTGACGCTCTACATCGGCAGCCAGATCCAGGGGATCGGCGGCCTGCCCCTCGTCGCCATCATCCTGGTCATTGTGGCGTCGACCGTGTTCGCCTCGGAGCTCGCCTCCAATGTCGCCACCCTGACGGCGATGCTGCCGGTTCTGTCCGCGATCGTCAGCGCCACGGGGGCAGACCCCCTGATCGTCGGCGTGTCGGCGACCTTTGCGGCCAGCCTCGGCTTCATGTTGCCGATCGCCACAGCGGCCAATGCCATTGCCTATGCCACCGGCGCACCAAGACAGGCCGAAATGCTGCGGATCGGATTCCTGCTGAACGTGCTGGGCATTCTGGTCATTGCCACAGTCGTGGCCCTCATCGGGCCCCGGTTGGTGGGGGCGTAGACCCGGGGACGGTCCCCGGCGGTGTCGCCGCGGCGCCGATGTGGGCGACGCCCCGCCGCGCGGCGATCTCCACCTGTTTCGCCCGTTCGAGATAGCGGGCGCGGTCGGCTTCGGTCCGGCTGTCGGCGCAACGGTCGCAAGCGACCCCCTCGACATAGCGGGGCGAGGTCCGGCCTTCGGGGCTGACCGGCATGCGGCAGCCCCGGCACAGGCTGTGGCGGCCCGGCGCCAGGCCGTGGCCGACGGCGACCCGTTCATCGAAGACGAAACACTCGCCCTGCCAAAGGCTGTCGGCCTCGGGCGTCGTTTCGAGATAGCGCAGGATGCCGCCCTCCAGATGGAAGACGTCCTGCACGCCTTCGGCCTTGAGGAAGGCGGTGGCCTTTTCGCAGCGGATACCGCCGGTGCAATACATGGCGACCTTCGGCGGGCTCGGCCCGTCCAGCAGGGCGCGGCCCTCGGCGCGAAACCAGTCGGGGAAGTCACGAAAAGCCCGGGTATTGGGCTGGACCGCCCCCTCGAAGGCCCCGACGGCGGCCTCATAGTCGTTGCGGGTGTCGATCACGACGACGCCCGGCTCCCGGATCAGGGCGTTCCAGTCCGCGGGCGCGACATAGGTTCCGGCATGGGCGGCCGGGTCGAGGTCCGGCTGGCCCATGGTGACGATCTCGGGCTTGATCCGGACCTTCAGCCGGTGGAAGGGCATGGCCTCGGCATCTGCGAATTTGACGTCGAGGTCAGCGAAACCGGGCAGGGCGCGGATGCCCGTCAGCACACGGTCGATGGACGCCCCGGGGCCGGCGATGGTGCCGTTCAGCCCCTCACGGGCGACCAGCAGGGTGCCGCGGACGTCCGGCCGGCACAGGGCGTCGAGGTGATCGCGCACGGCGGCGCAGTCAGCGATGGTCGCGAACCGGTAGAGGGCGGCGACGCGGATGGGGGCGGATGGCGGGGCAAGGTTCACAGCATCACCCTGTTTCGCACTATCGGGGCTTGCCCTGCGAAGCGCGCCAGCGCGAAGCAGGGTGGTGGAGCCGAGGGGAGTCGAACCCCTGACCTCGTCATTGCGAACGACGCGCTCTACCAACTGAGCTACGGCCCCCCTACCCCGCCGGACGAAGGGGTGCAGGCGAGGGCGCGACATAAGGGGGGCGGAGAGGGAGTGTCAACGGGGTTGGCGTTGCCGCTACCCGGGGGCAGGGCCTGCCGTCGCGGAATCGTTGGACGGGCGACGCGGTCACGCTAGAAGCAGGACAAATCAGGTTTCGGGAGCATCGGAAATCATGGCGGCGATCATTGGTTTCATCTTCTTCGTCATTGACGCCCTGCTGGGGGTGTTCGTGCTGGCCGTCATCGTCAGCGCGATCCTGAGCTGGCTGTTCGCCTTCGATGTCATCAACCACCGCAACCGGTTCGTGAACCAGCTCGCCTATTTCCTGGACAGGGTCACCGGTCCGGTTCTGCTGCCGCTGCGCAAGATCATCCCGTCGCTGGGCGGAATGGACATCACCCCGATCATCGCCCTGATCCTCATTCACGGGGTGCGGGTCTATCTGCTGCCTGCCTCGCACGCGGCGCTTCTGACACTCTTCGGGGCTTACTGACGGGCCACCCGTCATCGGGCCTTGCGCCGTCCGGCAGGGGTCCTAAGGTGCTGCTCCGACCGGGCTTTCCGCCTGCCAGCTATCCGGACTTCATGACCACGATCCGATCCGTCGCCATTATCGGCGCAGGCCAGATGGGCGCAGGCATCGCCCAGGCCGTGGCCGTGGGTGGCTATCAGGTGCTCCTGTACGACGCCGCCGCCGACCGTGTCCCCCAGGCCCAGGCCGCGATTGCCGCCAGTCTGGCGCGGCAGGTCGGCCGAGGCCTGGTCGACCAGGCCGCGGCCGATGCCGCCCTGTCGCGCATCGCGGCAGCTTCCTCGCCGGCCGCGGCGGCCAAGGCCGATCTGGTGATCGAGGCGGCGGTCGAGGATGAGGCCGTGAAAAAGTCGATCTTGGCCGAGCTGGTGCCGCATCTGGGTCCGGACACACTGCTGGCGTCCAACACCTCCTCGATCTCGATCACCCGCCTGGCCTCGGTCACGGACCGGCCCGACCGGTTCATCGGCCTGCATTTCATGAAGCCGGCCCCGGTGATGAAACTGGTCGAGATCGTGCGCGGCATCGCCACCTCGGCGGACACTTATGAGACGGCGGTCGCCTTTGCCGAGTCGCTGGGCAAGACCACGACCAATGCCGAGGATTTTCCCGCCTTCATCGTCAACCGCATTCTGGTGCCGATGATCAATGAGGCGATCTACACCCTCTATGAAGGGGTCGGGAACGTCGCCTCGATCGACAAGGCGCTGAAGCTGGGGGCCAACCATCCGATGGGGCCGCTGGAGCTGGCCGATTTCATGGGGCTGGATGTCGTTCTGGCCATCATGAATGTGCTCCATGAAGGTCTGGCCGACACCAAATACCGGCCCTGTCCCCTGCTGGTGAAATATGTCGAGGCCGGCTGGCTGGGGCGCAAGTCCGGGCGCGGCTTCTATGACTATTCCGGCGATACGCCGGCGCCGACGCGGTGAGTCCGGTGCGATGATCTCGATCCCGGAAAAAGCCGAGGACTTTCCCGGGCAGGAGCGGGTGACCTGGCGTCGTGAGCCGCACTGGCTTGTGCTGGCGGCCATCGCCGGGGCCCTGTGGCCGCCGATCCCGATCACCCTGCTGATCTGGCCGCCGCAAAACTGGGGGCTCTCGCTGGAGATCGACCCGCGCCTCGTGGCTCTTGTCATCGGTTTGATGGCCGTACCGGCGGGCCTGTGGCTGCTCCGGCGCGAGCGCGAGCGGACGGGGAAGCCGTCGACGCGGCTGGGCGTGGTCTGGCGGTTCATGTTCTATGGCGGTCTGCTGGCGGCCGGGCTCCAGGCCCTGTTCGCCCTGATCCTTTGCATCTTCGGCTGGTTTGAGGCGGGCGGCATCGCCCAGGCGGCGGGCGCGACGGAGACGACCCTGCTGATCTATGGGGTCGGACTGCTGCCGGTCGCGGTCATGATCGGGGTCAGCTATGCCCTGTGGGCGGGCCTTTGCGTTGCCTTCATCGCCTGCCGGCCCCAGCCCGAGGTGCGGGACCGGCTCGGCCTGATGGGCGAGGCCGACGGTTTCTGATCGCGCCGGTCGGCGGGTTACAGGGAATTCAGTTTCAAGACCGGACGGCATCAGCCAGACTTGTCGTGACAAGTTCGGGGGAAATGTCATGGCCGCTGTTGAAACCGAAACCGAAGCCGCGCCGCGCGCGGGGCTTGCACCGGTCGGTGCCAAGGATCGCATCTACAACCTCGACATGCTTCGCGGCTGGGCGATCCTGGGCATTCTGGCGGTCAACGCGATTTCCTTTGCCTGGCCCTTCCAGTTGACCATGTCGGAAGCGCCGCCACCCGGCGTGCTCAGCCAGGCCGACGTCATCGGCCTGTGGGTCACCGACGTCTTCTTCGCCGACAAGATGCGCACCCTGTTCACCATGCTGTTCGGCGTGTCGGTGTTTCTGGTCGGCGGCGAGCGTTCGGACAGCGATCGCGGGCGGCTGTTGCGGCGCCGGCTGCTTTGGCTGGGCCTGATCGGCGCGATCCACGGCATGGTGTTCTGGTACGGTGATATCCTGCTCCACTATGCCTATTGCGGCCTTCTGCTGATGCTGATGCGCTCGTGGAGCGCGCGCCGGCTGCTGTGGATCGGCGGGTCGATCACCCTGTTGTGGGGCCTGGTCGCCACCGGCGGCTATTGGGCCATGGCCAATCTGCCGGCCGAGTTTGCGGCCAAGATGGAGGCCGGAATGCCGGCCGCCGACCCGGCTGCCATCCAGGCGGCGATCGACCTTTACCGGACCGGCTGGCCTGCCGGTCTGATGGCCAATCTCGAGACCTGGGCGACTTTCCAGTTGATGGCCACCCCCTTCCTCATCCTCGTGACCGTGCCGCTGATGATGGTTGGCCTCGGCCTGTTCAAGTCGGGCTATCTGTCCGGCCGCTCGCCGATCTGGGTCTATCTGCTGGTCATCCTGGCCGGCGGGGCCAATCTGGCGGCCTTCGCCTGGTGGGGTTGGCAGGAGGCCATGGCGGGCGAAGGGGCTGATCCGACCGGAGGCCTGGCCGCCGCGGCGGGGGGCATGGCACCCTTGATCACCCTGTTCTACGCCAGCGTCCTGATCCTGATCACCCGGTTCGGGCTGAAGGCGCTGACGGCCATATTCGTCCCGGTCGGGCGGATGGCCTTCACCAACTACCTGACCCAGACCCTGATCATGGTCACCCTGTACTATGCGCCCTGGGGTCCGATGTGGTTCGGCACGCACGGCCCGGCCGAGATGTGGATGGTGGTCGGTGGGGTCTGGATCGCCCAGCTGATCTGGTCGCCCCTGTGGCTGTCGGTCTTCAGCATGGGGCCGCTGGAATGGGGTTGGCGCTGCCTGACCTACGGGCGGATGGTGCCGCTTCGGAAGCCGTAGGGTCGGGGTTCGAGGGGCGAGGGTCGAGGCTCAAGCCGTGTCCTGCGGTGGTCGGGGCCTCGACCCTCGCCGCGCGCCCCTCTAAAGACGCGGCATGACCCCAGATGCCGCCGCCTCCACCCGTCCCGAAGCCCGCAATCCGCGGGGGTTCGCTGACCGTCGGGGTCGCGATCTGGTCGCCGAACGTCGCCTCGTCCAGCGGGTGTCCGAGGTCTATGAGCGCTGGGGTTTCGAGCCGCTGGAGACCGGTGCCTTCGAATATGCCGACGCGCTGGGCAAATTCCTGCCCGACGCCGACCGTCCGAACGAGGGCGTCTTTGCGCTGCAGGATGATGACGATCAGTGGATGGCGCTGCGCTATGACCTGACCGCGCCCCTGGCCCGGTTCGCGGCGCAGGGCTGGGAGACCCTGCCCAAGCCGTTCCGCCGCTACGCCTTCGGCCCGGTGTGGCGCAACGAAAAGCCCGGCCCCGGCCGGTTCCGCGAATTCGTCCAGTGCGACGCCGACACGGTCGGATCCGACCGGCCCGAGGCCGATGCCGAAATCATCGCCATGGCCTGCGAAGGCCTGCGCGCGGCCGGTCTGGACGCCGGCCAGGCCGTGGTGCGCGTTTCGAATCGAAAGTTGTTCGACGGTCTGTTCCAGGCCGGCGGGATCGAGGATGCAGGCCAGAGGCTGACCGCGCTCCGTGCCATCGACAAATTCGACCGGCTGGGCTGGGAGGGCGTCGCCGCCCTGCTGGGCGAGGGGCGGCTGGATGAGTCGGGTGACTACACCAAGGGCGCGCGCCTGCCGTCGGGCGTCATCACGACCATCGAAGGCTTCCTGTCGTCGGTGGCGACCGAGGGGCTGACCCGGGGCGAGACGCTGGAGGCCGTGGCGCGGGTCGGGGGGCTGGGCGAGATCGGTGAGGCGGCCCTGACCGAGCTCGCTGCCATAGACGCGGCCCTGAACGCGATGAAGGTCGGCCAGGACGCCGTCCGCTTCGACCCGACCATCGTGCGGGGGCTGGAGTATTATACCGGGGCCGTGTTCGAGGCCGAACTGCTGCTCGACACGGTCGACGACAAGGGTCGCGCCGTGCGCTTCGGCTCGATCGGGGGCGGTGGCCGCTACGACGATCTGGTGGCGCGGTTCACCGGCGAGCGGCTGCCGGCGACGGGGTTCTCGTTCGGGGTGTCGCGACTGGCCTCAGCCCTGCGCGCGGCCGGACGGGGCGACGCGGATGCCGTGCGGGGGCCGGTGGTGGTCATCGTCTTCTCCGACGCCGACATGCAGCACTATCTCGACGCCGTGTCCGAGCTGCGCAACGCCGGGATCGCCGCCGAGCTGTATCTCGGCCGGGCCGGCATGAAGGCACAGATGAAATATGCCGACCGCCGCGGCGCGCCGGCGGCCGTCATCCTGGGCGGAGACGAGATCGCGGCCGGACAGGTGACGGTCAAGGACCTGGACGCGGGCCGCGCCCTGGCCGCCGGCGTCAGCGACAATGAGGCCTGGAAATCGGAGCGGCCGGGCCAGCAGGTCGTGGCGCGATCCGAACTGGTGGCGACCGTCGCCCGGATCGTCGCCCAGGCGCGCACCGCGCTGTGACTTATCACTGATAAGTCGCGTAAAGGCCGGGTTTGGCCGGCCGGTTCGTTGACTTGAGGCAGAAAATGTCGTTTTTTCGACGCACTCGGGCGGCGCAGCGTTTCGATGCAGCAGCAGCCCGGAGGCGTTTCGGGGAGGAAACGTCCGCTCGTCAAAGAGCGAAAGAAAGCCCGCCGCGACGATATTCCCCGCGGCGGGCTTTTTTGTGCCCGGAGTCCGGCGCTGCTCCAGGCGCCGCGCCGGGAGCGAGCGGCCAGAAAAAAAGGGGCCGGAGCACCGGCTCCGACCCCTCCTGTCTCCGTTGGGCCGCTTCCTACCAGATGCGGACCCGGTCTTCCGGGGCGAGATAGTATTTGTCGCCAGGCTGGACGTCGAAGGCCGCATACCAGGCGTCCGAGTTGCGGACCGGTCCGATGACACGGAACTCGGCCGGGCTGTGCGGATCGGTGGCGATCTGGTTGCGCAGCGCGTCCTCGCGGTATTTCGACTGCCACACCTGGGCCCAGCCGAAGAAGAAGCGCTGGTCACCGGTAATGCCGTCCAGCACCGGAGCGGGCCGGCCGTTCAGCGACAGGTGATAGGCCTCCAGACCCACGGCCACGCCGGCGGCGTCGCCGATGTTCTCGCCCATGGTCAGGCCGCCCTGGACGGGGAAGCCGGGCAGGGGCTCGAACTGGTCGTACTGGGCCCCGAGGCGGGCGGTCAGGGCTTCGAAATTGGCCTTGTCCGCGGGGGTCCACCAGTTGCGCAGCACGCCGTCGCCGTCGGATTTGGAGCCCTGGTCGTCGAAGCCGTGGCCGATCTCGTGGCCGATCACGCCGCCGATACCGCCGTAGTTGACGGCTGCGTCGCCGTTCGGATCGAAGAAGGGCGGCTGCAGAATGGCGGCCGGGAAGACGATCTCGTTGTTCGCCGAGTTGTAATAGGCGTTCACCGTCTGGGGGGTCATGCCCCACTCGTCCTTGTCGACGGGCTGGTTCAGGCGGTTCAGCTGGTACTGCCACTGGAACAGGCCGGCGCGCTCGCTGTTGCCGAACAGGTCATCCGGGTGGATCTCAAGGCCCGAATAGTCGCGCCATTTGTTCGGGTAGCCGATCTTGACGGTGAATTTCTCCAGCTTCTCCTGGGCCGCAGCCTGGGTCTCCGCACTCATCCAGGTGTAGTTGCGGATACGGTTCGACAGGGCGATGCGCAGATTGGCGACGAGCTCTTCCATCTTGGCCTTGGATTCGGCCGGGAAATATTCGGCGACGTACTGGCGGCCGACCGCCTCGCCCAGCATGCCCTCGGCGAAGCTGATGCCGCGCTTGTCGCGGGGACGCTGCATCGGCTGGCCGTTCAGGTCGCGCGACCGGAACTCCCACTGGGCGTCGACGAAGCGACGCGACAGGCGCGGTGCGGCGTCATCGACCGTGTGGAAGGCCTGCCAGGCCTGAAGGACGTCCATCGGCGTCTCGGCATAGATCGCCGCCATCCGGGGCATGGCGGTGTCCTGACGAACGATCAGCCGGGGGACTTCGCCCACCCCGACGGAGGCGTAATAGTCCTGCCAGGCGAAGCCCGGCGCTTCCGACGCCAGCCGGGCGATGGTGTATTCGTTATAGGTCTCGTCGCGGTTGCGGTTCTGGATCGGGGTCCAGTGGGCCTCTGCGATACGGGTTTCAAAGGCCACGATGGCGGCGGCGCTCTCGACCGGATTGTCCCAGCCGATCATCTCGAGCATGCGCGCGACATAGACCTGGTAAAGCGCCTTCTTCTCGGCCCAGCGGGCTTCGAGATAGTAGTCGCGGTTCGGCAGGCCGATCCCGGACTGGCCGGTCGAGACCACGTAACGGGTCGGGGCCTTCTGATCGATCGAGATGCCCGTACCGAAGAGCGAGACGCCCACGCGGCCCTGGGTCTGACCCATGTAGACGGCCATGGCGTCATGGGTGTTCGCGGCACGGATGGCGGCGAGATAGGGTTGGAGCGGCTGGGCGTCGAGCGCCTCAAGCCTTGCCTCATCCATATAGGAGCGATAGGCGTCGGCGATCTTCTGCTCATCCGAGCCGGCGACCAGGTCGGTCCGCGCCACCAGGGCGTCGATCATCACCTTGACCCGGTTGTCCGACAGTTCGCGCAGCAGGTTGAACGAGCCGTAGGAGGTGCGGTCGGACGGAATCTGCAGCCGGTCCAGCGCAGCCCCGTTGGCATAACGCATGAAGCTGTCACCCGGGCGGACCGAGGTGTCGCGGCCGTTCAGGTCAAAGCCCCAGGTCCCGTAGCGCGGAGCCTCGATGCCCTGGTAGCCGAGGATGGTCGCACCGTCGGCGGGAGCCTGGAACAGTTCGAACACGGTGCAGCTCTCGTCGATGCAGGCGTGGCCGTGATCCGCGCCGCCGACCTGGGCAGAGGCTACGGACGCAGGGAGCAGCAGGGCGCCGAGCGCCGCGCCGATGAGCAGTTTTTTCATGGGAATTTCCTCGACTTCGCGTCTCTTGCGGACCGCGTCATCGCAGACCCTACGCCCCGGGTCAGCCCTGTCGCCTGAATTTTTTGTCATCCGGGATACAAAGCCCGGCGGGAAAGCGTTTCAGCCTGTAGGCTGAACCCGACGGAGGACGAATGGCGATTCACGGCGACGGCGGCGAATACAAGGACCTGGTGGTCTTTCTGGCCGCGGCCGGTGTGGTCGTTCCGCTGTTCAATCGCCTGAAGATCAGTCCGGTCCTCGGCTTCCTCGCGGCGGGCGTGCTGCTGGGCCCGGACGGGCTGGCGCGCCTGGCGGACACAGCGCCCTGGCTGTCCTGGCTGACCATTTCGGATGCCGCCCAGATTCGGTCCCTGTCCGAGCTCGGCGTCGCCTTCCTGCTGTTCATGATCGGGCTGGAACTGTCGTGGGAGCGCCTCAGGGCCATGCGCAGACTGGTGTTCGGCCTCGGCCTGACCCAGGTCGCGGCCTGTACCGTGGCGCTGGCGGCGGTGTTTGTCTTCATGGGGCAGCCGCTGGTCTCGGCGGCTGTTCTGGGGATGGGCCTGGCCCTGTCGTCGACCGCCGTTGTCATGCCGGTGATGGCCGAGCGGGGCCGGATCAAGACGACGGCCGGGCGCGCCACCTTCTCCATCCTTCTGGCCCAGGATCTGGCAGTGGCGCCGATCCTGATCACCGTCACGGTTCTGGCGGCACTGGCCGTAGGCGGGGTCGGGCGTGATGATTTCGACCCGGCGGTCCTGGGACCTGCGCTGCTCACCCTGATCCCGGCGGCGATCGGGCTGGCACTTTTGGTCGTCCTCGGCCGGCTGGTCCTGCGACCGATGTTCCGATCGGTCGCGCGAGCCAAGGCCAGGGGACAGGGGCAGGAGATGTTCATCGCCGCCAGCCTGCTGGTGGTCGTCGGCGCAGGGGTGGCGGCCCAGGCCGCCGGCCTGTCGATGAGTCTGGGGGCCCTGATCGCCGGCCTGCTGCTGGCCGAGACCGAGTTCCGCCGGGAGGTCGAGATCTCGATCGAGCCGTTCAAGGGGCTGCTGCTGGGTGTGTTTTTTGTCGGGGTCGGGATCAGTCTCGATCTCGACGCTGTCGCCGCCGATCCCGTCGCGGTCTTCGGCCTTGCCGCCCTGCTGACCCTGCTGAAGGCCGGGCTGATCTTCGGCATGGCCCGCCTGTGGGGCCTGAACAACCGCACCGCCATCGAGACGGCGCTGGTGCTGGGACCCGCAGGCGAGTTCGCCTTTGTCATCCTGGGGGCCGGTCTGGTCGAGGGTATTGCGTCGCCGGCCTTCACCCAGACGGTCCTGATCGCCGCGACCATCAGCATCTTCACCATCCCGCTGATGGCCCTGATCGCCGATCGGCTGCTGCAGCGCGTGGCTCCCGCCATGCCCGAGCTGCCGCCTGAGGCCCTTGAGGTGCCGTCTGCGACCTCGGGCCAGGTGCTGATCGTCGGTTTCGGCCGGGTCGGGCGGCTGGTCGGGGAAATGCTGACCGAGCATGGCCAGGCCTTTCTGGCGATCGACGCCAACCCCGCGACCGTGGCCAAGGGCCGGGCCGAGGGGGCCAATGTCTTCTATGGTGACGCGGGGCGGGCCGAAATGCTGGTTCGATGCGGGATCGATACCGCGCGGGCCATGGTCGTGACCATGGACGCACCGACCAAGGTGGACGAGGTGGTGATGGCGACGCGATCGCTGCGACCGGACCTGATCCTGATCGCCCGGGCCCGTGATCACAAACACGCCGCCCGCCTCTACGCCCTCGGTGTCACCGACGCCGTGCCGGAAACCACCGAGGCCAGCCTGCAACTGGCCGAAAACACCCTGGTCGACCTGGGCGTGCCCATGGGACTGGTACTGGCCTCGATCCATGAGCGTCGGGACGCCTTCCGGCGGATCTTCCAGGAGGCCATGCCGGGGAACGAGCATGCGCGCCTTCCGCGCGCCCTGCACTCGACCCTGCGTCGCTGAGCCGCACAGCAGCCATCCAGCCGCTCAGGCGTTAACCGATTGCCGAATGCAGCCGTTAACCCGGCGACCCCATTCTGGTGGTCGTTGAGTGCTGCCCGCCGCGTTCTCGCTTGACAGGCGATTTCTGTGACTGCCTTTGCGTCTCCTGCGGATTTTCCTCCGCTTTGGCTACAGTTCCCACGACGGTGGAAATCCGTCGACCAGTGAGTACCCGTTTCATGCCAGATACCCCCTTGCCTCCTGCTCAAGCCGGTGATCGCGATAGCGAGACGCCACGGCTGAACCGCCGCCAGGCGGCCAAGTTGCGCACCCGCCAGAAGGTCCTGGAAGCCGCCCGCACCCTGTTTGCCGAGCGGGGCTATGAGCCGGCGACCATCCGCGACATCGCCAAGGGCGCAGGCATGTCCACGGGCGCGGTTTTTGCCAATTTCCAGGACAAGGCCGAGCTGTTCGAGGCTGTCCTGACCGAGGATCTGCTGAAACTGGGCGAAACCCTGCGCACCGCTGCGGACGCCGAGACCTCTGTGCGTGCGCGGCTTCTGGCCGCCCTGACCGCCGGCTATCACGGCTCCCTGGACCAGCTGCCCCTCGTCCAGGCGGTGGTCGCGCGCTCCTGGTTCCAGCCCGTCGCCGCCGAGACGCACACCCGCAGCGCGATCAAGCCGCTGGTCAGGGTCGTGGCCGACACCCTGCAGGCCGGGGTGCAGGCAGGCGAACTGCGCCCGGACGCCGATGTGCGCCTGCTCACCGAGCTGATCTATGGGGCCTGGCTGTCGAACTATCGCGGTGCGGCCTATGACGGCTGGACGCTGCAGGATCTGACGACCCGGATCGGCAAGCAGATCGATGTGATCCTGGCGGGCCAGATCATCCGGCAGTAGCCCCGACCGGAGACGAAATGACAGGAAGGCTGCGGCTTGCGTCGCGGCCTTCTGCCTCAGCTCTTCCACCTCAGCACAGCCGCCTTCACAGGATTGGCGAACGGCCGGCCTTCCGCGCGGGACCTGGCCCATTCGCGCTTGAGCTGCTGGTACCATTTGGCCTGTTTGTCGGCGTCGTCGATCCAGATCAGGGCCGGGTCGTAACGCAGGCCTTCGTTCTGCAGGTTCACCATGCCGCCGTCCTGTTTCAGGAAGGCGACGACGCCCATGCGCAGGAAGGGCCTGGCGAGGCTGAACACCCAGTGGTCGGACCAGAAGATCTGGGTGATCGTCGTCCGGGTGTCGGTCCGGGGGGTCAGGCAGGTCAGGGCCAGCACCTGTCTGGGCCCGACCTGAATGTGTTCCCAGCGATAGCCGGGCAGGCGGAAGGTGATCTCGGTCGCGGGGGCACCGCCCAGCAGCCGGTAGGCCCGGCTGTTGGATGAGGGCGCGTGGCGCACCATGGCGAAACCGTGCTCGCGCGGCTCGAAGGCCTTGGCCTTCTCATGCATCGACTTTGCCGACCGCCACCACCACTGCTGATGCACATAGGGGCCGTGGGCCGGGTCCATCAGGCCGACGACGGCGTGGTCGACATGGGCATCGAAATCCATCGACTCGACCATCTTCGCCTCACCCCCGACGACGCCGGGGAACAGGGGCGGCTCGTGGTCCGGATCGGGCGCGTTACGCGGGTCGGAGGCCATCCAGACGAAGACCATGCCCTGGCTCTCGCGCACCGGATACGACCGCACGCGGATCCGGTCGGCTTCATAGGCCTGGTCCTCGACCAGGGAGGGGATGGCGGCACAGACGCCGTCCGGGCGGAACCGCCAGCCGTGGTAGCAGCACTCGATGGTCTCGCCCTCGCCGGGCTTTTCGACCAGTCGTCCGGCGGACAGGGGCGCCGCGCGGTGCGGGCAGATGTCGCGCATCGCATAGACCTGGCCCGCGCGGGTCCGGCCGATCAGCACCGGTTCTCCCAGCAGTTCGTGGCGTTTGAGCGAGGCGGGGGCGACGTCGCGCGACAGGGCGACGAAATACCAGGCGTCCAGCACAAACCCGGTGCCGAAGGCGGCCGGCGGGGCCTTGGCTTCGGGGGAACGGGCGGAGAGGGGGGCGCTGTCGGCTGGGCTCATGCGAACACTTTAGCGGGACGCGACGGTGAAGTCTTGACCGGCCGCATCCAATCGCGCCCTGTGTGACGACCCGTGGAGAGAAGCGGGCGTATCGCCCGACCGCCGAGGGACAGACCATGAAGACCTTGACCGCCATCGCCGCCCTCGCCGGGGCCGTCGCCCTCGCTACCGGCGCGCCCGCCCTCGCCCAGGCGCACGGCGACCATGGCCAGCACCCGGCCCCCGCGCGGGCCGGGGCACCGGAGGCCGGCCACGGTCATGCCCATGCCGATTTCGAATCCGGCCGGTTCCACGTCCGCGTCGACGGACCCGAGCACCCGGTCGGCGACATCATCATGATCCCCGGCCTGTCCTCGTCGCCCCACGCCTTTGACCTGTTGACCGAAGAGCTGAAGGGCCGTTACCGCATCCACCGCATTCATGTGCAGGGCTTCGCCGGCGCACCCGTCGAGGACAATGCCACAGGTCCCGTCGCCGCCCCGGTGGCCGAGGATCTGGCCCGCTACATCGCCGAACAGGGGCTGAACAGGCCGGCGGTGATCGGCCATTCGATGGGCGGGACGATCGGCATGATGCTGGCGGCGCGCCATCCCGACAGCGTCGGCCGGCTGATGGTCGTCGACATGATCCCCTTCATGGGGGCGATGTTCGGTGGTGCCGCGGCAACCCCGGCGAGCGTCGCGCCTATGGCGGACCAGATCTACGCCGGCATGACCGCAGCGCCCGAGGAGTCCTACCGGCAACAGGCCGCCGCCGCCGTGACGGGGATGATCCGGACGGAGTCCCTGCGCGCCGGCCCGCTGCAGGACTCGGCCCGCAGCGACCGGGCGGTCTCCGCCTCGGCCTATCGGGAGCTGATCGTCACCGATCTTCGGCCGGAGCTGCCCCGGATCAAGGCCCCCACAACCGTCCTCTATGTGGCCTTCGACTTTCCGGGCATGACGCCCGCGATAACCGACGGCATCTACGGGGCCTCCTTTGCCACCCTGTCCGGCGCGACCCTGAAGCGGATCGATGACAGCGCCCATTTCATCATGCTGGACCAGCCGGCGCGGTTCGCCGCCGAGGTGAACGCGTTTTTAGAATAGGCGTGCGAATCGTCATGGTTTCGGCGGAAACACCTCTCACAGTGCTGTGACTGACGAGGGGGCGTTTCCGTGCGTCCCAGGACCGGCTAAGACCGGACCGGGTTTGATGAGGTTTCGATGGCGGGCTTCGACTTCAGCTTCGGGCGTGGCGGCGGCGCGAGGCCGCAATCCGAACGCACGCCGTTGCAGCGCGTTCTTTACTGGGGCGCGGTTCTGGCCGTCTGGGGGGCGATCTTCCTGGTCGTCTTCTTCGCGGTCTTCGCCCGGGACCTGCCTGACACCTCGACCCTCTACAATGTCGATCGCCAGCCCTCGATCACCTATCTGGACCGCAACGGTGCCCTGATCGCGGTGCGCGGCACCCAGCAGGCTCCGCCGGCCGATCTGGAGGCCCTGCCCGACTATGTGCCCGCGGCCTTCATCGCCATCGAGGACCGGCGCTTCTATTTCCATCCCGGCTTCGACCCGATCGGCATGAGCCGGGCCATGGCGGCCAACATGCGCGCCGGTCGCGTGGTCCAGGGCGGCTCGACCCTGACGCAGCAGCTGGCCAAGAACCTGTTCCTGTCCCCCGACCAGAACATGAAGCGCAAGGTCCAGGAGCTGATGCTGGCGGTCTGGCTGGAGATGAAATTCTCCAAGAAGGAGATCCTCGCCCTGTATCTGAACCGGGTCTATTTCGGTGCCGGGGCCTATGGGATCGAGGCGGCCTCGCAGCGCTATTTCGACAAGAGCGCCAAACAGCTGACGGTCGGCGAGGCGGCCTTGCTGGCCGGGCTTCTGAAGGCACCGTCGCGGTATTCGCCCGTGTCCGAGAGCGAACGGGCGGCCGCGCGCGCCACCGTTGTGCTGAACGAGATGGTGGACGCGGGGGTGATCACGCCCGAACAGCGCGCCGCCGCCGTGACCGAGCCGGTCCGCGTCTCGCGCACCCTGGCCACCCAGCACGCCCAGTATTTCATCGACTGGCTGGACAAGCAGATCCGCGAACTGGTCGGCGAGCCGACCGAGGACATGATCGTCGAGACCACGCTGGACCTGACCCTCCAGACCCAAGCCGAGCGGGTGGTGCGCCGCATCCTCGACCGCGACCGCTCCCGGGGGGTGCAGCAGGCGGCGTTGGTCGCGCTGGACGGCGAGGGCCGGGTCCGGGCCATGATCGGCGGGGCCTCCTATGCCGACAGCCAGTTCAACCGGGCCACCGATGCGCGCCGTCAGGCCGGATCCGCCTTCAAGCCGTTCGTCTATCTGACGGCGCTGGAGACCGGTTACACGCCCGAGACCATGGTCAATGACGCCCCGATCCGCATCGGCAACTGGTCGCCGAGCAACTATTCGGACTCATTCGCCGGCGAGATGACCATGGCCCAGGCCGTGGCCCAGTCGACCAACACCATCGCCGCCGGCATGGCGGACCAGATCGGCCGGGACAATGTCGCCCGCACCGCCCGTCGTCTGGGGATCACCAGCCGGATCGGGCTGGAGCCGGCCATGGCGCTGGGGGCCGTCGAGGTCTCGCCGCTGGAAATGGCCCAGGCCTATGACGCCTTCGCCAATGGCGGCAAGCGGGTCACGGCCTTCGGGATCAGCCGGATCCGTTCGCCCGAGGGCCGGGTGATCTACCAGCGGGCCAGCCGCGAGGCCGGGCCGGTCCAGGCCATCTCCAATCCGTACCTCTACTATCAGAACCAGATGCTGCGGGGCGTCATGACCTCGGGCACGGGTCGCGCGGCGGCCATCGCCGGCCGGGATATCGCCGGCAAGACCGGCACCACCTCGGACTACAAGGACGCCTGGTTCGTCGGCTATACCGGCGGCTTCGTCACCGCCGTCTGGGTCGGCAAGGACGACAATACCGCCATGCGCGGGGTCACCGGCGGCTCGTCCCCGGCAGCCATCTGGCGCGGCTTCATGGAGGTGGCCCTGCCGCGCCTGAACGCCCCGGCCATCCCCAACGGCCCGGCCATGCCCGAGGGCTGGGAGCCGCCGAGCCCGGTCGAGAATCTGATCGGCCGCATCGGGGACATCTTCGGCGACAGTCCGCCGGCCGAGGTCGATCCGGTGGGCGAGGCCCAGCTGGAGCCGATGCCGCGCCAGCCGGCACCGCCGCGCCGCTCCGAGCCCGGGCCCGCCGTGGTGCGTCCGACCGCGCCCCAGCCGCAGCGCGATGCACCGGATCAGCGGCCCGAAGCGGCACCGCCGCCCGAGAAGAAGGCCGAGCCGCTGTTCTTCTAGTCCGATCAGGCCCTAGCGGCCGACGGCGTGAAGCGCGGGCCCGTTCTCGCGCAGCCATTTGCGGAACGGGCGGTGGTCGCCGACCAGACGCTGGACCACGGCCCAATAGGCCGGGCTGTGGTCGGCGTGGACCAGATGGGCGACCTCGTGGGCGGCGAGGTAGTCGATCACCGCGGGCGGGGCCATGATCACGCGCCAGCTGTAGCGGATCGAGCGGTTGTGCGGGCTGCACGAGCCCCAGCGGGATTTCGGGTCGGCGATCGACAGTCGGACCGGACGCTGGCCCAGGGTGCGCAGATGGACATCGGTGCGGGTCTGGAGCGTGTCCCTGGCCACCCGCTTGAACAGGTTTTCGACCCGGCGCACATAGGCCTCGCCCTCGCCGCCCGAGGCGATCAGGGGACCGTCGGCGTCCTCGGTCAGACGGGCCGCGCCGGCGCCACCGGTGGAGATCAGCCGCGTCGGCCGGCCGAACAGGTCGATGACCGCGCCGGGCGCGATCGGCGTGCCTTGCGGCCGTTCGGCCAGCCGTTCGCGCATCCAGTCCGTCTTGGTGCGGGCGAAGGCGACGACCTCGGCCAGTTTGCGCTCGGACGGGGCGATCAGCACGGCCTCACCGGCGCGGGCGTCGATCCGGATCGACAGCCGGCGTGCGCGCGGATTGACGGACAGCCGGGCCGTCAGTCCTTCAAGCGGCAGCCGCTGGCCGTTCCGGTACTGCAACTATGGCCTCGTTCTTCGCAATGAAGTCGCGCACCCGCGGATAGATGTCGTCGCGGAAGCGGCGTCCGTTGAAGACGCCATAGTGGCCGACATCGGGGTGAACATACAGCACCCGCCGGTCGTCCGGCAGGCCTGTGCACAGGGTATGGGCGGCCTGGGTCTGGCCGACGCCCGAGATGTCGTCCTGCCCGCCCTCGACCGTCATCAGGCCGATGTCGGTGATGCCGGTCAGATCGACCGTGCGGCCGCGATGCTCCAGCAGGCCGCGCGCCAGCAGGTGCTGCTGGAAGACGATGTCGATGGTCTGGAGATAGAATTCCTCGGTCAGGTCCAGCACCGAGAGATATTCGTCGTAGAAGGCCTCGTGCTTCTGGGCCCCGTCGCCGTCGCCCGAGACCAGGTGGCCGAAATAGTCGCGATGGGCGTCGACGTGCTTGTCCTCGTTCATGGACATGAAGCTGTAGAGCTGGACGAAGCCCGGATAGACCCGCCGTCCGAAGCCCGGATAGGGCCAGGGCACGGTGTGGATCATGTTGGATTTGAACCAGGTGAAGGGCTTGGCCTCGGCCAGCTGATTGGTCACCGTCGGCGACAGGCGGGCATCGATCGGCGAGCCCATGAAGGTCATGGAAGCGGGCCGGTTCGGGTCCTTGTCCGCGGCCATCAGGGCGCAGGCGGCCAGCACCGGCGGGCCGGGCTGGCAGACGCCGACGACATGGGCGCGGGGCCCTATCTGCCCCAGCATGGTCCGGACGTGGTCGATATAGTCGAAGAAGTCGAACCGGCCTTCGAGCATCGGCACCTGACGGGCGTTGACCCAGTCGGTGACATAGACGTCGTGGTCCTGGAGGAAGCCCTCGACCGTGCCGCGCAGCAGGGTGGCGTAGTGGCCCGACAGGGGGGCGACGATCAGCACAGCCGGGGCGGACGTGGGCTTGCCGGCCCGTTTCAGGTCGCCCAGGTGGCGGGCGAACCGCACCAGCCGGCACCAGGGCGAGGACCAGATCACCTGTTCGGTGGTGCGCACGGTCTTGCCGCCGATGGTCAGGGTCTCAAGGCCCCAGGCGGGCTTGCCGTAACGGCGCGTCACGCTCTCGAACAGGCCGGCCGAGGCCAGGGCCGTACGGCCGATCGCGGTGTCAGAGGCCGGATTGAAGGGAGAGGTCCAGAACTGGCGGGCCAACTGGGCCCCGAACCGGAACGGCGTCGCCGAATGATAGGCGAGCTCGTGAAGCGAATAGAGCATGGAATCCCTGGGACGGCCCTGCCATTGCGCGGCAGAGCACCATAGAACGCATTGCACTGCAAAAAGATTTATTCCTCCCCCGAAGGGGGAGGATTACCCCCGCGCCATGGCCTGTTCGATGACCCGGGCCGCATTGGCGGGCCCCAGATCATGGCCCAGGGCGCTTCGCATCCGGCCGTCCGGGCCCATCAGATAGATGGTCAGCGAGTGGTTCATGGCATAGCCCTCGCCCTCACCGACCTTCTGGTAGACGGCCCTGTAGGCCGTGGCGGCGGCCCGGACCTGTTCCGGCGTGCCGGTCAGGCCGATGACGCCCTCGGGAAAGCCGTCCGAGGACAGATAGTCCTTCAGCGCCTGTGGGGTGTCTCGCTCCGGGTCGATCGAGATGAAGACGATCTGGATGTCGTCGGCCCGGCTCCCCAGCGCCTGTTTGGTCGCCTCGAGCATCTGCAAGGTGGTCGGGCAATAGTCCGGGCAGTAGGTGAAGCCGAAGAAGACCAGCGACCATTTCCCGTTCAACAGGGTCTGGTCGACGGTCTGACCGTCCTGATTGACCAGCTGGAAGGGGCCGCCGACGTCGGGCTGGCCCGTTGAGCTGATCTGGCCCGAGGCCAGACTGCCGTCTTCGCGTCCGGTCACCATCACGATGGTCCCGACCGCCACAACGGCGGCGATGGCGACACAGGCGCCGGCGAACAGCAGGATGGAACGGCGCGGCATCATGGCCCCCTCAAAAACGCGCACGCGCGCGCACGACAGGTCTATAGAAGACAGGTGAGCCTGTCCCAAGAGCCTCAAAAGACGCAGTCGACGTCCGCGTCCAATGATCCGGGCCGTGTGCCGGCCTGGCGTAACCTGCCGCGCCGCAGCCGGGGCCTGTCCCTTCGCACCCTCGTCATCCTGCGCTGGATGGCGATCTTCGGGCAGAGCGCGACGATCGCGACGGCGACCCTCTATCTCCATTTCGACCTGCCGCTGTGGGGCTGTCTGGCCGCCATCGCCGCCAGTGTGGCGATGAATCTGAACGCCACCGCCCGACTGAAGCGGAGCGACGGATCCCTGCCCGACGGCCGGCAGACGGCGGCGCATCTGGGGTTCGACATCCTGCAGCTGTCGATCCTGCTGGGGCTTACCGGGGGGCTGCAGAACCCCTTCTGTCTGCTGCTGGTCGCCCCGGTGACGGTGGCGGCGGCCTCGCTGCCGGGACGGCAGGCCGCGCTCATGGGGTTGATGGTGCTGGCTGCGACGGTCAGCCTGTTCTTCATCGCCCTGCCGCTGCCCTGGCAGGCGGGGACCGAGCTGAACCTGCCGCCGCTCTACAAATTCGGCATCGGCATGGCGCTGGTGACGGGGGTGATCTTCACCGCGGCCTATGCCTGGCGGGTGGCCGCGGACGCCGAGAAGCTGGAACTGGCCCTGGCCACGACCCAGGACGTGCTGCAACGCGAGCAGCGGCTGGCGGCCCTCGGCGGGCTGGCGGCGGCGGCGGCGCATGAGCTCGGCACGCCGCTGGCGACCATTCAGGTGGTGGCCAAGGAGCTGCTGCGCGCCTCCGCCAAGGACGGCGCGGCGGCTGAGGATGCGGCCCTGATCCTGCAACAGGCCGAGCGCTGCCGCGAGATTCTCAAACGCCTTTCGCAACAGCCGGAGGAGGGCGAGACGGCCTTCGCCGAGGTCGGGCTGAAAGCCCTGCTGGAAGAGGTGGTCGAGCCCCATCGCGGTTTCGACCTGGCCTTCGAGGTCTCGGTGCGCACGGCCTCGGGCGAGCCCGTACCCCGCGTGCGCCGGCTGCCCGAAGTGGTTCACGGCCTGTCGACCCTGGTCGAGAACGCCGCCGATTTTGCCGGTTCGAAGGTGCGGGTAAGGGCGCTTGTCGACGCCGGTTTCATTGAGATCGAGGTCGTCGACGACGGACCCGGCTTCCCCGCCGACATCCTGCCGCGTCTGGGCGAGCCCTATGTGACCAGCCGTCCGCAGGGCAAGGCGCGCCGCGCGCTGGCCGCCCAGATCGCCGCCTCGGTCGCCGCCGCTGCGCCGGGCCGCAAGGGACGGAAGGTGGGCAAGGCCGCGCCTCCGCCCGAGACCATCGCCCCCAGCCAGGGCGGGATGGGACTGGGCTTCTTCATCGCCCGCACCCTGCTGGAACGGACCGGGGGCAAGGTCTTTGTCGGCCCCGGCGACGGGGGCCAGACCCCGGCCAGGGGTCAGCCGAAGGGCGCGCGGGTGGCCGTGCGCTGGTCCCGGTCGGCGCTGGAGGTGCCGTCGTGATGTCGCACCCCCCGTCTGAACCTTGACCGTCGCCGTACCCTTACCGACTTGAGCACAGCTGGAGACGCCTGATGCCTGATACTGAAGCCCGGATCGCCGCCCTCGCCGACAAGACCCTGCTGGTGATGGACGACGACAATGCCCTGCGCACCCGACTGGGCCGCGCGCTGGAGAGCCGCGGTTTCGAGGTCACCCTCGCGGCCTCGCTGGCCGAGGCCTTCGAGGCACTGAAGACCTCCGTGCCCGCGTTTGCCGTGCTGGACATGCGGCTGGAGGACGGCAACGGGCTGAAGGTGGTCGAGGCCATCCGCGACCGGCGCGAGGACGCCCGCATCATCATGCTGACCGGCTACGGGGCGATCGCCACGGCGGTGGCGGCGGTCAAGGCCGGGGCGGTCGACTATCTGCAGAAGCCAGCCGACGCCGACGATGTGGTCAAGGCCCTGCTGGCCACCGGCGAGGCCCCCGAGCCGCCCGAAAACCCTATGAGCGCCGATCGGGTGCGCTGGGAGCATATCCAGCGCGTCTATGAGCTGTGCGACCACAATGTCTCGGAGACGGCGCGGCGACTGGGGATGCACCGGCGGACGCTGCAGCGGATTCTGGCGAAGCGGGCACCGCGGTAGGACAGCACCACACGGTCGAAGGCGGGGGCGCCAGTTCTCCTGTCTGGATGCCTTGTCATCCCGGACGCAGCGAAGCGGCGATCCGGGACGATCGCCGCACATCTCTTGACCGCCCGGACGGCCCTTGCCGAGCCGGGCGACGGGGTGGTCGTCCTTACCCTCGCTCCGGGTAAGCTGTCGCTTCCCGGAGCCCATGAAACAGATGTCCCGAACGTCCCGGCTCTCCGCTTCGCTTCGGCCGGGATGACAACTTCTGCGCTGTACTTCGGTCGAGATGACGAGACCGACGCTGACTTTCCTGTCGGCAGAAGGACCAGGAAAAAGGCCCCGGTGTTTCCACCGGGGCCTTCTGCTTTTCAGACGTGACGCCGCGTCCTAGCGACGGCTGCGACCGCGGTCGCGATCACCGCCGCCTTCACGCTTGGGACGGCCGCCGGTGTCGTCGGACAGCGGGGGCTCGCCGCGTTCGGCGCGTTCGGCGTTGATCTTGTCGGTGATGTCCTCGCCGGTGGTCTGGTCGACGACCTTCATCGACAGCTTGGTTTTGCCGCGATCGTCCATGCCGAGGAACTTCACCTTCACTTCCTGGCCTTCGCTCAGGACGTCGGCCGGGTTGGCGACGCGTTCCAGGGAGATCTGGGACACATGGACCAGGCCGTCCTTGGCACCGAAGAAGTTCACGAAGGCACCGAAGTCGACGACCTTCACGACCTTGCCGGAGTAGATGGTGCCGGGCTCGGGCTCGGACACGATCGACGAGATCCAGTTCTTGGCGGCGTCGATCTTCTCCTGCTCCGAGGCCGCGATCTTCACCGTGCCGTCGTCCTCGATGTTGATCTTGGCGCCGGTCTTTTCGACGATCTCGCGGATGATCTTGCCGCCGGTGCCGATGATGTCGCGGATCTTGTCGGTCGGAACCTTGATCGACTCGATCTTGGGCGCGTATTCGCCCAGCTCGGTGCGGGCGCCGTCGATGGCCTTGTCCATCTCGTCGAGGATGTGCATGCGGCCGGCCGAAGCCTGGGCGATCGCCTTGCGCATGATCTCTTCGGTGATGCCTGCGACCTTGATGTCCATCTGCAGCGAGGTGATGCCTTCGCGCGTACCGGCCACCTTGAAGTCCATGTCGCCGAGGTGATCTTCGTCACCCAGGATGTCGGACAGGATGGCGAACTCGCCCGAGGGCTCGAGGATCAGGCCCATGGCGATGCCCGAGACCGGGCGAACCAGCGGCACACCGGCATCCATCAGCGCCAGCGACGACCCACAGACCGTGGCCATCGAGGAGGAGCCGTTGGACTCGGTGATCTCCGACACCAGGCGGATGGTGTAAGGGAAGTCTTCCGACGACGGCAGCATGGGACGGATCGCCCGCCAGGCCAGCTTGCCGTGACCGATTTCCCGACGGCCTGCGCCGCCCATCCGGCCGGTCTCGCCGACCGAGTAGGGAGGGAAGTTGTAGTGGAGGAGGAATTTCTCCTTGTAGGTCCCGCTCAGGGCGTCGACGTACTGCTCGTCCTCGCCGGTGCCGAGGGTGGCGACCACGATGGCCTGGGTCTCACCGCGGGTGAACAGGGCCGAACCGTGGGTGCGCGGGAAGACGCCGACTTCCGAGACGATGGCGCGGACCTTGTCGAGGGCGCGGCCGTCGACGCGGTGGCCGTTGTCGATGATGTCGCGACGCAGGACGTGGGCTTCACATTCCTTGAAGGCCGCGCCGAATTTGGCGGCATCGACGCCGTCCGGGTTTTCGTCGGTCTTCACCAGCTGGGCGGCGGCGGCCTTCTTGGCGGCATCGACGCCCGAGCGGCGCTCGTATTTGCCGGCGTGGGTGTAGGCGGCCTTGATGTCCTCGCCGACCAGCTTCTGGATGGCGGTGACGACCTCGGAGTGGTCCTCGGCGGTGAAGTCGAAGGGCTCCTTGGCGGCGTGTTCGGCCATTTCGATGATGGCCTCGATCACCGGCTGCATGCCGCGATGCGCGAACATCAGGGCGTTCAGCATGATCTCTTCCGACAGCTCCTTGGCCTCGGATTCGACCATCATCAGGGCGTCGAGCGTGCCGGCGACGACGAGGTCGAGCTGGCTGTCGTTCATCTGGTCGAGGGTCGGGTTGAGGACGTATTCACCGTCGATATAGCCGACGCGCGCGGCGCCGATCGGGCCCATGAAGGGCACGCCCGACAGGGTCAGGGCGGCGGAGGCGGCGACCAGGCCGACGATGTCCGGGTCGTTTTCCATGTCGTGCTGCAGCACGGTGACGACGACCTGGGTCTCGTTCTTGAAGCCCTTGACGAACAGGGGGCGGATCGGACGGTCGATCAGGCGGGAGACGAGGGTCTCCTTCTCGGTCGGACGGCCTTCACGCTTGAAATAGCCACCCGGGATCTTGCCGGCGGCGAAGGTCTTTTCCTGGTAGTTGACGGTCAGCGGGAAGAAATCCAGGCCCGGCTTGGGCGCGCGACCGTAGACGACGGTGGCGAGGACGACGGTCTCGCCGTAGGTGGCCAGAACGGCGCCGTCAGCCTGACGGGCGATACGGCCCGTTTCGAGGGTCAGCGGGCGTCCGGCCCAGTCAATCGTCTTGCGTTTGATATCGAACATGTTTCGTCTTTCGTATCCCGCGGGCGAATTCCACGCGGGGTCCCATCAGTGGGTGGAGCGTCGGGCGTTCAGTCCTTCGGTCCATGGGTCCCCGCGCCATCGCGGAAAACCCGGGAGAAGAGGACCGGTCTGGCCCTCGCGTCAGTATCCTCGGGAACCCGATTCACGGCCTCGGCGCGAACGCATCGACCGACCGGGTTCCTGCACCAGTTCGTCCGGCGGTGCGCCGGTCTCTGGATGCGGAAAGAGGCGCGGACATGGCCCGCGCCCCGAAACTCATCCGCTTTCTGTGCCTAGCGGCGCAGGTTCAGCTTGCCGATCAGGGCGGTGTAGCGCTCACGATCAACCTTGCTGAGGTGGTCAAGAAGGCGACGACGCTGCGAGACCATCTTGAGCAGGCCGCGGCGCGAGTGGTTGTCCTTCTTGTGGGTCTTGAAGTGGTCGGTGAGGTTGGCGATGCGTTCCGAAAGGATCGCGACCTGGACCTCGGCCGAGCCGGTGTCGCCGGCGGAGCGGGCGTTTTCGGCGATGACTTCGTTCTTACGCTCGGGCGTAATCGACATCGGGTGTCCTTTCCTTGCCCTACCGCGCTAAGCGCTACTTGAGGGCAGTTAGAGGTTAAATACGCGGTCGGGTTCTAGTCGACCGGCCCGCAACTGACCGAGAGCGACGAGGGTCTGACCCTGAAAGGCTGAAACGGTTCTGGAGCCGTCCCGAAGGCGGCCTTTGAGCGTTTCGACCTGTCGGGGGAGCAGAACGATCGGTCGTCCCTGACGAAGCGAGAAGGCGTCCTGATCCGTCACGGCCAGCTCCGGGATGTCGTCCAGGGCGGTCGCGACGGGAAGCAAGCCTTCCGAGGCGGCGTCCCTATGCACCAGATCGGTCAGGAAATCCAGCGATACGGCGTTTTCCGTCGAGAACGGTCCGACCCGCTCGCGGCGCAGGGCGGAAACATGCCCCTCGGCCCCGAGAACCGCGGCCAGATCGCGCGCGAGAGACCGGACATAGACGCCCTTGCCGGTGCGGATCGTGAGCTCGATGTGGTCGGCGTCGGGTGCATTGCTGACGGCGGCCTCGTGGATCATCACCCGGCGGCTGGCCAGTTCGAAATCGGTGCCCTCGCGCGCCAGGTCATAGGCGCGCTGGCCGTCGACCTTGATGGCGCTGAACTGCGGCGGGATCTGATCGATCTCACCGGTGAAGGCCGGAAGCGCCGCGCGCACCGCCCCGACATCCGGCCGCACATCCGAGCGGCCGGTGATCTCGCCCTCGCGGTCGAGGCTGTCGGTCGAAATCCCCCAGTTGATGGTGAAGCGATAGACCTTCTGCGCCTCCATCATGAAGGGGACGGTCTTGGTCGCCTCGCCCAGGGCGATCGGCAGGATGCCGGAGGCCAGCGGGTCGAGGGTGCCGGCATGGCCGGCCTTCTGGGCGTCGAACAGGCGGCGGACCTTCGAGACGGCCTCGGTCGAACCCATGCCGAACGGCTTGTCGAGACAGACCCAGCCGTTGACGATCTCGCCCTTCTTGCGGCGGCCCATCAGGCCTGACCGCCCTCGTCCCTCTCATCGTCCTCAAACGGCGAGACATAGACGTCGGCGCGGACGCGGGGGTCGTCGAGCAGGCGGTTGAGGCGTTCGGCGGCGGCGAAGCTCTCGTCATGGCGGAAGCGCAGGTCGGGGGTGAATCGCATGGCGATATGCCGGCCCAGCGCACCGCGCAGGAATTTGGCGTGGACGTTCAGGGCCTTGATGATCTCTTCGATATGACCGGCGACGGGGGCGGTCTCGACGCCGGCACCGAGCGGTTCCACGAAACAGGTGGCGTGTTTCAGATCGGGCGACAGCCGCACCTCGGTGACGGTGACCGAGACCCCGATCAGGGCCGGGTCGCGGATCTCGTTCTCGCGCATGACCTCGACGAGGGCGTGGCGGATCATTTCGGAGGCGCGCAGCTGGCGCTGGCTGACCGTGCCGGCCTTGGCGGCGGGCTTTCTGGGTTTGCGGTTGCTCATGGCTTTGTCCTCGTCGCCTGTCGGGGATCGGACCCGGCTCTCAAAAGCGAAGGGGCGGGGTCTAGTCCCGCACGGTCCCTGTGTCCAATTGCGCCCGCTCGACTGCGGCCATGACCTCGGACGAGGTCACGGACCGGAGTGGCCGGACCGGCAGACCCGCGGCGTTCAGCACGCCGGCGCTCCAGTGGTTGCAGAGGCGGCCGATCCAGAAATGCTCGTGGCTGGCGAAGAAGCGGGCGTCGTCGCCGGCGCGGGCCGCGGCGATATGGGCCTGGCCCTGGTCGAGGTCCAGTGAGGCCTCGATATGGGCCACCATGGCCTCAAAGCCGGCGGTGGACAGATGCAGGGTGCGACGCCGGTCGGCGGCGACCAGATCGCGGGGATTGTCCTGGGCCGGGTCGAGCATGATCACCGAGGCATTGCCGGGCCGGAAGAAGGCGCGGGCACCGTCGGCCAGGCGGTCACCGATCGGGCTCTGGTCCACATAGAACCGGGCGTCTCCCCAGCCGATCAGGATCCATTCTCCCGGCGGCAGGCTGCGTACCGCCCCGGCCAGCGGTCCGGAACCGGCCTCCAGATGCGCGCGCGGGACCGCGAGATCGGTGTGGAAGCCGTTGTCCAGCACGAGCACCTCGATCCCGTTGGGGTCGGCAGCGGGGGGCCAAAGGTCGGGCTTGCCCGGCGTGGTCCAGGTCCAGAGGCCGGCGATGGCACCGAGCGTGACGGCGAGGATCATCGGCGCGAGCCCGGTTCCCTTCTGCCGGCGCCTCATCGGGCCGCCCGCCGTCGGGTGCCGCGCGGCGTTGAAACCGGGGCGTCCGGTCCCGTCCGTCCGGGGGCGGGGCTGGGTCTGGCGCGAACGGTGCATCAGGGCGTCGGGGTGGCGGCGTCCTCGCCGGGGCCGCTTTCGGGCGGCAGGGCCCATTCGCCACGCCAGTTGTAGGACAGCCTGACACAGGGCCGGTAGCCGCCGTCCGGCCAGCGACCGACCGCATGGATGCTCATGGGACGGCCCATCCGGACCCGGCCCAGCACCATCCAGGCCTCATCTGCGCCCGGACAGAGGGCCCGGCTCAGGCCCCGGCCGCCGCCTTCCGGCGTGATCGTATAGACCGCATATTCCGGCGACCCGGCCGGCAGGGCCTGTCGCACGGCATCAGGACCGCCGCGCCGGATATCGGCCGAACCGCGATTGGAGGTGGAGATGATGCGTCGCACGCTGATCGCACCGAACAGGCCGCGTTCGGCTTCCAGGGTGATGCCGCGCGTCAGGGCCTGGGTGACCCGGTCCGAGGCGTCATAGGCCAGATAGCGCGTCTCTGCCGCGGCCGGTCCGGCGACGGTGGAGAAGGCCAGCAGCAGGATCAGAAAGGGGCGCATGGCGAACTCATCCACAAAGGATGGGGCAGAATGGCGGCATTCGCCCTCCCCACTTCGGGGGAGGGAGAACCTAGTCCAGCGTGCGCTTGATCTCTTCGACGGTGAAGCACTCGATGTAGTCGCCGGCCTTGATGTCCTGGAAGCCCTGGAAATGCATGCCGCACTCCTGGCCCGACGGGACCTCGTTGACCTCGTCCTTGAAGCGCTTGAGCGTGGTGAGCGTGCCCAGTTCCAGAACCACGACGTCGTCGCGGATGATCCGGACCTTGGCCCCCTTGCGGACCACGCCTTCGGACACCCGACAACCGGCGATCTTGCCGGTCTTGGAGATGTCGAACACCTGCAGCACCGCGGCGTTGCCGAGGAAGGTTTCGCGTTGCAGCGGGGCCAGCATGCCCGAGAGCACGCCCTTCATGTCGTCGAGCAGATCGTAGATGATCGAATAGTAGCGGATCTCCACGCCCTCGCGGTCGGCCAGGTCGCGGGCCTGTTTCGAGGCGCGGACGTTGAAGCCGAGGATCGGTGCACCGGCCGACTTGGCCAGCTGGACGTCGCTCTCGGTGATACCGCCGGCACCCGAATAGACGGTGCGCGCGCGGACCTCCTCGTTGCCCATCTTCTCGAGCGAGCCGACGATGGCCTCGGCCGAGCCCTGGACGTCGGCCTTGATGAGGACCGGCAGCTCCGAGACCTTCTTGGAATGCAGCTTGGACATCATGTCGACCAGCGAGACCTGGTTGATGCCGCCCGTGGCCTTCTCGCGCTTCACGCGGTCGCGATATTCGGTCAGCTCGCGGGCGCGGGCTTCGGATTCCACGACGGCGAGGGGTTCGCCGGGGCTGGGGGCCTCGTTCAGGCCGAGGATCTCGACCGGAACCGACGGACCGGCTTCGGTCAGCTGTTCGTTACGCTCGTTCAGCAGGGCGCGAACCTTGCCCCAGGCCGAACCGGCCACAACGATGTCACCGCGGCGCAGGGTGCCGCGCTTGACCAGCACGGTGGCGACGGGGCCGCGGCCCTTGTCCAGCTTGGCCTCGATGACCACGCCTTCCGAGGAGCGTTCCGGATCGGCCTTGAGGTCCATCATCTCGGCCTGCACCAGGATGGCGTCGATCAGGCCGTCCAGGTTGGTGCGGTTCTTGGCCGAGACCTCGATGATCTGGGTGTCGCCGCCCAGGCTCTCGGCGATGACTTCATACTGCAGCAGTTCGTTGACGACCTTGAGCGGATTGGCGTCCGGCTTGTCGATCTTGTTGACCGCCACGATGATCGGGGCATTGGCCGCCTTGGCGTGCTGGATGGCCTCGATGGTCTGGGGCATGACGCCGTCGTCGGCTGCCACGACCAGCACCACGATGTCGGTCACATTGGCACCGCGCGCCCGCATCGCCGAGAAGGCGGCGTGGCCGGGGGTGTCGAGGAAGGTGACGCGATCGTCGCTGGGCAGGCGAACCTGATAGGCGCCGATGTGCTGGGTGATGCCGCCGGCTTCGCCCGAGGCGACGTCGGTGGTGCGCAGGGCGTCCAGCAGGGAGGTCTTGCCGTGGTCGACGTGGCCCATGATGGCCACGACCGGCGCACGCGGCGTGGTCGCCTCGTCGTCGATCGCATCTGACAGGAAGCCGGCCTCGACGTCCGACTCCGAAACGCGCTTCACGGCCATGCCGAACTCGTCGGCGACCAGTTCGGCCGTGTCGGTGTCGATGACGTCGTTGATCTTCATCATCAGGCCCTGCTTCATCAGGAATTTGATGATGTCGACGCCGCGCACGGCCATCCGGTTGGACAGCTCCTGCACGGTGATGACGTCAGGGATGACGACTTCGCGCGGACGGTTCGGGGCGTCGGTGGAGCCACCCTTGCGCTTTTCTTTTTCGCGTTCGCGGGCGCGGCGGACCGAGGCCAGCGAGCGCATCCGCTCGGCCGTGTCACCGTCGCCGGCGACGGACTGGATGGTCAGGCGGCCTTCGCGGCGCTTGGGCTCGCCGCGGGTGCGGCTGACGGCCTTTCCGGCGTCCGAGAAACGCTTGTCGCGATCATCCTCGGGCTTGACCGGCCGGGCGAAGCCGCCGCCGGGCGCGCGGCTGGGACGGGCGACCTCGGCCTGGGCCGGGGGGGCGTTCGGGGTCGGGCGGCCGCCCGGTCCCGTGCGCGGGCCGGGACGCGCCGCCCCCGGTGCCGGGCGCGGGGTCAGGGCCGAATAGCGGACCGGCTCGGCCGGACGGCTGGTCGGCCGGGCCGGAGCGGCGGGACGGTCAGAATAGGCCCGTTCGCCGCCACCCATGGCTTCCTCACGGGCGGAGCGACCGCCGAAAGCCGGTCCGGCGGGTGCGCGGGACGCACCGGGCGCCTTGGGCACACGCTGGCCGAAATTGACCACGGGACGCGCCGGCGGGGCCGGACGGACGGGGGCGGCCGGCGCAGGGGCCGGGGGTGGAGCGGCAGACTCCACCGGAGCCGGGGTCGGCGCGACCGGAGCGGCCGGTGCCGCGGTCGGCGCGGCGGCGGGCGCGCGCCGGACCGGAGCGGGCGCGGCGGCGGCCAGTTTGGCGGCTTCGGCACGGGCGGCCTCGGCGGCGGCGCGGGCGGCAGCGGCTTCTGCCTGGGCAGCACTGGCGGCCTGGGCGGTGGCGGCGGCCTGCTCATGCGCGGCCTGGTCGCGGCGCGCCTGCTCGGCGGCGGCGGTCTGGGCGCGCTGGGCCTGGGCCTGGGTGGCCAGTTCAATGGCGCGGCGACGGGCCTCCTGTTCCTCGTTCGACAGGCGGCCGCCGGCGGGACCCGCCGGGGCGGCCGGACGCGCGGCCTGGGGCGCAGGCGCGTCCGTGCGGGGACGGGCGGCGACGTCGAAGCCCTGCGGGCGTTGATGCCCGGGCACGGCACCGGCACGGCGCTTGGTCTCGACCACCACGGTCTTGGTGCGGCCGTGGCTGAAGCTCTGGCGCACAGTGCCGGTCGAAACCGATCCTGCCTGCCGGGGCTTCAGGCTCAGCGGTGCCCGCGGACCCGTCGTGGACGGCGTTCCGGTGGGCGCCTGCGGTGCGCCGTCGTTGGTCTTGTCGTTCTCGTCAGTCATCCGGTCGCTTTACTGGGGACGGCGGGTGATCCGCCGTCGTCTCGTTCAAACACAAAAAGCCGCGCGTCGCCCGGCCCCCATCAGGGAGCAGAACCCCGCCCGTCCAAAACCTTGTTCGGGGCCTCAGCCGGCTCACCACCCCATTCCGGGGGCAGAAGCGGTCGAAATCCCGCCAGTCGTTCGACCTCTATGGTCCAGCGATCGGCCCGCCCGCCCTCAAGCAGGACGGCGTGTATCGCATTTTCCAGCCCAAGGGCCAAACCCAAATCGTCCGCCGTGAAGACGCCGCAGACTTTCGGGGCGGGCGTCATGTGTTTCGCCAGCGAAAGCAGCTTGCCGCGACCGTCCGCGGACCCGTCCGCCGCCTCTATGATCCATGCGGCCTTGCCCGACCGGATCGTGGCCAGGGATTTCTCGAAGCCGGAGATGAGCACCCCCTCGCGCCGGGCAAGCCCCAGCTGGTCCAGACAGCGGCGGAACAGCAGGCTTTCGACCATGTCCGCCAGGTCGGCGGCGGGCTTCATCGGGGCCTTTGCCGCGCGCGAGAACAGGTTCTTCTTCACCGCCGTCTCGATGGAGGCGCGGTCTGCCGCGACCCAGAGGCCGCGGCCCGGCAGCTTGCGCGCCAGATCGGGGGCGACCGAACCGTCCGGAGCGGCGACAAAGCGGATCAGGCGAGATTCATCCATGACCTCGTGGGTGACGAGGTCGCGTCTCTCTCTATCTAACGTCGCTTCGCGCAGACTCATGGAGGGTCCGGTTTCCCATCACGCGTTTTCGGGCTGGTCGGGATCCCCGGCGGCTTCGGCTTCCTCGCCTTCCGGCGCGGCGGCGAAGACGGCGTCGGCGTCGTATTCGCCCTCGGCCAGCTCTTCCTCGTATTCCGGCTCCGGCGGCTGCGGCAGCTCCGAGGCATCGATCCAGCCGGCCACGACGCGGGCCTGGAGGATCAGCATCTCGGCCTCTTCCTGGGCCAGGTTGAAGCTTTCCAGAACGCCCGGGACCTTGGTCCGTTCGCCGTTCTTCACCTCATAGCCGCCACGGATTTCGTCGGTGGCCAGATCGGCCAGGTCCTCGACGGTCTTTACCCCGCCCTCGCCCAGGGCGACGGCGATGGCACCGGTGACGCCGGGAACGGCCATCACCTCGTCCAGCACGCCCAGCTCGACGCGTCTGGCATCGAGGATGGCGGCCTGACGGTCGAGGAAGTCGCGGGCGCGGGCCTGCAGTTCCTCGGCGGTGTCCTCGTCGAAGCCCTCGATGTCGGAAATTTCGTAGGATTCCACGAAGGCCAGGTCTTCCACCGTGGCGAAGCCTTCGGTGACCAGCAGCTGGGCGATGACCTCGTCCACATCCAGGGCTTCCTGGAACAGGGCGGTGCGCTCGCTGAACTCGCGCTGGCGGCGCTCGGAGTCCTGGCTCTCGGTGATGATGTCGATCTGCCAGCCGGTCAGCTGGCTGGCCAGGCGGACGTTCTGGCCGCGGCGGCCGATGGCCAGCGACAGCTGTTCGTCGGGCACGACCACCTCGACGCGGTCGGCCTCTTCGTCGAGCACGACCTTGGAGACCTCGGCCGGGGCCAGGGCGTTGACGATGAAGGTGGGCTCGTCCGGGTTCCACTGGATGATGTCGATCTTCTCGCCCTGCAGTTCGGCGACGACCGCCTGGACCCGCGAGCCGCGCATGCCGACGCAGGCACCGACCGGATCGATGGAGGAGTCGTTCGACAGCACGGCCATCTTGGCGCGCGAGCCGGCATCGCGGGCGGCGGCGCGGATCTCGATCACGCCGTCGTAGACTTCCGGAACTTCCTGGGCGAACAGCTTGGCCATGAAGCCGGGGTGTGAACGCGACAGCATGACCTGCGGGCCCTTGGCCTCGGCGCGGACGTCATAGATGTAGGTGCGGATCCGGTCGCCGATGTTGAACACTTCGCGCGGGATGGAGTCGTTGCGGCGCATGATGCCCTCGCCCCGGCCCAGGTCGACGACGGTGTTGCCGTATTCGACGCGCTTGACGGTGCCGTTGACGATCTCGCCGACGCGGTCCTTGAACTCTTCGTACTGGTTGGCGCGCTCGGCGTCGCGGACCTTGCCGGTCACGACCTGGCGGGCCATCTGGGTCTGCACCCGGCCGAATTCGAACGGCGGCAGGTTCTCGATATACTCCTTGCCGACAAAGGCTTCCGGATCGCGTTTGGAGGCGTCGGTCAGGCGGACCATGGCGGAGTCGTTGAACTCTTCCAGCTCGTCTTCCGGCTGCCAGTCATCGGCCACGATGGTGACGTGACGCGTCAGGGACATTTCGCCCGACTTGATGTCGATCTTGGCGCGGATGTCGTGATGGGCACCGTAGCGCGACTTGGCACCCTTCTGGATCGCTTCCTCGATCGCCTCGACGACGATCTCCTTGTCGATGTTCTTTTCGCGCGCGACCGCATCGGCGATCGTCAGCAGTTCGAGTCGGTTCGCGGAAACGCCGGCTACAGCCATGGTCTAGTCCTCGGTCTCTTCAGAGTTGTCGTTACGGGCGGCGCGCTTTTCGGCACCCGCCTTCATCAGTTCGTCGGTCAGCACCAGTTTGGCGTCGACCAGCCAGGCGAAGGGAATGAGGGCGGTGTCCTCCTCCCCCTCCAGATCCATGGCGACATGGTCGCCGTCGGTCCCGGCGATCATGCCCTTGAACCGCTTGCGGCCCTCGATCATGCGATCACTTTCCAGCCGCGCCTCAAAGCCCTCGAACAGGTCGAAATCCGTCAGGCGGGTCAGGGGGCGATCGACGCCGGGCGAGGACACTTCCAGCAGATATTCGCCGGCGATCGGGTCGGCGGCGTCGAACACCTCCGACACGGCGCGGCTCAGGCGGGCGCATTCCTCGACGGCGATGTCGTGATCGCCGGGCCGTTCGGCCATGATCTGCAGCCGCCGGCGCAGGGTGCCGCCCATCAGGCGCACGCGCACGATGTCGAGACCCAGGCTCTCGGCCACGGGTTCGATCAGCTCCAGCAGCTGGCGGTCTTCGGCGGTCTTGGCCTTCAAGGTCATTCTCTTGCCGGCCACCACGCAGGCGCCGGAGGATAGTCCAATAAAAAAGCGGCGGGCCCGACGGCCGCCGCTCAAACGGCGCCGTTAGGACGCCGGTCTAACGATGTGAGGGGGCGTATAGCTCCCCGAACAGCCTTTGTCAGCCCCTCTTGGCGAGGGCCGCGTAGATCAGTCCGGCGGCGGCGCCCGAGACAAGGATACTGGCCACTATCCCCCAGGCGTCCCTGCTGCCGTTCGACCACAGGTCGGGCATGGCCCAGGGTGCGAAGAACATTGCCGCGCCCGCCGACAGTCTGGCGACACCGAGTCCCGCCAGCAGATAGAGACCAGCCGCCACAAGGCCGCCGATCAGGTAGATGATCACACCGGGCGGTCTGCGCCACGGGATCCGCTGGATGATCGCCAGCACGAGTCCCCCGAACACAAGGCTTGGAATCGCGCCCCAGACTGTCGCCAGGAGGATCAGGAATATCATGCCGAAGAGCGCGGAGCCCTGCCCGCTCAAGCCTCCGGAGGAAGACAGGGCGAGTATCAGCGAGCCTGCGGCGAAGGTGATCGTCGCCAGCCCCGGTGCTGAGAGCGCGGCGGCCAGGAAGCCTATGCGGTTGGCAGGTGGTCGCGAACCCGGCGCCATTACGACGACTCCTCAGTCCTGGATGAGCTCAATCTGCCCGAGGAAGTCCCGCTTGCCCAGCGGCGCGCCCAGATGGCGCAGGATGGCGTAGGCCATGGACAGGTGGAAATAGAAATTCGGCAGGGCGAAGCTGGTCAGATAGCCCTGGCCCTCGAAATTCAGCTCGATTCCGGGGAACCGCAGCTCGATCCGACGGGTCTCGCCGCCCGCGAAGGCCGTGGCCTCGACGCCCTCGATGAAGGCGATCGACAGGGCGACGGTGGCCTTGAGTTCGGACAGGCTGGCTTCGGCGTCGTCGGTCTTCGGCCAATCCTGACCGGTCAGGCGGGCGATGCCGCTACGGGCCGAGAAGGCCGCCATGCGGACCTGATCGGGGAAGGGCCGCATGTCCGGCGCCAGCCGCGCCTCCATCAGCACCGCCTCGTCCAGTCCGGACTCCGCCGCCCGGTCGATCAGTCCGGACAGGACGTTCAGGCCGCGAAGGAACATGGAGGTCGAAAGGGTGTCGAGGGCGAGGCTCATCGGTCGGTCCTTGGGGTTCAGGTGCGGAGGAAGTCGAGAAAGATCGGCGCCGTGTCGCCCAGCTTCTTCTCTTCATAGCGGGTGACCACATGGTCGGCCGGGGCGAGGCGCCAGTCGTCGGCGGCCTCGGCCTGCCAGACCAGGCCGGGCGTGCGCTCGAACGTCTCCAGCGCCCAGTCGGCATAGTCCTTCCAGTCAGTGACGAAGCGCAAGGCGCCGCCGGGCTTCAACAGCCGGGCGATCTCCGCCGCCGTTCCGACCTGCACCAGCCGGCGTTTGTTGTGGCGTGCCTTGTGCCAGGGATCGGGGAACAGGATCATGACCCGGTCCAGCGAGGCGTCCGGCAGGGCGGTCATCACATCGCGGGCGTCGTCGGCATGCAGCCGCACATTCTTCAGCCCGCCCTCCTCGATATGGCGCAGGGCCGAGGCGACGCCGTTCAGGAAGGGCTCGCAGCCGATCATCAGGGTGTCGGGGTGGCGCGCCGCCTGGGCCGCCAGATGTTCGCCGCCGCCGAAGCCGATCTCCAGCCAGACCGCCTGCGCTTCGGGCATCAGGGCGAGCGGATCGATCGGCCCGGCTTTCGGATCGGGCAGGGCGATGCCGGGCAACAGGGTGTCGAACAGGGCCGCCTGCCGCGGCTTGATCGCGCGCGACTTGATGCGGCCGAACGAGCGGAGGGGAGGGTGGGCGGGTTGGTCGGAAGGGGCCATGAGGGCGCCTGTTAGACGCGCCCGGTCGATCAGGCCAGCGCCTTCAGCCGCTCCACCAGATCGGTCTTCTCCCAGCTGAACCCGCCGTCGGCATCCGGCGCGCGGCCGAAATGGCCATAGGCGGCGGTGCGGGCATAGATGGGTTTGTTGAGGCCGAGGTGTTCGCGGATGGCGCGCGGCGTGGCCCCGCCGATCAGGCCGAGGATGTTGGCCTCCAGCACCGCCTCGGTGATGGCGCCCTTGCCGGTGCCGTGCAGGTCGACGTGGATCGACTGGGGCTTGGCCACGCCGATGGCGTAGGAAATCTGGATGGTGCAGCGGTCGGCCAGGCCGGCGGCGACGATGTTCTTGGCCAGGTAGCGGCAGGCATAGGCGGCCGAGCGGTCGACCTTGGTCGGGTCCTTGCCCGAGAAGGCGCCGCCGCCGTGCGGGGCCGCGCCGCCGTAGGTGTCGACGATGATCTTGCGGCCGGTCAGGCCGGAGTCACCGTCCGGTCCGCCGATCTCGAAGATGCCGGTCGGATTGATGTGCCAGACGGTGGTGTCGTCGGTGAAGCCCGCGGGCAGGACGTCGAGAATGTGCGGTTTGACGATCGCTGCGACCTCGGCCTGGGTCAGGCCCGGGGCGTGCTGGGTGGACAGGACGATCGAGGTGGCGCGCACCGGCACACCGTCCTCATACTGGATGGTGACCTGCGACTTGGCGTCGGGTTCCAGCCGCGTCTCGCCGCCGTGGCGGACCTCGGCCAGGCGCTTCAGGATGTTGTGGCTGTACTGGAGGGTCGCCGGCATGAGCTCGGGCGTCTCGTTCGAGGCATAGCCGAACATGATGCCCTGGTCGCCCGCGCCCTCGTCCTTGTTGCCGGCGGCGTCGACGCCGACCGCGATGTCGGCCGACTGGCCGTGCAGGCGGTTGATGAATTCGAAGGTCTCCCAGTGAAAGCCGGTCTGCGCATAACCGATGTCGCGCACGGCGGCGCGCACCGCGGCCTCGATCTCGGCCTCCACGCCGGCGGCCCACTGCCCGTCCGTGTCCATGATTCCCTGACCCCGGATCTCCCCCGCCAGCACGACCAGATTGGTCGTCGTCAGCGTCTCGCAGGCGACGCGGGCATAGGGGTCCTTGGACAGGAACAGGTCCACGACGGTGTCCGAGATGCGGTCCGCGACCTTGTCAGGATGGCCCTCGGAGACGCTTTCCGAGGTGAAGAGGAAGGACGAACGGGACAAGACGGAACTCCGGCGCGGCGGGACGGCCGCAAGACATATAAAGATATGTTTATATGTTCAAGACGGTCTCTGCGTTCCAGCCGACATGCGGAAGGGCGACCGCCGGGCGGTGCCGGCCCGGGCCGCCCGGGGCCGCTTCTGTCGGGTTATCGCGGATGCAGGCAGACCGCCGTTACCGCGACCCATATGCCGGACTGCAGCGACGCCGGAGCGCCCCGGTTGCCGTCTACTGGATCAGGCGCGAACCGCCACGACTTGCCCCACCGGCATTCGGACCGACGCCGCCGGGCACCGGCACGTCGGAGTCTCCGTAGTTGGCGTTGATGAAGACGTCCGGCGAACCCTTGAGCATCAGGCTGGCTGCGACGATCACGGTCCAGGCGCTCTGGCGGGCGACGTCGGCATTGCCCGCGATCTCCAGAATCGCGTTCGGTACATAGATCGCACCCTCGAGTCGTTCGACCCGCGAGCTGTTAATCGAGATGAGGTCGTCATGTTCGGGCAAGGCAGCGATGACAATGCCCGCAAAGGGCCCGGTCCTGCGACCGGTCAGGTTGATCCGGGCGTTTCCCCTGAAATTGATCTGCCCATCCTCGCCGATCAACAGGACGACATCCTCGCCTCTGAGGGTGGCGGTTCCGCCGACGTTCAGCGCGCCGTCCGTGAACCAGTGCTCGCCCGGCTCCAGCGTGTAATCGTCCTTGCCGGTGATGCTGATGGCACAGTGCAGGCCGGGCCTGATCCGTTTGTTGACGCGGTCAACATTGGCGGTGCTGCATTTACCGTCCGGGTCATCGAGGGGAAGTTTGGCAAAGGGGTCCTCGATGCGCGCCGCGCCGGTTCCGGCCTTGGGAACGATGGCTCCACTCGCACTCCCGACGGCCTGGATCGCCTCGCCGATCATCTGGCTGCGGTCCTTGACCGTAATCGTGTGGTTCGAATGGACCAGACATTGGGGGGCCTCAATCCGGGACTGTGTGGCCAGCTCCAGCAGGCGGTCGCCCGCCGTGGCGATATTCAGCACACACAGGGGGACCAGTCCGACGGAGGTGGCGGTCGCATCGCCCACGAAATCCCAGCCGCCCGGCGGCAGCATATTGGCGAAAAACGACGGCCGGTTGGCCCGGAGCAGGACCCGGATTCCGCGCTGTGCGCCCCGCTCCACGACTTCATAGGTTCCGACCACCGTCGGGGCATCGGGCCATTGGCTGAGTTCTGCGGCCACGAAGGAGGCAGCGCGCTCGCGGGCCGCAGCACCATCGGTGGCCAGGGCCAGGGCCGGGGCAGCGGCCAGGGCTGCCGCGTCGGCGACAGCCTGCAGGCGGGTCTGGGCCGAGGTCACGGCCATAAGATCGACCGCGCCGACGCTGAGCATGGCGACCGCCGGAACGATCAGGGCGAATTTCAGGGCTATGGACCCCCGGGTCTCGCGCAGAAGCCGATGCAGCAGCCCCCCGGCCAGACTCGCCAGGCGGAAGATCACGCGGCGTGATCCCGCCGCCCGGACGCCGCCCGACGGACCAGCCGCTCGGCCCCCGAGGCGCGCAGCACATAGCGGATCTGATAGCTCAGCAGACGCCAGTTCAGCGGCTTGGTCACAAAGGCTGTCGCCCCGAGCCGGAAGGCGCGGTCGATCGCCTCGACGTCCTCACGGCCGGTCTGGACGATCACGGGCAGGTCCTTTGTCGCAGCATCGGCCCGCAGCCGGGCCAGAACGGAAAACCCGTCCATCACCGGCATCTCCAGATCCAGCAGGACCAGATCATGGTTGCCGGCGGCGAGGATGTTCAGGGCTTCAAGTCCATCGGCGGCCACATCGATGGAGGTCGTCGGTGTCTCAAGATTGACCTGGGCGAACTCGCGAAGGATCGGATCGTCGTCGACGAACAGAATTCGCGTCGGTTCATCGAGAACATAAAAGAAGCCGGTCATCGAGAAACCTTCTCGGTATCCTGATTTTCAGACGGCGACCGAAAATGCGAACCAGCGCCTTAAGGGAGAAGTCATCAGTATATGTCAGAACTGAAATTGGTATTAATACAGGGCCGGGACGCTGGTTTTTTCACTGTTCAGGAACACCGGGTCGATACGCCGGAAACTGGTCGTCCTCGTCCTGACATCTCTGGTGTCGGCCGGGCTGGTGACGGCCGGGCTGTCCAGCTGGACCGATGCGCGCCGCCAGGCCGGCGTCGAGACCGACCGGCTGACCCAGACGGCCCGGGTGATCGGCTCGATGGCCGCGCCTTCGGTTGCCGCCAGGGACGCCTCCGGTGCCTTTCTGGCCGTGCGATCGATCGGCCAGATGCCCGATATCGTCTATGCCCGCATCCAGACCGCGGACGGACATCTCCTGGCCGAAACCGGGGGTGGTGTTCGCCTCAACTCTGACGCCGACCTTCAGCAGACCGACAGTCTGTCACTGTGGTCGGCGCTCAGGACCGGCACCATCCAGATCCGGACCCCCATCCTCAGTGAGGGCGTCCGGGCGGGCGAGATCACCCTGCTCAGCAAGGTGTCCGGGCTGCGGCCACGCATCCTGTCAGCGGTCCTGATCAGCCTTGCGGGTGTCGGCGTGGCGCTGCTGGCCGGGCTGCTGGTCGCCATGCAGATGGCCCGACGGATCAGTGATCCGATCATCCGTCTCGCTACGTTCATCAACGGCGTCCGGCAGTCCCAGGACTATTCCGGGACGGCCGACATCCGGGCCGAAGGGGAGCTGCGGGACCTGGTCAGCGGCTTCAACGACATGCTCGACGGCATTCGGGTGCGCGATGAGAAGATCGCCGCCCAGGTGGCCGGACTGGAGGGGCAGGTCGCCTCGCGGACGGCGGAACTCGCCGTCGCCAAGGAGGCCGCCGAGAGCGCAAACGCCGCCAAGTCCGACTTTCTGGCCGTGATGAGCCACGAGATCCGCACGCCGATGAACGGGATCCTCGCCCTCAGCGAGATGCTGTCGCGGTCCGATCTTCCGGCCCGCCAGAAGCGCTATGCCGACGTCATCGCCAAATCGGGCCAGTCGCTGCTCAGCATCATCAATGACATTCTCGATTTCTCGAAGGTCGAGGCGGGCAAGCTCGAGATGGAGGCCGTCCCGGTTGACCTGACCGAGGTCGCCGAGGACGTCGCCAGCCTGTTCATGGAACGCGCGGTCAGCAAGGGGCTGGACCTGGCGGTGTTTGTGGATCCGCGCACACCGGTCGTCGTCGGCGATCCCGTTCGCCTGCGCCAGGTGCTGGGGAACCTCGCCAACAATGCCATCAAATTCACCGAGACCGGTGGTGTGCTGATTACGGTCGAACCGGTTGCCGAGGCGCCGGGTCACATGCGGTTCGCCATCGTCGACACCGGTCCGGGCATCCCCGCCGATCGCCTTCCTCGTCTGTTCGAAGCCTTTACCCAGGCCGACCAGAGCACCACGCGCAAATACGGCGGGACGGGGCTGGGCCTGACCATCTGTGATCGTCTGGTGCGCGCCATGGGCGGTGAGTGGGCGCTCGAGAGCGTTCTCGGCCAGGGTTCGACCTTCGCCTTCCAAGTTCCCCTCGTCGCGGCGGAGGACGCCCTGCCCGAGGTGCCCGATTTCGATGCCTGGCCGGTACATGTCGCCCAGACCGGCGGCCAGACCGCGACAGCCCTTGACCGTTATCTGAAGGCCTGGGGTGTGATGGCGACCGGTGATCCGGTGCCGATGGGCAGCTCGATCCAGCTGGATCCGCAGCCCGACGCGGGAACGGGCGGACTCTCGCTCATGATCTGCACCACGGAGGATGAGGCTGCAGCCTTCTCCGAGCGCGGCGTCTGCGCCATGGTCAAACCCCTGCGCCGTCATGATCTGCTCCAGGTCCTGCAGCAGATGCACGCCGGCAAGCGTCCGTCGCTCGACCGGCTGACGTCCCAGTCCGCAAGCCACCAGACGTTTCCGGGCACCCGCGTCCTGGTCGTCGATGACTCGGAGGTCAATCGGGAAGTGGCCGGTGCTGCGCTCGCGCGTTTCGGCGTGGATGTCTCCCTCGCCGAGGACGGGCTGCAGGCGATGTCGGCGCTCAGGGAGGCGGAATACGATCTCGTTCTCATGGACGGATCCATGCCGAACCTGGACGGGTTCGAAGCCACCCGCCGCATTCGCGCCGAGGAAGCCGATACCGGTCGTGCCCGGACGCCCATCGTGGCCCTGACCGCCCACGTCGTCGGCTCCGCTGCCGAGGCCTGGCGGATCGCCGGCATGGATGATGTGATCCACAAACCCTTCACCCTCGATGACCTGGCCCGGATACTCGGGCGCTTCTGTAACGATCTTGCCCGGGACGCAGGCGTCGCGCCGGAAGACGGGGCAGGCCTGCAGGCCGCCGCCCCTGATACCTCCCATCTTCTGGACCCCGCCATTCGCATGGACCTGGCGGCGATGGCGGCCAATGGGCGGCCGGACTTCGTCGAGAAGGTCGAGGGCCTGTATGCGGTCAATGCCCCGCTGAAGGTCGCCGACATGCGCGAAGCCCTGAAGGCCGGTGATCTGGATGCCCTGGCCCGGGCCGCCCATGCGCTGAAATCCATGAGCCTGAGCCTTGGGGCTTCGATGGTCAGCGCCGCCGCCTCGGAGATCGAGCAGGGGGCCCGCAACGGCGATGCCTCAACCGTCGATCCTGACGCCGTCGCCGCCCTGATCAACAGCACCCTCGCGGCCATGGGACGTAGCCCCGACCCGGCCCCGACTCCGGAGCCGGAGCAAACCCCGGGCACCGACTGGGCCGCGCGGGTGCGGCAGGCCATGGCGGCCGGACATATCCGACTGGAATACCAGATGATGACCGACCGGTCCGGAGAGTTCTCCGACAAGGTCGAGGCGCTCGTCCGCTGGACCGATCCGGTCCTCGGCAACCTGTCCCCGGCCGACTTCATTCCCGATCTGGAAAAGAGCGAGGCGATCGTCGAGCTGACGGATTTCGTCCTCGGCACCGCCATGCGTGAACTGGCGGCGCGAACCGATCTTCGCGTCTCGGTGAACGCCTGTCCCCGCGACTTTCAGGATCCCGGCTTTGCCGTCCGCGTCGCAGCGATTGCCAAGCGCGAGAATTTCCCCGTGAAGCGGCTCGAGATCGAGGTCATCGAAACGGCGATCCTGAACATCGAACCGGCGCGCAATACCATCCAGATGCTGTCGGCCCTCGGTATCGGCATCGCCCTCGATGATTTCGGCTCCGGCTACACAAGTCTGCATGCGCTGCGGGAGCTGAAATTCAGCACGCTCAAGATCGACAGCAGTTTTGTCGAACGCTGCTGTGCCGATACCGCCTCGGCGGCCATCCTTCACGCCGTCATCGGCATCGGCCGGGCCATGGGCATGAAGGTCGTCTGCGAAGGCGTGGAGACTGAAGACCAGGCGGTCTTCCTCAGGACTGCCGGGGTCCATTATCTGCAGGGGCATCTCTATCATCGCGCCTGCCCCGTCACCGACCTTCCTGCAGCAAGGGCAAGGGCTGCCTGATCGTTAAGCATCCATCTTCACGGAACAGTGTAATTTCCGGGGCATGATGGATCAGGAGATAAAAATGGCCATCATCGTAATCGTCGACGACGATCCGACCATAAGGCTGATCGCTTCTGAAATGCTTCGGCATGAAGACTATGCGGTTGTGCAGGCGTCGGATGGTGATGAAGCCCTGGAGGTGGTGTCCATACTGCCGGTCGATCTTGTCGTCCTGGACATGCTCATGCCCAACAGGGACGGGCTGGAAACGATCACCCAGCTGAAAGCCGCCCATCCCGAGGTCCGCATTCTGGCCATATCGTCCGGTGGCCAGATGGGCAGTGGCCTGCTGCTGCGGACGGCTCTCGCTTTCGGGGCCGACGAAGCCCTGCCCAAGCCCCTGCATGCCGACACCTTTACCCAGGCCGTCGCCCGGATCCTGGCCGGTTCCGTGCCGAAAGCGCCCGCACAGATGATCGGGCTGCAGGCCGTCTAGCCGCCCGGAAAGAGCGGCCACAGGGAGCTGCCCGGGTGGCCCGAACACCGGATCCGCTTGTTTGCCCGAGGTGCAACAGCAACCCTGTCGGAGCCGGCGCCGGTCATTCAATCGATCGACGCAGGTCTTCCATAGGTTGCTGAGAAACCTGGATGCTTCCGGCCCGGGGTCGGTCCAGATCGAGGACCATCACATGCGCCAGGGTAAGCAGCACCAGTAGCAGCGCCGTCTGTGGCAGATGCTGCTTGAGACTGTTGCCGAGCACGGTCCCGAGCATCGCCATCGACAGAATGGCATAGACCAGCAGCAGCCCCTGCACCAAGGCGGGGATGTGAGCCGCGCGCGCGGCGGTGCGGGCAGAGGCCAGGTCAATGCTCTCGTTCAGGGAGTCCATGACGCCGCGCGTCAGGAGCGGCGGACTGTCACTGCGCAAGGCGACGCCTGTGGCTGCCCACAGCTGCTGCTGCAGGACCACGGCACCGACCTCGGGCGGACTCTCGGCCGTGCTGTTGGACCAGGCCAGGCGAGCATCGACATAGCGGCGCAACAGACCACTCATCACGGCTCTGTCCGGCTCATCCAGAAGCTGGACGCGCAGCCAGGTCGTGCCGAGGGCGTTGGCCTCCTGGATCACCAGCTGGCGGCGGGTCTCGTAGCGATCCATGGCCATCGAAAAGGAGAAGCCCAGCAGAAGCGCCAGAAGGCCCAGAACCGCGGACAGCAGATGCGCGCCGCCGGACGACGGCTCGATCCCGGCGCCGGCCCTTCGTTGAAGCCGGATCTGCCCCGCATAGCCCAGGGCGACGGCGACGGTCAGTGCGGACAGCAACAGCAGCCCGATTACCCAAAGGGGGGTCATAACCAGCCAGGACATCGCCGCTCCTTGCCGCTCCCGTCACTCGTCTGCGTTTCCCGGACAGGCCGGGGCCGACCGGCGCTCGGGGGCGCTGACAACCAAACCATTGCACGGGCCGAAACCGGGGCCCGGCCCCATACCTATTGCCAAGCGCCCGGGCTGAACAGCGCCGTCAGCGCCCCGGAGCCGGTGAAAACAGAACGGCCCGGTCCCGGGGCGCTGCGGCCGGGCCGGGTGGTCAGGCGGCCGATGGGCAGGCAGACGAGCGCTAACGGATTGCGGCGGCTCCCCGACCCGCGGACAGGGCCTGCACCTCGGCCAGCGATGTCATCGCGTTGTCGCCCGCTGTGGTCATGGCCAGGGCCCCGTGGGCTGCGCCATAGTCTACACCGACCTGGGGACCGAGACCCTGCAGGAAGGCAAAGGCCAGACCGGAGACGAAGCCGTCGCCGCCGCCGACCCGGTCCAGGACGGCGATCTCGCGCACCGGTGCCGCATGGCGCTTTCCATCTGCCCAAAGCACCGCGCCCCAGCGGTTGACCGAGGCCGAGACCGGATCGCGCAGGGTGGCGGCGAAGACCCGGACGTTGGGCAGGTCTGCGGACGCGCGGGCGACGAGGGCGTCGAACGGCGCGGCATCGGTCGGGTCCTTGCGGGCGGCATGGCCGCCGATGCCGAGGCAGGATTCAAAGGCGTATTCGTCGCCGACCAGCACATCGACCAGCCCGGCGATCTCGCGGTTGACCCGCCGGGCGGCGTCCGGATCGGGATGGCTGGACCAGAGGCTGGCGCGGTAGTTGAGGTCATAGCTGACCACCACGCCGTGCCGTTTCGCGGCGCGTATTGCGGCCAGGGTGGTCGCGGCGGTGCTCTCGGACAGGGCCGCAAAAATGCCGCCGGTGTGCAGCCAGCGCACGCCCTCTCCGCCGAACAGGGCATCCCAGTCGACCTCATCGGGCCGCATCTGGGAGGCGGCGGAGTTCGCCCGGTCCGAGGCCCCCAGCGCGCCGCGCACGCCGAAGCCGCGCTCGGTGAAATTCAGCCCCATCCGGGTGTTGCGGCCGACGCCGTCGGCCTCGCGCCACAGGATGTGGGCGGTATCCACGCCGCCCTGCAGGATCAAATCCTCGGCCAGGGCCCCCATCTCGTTGCGCGGCAGGGCCGTGACGACCGAGGTCCGCATCCCGAAGGTTTTGCGCAGGCCACGGGCGACATTGTATTCGCCGCCGCCCTCCCAGACCTGGAAGCTGCGGGCTGTGCGGATCCGGCCCTCACCCGGGTCGAGGCGCAACATGACCTCGCCCAGGGCGACACAGTCCCAGCGGCAGTCTTCGGCCGGACGAACGGCCAGCAGGTCTGTCATTTCATCAGCGAGGGCAGCCACAGCGAAAGTGCCGGGACGAAGGTGACCAGCATCAGGACGGCGAGGCAAGAGAGCCAGAACGGCCAGATGGTTTTCAGCGCGCGCGTCATCGGGATTCCGGCGATGGCGCTGCCGACAAACAGGACCGATCCGACCGGCGGGGTAATCAGGCCGATGCCGCAGTTGAGCAGCAGGATGACGCCGAACTGGACGGGATCCACGTCGAAGGCCTTGGCCACCGGCAGGAAGATCGGCGTGCAGATGATGATCAGCGGCGCCATGTCCATGAAGGTGCCGAGGATCAGGAGAATCACATTGATCAGCAGCAGGATCAGGATCGGGTTGTCGGTCAGGGTCTGCAGCAGGTCGACCATCAGGGTCGGCACCTGCATATAGGCCATCAGCCAGCCGAAGGCGCCGGCGCAGCCGATGATGAACAGGACCATGCCGGAGGTCCGGGCGGCCCCGAGACAGGCGGCCTTGAAGGCCGACCAGGTCATGTGGCGGTAGACCAGGCCGGTGACCACGGTGGCATAGACCACGGCGATCGAAGCGCTCTCCACGGCGGTAAAGACGCCCATCCGGATGCCGGTGAAGATGATGCCGACCAGCAGCAGGCCGGGGATGGCGGCGACCAGTCGGACGGCGATGGTGCGGAAGCCGGGGAAGGCCTCGGCCGCATAGCCGCGCTTGCGGGCCACGACATAGGCGGTGACCATCAGGGTCGCGGCCAGCAGCAGGGCCGGGATGATGCCGGCGGCGAACAGGTCGGAGATGGAGACCCCGCCTCCGGCCGCAGCCGAATACAGGATCATATTGTGCGAAGGGGGCACCAGCAGGGCCACCAGGGCCGCCGAGATGGTGACGTTGACGGCATAGTCGGCGTCATAGCCGCGCTTCTGCATCTGCGGGATCATGGTCCCGCCGACGGCCGAGACGTCAGCGATGGCGCTGCCCGAGACGCCGCCGAACAGGGTCGAGCCCACGACGGTAACCTGGCCCAGGCCACCGCGGACGTGGCCGACCATGGAGGAGGCGAGGGCGATCATGCGATCGGACAGGCCGCCCTTCATCATCAGTTCCCCGGTGAAGATGAACAGGGGAATGGCCAGCAGGGCCACCGAGGTGATGTCAGACCCCATCTGCTGGAACACCACGATCGGCGGCAGGGCCAGATAGAGGACCGTCGCCAGGGTGGCGGCCAGAAGCGAAAAGGCGACGGGGACGCCGATGGCCAGAAGCACAAACAGCAGGCCGAAGAGGATGATGTATTCCATGCTCAGTCCTCAGCCTGGGCGTCGGTCCCGGGAGCGGGATAGTCGCCGGTCAGCAGGCGTTCGATCGCGAACAGCAGGATCAGCGCCCCGCCGAAACACAGGCCGGCGAATTTGAGGCCCGCCGGGAGCGGCGCGCCGGCCATGACAACGGACCAGTCATCGACCATCAGGGTTCCGCCGAGGACCATCAATCCGGCCCCGCCGGCGGCGGCGATCAGGCGGGAGATCGACTTCATCACCCATTGCCGGGGCCCCGGCATCGCGTCCCGCAAGGTCTGGAAGGCGAAATGGGTCTCGCGCCGGACGGCGACGGCGGCCCCGAACATGACGGCGAAACTCATCAGCAGCAGGGCGAGCGGTTCGGTCCAGCCGGGGCTGTCGTTCAGCACATAACGGGCAAAGACCTGCCATGCCTGAATCAGGGCCATGGCGACGAGGGCAAGGCCTGCCAGCGCCATGACCAGGCTGTCCAGGCCGTCGAGCGCGCGTACGCTTCCGCGTCGTGGTTCAGACATTCAACGCCCTCCCTGAGCGCCGTGAAAATGCGCGGCCGTTCAGGCGACCGCTGCGATCCGTTCGTGGAGCGCGCGCAGGCGCGGCTCGGCAAGATATCTGTCCAGCACCGGCCGGACAGTGGCGGCGAAGGCTTCCTTGTCGACCTCGGCGACCTGCGTTCCGGCGGCGATGACCGTGGCGCGGGCGGTGGCCTCGCGCTCGTCCCACAGGGCGCGCATGATCGGTACGGAGCGGCGGGCAACGTCGCGGACCAGATCCTGATCGGCGGCGCTGAGGCGCTCGAGGCTGGCTTTCGACATCAGCAGGGCGTCCGGCGAGAAGGAGTGCTCGGTCTGGCTCCAGTAGCGGGCCACCTCGAACTGGCGGCTGGACTGATAGCTGGGCCAGTTGTTCTCGGCCCCGTCGATCAGATGGGTCTGCAGCGAGGAGAAGACGGCCCCGAAGGTCAGGGGCGTGGGATTGGCCCCCATGGCGCGGATGGAGTCGAGGAAGATGTCCGACTGGGGCGCGCGCATCTTCAGCCCGCGCATCTGCCCCGGCTCGGTGACCGGGTGGCGGACATTGTAGAAGGAGCGCGGGGCGGCGTCATAATAGGCCAGACCCACCAGTCCCCGGCCTTCGAAGACATTGAGCAGTTCGGTGCCGATGGCGCCGTCGACCACGGCCCGCACATGGCCGACCGAGCGGTAGACATAGGGCAGGGCCAGCAGACGGGTCTCGGGGAAGGCATTGTTCAGGGCGGCGACCGCGACGCGGCAGATATCGACCGCCTGGAAGCGCGTCAGGCCGATGGAATCGTCCTCATTGCCCAGCTGCCCGGCCGGAAACTGGCGTATGCCGAGGCGGCCGTCGGTGAGGCGGCCCAGCTCCTCACCCATCCATTTGACCGCGGTGACGGTCGGATAGTCGGCGGGGTGGACGTCGACGGCATTGAAGATCGTCTGGCCGCCGGCGACCGGGCGCGGGGCACAGGATGCCAGGCCAAGGCCGGAAAGGCCTGCAAGGCCGAGCGTGCGACGGGTCAGGCTCATGCGATGGCTCCTGTCGCCGGGACCGCGAGGCAGTCGATGTGGCCGTCGGGTCCGAAATCGGCGATGGCGGCCTGTCCAGCGAGGATGTCGTGGACCCCGGTCGCTGCCCCCGTCGAGACCAGCTGGCCCGCCTCGAGACGCCGCCCGCGCCGGTGCAGCAGATTCAGCAGGAAGGCCAGGGAATCGAGCGGCCCGCCCGGAATCGCCGCCGCGCCGCCGCGCCCGATGACGATGTCATTGATGGACATGGTGCAGGACAGACCGGACAGACGCTCGCGCCAGTTCGCGACCTCGCCGCCGAGGATCAGGCCCGCATTGTTGCCGAAGTCCGAGGCCGTGACGGCCGGACCATGCTCATTGATGCCCGCGAAGGGGCTGCCGGCGATCTCCACGCCGATGAAAACCCGGGACACGAGCGGCGCGACCGTATCGACGGTCCAGTCGTCGCGGTCCGGCGCGTTCTCGCCGATCTCCAGCACATATTCCGCCTCGACTGCCGCGAAGCCGTCCTCGATGACGCCGAAGCGGGTCGGGGTGTGGCCGGCCGTCCAGACACTGCGCGAGAAAATCGGTCCTGCCAGCCGCCCGGCGCCGAAGCGCACGTCATGCGGGGCGTTGATGCGGCCCAGTTTCCAGCCCGCGATCCGGTCCGGCCAGGCGGCGATGGCCTCGTCCTGGATGGCATAGGCCGCCTCGAGCGATGCGGGCAGGACGCCGGGGTAATCACCGAGCGCCCGGCCGCCGCGACGCGCGCCGACAAAGGCGCGCGCGATCGGTGAAGTCGCTGAATTGTCGTATGCGTGGCTCACGCAGCCTCCCTGTTGCGGCAGACATTGCGCAGGAAGGAAACCGGTGTCAATTTGAATCCGGCAGGGCCCTGTTCGAGGGTCCCGGGAAGGTCGCGGATCACAGCGACGACGGATAGGATGGAACGCATGACCCTGAACCGCTTCATCGTCGGCCTGGCAGCCCTTGTCATGGCGGTTGCCATGCCGCTCGTGGCGAATGCCCAGATCCTCAGCTTTTTGCGCGGCGATCCCGCGCCGGAACAACCTGCCGCCGAGGCCCCGCTGACCGCCTTTCCGGGAGCCCTTGGCTGGGCCGCCCAGACACCGGGCGGGCGTGGTGGTCGCATCATCCGCGTCACCAATCTGGACTCCGCCGGTCCCGGTTCACTGCGTGAAGCCATCGAGGCCGAGGGGCCGCGGATCGTCGTGTTCGAGGTCGGCGGGGTCATCGACCTCGGTCGCCAGACCCTGCGTCTGCGCAACCCCTTCATCACCATTGCCGGCCAGACCGCGCCCTCGCCGGGCATCACCCTCATCCGTGGCGGCATGGACATCAGCGCCCATGACGTCGTGGTCCAGCACATCCGCATCCGTCCGGGCTCGGCCGGTGGCGAATGGATGAGCGGCTGGGACGAGGACGGCATCTCCACCATCGGCGCGTACAACGTCATCATCGACCACTGCAGCCTGACCTGGGCGACCGACGAAAACCTGTCGGCCTCGGGCCCGCGCTTCACCGGCTCGACGCCGGAAGAATGGCGTCGCGGCACCAGCCACAACATCACCTTCTCGAACAATCTGAACGGCGAGAGTCTGGCCTATTCCACCCATTCCAAAGGCGAGCACTCAAAGGGGTCGCTGATCCACGACAATGTCACCGGCCTGCTGATCGTGGGCAATCTCTACGCCCACAACTATGAGCGCAGCCCCCTGTTCAAGGGCGGGGTGCACGGGGTCATCGTCAACAACCTGATCTACAATCCCGGCCCGCGCGCCATCCACTACAACCTCGCGCCGGAAGAGTGGGGAACCGTCCCGTTCGAGGTCGGCAAGATGACGGTGATCGGCAATGTTCTGCGGGCCGGGCCGTCGACGCCGGTCGATCGGCTGGCCTTCATGATGATCGGCGGGGCCGGCGATGTGGAATACTATGGCCGAGACAACATCGCCGTGGACCAGGTCGGCGAGCCGCTGCGCATGTTCGGCCGCTACACCACCACCAACGCCCGGATCATCCAGACACGCCGCCCGCCGGTCTGGTGGGAAGGCCTGACCCCGATGCCCGCGGTGGATGTCCAGCGCGCCGTGCTTTCGCAGGTCGGGGCCCGTCCCTGGGACCGCGACATGCGTGATGTGCTGCTGATTGCCGAGGTGGCCGAGGGCCGGGGCGAGATCATCGACCACGAGCGCGAGGTCGGCGGCTATCCGGCCGTGGTCCCGGCGACGCGCAAGCCGTTCAACCCCGATGACTGGGACCTGCGCTTCATGACGCCGCTGCGCGATGATGTCCTGGATCGTCCGGCGGTCCGGCGCGGGACGTAGGCGCTGACACGGCGGACGGCAGGGGTTAAGGACTGCCCTCGACCGGAGAGATGGCCTCAGTGAACGAACCCAGACGGACCGGTGGCAAGCCCGCCACCATAAACGACATCGCCCGGCTGGCCGAGGTGTCGAAGAAGACCGTCTCGCGGGTCATCAACAACTCGCCTTTCGTCAAGGCAGAGACGCGCAAACGGGTCGAGGCGGTCATCGCCGAACATGGCTACAGCCCCGATCCGCAGGCGCGGGGCCTGGCCTTCCGGCGGTCATTCCTGGTCGGGATGATCTATGACAATCCCAGCCCGAACTATGTCGTCAACATGCAGCAGGGCGTGCTGGACGCCGTGCGGGGTGCCGGGCTGGAGCTGGTCGTCCACCCCTGTAACCGGGGGACCGACGCCTTTCTGAACGACGTCCGGAACTTCATCGTCCGGCAGAAGCTGTTCGGTGTGATCATGCCGCCCTCGGTGTCCGAGGACGACCGGGTGATCGCGATCCTGAAGGAGGCGGACTGCCCCTATGTGCGGATCGCCTCGGTGTCCCTGGACGAGCCCGCCCGCATGGTGGTGACGAACGACAGCCGCGGCGCGGCCGAGGCGGCGCGGCATCTGGCCGGGCTGGGCCATACGCGGATCGCCTTCATCTCGGGGCCGGATACGTTCCGCTCATCGCACGAACGGGGGCGGGGATTCGCCGAGGGTCTGGCGGAGCATGGGCTGACGCTGGATCCGGCCTATGTCCGGCGGGCGGCCTATACGTTCGAGTCCGGCGTTGAAGCCGCAGCGGAGCTGCTGGCCCTGCCGCAGCGTCCGACCGCCATCTTCGCCGGCAATGACGAGATGGCCATCGGGGTGATGAAGGCGGCGCGTGACGCCGGTCTGGATGTGCCGGGCGACCTGTCGATCGTCGGGTTCGATGACCTGCCCATGGCCTCGCGCGTCTGGCCTAATCTGACCACTGTCCGCCTGCCGATCCGCGACATGGGCCGGATGGCGGCCGAGAAACTGACCGCCGGACTCCGCGGTCTCGACCCGGCCACCCTGGTCCAGCCGGAAGTCGATCCGTCGCTGGTGGTGAGGGATTCGACCGCGGCTCCGGGAGACCGCAAGCCGCGCCGCTGACGCGGTCGCGCGTCAGCCGCCGACCACGCCCCGGATGTAGTCGCGGATGCCTTCGTCCGTGGCATTGGCGAAGAAATGTTCCTGGAAGCGTTCGCCGGCGACGGCGGCCTTCAGCAGGTCCTGGTCCACGGACTTCAGCACGGTCAGCATGTCGTGGCAGGTGGCGGCCTTGAGGTCCTTCAGGATGCCGCGGTTCTTGCGCATGATCTCGGCGCGTTCCCTGGGGTAGCCGAGGCCGCGCTCGCCCTCGAACAGCTTGCGATAGCAGTCCTGCAGGTTCAGCTCGGCGGCCCAGCCGAAGCCCTTGGCATAGGGCATGGAGATGGCATTGCCGTCGTTGATCTGGCCGAACAGGAAGGCGTCCGTGGGGTCGATGACCAGGCCGCAGAACACGCCCGGCATGGCATTGGCGGCCAGCATCGAGCCCATGCCGGTGCCGCAGCCGGTCACGACGAAGTCCGCCGCGCCCGAGTTCAACAGGATGCCGCTCAGCAGGCCGTTCATCACATAGGTCAGGGACGCCTTATCCTCGGGCGTATACATGCCGTAGTGGAAGACCTGATGGCCCTGGGGCTCGACGACGGCCGTCAGGGCCGTGTGGACGATCTCGCTCTTGGCGGCCTGGCTGTTCTCGATGATGAGGGCGATTTTCATGGATTTTTCTCGAGGCAGGGGGATGGGGCGGACCGCCGACCATCGTTTGCATAAGCTTATGACACCGGTTACCTATCGGCACAATCCGCCGCAAACGCGCGCGACAAGGGCAAGCTGAAAATGAGCGTCTCCTTCGACCTGACCGGGCGGGTGGCCATGGTGACCGGTGCCAATACCGGTCTGGGCCAAGCTATCGCCGTCGGACTGGCGCAGGCCGGGGCCGATATCGTCGCTGTGGGCCGTTCGGCACCGACCGAAACGGCGGCCATGATCGAAGCGGCCGGACGGGTTCTGCACGCCATCCCTGCCGACCTTTCGTCCATCGCGCCCGTTGCCGACGTCGTGGCGCAGGCTGTTGCGTCCGTCGGTGCGATCGACATCCTGGTCAACAACGCCGGCATCATCCGCCGCAACGACAGCCTCGACTTCACCGAGGAGGACTGGGATGCGGTCATCGACACCAATCTGAAGACCGCCTTCTTCCTCAGCCAGGCCGTGGCCCGGACCTGGGCGACGACGGGCCGGGGCGGCAAGATCATCAACATCTGTTCGATGCTGAGCTTCCAGGGCGGCATCCGGGTGCCGTCCTATACGGCGTCCAAGAGCGGCCTGGCCGGGCTGACGCGGCTGCTGGCCTGCGAATGGGCGTCGAAAGGCATCAACGTCAACGCCATCGCGCCGGGCTATTTCTCGACCAACAACACCGAGGCCCTGCGCGCCGACGAGACCCGCAGCCGCGACATCCTTGCGCGGATCCCGGCAGGCCGCTGGGGCGATCCGTCCGACATCAGCGGCGCGGCGGTGTTTCTGGCCTCGGATGCGGCGGCCTATGTCCACGGCACGGTGCTGGCGGTCGACGGCGGCTGGCTGGCGCGGTGATCAGAGGCTGTTCAGCCAGTCCTCGAGGTGGGTGAAGCCGTCGCCGTCACGGTCGGCGTTTCCGTCGGCCGGATGGGCCGGATCCAGTCCCTGCGCCCGCTCCCAGTCATCCGGCATGCCGTCACCGTCGCTGTCGACCCAGGGTGATCCCGCCTCCAGTGCCGGCCAGCCGCCGACCTGGGCCTGGCTGTCTATGATGTGGCCGGTGCGGTTGCGGACGCCCTCGATGATGCGGGCATCCACGGAGTCGCGGACCCGGCCCGCTCCGACATGAGCCAGCACCCGGACTTCAGCCTCGGCCGCCGTCTCGTCGGCCGGCTCCGCCCAGTCGGGCCTGGCCGGCAGGCGGTAGCCCGGCCGGTCTGAGTCCCTGACAAGACTCCAGGGGTCAGCCGGGACCGTGCCGTCCATCGCGTTGCCGTCAAACCAGGCGCAGGCCAGCGGGTTGGATTCCTCGAACGCCCATCGCCCCGTCGTGTCCGGCCCGGGGATGTAGGCATTGCCGATGAAGGCATAGGCCGACAGGCTTTCGGTGTCGGCATTGTAGCCCGCATGGCCACCGCTCCAGTCGTAGAAGACGTTCGACCGGAACTCGATCCGGGGGCCCTCGGGGTCGACGGACGGCGGATTGTAATTGCCGGGCCGGGGCATCCGCGCCCGGTGCGCGGCCCACAGGTTGTGGTGGAAGGTCATGCGGGCACCGTGCCCGCCGCGCACCAGCGAGCCATAGCCGTGCTCACCCTTGGCGTGGCCGGAGGCGTTGAGCGATTCCGCGATCAGGGACCACTGGACCGTCACATCGTAGATGCCCCGCTCCGGCGGGTCATAGCGGCTGCCGACCGACAGGGTTTCGTCGATCGACCAGGAGGCGGAGATGTGGTCGAGGATGATGCGCCGGCCACGGGTGATGGAGACGGCATCGGCCTCGACCCCGCTCTCGTCGCCGAGACGGGAGCGGATGTGCCGGATCACAACGTCGTCCGCGGCCACGATCAGCGGCTGGTCGCGCAGGGTGATGCCGCCGCCGGGTGCCGTCTGGCCGGCGATGGTGATGCGGCCGCGCCGGATGGTCAGGGGCGAGCTCAGACGGATCACGCCGCCGATATCGAAGACCACGGTACGGGGGCCGTCCGCCTCGACCGCCGCCCGCAGGCTGCCGGGCCCGGAATCGCCCAGATGGGTCACGCGCAGCACCGACCCGCCGCGCCCGCCGAGAGCGAACCGGCCCGCGCCCTCCGCGTCGGGAAAGGCGAGGGTGGGCTCAAGGCTCTGCGCGGCCGCCGGGTGTGTTCCGGACGACACGAAAATCGCAGTTACGGCCACGCCCCTGAGGATGCGACATCGAAGCGCGCTTGCGAGAACACGGAACATCAGGTTAGGTTCATCATTGCTACCGGTGTCACAAGCTCTTTCGCGCAGATATGACACCGGTGTCAAACGATTGGGCCAAGGGCGCCGGGTCGCAATAACACATAGACCGGGGCTACCTCGGCGTTCTGTATGCCCAATGGGAGGGAGCATATGATGCAAGCCATTCAGCCGGGGATGACCCGCACTCTTCGCCGTAGCCTGTTCGCTGGAGCCTCTGGCCTGGCCGTTGCCCTGTCGCTCGGCCTGGGTGCCGGCGCGGCCGCAGCCCAGACCGCCCCGCCCCAGGAAGAGGCCGCCGAGATCGACGAGATCATCGTCACCGGCTTCCGCGCGAGCCTGACCGCCGGCCTCGACGCCAAGCGGCGTGACGCCAACGTCATCGACGTGATCGTCGCCGAGGACATCGCCGACTTCCCGGACCTGAACCTGGCGGAATCGATCCAGCGCGTTCCGGGTGTCGCCATTGACCGTGACGCCGGCGAGGGCCGTTCGATCACTGTTCGCGGCCTCGGCTCCGACTTCACCCGCACCCGTATCAACGGCATGGAGGCCCAGGCCACGGCCGGCGGCACCGATTCCTCCGGCGGTGCCAACCGCGGTCGCGGCTTTGACTTCAACGTCTTCGCCTCCGAACTGTTCAGCCGTATCACCGTGCGCAAGACCGCTGCCGCCGAGACCGAAGAGGGCTCGCTGGGGGCCACGGTCGACCTTCAGGCGACGCGTCCGTTCGACTACGACGGCTTCAAGATGGCCGCCTCCTTCCAGGCCGGCTACAACGACCTGTCCGAGAACTGGAGCCCGCGTACGGCCTTCCTGATCAGCGACCGGTTCGGCGAGAACGATCAGTTCGGGGCCCTGGTTTCGGTCGCCTACAGCGAGCGTGACTCGCTTGAAGAAGGCTTCAGTTCGGTGCGCTGGGCGCCGGCTGCAGCGCCGGGTGCCACCAACAGCGGCGGCTTCTGCTCGCCGGTCGGTCTCACGCCGGTCAATCCGACGGGAACCTCGAACGGTGCGAGCGCCACCAACTGCGCCACCGGCGTCCTGCGCCCGGCCAATACGGCCGCGAACATCAACGCGTACAACATCGCGAACCAGGCCAATGTCTTCGTTCCGCGTCTGCCGCGCTATGGCCGCCTGAGCCATACCCAGGAGCGGCTGGGCGTGACCGGTGCCTTCCAGTGGCGGCCGGCCGACAGCACGACGATCTCCCTGGACGTCCTCTATTCCAAGCTGGATGCAACCCGCCGGGAAGACTTCCTTGAGTCGCTTTCGTTCAGCCGCAACGCTGCGGCGGGCGGTCAGACCCAGATTCACGTCCGCGATGCCGTCGTGGAGAACGGCATGCTGGTCTATGGCCTGTTCGACAACGTCGACATCCGGTCGGAGAGCCGCTTCGACGAACTTTCGACCGAGTTCCTGCAGTGGAGCCTGACGGCCGAGCATGACTTCAGCGACCGCCTGCGCGGCAGCTATTACTATGGACGGGCGGAGTCGAATTTCGACAATCCGATCCAGACGACCGTCACCCTCGATCGCTCCAATACCCAGGGCTATTCCTGGGACTTCCGCGGCAACCCTGACGCCCCGGTGATCAACTACGGCTTTGACGTCACCAATCCCGCGAACTGGGAATGGCGTCCGTCGACCGCCGGTGTCCCGCGGTCGGAAATCCGCCTGCGGCCCAACGGTGTCGATACCCTGTTCGAGTCTTTCCAGGGCGACATCGAATACGACGCCCAGGACTGGCTGACGTTCAAGGCCGGCATCAACTGGAAGAGCTACTCCTCTGCCTCGTTCGAGCAGCGCCGCACGGACGAGACCCTGGTTCCGGTCCTGCCGGGTGGCTCAACGGTGGCCAATATCTCGAACCTGCTGACCGGGTTCGGTGTCAATCTGGTTCCGGCCGGTACGGATACCCGGTGGATCCGCCCGGACCTCGATGCCATCGCCGCGCTGTTCAACATCTACTGCAACTGTGACACGGGCGTCCCCGGCGGGGATTTCCGCCTGACGGGAGTCACGAACGGCAACGCCCGCGGCGGCAACCGCAACATCGAGGAAGAGGATTTCGCCGCCTATCTGCAGGCCGATTTCAACACCCTTCTCTGGGACATGCCCTTCCGGGGCAACGTCGGCGTGCGTCAGGTCCAGACCGTGCTCAATGCCGAAGGTTACAGCTCGACCGGCGGCGGCACCCTTGTCACCGGCGAAAACGAATACATGGACACCCTGCCGTCCATGAACCTGTCGCTGGAGCCGGTTGACGATCTGATCCTGCGCTTTGGCGTAGCCAAGGTCATGGCCCGGCCGCAGATCGGCAACACCCTCGCCGGCACCAACTATCTGGTGCCCACGACCTCGCTGGCCGCCACCGGCCCGAACTTCACCGCCGCGATCGGCAATGTGAAGCTCGAGCCCTTCCGGGCCACCACCTATGACCTCAGCGTCGAATGGTATTTCGCCCCGGAAAGCCTGCTTTCCTTCGCCTATTTCTACAAGGACATCGACACCTACATCCAGATCCTGCGCCAGGACCTGCCCTATGCCAGCCTGACGACGCTGAACCCCTCGGCCTTCGATCCCGCCTTCTGCACCGGCGTCTGCACGGCCAGTACTGTGTTCCAGCTGACCGCCGCGGTGAACACCGAAGGCGGCCCGCTGAAGGGCTTTGAGGTCAGCTACCAGCAGCCCTTCCGCTTCCTGCCGGGCCCGCTGTCAAACCTCGGCGTCCAGCTGAACTACACCCACGTCGAGTCCGAGATCGACTATTGCGCCAACGCCCTGTGCACGGTGTTCCAGACCGCAGACCTGGTGAACCTGTCACCGGCCTCCTGGAACGCGACCCTGTACTATGAGGACGACGCCTTCTCGGCGCGTGTCTCGGCGGCCTCGCGTGACGGCTACATCCAGAACGTCCCGGGCCGGAACGGCAACTCGATCGAAGGCAAGAAGGAGACGCTCAACATCGACGCCTCCGCCGCCTGGCAGATCAGCGAACAGGTCGAGGTGACGTTTGAAGCCCTGAACCTGACGGACGAGGAGAACCACCAGTTCGTCGGCGACGGCCTGGATCGCGAAAGCACCTCTGTCTTCCACCACACCGGCCGGCAGTATTTCGTCGGTGCCCGCTACCGCTTCTGATCTCTCCTGATCATGACGACTCCAGCGCCGCCGGTTCCCTGAACCGGCGGCGTCTTCTTTTCCGGTCCGGGCAGCTCCAGCCGGATTCGCCCCCCAGAATGGTGCGATCCGGAGCCGGTGTATGGCCGGTGCTGTCGGGTTGACGCCACGACGTCGAAGCCCGCCCCGCCCTGCCTGATCCTGGCAACCGTGCCCGATTACCCCAGGGAAGCCCTCTCTCCTTGCCGGAAGCCACCCGGCACGGACCCACGCGCCGACCCGGCGCGTACCGTGTGGGCCCCTGCGTCATGCTTGTCGGGCTTCCCGACAGCGAGGGCTGAAAGGCAAGGCTGTGGTTCCAGGACCTTGCTGCCCCAACGATCCGCGAGGAGGCAGTCGCCTTTTGCGTCGATGACCCACCACCGGCGGGTTGCGTTGACGCAAGGAACCGCTCCGGGCGACGGCTAGTCTCTCTTTGGGAGCGCGGGAGAGGCGGGTGATCGTCGATCAATACAAGGGCCGCGGCCGCCAGGCGTGCGCGACAACTGAACAGCGACAGCGATACGGTTTCCTCTATCGCCTGTTCATGCGCTGCTTCTTCGGTTCCCACCGGATGCGGCTGTAATGGCCAGGCGGGAGATCCTTCGAGTGGCCGTGGCGGGCGTGTAGTTGATGGAAGTTGTGCACCAGATGTCGCGACGGGTCCTTTCCCGTTACCTCGTGACCACCCGGTGCGGGCGCAGCCGCCGCGACTTCGTCAGCATGAGAAGGGCACGGCGGTCCTTTGACGAGGTTGTAGCGATGACCGGGCCCCCGTCCCGGCCCGTGGCCATAACGGGCGTCGGCGGGCTTCATGGCCAGGGTGCCGCTTGAGTGATGGTGCGCCGGGGTGACTCCGGCCTGCCCCTTCGGGGTGATCCAGTTTCAATGTTTGTGCACGTCGGCCTCTGATGCCGAAGTTGAGCGTCCTCGCCCATGGCACCCTGCCAGCTCCCCGGCGTTACCCAGTGCCCGGCCCACACGATCGGCGACGGAAATCGCCGCCGGCCCGGTTTGAAGGTAGTCTGATCAGATATTGTGAGGTCCGGTCTGATGAACCGACGAAGCCACCTTATGGGCCTGGGCGCCTCCCTCGTTGGCCTTGCCGCAGGGAGTGCCGCCCTGGCACGACCGGCCCAATCGCCCAGACGGATGCCTCCCCTAACGCCGCTTCAGTGGGTGACGCCGAGGGTCGAAGGTTCCGGCCTGTCCTTCCACACATTCCGGAGCCACGCCGCGGGCACGGAGGTCAGCTTTCACATATATGCGCCTCCAGCCTATGCCGCCGATCCGGACCGCCGGTTTCCGGTCGTCTACTGGCTGCACGGCTCGGGAGGCGGGGTCTCCGGCATCTCCCGCCTGTCTTCACTGGTTGACGAGGCCGTCGCGACCGGCCGGGTGCAGCCTTTCCTCCTCGTGTTCGTCAACGGCCTGCGGATGGGGATGTACGTTGACTGGGCCAATGGTCGGGCACCCCTTGAGACCGTCATCGTCCAGGAACTCCGTCCCCATGTCGATGCAAACTGGCGCACGATAGCAACCCGCGAGGGACGATTGCTCGATGGCTTCAGCATGGGCGGCTATGGCGCCGGGCGCTTCGGGTTCCGTTACCCTGAACTGTTCCGCAGTGTGTCCATGATGGGCGCCGGGCCTGTGCAGGAGACGCTGGAAAGGACGCCACGCGCCAGTAGGGTCCGGGCGGAAGACCTCCTCAGGGACGTCTATGGCGGCGGCCAGGACCGCTTCCGGGCAGTGAGCCCGCGCCGGTATGCGGAACAGAACGCAGCCACCCTTGCCCGGGACTCTCGCCTGCGTCTGGTCATTGGAGACCGGGACGAGACCCTGGAGAATAACCGGGACTTCCATGAGCACCTGACCCGGCTGGGCATCCCCCACGACTGGATCGTCCTGCCCGGCGTCGGTCACGACCCGATGGGCGTGTTGACCGCCCTCGGCGACCGGCATTGGGCCTTCTATCGGGACGCCTTTGCAGCGGCGGGCGGCTGACGCAAGCTCAGATCCCAGTCTGATCAGATGCCCGCATCCCTTCGATCGGCATCAATCCGTTAGTCCCCGTCCAGCAAGGAATCTGACATGTTTCTCGCTCGAACTCTCTTGCTGCTGTTGGCGTTCGTATCGCTTGGCCCTTTCGCCCGAGCCCAGGACACGCGGGATATCCAGATCGTCGTCGACGGGACCCCTCGACGCGCGTTGCTTGTCAACAACTTTGGGCCAGATCAGGCGGTGCCGGTCGTCATCGTCCTGCATGGTGGTATGGGCAGTGCGGAGGCTCAACGCGAGAGAACGGGTTTTGACAGGCTTGCCGTCACTGAGGGCTTCACCGTGGTTTACGCGGAAGGCACCGAAATTGTGCCGGGTCGACACGCTTGGAACACCGGCTTCCTCATGCGCCGTCAGGTCGGACTGGCGAACGACATTGCCTACCTGGACACACTGATTGACCTCCTGATCCGCGATCACAGCGCCGACCCCCGCAGGATTTTCCTGACCGGGGGTTCCAACGGGGCCATGATGACACTCGTCTATGCAACCCAACGCGCCGAGCGCCTCGCAGCTATAGCGCCCGTAGTCGGCGCCATGTTCAGTTTCGAGATGAAACCCAGCGGACCTCTTCCGATCATGCTCATCAATGGTGCGCAGGACAACGAGGTGCCGATCGAAGGCGGTTTCAGCAGAAACCCTCTGGTGTCGCGCGCACAGTCAGCGCCTTACATGCCGCTGGAAGATACAGTCGGGTTTTGGGTCGAGGCCAATCGTTCACAAACGCCGCCGTTGATTACGACAACGGGAACCGTGACCACCTCCGTCTACGCTCCGACGCCTAATGGTGCCGTCACGATCTCTGTGGTTGACCAGATTGGCGGACACGGCTGGCCAGGCAAGAGGCCAGTGCGCGGGACCAGCAACCCTATCCAGTCCTTTGACGGCGCAGAGCGTGTCTGGGAATTTTTCAAAACACAGTCTCGGGTGCCCTGATCGACGGTGACGACAGTTTGTCCAGACCAAGTCTTTTGCCGTGCCGAACTCACGAAATCAGTCAACCGCCGCTCGCCCGTCTGCTTCCTACTCAGAGTGTCATTGGAGTGATGGTGCCGCCTAGGTGACTCGAACACCTGACCCCCGCATTACGAATGCGATGCTCTACCGGCTGAGCTAAGGCGGCCCTGGCGCAGCGGAGGATGTCCGTCCGTGCGAGAGGCGCTCTTTATACGCGGCGGGGGGGATTGCCAAGCGTTGTGAGCAGGGCCGTTTCATCGGGGGTGAGGGCGAGGCGGATCGCCAGATCGACCCGGTCGGCGAGCGGGGCGGCGGCCGCCTCGGAGAGGGCGATCGCCGTCTGGCCGGCGAAGGGGCCGAGGGCTGCCAGGGCCCGGGCTGCGCGGGCGGAATGGATCAGGACGGCGTCAAAGGTGGCGGGGGGCGTGGCCCCGGTCCCGACGGCCTCATAGACCGGCAGGGCCCGGGCCTCGATCCGGTCCCGCAGCAGGGCCGGCAGGTCTCCGGCCGGCTCCCGCGCGCCGGGGACCAGCAGGGGGCCGATACCGGGACCCTGCGCCAGCAGCAGGGCGGCCAGCCGGTCCAGATCCCCCCCGGCCGACTGCACCCGGTCGAAGCCCGCCGCCCGCGCCGCAGCGGCGGTCGCATCGCCGACGGTGAAGACGGGGCGCGTGCGGTCCGGCGTGAGGGCGGCGAAGGCGGCCAGGCCGTTGGCGCTGGTGAAGGCCAGGGTGGTGATCCCCGTCAGGTCGGGCGCAGCCTGGGGGATCGGCCGGATCGCCAGCAGGGGCGCGATGACCGGTTCGAAGCCCAGCAACTGGAGGCGGCCCGCGGTGCGTCCGGCACCCGGCTCGGCGCGCGTGACCCAGACGCGGTGGATCGTCGTCAGGACCCGACCCGCCGGTCAGCGGCGGCGGCCTGGACCTCGGCCCCCAGCCGCAAGCCGAGCGCGCGCGCCTGATCCATGGCATCGGCGGCGGTGGCGTCGCTGAGTTCGCCTGTGCACCGCCAGCGCGCGGCGCCGTCGGGCGCCAGCATTTCGGTGGTCAGGCGCAGCCGGCCCCCGGCGATCTCCGCATGGGCCCCAATGGCTGTGCGGCAGGAGCCCTCCAGCGCCGTCATCGCGCCGCGCTCTGCGGCGACGGCCACGGCGGTCATCGGATCGTTCAGGGCGGCGACCCAGGCGGCGCCGAGGTCTTCGCTCCGGGTCTGCAGGGCCAGGGCTCCCTGGCCGGGGGCGGGCAGGAAGTCATCGAGCGACAGCCGCTCGCGGATCACCCCTTCGAAGCCCAGCCGGTTGAGCCCGGAGACCGCCAGCAGGATGGCGTCGAACTCGCCCTCCGCCAGTTTGCGCAGCCGGGTGTCGACATTGCCGCGCAGCATTTCGATGGTCAGGTCCGGGCGCAGCGCCAGCGCCTGGGCCTGCCGCCGCAGCGAGGCGGTGCCCAGGCGCGCGCGCCGGGGCAGTTCCGCGAAGGTGGCGAAGGTCTCGCTGACAAAGGCGTCGCGGGCGTCCTCGCGCGGCGGGACGGCGGCGATGCAGAGGCCATCCGGCTGGTCGGCCGGGACGTCCTTCATCGAATGTACGGCGACATCGACGCGGCCTTCTAGAAGGGCTTCCTCGATCTCCTTGGTGAACAGCGCCTTGCCGCCGATCTCCATCAGCCGGCGGTCCTGCACCCGGTCGCCGGTGGTGACGATCTCGACCAGGGGCACCGCTTCGGGGATGTCGGGGTCGGCGACGCCGAGGGCCCGGCCGATGGCGCGCTGCATCATGCCCGACTGGGTCAGGGCCAGTTTCGAGCGGCGTGTGCCGATGCGGACGAGAGGGACCATGAGTGGTTGCGCCATGAGTCGTTGCACCAGCGGGACAGGGTCGCTACCTCGACCCGATGGAGAGGTCCGCCGACTATAGCAGCGAGGGGAGCCGGGCAACCGCGCCCCTGACCATACTGGGCCTCGAGACCAGCTGCGACGAGACGGCGGCCTCTGTGGTGCGGCTCTCCGCGGACGGTGAGGCGACGGTGCTGTCGTCGGTGGTGCACAGCCAGATCGACGATCATGCGGCCTATGGCGGGGTCGTCCCCGAGATCGCGGCGCGCAGCCATGTCGAGATGATCGACGGCGTGGTCCGCCGCGCCATGGACGAGGCGGGGCTGGGCTATGACGGTCTGGACGGTGTCGCCGCCACCGCCGGGCCGGGACTGGTCGGCGGGGTGATGGTGGGCCTGAGCTTCGGCAAGGCCGTGGCCCTGGCGCGCGGCCTGCCGCTGATCGCGGTCAATCATCTGGAGGGACATGCGGTCTCGGCGCGGCTGGGCCAGCCGGTCGACTATCCCTTCCTGCTGCTGCTGGTCTCGGGCGGGCATTGCCAGTTGCTGGAGGTCCGCGGCGTCGGTGACATGACGCGGCTGGGCACCACCATCGACGACGCGGCCGGCGAGGCCTTCGACAAGATCGCCAAGGCGCTGGGCCTCGGCTACCCCGGCGGTCCGGCGCTCGAGAAGCTGGCAGAGGGCGGCGACGGCGCGCGTTTCGACCTGCCGCGCGCGCTTCTGGGCCGCAAGGACTGCGACTTCTCCTTTTCGGGGCTGAAGACGGCCGCGGCCCGGCTGGCCCAGGCCTGCGAGACCGACCAGCAGCGCGCCGACCTGGCCGATGCGGTCCAGACCGCGATCGCCCGCCAGCTGGCTGAGCGCTCGGACCGGGCGCTGAAGGCCTGTGCGGAGGATCATCCCCACCGCCTTTTCGTGGTGGCAGGCGGTGTGGCAGCGAACCGGACGGTGCGCGCGACCTTGCAGGCGACGGCGGAGAAGAATGGATTCGCCTTTCTGGCCCCGCCCATGGCCTATTGTACCGACAATGCGGCGATGATCGCACTGGCGGGGGCGGAACGGTTGCGCAAGGGATTGGTCTCGGACATCGATACCGCTGCCCGGCCGCGCTGGCCGCTCGACGAATACAGCGCGCTCAATGACCCGACGCACGCGCCGGGCCGCAAGGGTGCCAAGGCTTGAGGGAGTGACCATGCAGTTCAAGACCGCAGGCGTGATCGGTGCCGGGGCCTGGGGCACGGCCCTGGCCCAGGTCGCGGGCTGGGCCGGGCTGGATGTCCTGCTTCAGGCGCGCGAGCCCGAGGTGGTCGAGAGCATCCGCGCCCGCCGCATCAATGAGGCCTTCCTGCCGGGTGTCGTGATCGATGACCATGTGTCGGTGACCGGTGATCTGGCGGATCTCGGGGCCTGCGACCTGATCCTCGCGGTGCCGCCGGCCCAGCATATGCGCTCGACGCTGCAGGCCTTTGCGGCCCATCACCGGCCGGGCGTGCCGGTGATCCTCTGTTCCAAGGGCATCGAGCGCGGCTCGCTGAAGCTGATGACCGATGTGCTGGCCGAGACCCTGCCGGCGGCCCCGGCGGCGGTCCTGTCCGGTCCCAGTTTCGCGGGCGAGGTGGCGCGGGGCCTGCCCAGCGCGGTCACCCTGGCCTGTGCCGACGAGGCGCTGGGCGAGGCGCTGATGGGGACCCTCTCGGCCCCGGGTTTCCGGCCCTATCTGGCCACCGACCTGATCGGGGCGGAGGTCGGCGGGGCGATCAAGAATGTGCTGGCCATCGCCTGCGGCATGGCCGAGGGCCGCGGTCTGGGCCGCAGCGCCCACGCCGCCCTCATCACCCGCGGCTTTGCGGAAATGACGCGGATGGGCGTCGCCCTCGGCGGTCAGGCCGAGACGGTGGCGGGGCTGTGCGGCCTCGGTGATCTGGTGCTGACCTGCTCCAGCCCGCAATCGCGCAACATGAGCCTGGGTCTGGCGCTCGGCCAGGGTCAGACGGTGGAACAGGCCCTGGCCGGCAAACGGTCGGTGGCCGAAGGTTACGAGAGCGCCCCTGCCGTGCGCGAGCTGGCGGCACGGGTCGGGGTCGATATGCCGATCTCCCTGGCCGTTGCGGCCCTGCTGAACGGCGAGACGACGGTCGAGGCGATGATCGAAAGTCTGCTGTCCCGCCCGCTCAAGGCCGAACGGCACTGACCAGGGGCATGGACGAGACCCTGCCCGCGGGCGAACGCAAACGCGTCTGGGCCACACCGCCGGGCGTGGCGCTGTGCGCCGAGGCCGATGTCGCTGACCCCGGCTCGCGCGGGTTCGTCCTGCAGATCGGCGAGGCCTTCTTCCACGGCTTCATTGTGCGCAAGGCCGGACAGGTCGCCGGCTATGTCGACCGCTGTCCGCATCAGGGGTTTCCGCTGGCGATCGAGCTGGACCGTTATCTGGTTGCGGACGGCTCGCTGATCCTGTGCGGCTGGCATGGAGCGGTGTTCGAGCCCCTGACCGGTGCCTGCGTCGGCGGTCCCTGCGCCGGAGCCCGGCTGACAGCCTGGCCGGTCGTCGTCTCGAACGGCATCATTCACACGGCCTGAACCGCTCAGGCGGGGTTGCGCAGCAGATAGATGCCGAAGTCGATGTAATCGCGACCGAAGTCCGTGATCGCCTGCACCCGGTCTGCATGGAACAGGATCGATCCCGCTTCCGGTGCGTCGGGGTGGCGCTCGGCCCAGGCGCGGGCGGCCGTGATCGAGTCGCGGGGATAGGCCTCGAAGACCTCCTGCGGCGAAATCCGGCCATGGACGACCTCGAACCCCGCTGCAACGGCGGCGGCTCGCCAGCCGGCGTCGTCCGTGTAGAGGTTGGTGACCTCCGTGATCTGGCGCAGCGGGGCGGGCGGTTCGGTGCGCCAGATGATATCTCCCCACAACAGCCAGCCGCCGGGTTTCAGGCTCCTGCGCAGGGCGATGAAGCCGGCTTCGGGCGTCGGCCGGCCCTCGCCGCTGACATCGGTGGTCCCGAGAGCCACGATCAGATCGGCGGGTGGGGCGGACGCGAGAACCTCGGCCGAGCGGGCGACACTCAGGGATACCCGGTCCCCGAGGCCGGCTGCGTCGATCCGGCTCCGGGCCAGTTCGGCCATGACCGGATCCAGCTCGATGGCCTGGACCATGAGGTTGAATCGCCGGGCCAGGTGGATGGCCACCGTCGCATTGCCGGTGCCGATGTCGATCGCCCTTGCGCCCTCACCGAGGCCCGTCAGCGCCACGGCTGCCTCGAGCGCGGCCAGCTCCACGCCGTTGCAGACCTCGCGGACTTCATAGGCGATGCGCTGGAAGCTCATGGGGAGGCGAGCAGTCATGAGGGCTTGTCCCGCATCGGGGCCGACCGGGCAAGGCCGTCGCTCCAATGGCTGCGTATGACCAAGCACTTTACATAACAAAGTTGATATGACATGGAGTGTCCCTACACAGAGGTTCGTCTCCGCACAGAGAGGTTCATCCATGGCAATCACGTATTGCAGCGACTTCGGGTTCGACGCTGTCGGCCTGCCCGGTTGGAAAGGCGTGATGATCGCCGAAACCATGACCCCGCGCCCACGCCGGTCGCTCGAGGAGAAAAGCCGATGACAGCTTGGATTTTCCTGGCATTGGCAATCACGCTGGAAGTGGCGGGCACCTTCCTGCTGAAGCTGTCGAACGGCTTCGAAAAATGGCACTGGGGAACGCTGTCGATCCTTTGCTACTCAGCCTGTTTCTGGATGCTCGCTCCGGCCATGAAGGTGTTACCGGTCGGTGTCGTCTACGCCATCTGGGCCGGCGTGGGGATTGTTGCCGCGTCCGTGATCGGCGTTTTTGCCTTCGGGGAGCGGCTCTCACCTTTCCAGTTCGCATGCATCGCCCTGGTTCTTGTCGGTGCGGTCGGCCTCAGAATCACGGCGACCGATTGACCGATGAACAGAGACACCCGCCTTGAAAGGACATCAAACCCATGACCGAGAACACCGAAGACCCCGCCGCCGACATCGCCTGGATGCGCAACCTCGCCGAAGAAGGCGCCGGCACGCCTTTCCAGGGCGGCTCCATCCTCATGTCCGCAGGCCTGATCTACGGCATCGCCAGTCTGATCCATTGGGCCCAGATCAGCCAATGGGTTGAACTGCCCGGGAGGGCCATCGGCATCGTCTGGCTGATCGCCACCGGCCTGTTCCTGGCCGTTCTCGTCTTTCTGATCAGCTGGCTGAAGCGCCGGGAAGGCGTCATGACCAGCGGAAACCGGGCCTCCAGCACCGCCTGGAGCGCGCTGGGGTGGGGCATATTCGCGATGTTCGCCTCACTCGCCGCCCTCGGCTACCAGCTCGGAGAGGATGCGATCCTGCTCGGTGTCGGCCTGATCCCCTCGATCATCATGGTCTTCTACGGCATCGGCTGGGCGGTCACCGCGACCATGCACCGGAACCGTGTCCTGTGGTGGCTGATGACCGGCTCCTTTGTGGCCGCCCCCCTGCTGGCCCTGCTGGCCGGTCAGAATGCCCAGTATCTCGCCTATGCCGCCGCGCTGTTCCTGCTGATGGCCCTCCCCGGCTGGATGCTGATGCGGCAGGCGCGGGCCTGATCCATGACGGACGAATTCGACATCAGCCGGATCGACGATGTCATCCACGGCCGGGTGCGTCTGGGGATCATGGCGGTCCTGTCCGGCGTCGACAGTGCGGATTTCAACACCCTGAAGGCGCGGCTGCAGGCCACGGACGGCAATCTGTCGGTGCACCTGCGCAAGCTGGAGGAGGCCGGTTTCGTTGCCGTGACCAAGCGGTTCGAGGGTCGCAAACCCCTGACCGAGGCCTCGATGACGCCGATCGGCCGCAAGGCCTTTGTCGCCTACCTCGACGCCATGCAGGGTCTCGTCGGAAAAGCGTGACAACCGGGCAGTGGTTCGCGCCGGGATGGTCGTCTAGACAGGGCGAATGACCGGCCGCATCCATCGCTTCGACGCACTCGACAATTTCCGGGACTACGGGGACTACGCGACCGTGGCGGGCCGATACCTCGCCCCGGGCCTGCTCTTCCGGTCGGGCCATCAGGCCCGGGCCAGCGAAGCGGATCTGGAGCGTCTCGCCGCTCTCGGCATCGCGACCGTGGTTGATCTGCGCCGACCGTCCGAGCGTCGTGACCAGCCCTCGAAACGGCCGCCGGGGTTTGCGGCTACCGTGATCGAAAGCGCCCATGATGACGGGGGTGAGGCGCCGCACATGACCTTTCTGAGGACCGCCGACCTGACGCCGGACTCAGGCCGGCGCTTCATGACCGACGTCTACCGGAGGCTGGCCTTTGAGCCTGCACATCTCGACCTGTTCTCGCGCTATTTCCGGGCTCTCGGAGACGCCGACGGTCCCGTGTTGATCCACTGTGCTGCCGGCAAGGACCGTACGGGCCTGCTGGCGGCCCTGACCCACCATCTGCTCGGAGTCCATCCCGACGACATCGTCGCCGACTATCTGCTGACCAACACGGCGGTCGATCTGGAGGGACGGGCCCCCGGCATCGCCCGCCAGCTTGAGACCATGACCGGCCGGTCCGTCGCCCATGACGCCGTGGTCGCCTTTCTCGGGGTCGAGCCTGTCTATCTGGATACCGCACTCGCCGGGATCGCTGCGCTTCACGGGTCGACGGACGGCTATCTGGAGCAGGCGCTCGGCGTCGATGCGGCCTTGCGCGACCGGATCGGCGCCCGGCTGACAAGGTGAACCGGGCGGCACGCCCGGTCGAGATCCGCGAGCGGCCCTGGCGGGATCCCCTGGCCGTCGCTGCGGGTCTGCGCCGGCTGGAAGGGCCTCTGGCCCTGCTGTCGGATGGTGGAACCCTGGGGCGCTGGTCGTTTGTCGCCGCTGAACCGGACCGGGTCCATGTCGGCGGTGCTGGGCCGGGTGGGAAGCTGGACCGGTTGCGGAGCCCCGACTTCCAGACCGGGGTGGTCGGCCTGCTGGCCTATGATGCCGGAGCGAGGCCTGCGACCGGCCCGCGTGATCCGGTCTGGCCGGATCTGATGCTGGCCCGCTATCCCGCCATGCTGGCCTTCGACCACAGGGCCGGGGCCGTGCGTGTGTTCGGGCGGGGAGAGGATGCGGAGTCCGCCCGTACCGCGGCCGACCGGGCCGAGGGCTGGCTGGCCGCCGCCATTGACCTGGTCGTCCCGCCGGCTCCTGCCGATGATTTCGTCGAGGAGGCGACGCCGGCAGCCTATTGCGCCGCTGTCGCGGATGTCGTGGAGCGGATCGCGGCCGGCCAGCTTTACCAGGCCAATATCGCCCGGGCCTGGTCCGGCGCCTTGCGCGCCGGTGGTGATCCCTTCGACGTCATGTTGAGGCTGGCCGGGCGCGCAGCGGCCTATGGCGCCTTCTGGCGTCTGGGAGACCGGGCCGTCGTATCAAACTCGCCCGAGCTGTTTCTGGCCTTCGATCCCTCGAGCCGGCGCATCGAGAGCCGGCCGATCAAGGGAACCCGGCCGCGCCATCCCGATCCGGCCGATGACGCCGTGCTTGCGACCGAGCTCCGCTCAAGCGCCAAGGACCAGGCTGAGAACCTGATGATCGTTGACCTGATGCGCAATGATCTGTCGCTGGTCGCGGAGCCCGGCTCGGTCGCCGTCACGGCGCTGTTCGAGGTCGAGAGCCATCCGACCGTCCATCATCTGGTTTCGACGGTGACGGGCCTGGCCCGGGCTGGAACCGGAACCGCAGGCCTGCTGGAGGCGACCTTCCCGCCAGGGTCCATCACCGGCGCCCCCAAGCATGAGGCGATGAAGGTGATTGCCCTGCACGAGCCGCCGCGCGGTGCGTGGTGTGGCAGCCTTTTCCATATTGAGGATGACGGCCGGCTGACGGCGTCCGTGCTGATCCGGACCGCCTCGTTCGAACGGGTCGGGGGGCGTTGGCGCTTTCGAACCCTGGCCGGTGCCGGCATCGTGGCCGACAGCGATCCGACGGCCGAACTGGCGGAGACAGACGCCAAGATCCGGGCGCTGAGGGAGGCGCTGGTCGGCCCCTAGCAGTTTGAGCAGAGCGTTTTGTCCACGGTCCTGGGCCGCAGATAGTAGGTCTGCGAGAACCGGGTGATCCCCGGCATGAAATAGTCGACCGGTGAGTCGTAGTCGTAGGTGGCTTCCGACACCACGACGCTCTGGCCGTCGACAATCAGATTGTCCGGAAGGGTGATCGTGGAATTGACGGCCCGGGCGACCATGCCGTCGCCGCGGCTCCAGTCCACCCTGGCCACGCCGCCGGTGCGCGTCACGCTGCTGACCCGCTGTTTCAGGCCGCTGGCATTGAACGGCTTCATGATCAGACCACCGAGGTCGAAGATGTCATCGAGGTTGGCGGTCCCGACCGAATCTTCCTGCGCCACCAGATCGGCGACCATGGAGGTGACGTGGCCCATTCGCTTCTGGGCCATATAGCCCTGGCAGAACTCGGCCATGCCGAAATAGAAGGCGATCAGCACCGGAGCCAGCATGGCGAATTCAACCGCCGAAACACCGCGCTCGTCACGGCCGAGTCTCGAGAACAGACCGCGCCGCATCATAGCGGTTCGTTCCGGAACGCGGTGGCCGCGGTCAGCATGGCGGTCCCGTCATTCAGGCGCGACAGGCCCTGGGACAGGAAGGTCGTGATCAGCGTATGCCGGTACCAGACCCGCACCAGGATCAGGTCGCCGGGTGCGCCGTTGCTGTAGGTCAGATCCCCCTGGTCGAACGTACCGCCGTCCATCGGATCGGGCGGGACAGTGGCGAACTGCGGGATCACGCGGACGTCAATCTGTGCGCGGCTGGCGCAGTCCGAGGAGAAGATACTCATCCGGCTGCACAGCGATGCCTTGAATGTTTCGGACGTCATGCCCAGGGCCGAAGCCTGGCCGGTTCGCACCAGCCGCCCCGTCGTGATCGTTGCATTCTCGAGGATGGAATCCGTCACAAAGACGAGTCCGATCTCGAGGATGGCAAAAACCATCAGCATGAAGGGCAGGGCGAGCATGCCGAACTCGACCGCTGCCGAACCCCCGGAGTCGCGCAGCAGGCTGCGCGAAAGGCGTGACCTTTGCCGGCGGCCTTTTCCGGGGCGGAGAGGGTGCGACACGGGTACCGGGCTCCTAGGGAGTCGGCAGATTGCCGACGTTGCCGCGGATGGTGGCCGAGCAGGAGGCCCCGCAAGCCATTTCCGTGGACTGGCCACCGCGCCAGATCCGGACCCGACCGGAGCCCGCACCGTCGCTTACCACCACCTGGCTCTGGAACACCGTGCGCCCGACGGTGTCGACCGCCACGACTTCGGTGACCCCGAAGCCCTTGCCGGTGATGTAAAGTGTGTTGGCGTCTACCACCGTCACATCGGCGATGGCGGGGTTGCCGACGATGACCGAGCCGGCGGGACCGCGCAGCTGGACCCGCTGGGCCTGATCGATTTCGACATTCAGGCTGGCCGACTGGGCTGTTCCGATGGTCGGGACCATCAGCATGGCGGTCGCTGCCAGGGCAGGGATGAATCGGGCGGGGCGAACGGATCGGATCATGGCGTCGACTTCCAGTGAACAGGGCGCGCGCGTGAGCGTAGGCGGACATTGCCCTGCAAACCTCAAGAAAGTCTGAAATCGATCGTCCGGGACCGAAATCATAGTAAACGAGCTATCAATAAAGAATAGAATTCCAGTTCTATTCGCTTTACTTGTCTTTAATCTGGCCTGGGTATGTTGAGATCGTAAAAAGGGGTCAAGCGGGCAAAAACCGATGACTCTGTTGGTGACAAAGATCGCTCGCTTAAACCAAGAAGGATTTCAGCCATGACCAGGTTTGTTTCGCAGTTCATGTCCGACGAGTCGGGCGCTACCGCCATTGAGTACGGCCTGATCGCCGCGCTCATCGCCGTCGTCATCATTTCGGCCGTGACCGCTCTCGGCACGACCATCAAGACCAAGTTCAACTCTGTCGTGACCGGCATGGGCGGCACCGCCGGCGCCTGATCGCTGACGACAGTCCTGAAACCGGGAAAGGGCCGGAGCGGCAACGCTCCGGCCCTTTTCTTTCAGGTGCACGATTTCCTTTCGGGCCTGACGCCTCACGCGCAGCACGGCAGCGCGGTGCCCGACAAATCCCGGAATATTTTAGAGTAAATCGCCGAGTAACCACGCGAGACCACCTGAGTTTAACTCCTTTCGGCGAAAACGATCCTGCGTCTGGGGGTCAAGCGGGCTACCGGCTCCCCCCGCCTCAACAGCTCGCTTCACCCTGTCCAAAGGAAAATCCAATGACCAAGTTTGTTTCCAAGTTCATGTCCGACGAGTCGGGTGCCACGGCCATTGAGTACGGCCTGATCGCCGCGCTTATCGCCGTCGTCATCATCTCGGCCGTGACCGCCCTGGGCACGACCATCAAGACCAAGTTCAACTCGGTCGTGACCGGCATGGGCGGCACCGCCGGCGCCTGATCGCCGACGACAGTCCTGAAACCGGGGAAGGGTCGGAGCGGCAACGCTCCGGCCCTTCTGCCTTTCCGCCACGGGGCCGCTGATCGTCATCAAGCTTTGAGTAACGACGCTCATACGCCTAGGCTTAACCTGCCGGGCTCATGGTGATGATATTCAATGGGTCAGCTGGTTGATCGGTTTTTCCCCCCCGCCGGTCACCAGCAACCCCCAGTCCGGAGATAAAGATCCATGACCAAGTTTGTTTCGCAATTCATGTCCGATGAGTCGGGCGCCACGGCCATTGAGTACGGCCTGATCGCCGCCCTGATCGCTGTCGTCATCATTTCGGCCGTGACGGCCCTGGGCACGACCATCAAGGGCAAGTTCAATGAGGTCGTGACCGGCATGGGCGGCACCGCCGGCTCCTAAACGCCGACCGGACCTTGAAACCGACGGGAGGCCGGAGCGGCAACGCTCCGGCCTCTTTCGCTTGCAGGGGATGCACATGGCAACCGGCCTTTAACCGTCACCGGGTGATAACAGGGAATGGACACTGTCACCCTGATCCTCCTGGGCATCATGCCTGCTCTCGTGATCGTCGCAGGTCTCAAGGACCTGACGTCGATGAAGATCCCCAACTGGATCTCCGGACTTCTGATCATCGCCTTCTTCCCGGCGGCCCTGGCGGTCGGAATCGACCCCATGACCGTCGCCGTGAACCTCGGTATCGCGGCCCTGGCCCTGGTGGTCGGAGCCGGGATGTTCGCCCTTCGCTGGATCGGCGGCGGCGACGCCAAGCTGATGTCGGCGACCTGCCTGTGGCTGGGTGCGACCGGTTCTGGCATGTTCCTGTTGTGGACCGGAGTGATGGGCGGCCTGTTCTGCCTGGTGCTGCTGTTTGCGCGCTTTCACTCGCGCCCCTATCTGCTCGGGGCACCCGGATGGGTGGTGCAGTTGATGGAGCCGAGGGGCGACATTCCCTATGGCGTCGCCATCGCGGCCGGTGCGCTGATGGCCTATCCGGCCTCGCCCCTGCTGGCCGCCTTTATCGCAGGATAGCGAGGGCCGGCCTGACTTTAGGCCCGCGTTAACTCTCACCCGGCATGATCGTTAACGGCAGGGGCCCAAGGACCGATTCAAGGGTTCGGCCCAGCCTGCCGGAGACCGTCGATGAACCCCGCCCGTATCATCGTGATCTGCGTAGCCGCGGTGGCCGCCATCGGTCTCGCCCTGGCCGTGCGCGCCATGGGATCGCCTTCGAATGCACCGACCGCCGTCGCCGCTGCCGCTGCCGTTCCGGCGCGCCCGATGGCGAAGGTCCTGGTCGCCGCCAAGGATCTGGAGCCCGGCCAGCGCCTGACCGAGGCGGACATGGCCTGGAAAGACTGGCCTGTCGACGAGGTCAATCCCGCCTTCATCACGGATGGCTCGGTTCCCCTGCCGTCAGCCGCCGCCGAAGACCCGCCGGCCGCGCCGCCCGAAGGGGCGGTGGCCTCGGTCACCCGGGTCGCTTCCAATCTGACCACCCGCAGCAGCAAGGCCGATTATGCCGGCTCGGTGGTGCGCGAACCCATTCTGGCCGGCGAACCGATTGTCAGCCGGAAGATCGTGCGTGCGGGCGACAGCGGCTATATGGCCGCCTATCTTGAGCCGGGCATGCGGGCGATGGCCATTCGCGTCACGGTCGAGACCGCCGCCGGCGGTTTCATCCTGCCCGGCGACCGCGTCGATGTCCTGCTGACCCGGGAGACGACGCTCGGCAATATGGGAGCCCAGGAGAGCGACCGGTCCAAATTCGCTTCCTCGACGGTGATGCAGAACATCAAGGTTCTGGCCATCGACCAGTCGACGCGGGCCGACGACGACGAGCAGGCTGTGGTGGGTGCAACCGCGACCCTTGAGGTGGGTCCCCGCGACGCCGAGGCGCTCGCCCTGGCCAAGTCGGAAGGCGAGCTGAGCCTGGTGCTTCGCTCCTACGCCGACACCGGCGGCCCATCAGGCCGAGCTGCGCCGGCCACGCGTCAGGCCTCTGCCATCCGCATCTATCGCGGCGGCGCCCCCGAAGTGGTGGTGGTCCAATGAGGCCCCTGATCGCTCTCGCTCTCGCAAGCCTGACCATCGCATCCGTCGCGCTGGCGGTGCCGACCGAGGCCCGGGCCCAGTCGCGCGCCGCCGTGCCCATGGGGCCCGGTGCCCAGCTGATCAATCTGCCGCGCGGCTCCTCGATGGCCGTCGACCTGCCGTCCGACGCCCGCGACGTTATCGTGCCGAACCCGCTGGTGGCCGAGGCCATGCTGCACTCGCCCCGGCGCATCACCATCATCGGACTTCAGCCGGGTGAAACTGACGCTGTGGTTCTGGACAGCTCGGGCCGCACCATCCTGTCGCTGCGGATCCGCGTCGATGCCGGTGTCTCTGCGCTGCAGGATACTCTGAGCCGGGTCATGCCGGGTTCCCAGGTCCGTGCCGAGGCGGTCAATGACAGTATCATCCTCACCGGCCCGGTGAGCAGCCCGGGCGAGGCCGACCGCGCGGCCCAGGTCGCCCGGGCCTTCGTTGAGGCCCCTGAAAAGGTCATCAACATGATGACCATCGCCGGGTCGGATCAGGTCATGGTCCGGGCCCGGGTAATCGAAGTTCAGAGAACGGCGATCAAACAGCTGGGGCTGGACGTCAACGGCGTGCTGAACAGCGTCGCTGACGGGATGTCCTTTACCCAGGGCGCAACCTTCGGCGTTTCGGGCAGCCAGCTGGGCGGCGGTGTCCTGAACTATGTCGACCGGGCCGGCAACGGCGACCGTCTCAGCTCCAGTATCCGTGCCTTTGAGCGCGCCGGTCTTGTCCGTATCCTGGCTGAACCGAATGTGACCTCGGTCAACGGCGAGAACGCCGAGTTCCTGGCCGGCGGCGAGTTTCCGGTCCCGGTCGGTCGCAGCGTCGATTCCACGACCGGCCAGGTCACGATCGGTGTCGAGTTCAAACCGTTTGGCGTGCGCCTGGCCTTCCGGCCGATCGTGCTTTCGGAAGGCCGCATCTCGCTGCAGCTCTCCACCGAGGTGTCCGAGCTGACGACCGCCGGTGCCTTCACTCTCGGTGGTACGGCCGATGACGCCCTTGTCATTCCGGCCCTGAACGTGCGGCGCGCTTCCTCCACTGTGGAACTCCCCTCGGGCGGGTCGATGATGATCGCCGGCCTGTTGCGCGAGGATACCCGCCAGAACATCGACCAACTGCCGGGCATCGGCACCCTGCCGGTCCTCGGGGCCCTGTTCCGCTCCCGGGACTATCTGTCCGGCGAGACCGAACTGGTGATCATCATTGAGGCCTATATCGTCTCGCCGACCTCGCCGGGCCGGCTGCAGACCCCGTCTGACGGCCTGATTATCGCCAATGACGCCCAGACCCTGTTGTTCGGTCAGCTGAACCAGCAGTTCGGTCGCCCCGGTGATCCGGCCGCTGCCGACAACGGATGGAGCGGCCCTGTGGGCTATGTCATCGAATGAGGATCCTCGTGAACCGCGCCCTCACTTCCGCTGCCCTCGCTTTCGCGGCGGGGCTTGCTGTTTCCGGCTGCGCCTCGGTCGCGGACGCTCCGGTGACGCCACTGTCGCGCTACGCCCTGCAGGTGGAACCCGGCCTCGATCGCATCGCCCTGGCCGTGCACGATCAGGGCCTGTCGACGAACCAGCGCAACGCCTTGAACGGCCTGGTGGCGCGCTACGGCACCTCCGGGGCCGGGCATGTCAGGATTGAATCGCCTGCCGGCGACGATCCGGTCGCGCTCCAGCAGGCCTACGCTGTCCGCACCTTCCTGCAGGACGCCGGGGTTCCGGGGGATCGTATCCAGATGGCCGCCTATGTCGCACCCGATCCGCGCGCGCCGGTGCTGGCCGGGTTCGAGACCATAAGGGCCTCCACGCCCGATTGTTCGGCAGAAGCCCGGAGCATGGGCGCGAGGTTCTCCAACCAGAGCTCCGGCGGCTTCGGCTGTGCCATCACGGCCAATATGGCGGCACAGATTGCAGATCCGCGCGACATTCTCGGTGCCCGGCCGATGACCCCGGCCGATTCCGGCCGCGCGGCTGTGGTCTTCGACAACTATCGAAAGGGTGAGGTCAGCTCGACTCCCCAGGAGCCCCTGGTAAGCGGCCGGATATCCGGGGCTGTGGAATAGCGTGACATGAGCAACGCCTTCGCACCCCGGCCGTTTGAAGAGTTTGACGACGAGTTTGAGCTCGACGCCGGTCCTGCCGCGCCGAATGCCTATATGCCGGATGGAGACGATGGCAGCCTCGATGCCTTCGAGGACGCCGTCGTCGATCACCACCAGGCCTCGCCATTCATGGGGCCGACGGGAGGGGTCCCGGCGATCGCGCCGCCGCCTGGACATCGGTCGAACACGGCGGGCACCCGGTCCGACGGGTTCAACCCGGTGGGCGATCTGCAGGCGAGCGCAACGACCGCCATGTCGCCCATGAGCATGAGCGGCAGCCAAACGGCCGAGGTATCGGTCCCCCGGATCGCCATCCACGTCTTTGCCGAGCGTCAGGACACCCTGGCTGCGGCTGAGCGCGCCGGTCAGGACCGTCGCCTGTCGCGGGCAACCACCCAGATCCGCGTCGGCGGCGTCGCCGCTGCGGTCGAGGCCTATCGTCACGAGCCGACCCCGCCCCTGATCGTGGTCGAATGCATGCAGGACCCACAGACGCTGCTGCAGGAAGTCGACCAACTGGCCGAGGTCTGCGATGCCGGGACCAAGGTCGTCGTGATCGGTGCCGCCAACGACATCCTGCTGTTCCGCGAACTGATGCGCCGCGGTGTCAGTGAATATCTGGTCGCGCCCCTGCAACCGCTGCAACTGATCTCGGCCATCGGGGGCCTGTTCGCCGATCCGGCCCAGCCCTTCGTCGGTCGCACGATTGCCTTCGTCGGTGCGCGCGGTGGCACCGGTGCCAGCTCCGTTGCCCACAACACCGCCTTTGCCATGAGCGAGCGGATCGGGGCCAACACCGTCATCGTCGACTACGATCTGCCGTTCGGCACCGCCGGGCTGGACTTCAACCAGGATCCGCTCAGCGGCGTCGCCGATGCCTTGAGCCAGCCTGACCGCCTCGATCCTGTTCTGCTCGACCGGATGATGGTCCGCTGCACCGACAAGCTCAGCCTGTTCGCCGCCCCGGCGACCCTTGACGTTGACTGGGACATTTCCCCGGAAGCCTTCGAGGAGGTGACCACACAGATCCGCTCGACGGCGCCCTTCGTTGTCCTGGACTTGCCGCACCTGTGGTCCGGCTGGATGCGTCGCACCCTGATCGCCGCTGATGAGGTGGTGATCGTGGCAACCCCGGATCTGGCCAGCCTGCGCAATGCCAAGAACATGATCGACCTGATCCGTCAGGGCCGTCCCAATGATGCGCCGCCCCGGCTGGTGCTGAACCAGGTTGGTGTCCCCGGGCGTCCCGAGATCCCGGCCAAGGACTTTGGGACCGCCCTCGGTGTGCACCCCAGTCTGATCATTCCGTTCGATCCCAAGGTCTTCGGAGTCGCAGCGAACAACGGTCAGATGATCCTCGACGCGGGCGGCAAGTCCAAGGTGGCCGATGCGTTCCAGACCCTGGCCCAGATCGTCTCGCGCCGTGAGCTTCCCGTGATCGCCGGGACCCGGGGCAAGCCCGGCAAGGGCGAGGGCAAATCCATCTTCTCCGGCCTGTTCAAGAAGAAGACCTGACCCGTGTTCGGCAAGCGCACAAGTCAGCCCGGTTCCGCGGCCGCCGCTCCCGGGCTGACCACCGAAGCCGCGCCGGTCGTGCAGCCTTCACCGGGGGTGGCGACCGAGGCCTTCGCCGTCGGCGGCGAAGCCGATGCACCCCAGTTGCAGGCCGCCGCGCGCAGGGCGGAATCCTATGCGAGCCGGCCTTCCTCGGCGGCCGCAGACCGGCTTGACGCCCTGGCCTCGCGGCCACGGCCCGACGCGGCGGCCGTGCCCGCCAAAGCGGTGCCCGGTCCCAAGGCCACGCCGGGCTTCGAACAGCTCAAGAAGGCCCAGGCGGTCGCGGAGATCGTCCGCGAGCAGTCCGACTATTATCACGCCACCAAGACGACGATCTTCAACGCCCTGATGAACACCATCGACCTGGCCCAGCTGGCCCAGCTCGATACCAAGGCGGCGTCCGAAGAAATCCGCGACATCGTCGCCGAACTGGTAGCGATCAAGAACGTCTCCATGTCGGTGGCGGAGCAGGAGCATCTGGTCCAGGACATCGTCAATGACGTCCTCGGCTATGGCCCGCTCGAGCCGTTGCTGGCTCGTGACGACATCGCCGACATCATGGTCAACGGGGCCGGCCGGGTCTTCATCGAGGTCGGTGGCAAGGTTCAGCTGACCAATGTCCGTTTCCGCGACAACACCCAGCTGATGAACATCTGTCAGCGGATCGTGTCGCAGGTCGGCCGCCGCGTCGATGAGAGCTCCCCGATCTGTGACGCCCGCCTGCCCGACGGCAGCCGTGTCAACGTCATCGCCCCGCCGCTGGCCATCGACGGCGCGACGCTGACCATCCGGAAGTTCAAGAAAGACAAGCTGACGATGAAAAATCTGGTGGAGTTCGCCTCCATCAGTCCCGAGGGCGCGCGCGTGCTCGGCGTTATCGGGGCCTCGCGCTGCAACCTCGTGATCTCGGGGGGCACGGGTTCCGGCAAGACGACCCTGCTCAACACCCTGACAGCCTTCATTGACCCGACGGAGCGGGTCATCACCTGCGAGGACGCGGCGGAACTGCAGCTCCAGCAGCCGCATGTCGTTCGCCTGGAGACAAGACCGCCCAACCTCGAGGGCCAGGGCATGATCACCATGCGGGACCTGGTCAAGAACTGTCTGCGCATGCGTCCGGAGCGGATCATCGTCGGCGAGGTCCGCGGCCCAGAGGCCTTCGACCTGCTGCAGGCCATGAACACCGGCCACGACGGCTCCATGGGCACGCTGCACGCCAACAGTCCGCGCGAGGCCATCAGCCGGATGGAGTCGATGATCACCATGGGCGGTTACGGCCTGCCCTCGAAGACCATACGTGAGATGATCGTCGGATCGGTCGACGTCATCATCCAGGCCGCCCGCCTGCGCGACGGTTCGCGCCGTATCACCCACATCACGGAGGTGGTCGGGCTGGAGGGCGACGTCATCGTCACCCAGGACCTGTTCGTCTACGAGATCACCGGCGAGGACGAGAACGGCAAGATCATCGGGCGCCACCGCTCGACCGGTATCGCCCGTCCCCGCTTCTGGGACCGCGCCCGATACTACGGGCTGGAGCGCGAACTGGCCGAAGCTCTCGACGCGGCGGAGTAGGGCAGATGCTTCCCGTCCTTGTGGCCGTCCTGGCTTTCATCACCATCGGCGGACTGGGCTGGGTGTTCGTCGGCAACGGTGACTCCCGCGGAACGGCGGTCAAGCGCGCCCGGGGCCTGGGCGGGCCCAAACAGACCAACTCGGCAGCCCGCAAGGCAGCGGCGGCCAACTCGCCGGAGGCGCGCCGCAAACAGATCATGCAGCAACTGCAGGAATCGGAGCGGGCCGAGCGCAAGGCAAGGATCAGTCTCGCCGCCCAGTTGCAACAGGCGGGTCTGAGCACAAAGGTCTCGACCTTCTGGATCATCAGCACCGTTCTGGGTGTCATCGCCTTCCTGATGCCGCTGCTGTTCGGCCTGAATATCCTGATCTGCATCGGGGTCGCCGTCGTCCTCGGCCTCGGCCTTCCCCGCTGGGTCGTCGGCTTCCTGGGCAATGGACGCCGCAAGAAGTTTTCCAGCCATTTTGCCGACGCCGTTGATGTGATCGTGCGCGGTATCAAGTCCGGCCTTCCCGTCCACGACTGCTTCAAGATCATCGCCCGGGAGAGCCCGGCACCCCTGGGCCCCGAGTTCCAGAAGCTGGTTGAGGGCGTCGCAGCAGGCCTGACCCTCGCCCAGGCCCTGGACAAGATGTACGAGCGGATGCCGACGCCGGAGCTGAAATTCTTTTCCATCGTCATCGCCATCCAGCAGAAGACCGGCGGCAATCTGGCCGAGGCGCTGAACAATCTTTCGGTCGTGCTGCGGGCCCGCAAGATGATGGGCGAGAAGATCAAGGCCCTGTCGTCGGAGGCCACCGCCTCCGCCGGGATCATCGGCTCCCTCCCGCCCGCGGTGATGATCCTCGTCAGCCTCACGACGCCCGCCTACATGGCCCGGCTGTTCACCGACCCGCGCGGCCAGTTCATGCTGCTGGTCGCCGTGGCGATGATGGCCCTCGGCGTGTTCGTGATGAAGAAGATGATCTCGTTCAAATTCTAGGAAATGCCCGGCTCAAATGGTCGAGTTCTTCACCAACGTTCAGAACCTTATGAGCCTCGGCGTGGGGCTGCTGGTGTTTGCCACGCTGGTCACCCTGCTGGGCTCGTTCGGCGGCGGCCCCAGGCTTGAGGGCCGGATGAAGGCCGTGGCGGCGCGGCGAGAGGAACTGAAGCGGCGCTCGCGTCAGGCCATTGCTGCCGAGAACTCCGGGTCCCAGAACCTCCGCCACTCGGACGATGGCTTCAAGAAGAGGGTCGTCGAGCAGCTGAACCTGACCAAGTTGCTGGAAGATCCCAAGGTCGCGGACAAGATGGCCCAGGCCGGCTATCGCGGGCCCAAGCCGCTGACGACCTTCTACTTCTTCCGCTTCTCCATGCCGTTTGTATTCCTGTTAGCCGCGGCAATTTATCTGTTCGTTTTCAACATCTTCGATCTACCCGTGATGACGCGCGTCACGGCCTGTATGGCCGCCGCGGTGTTCGGATTCTATGCGCCGAACCTCTACCTCTCGAACCGCATTGCGAAGCGGAGGACGTCGATCATGCAGGCGTTTCCCGATGCGCTCGACCTGCTGCTGATCTGCGTCGAGGCGGGGATGTCGATCGAGGCGGCGATCCAGAAAGTCAGCCAGGAGATCGGCGGGTCTTCCATCGACCTGGCCGAGGAACTGACCCTCTTGTCCGCAGAGCTCAGCTATCTGCCTGATCGCCGCATGGCCTATGAGGGTCTGGCGAGGCGTACCAACCATCCCGGTGTCAAATCCGTGGCCTTGGCCATGACCCAGGCCGAGACCTATGGCACCCCGCTGGGCACTGCGCTGCGGACCATGGCGAAGGAAAACCGGGAGATGCGCCTCGCGGCCGCCGAGAAGAAGGCCGCGGCCCTGCCGGCCAAATTGACCGTACCGATGATCCTGTTTTTCCTGCCGGTTCTGTTCATTGTCATCCTGACCCCGGCCATCCTCAACATCCAGGACACGATGGCCGCCGGTGCGGTTGGCGGCTGATTTCAGGCCTCGGCGGCGGCTTTCCAGGCCTCGGCGACTGCATCGACCGCATGCCGCAGGTGTTTGCGGTGCCGGTCGAAGAACATCTCCCCGCGCAGGCCCGAAAAGATGAAGCCATTGGCGACGATGCAGCTACCCGGCTGCTCCAGCGGCTCAATCTCGAAATAGCGCATCGAGCGGAACCACAGGCCGCGTTTTTCGGCCCAGACCAGTTGGGAATAGGGCTGCCACTCGCCAACCCGCATGGCCGCCCTGCGCTCGGGAAGGTCCCCGATCCGCTCGGTAAGGGCAATTTCGGCCCCGAAGGCGATCGCTCCTTCAAGCCTCGTCTCGACCGGATTCCATCGGTCCCAGCCGGGAAGGTCCGCGATCAGGTCCCAGATCTGGTCGGGCGTGGCGCGCACGCCGATGCGGCGCTCGATACGGGCGATGTCCATGGGCCCGATCTGCCACGGCTTTGGGCCCGGGAAAAGGCCCGGAGAGCCAGGGCGGCGATCAGCGGTTGCCTTCGGGTCCCGGCTGGGAGGCGGGCGGGGTCTCGGGCGAGGGCGTCTCGTCCCGGTCGGGGAGGTCCGGTGGACCGGCGCGCAGCCGCGGATCGATGAAGCAAAGGCCGGTCGCGGCGGCCAGCAGGATGGCATTGGCGATGAAAGGGGCCGGTTCGGCCAGCTCGTAAAGGGCGACCCCGATCACCGGCGGGGCAAGGAAGCTGAGCCCGGCCAGTGACATCATCAGACCGGCGATCGCCCCCTGTTCGTGCGGCTCGACCGACAATGAGGATCCGGCGATGAAGCCCGGCCGGGCGAAGCCGATCCCCATGGAAACAACGGCATAGCCGACGACGACCCCGTAAAGGCCCGGGGACGCGATGCTCATCAGGTTTCCGACCAGGGCCAGGGCCGCGCCCCAGCGCATGAGGTCCGCCGGCTGGAGCCTGAGCAGCGGGATCAAACCCCATTGGGCCATCAGGGTGGCGGCGGCTCCCGCCAGCATGGCGATGCCGATAAAGGGCTGGGCCTCGCGCGCGGCGATGCCGGCGACCGAAAGCTCATCAATGATGTGAAAGCCCAGCACCGAGATGTTGGCCGCCTGCGCCCCGGTGACGAACAGGCCGTAGAGCAGATAGCCGCGGATGCGCGGGTCCTTCCACAGCCCCTTGCCCGCGTCGCCGCGATGGCCGCTGGGCGAAGGGATCCGGACGACCTCGCCGCTGGGCAGTCTGCGCCAGACCACGACCAGCGCCAGCAGGCCGAACAGGGCGAAGGCGTACATCGGTCCTGCCAGGCCGACCCCGGGAATCACGAGCCCCGCGCCGCCCATGCCGACGCCGATCGCGGGCAGGACGAAGAAGGGAGCCAGCGCCGGGCCGATCACTGTGCCCAGCCCTTGTGCCGAAGCCAGTAGCGACATGGCCTGGGTGCGCTGCTCCGGCGTCGTTCGATCAGCGACATAGGCCTGGGATGCGATCGGCGCGGCCGAGCCGAAGACGCCGTAGACGGTGCGCGCCACCCCCATCATGATGAAGGCTAGGCCCGCGCCGAGCCACTGTTCCAGCCCCGAGGTGGCGGCCAGGCCGAAGCCGGACATGGAGACGACGAACCCCGCAAGGCCGATCATCATGACCCGCTTGCGTCCAAGGGTGTCGGACAGCCGTGCCCAGAAGGGCGAGGCGACCGTCCACATCAGGGCCGAGATGGCGAAGGCGCCGGCGACGAGGGTGTCGGACAGCCGGAACTCGCGGCCGATGGCCGGAAGGACGGACTGCAGCGCCATGTTGCCCGCCGCCGCAATCAGGCTGACGGCGAACAGGATGGCAAAGGCAGGGGAGCGCAGGTTCACCGGCGCAGCCTAGGCCTGCTGACGCGCGCCGTCACCCGGCTGACGTCATCTCCTTGCTTCAAGACTTGCGCCCGACCCCCTGCTCCGCGCACCTTGTCGGCTCCCGGATACTGGACACCGCCATGACCCTTCGCCGCCTCCTCGCCGTCTCCACCCTGTCGCTGGCCTTGTCTGCGGGCCTGGCCCAGGCACGGGAGAATGGCACCGCGCCGGTCGCCCTTGACCGGATCGAGGCGGCGGTGACCGCCGGGACGCCGCGCGTCATCGCCTGGCGGCGCGACCTGCACGCCAACCCCGAACTGGGTTTTGCCGAGACCCGCACCGCCGCCATGGTCGCCGCGCATCTGCGGGCTCTGGGGATGGAGGTCCGCACGGAAGTGGGCAAGACCGGTGTCGTCGGCGTGCTGCGCGGCGGACGGCCGGGCAGGGTGGTGGCCCTGAGGGCCGACATGGATGCCCTGCCGGTGCTTGAGGCGACGGGGCTGCCCTTCGCCTCGACCGCGACCGGAACCTATATGGGCAGCACGGTGCCGGTGGCCCATGCCTGTGGCCACGACGCCCATGTCGCCATGCTGATGGGTGCCGCCGAGGTGCTGGCCGGCATGCGCGAGGACATTCCCGGCACCATCGTCTTCATTTTCCAGCCTGCCGAGGAGGGTGCCCCTCCGGGCGAGCCGCTGGGCGGTGCCCGTCTGATGATCCAGGAGGGGGCGCTGTCAAACCCCCGCCCCGATGCCATCTTCGGCCTGCATGTCGTGCCGGGGCGGCCGGGAACGGTCTTCTATCGCCCGCGAGGATTCATGGCGGCCTCGGATCGGGTCGACATCACCCTGCATGGTCGTCAGACCCACGGCGCCTGGCCGTGGAAGGGCGTCGATGTCATCGCCACCTCGGCCCAGGTCGTCCAGACGATCAATACCCTGACGGCGCGGACCATCGACCCGACCACGACGCCGACCGTCTTCACCATCGCCACCCTCGACGCCGGCGTCCGCTACAACATCATTCCGGACCGCGCCGTCCTGTCCGGCACCCTGCGGACCTTTGACATTGCCCAGCGCGACGACCTCGTCGCCCGCACCCGCGTTGCCATCGACAATGTCGCCGAGACCTATGGCGCGACGGCCGAGTTCACGGTGCGCCAGAACGCGGCGCTGGTGTTCAACAATGAGGAACTGTCGGCCTGGCTGGCCCCGGTGCTGACCGAGGCGGCCGGGGCGGGCAACGTCAATCCGGCCACGCCGCCGACGACGGTGGCCGAGGATTTCAGCTATCTGTCGCAGGAAGTGCCGGGGGTCTTCTACCACCTCGGCGGTTCGAAGGACGGGGTTGATCCCTCGACCTCGCCGCCGAACCATTCGCCGGAGTTCGACGTCAATGAGGCCGTGCTGCCGCTCGGCGTCCGCACCCATGTTCTGAGCGCCATCCGGTTTCTGGAGCGCGATTGACCCGTGGCCGACGAACTGGAGCGGCTGAAGGCGCGCCGGGTGACGGCCCTCTATCGCCTCGACCTGATCGGCAAGGGGGCGCAGCTCTCCTATGATGACGGCACGCTGGTCGACATGAGGTCCGAACAGGCGCGGCTGGAGGAGATGGTGGCGGACCTCGACCGGCGGATCGCGCGACTGGAGGCGACGCTGCACTGATCTCCCGGAGCTGCCTTGTCATCCCGGACGCCGCGAAGCGGCGATCCGGGACGGCGCGAGCCTCATTTTGCTCACCCCCGGAAATCGCCTTCGATTGTCCGGGGGACGGGTGGCCATAGCGCCATGCCCCCACCCGTGTCCCGGATAGCTGCTTCGCATCTTCCGGGACGCGAGGTTCTGGCGACCGTGCGTCCCGGCTCTTCGCTTCGCTTCGGCCGGGATGACAAGGAGCGGTCAGGCTCGCGCGAAATACCTGCCGATCACCGCGCGATAGACCTCGGCCAGGGCCTCGATCTCCGCCACGGGCGCGCGCTCGTCGATCTGGTGCATGGTCTGGCCGACGAGACCCAGTTCCAGCACCGGACACATGGCGCGGATGAAACGGGCGTCCGAGGTGCCGCCGGTGGTCGAGGCCTCCGGACGGCGGCCGGTGGAAGCCTCCACAGCGTCCTGCACGGCGGTGACGAACGGCCCGGTCTGGGTCAGGAAGGCATCGCCCGAATGCAGGTGTTCGAGCTCGATGCGCAGTCCGCTTTCGGCCTGGGCCTTGCCCGCCTCGGCATTGAGCCAGGCCATCAGGCTCTCGCCGGTGTGGTTCGGGTTGAAGCGGATGTTCAGCCGCCCACGTGCCTCGGCCGGGATCAGATTGGTCGCCGTATTGCCGACGTCGAGCGTGGTCAGCTCCAGATTGGACGGCTGGAAGGCCTCATAGCCGTCGTCCAGACGGTGGTCGGCCAGCCGGGCGACCAGCCGGGCCAGCACCGGGACCGGATTGGCCGCACGGTCCGGATAGGCGACATGGCCCTGTTTGCCGTGCACCGTGATCCAGGTGTTCAGCGAGCCGCGCCGCCCGATCTTGATCATGTCGCCCAGGGCGTGTTGCGACGACGGCTCGCCGACCACGCAGGCGTCGATGACCTCGCCCTCGGCCATCAGGGCCTGGACCACCCGCTTGGTGCCGTGCAGGGCCGGGCCCTCCTCGTCGCCGGTGATCAGGAAGGACAGGCTGCCGGGGACCTCGCCCTCTGCCAGGACCTGTGAAACCGCCGCGACCCAGGCCGCGATGCCGCCCTTCATGTCTACGGCACCCCGGCCGTAGAGGATGCCGTCCTTCACCTCGGCTTCGAAGGGGGCAGAGGACCAGGCTTCGGTCGACCCGGTCGGCACGACATCGGTGTGGCCCGCGAAACAGAGATTCGGTGAGGCCGTCCCACGCCGGGCGTAGAGGTTCTCGATATCCTCGAACTTCATCCGGCGGCAGTGGAAACCGAGCCCCGTCAGGGCACGTTCCAGCACATCCATCGCCCCCTCGTCGGCGGGGGTCACGGAAGGCCTGCGGATCAGGTCGCGGGTGAGGGCGACAGGATCGATAACGTGAGTTGATGCGGTGCTCATAAGGCTGTGCTTTACGGGGTTCGGACGACTGCGAGAAGACGCCATCCCATGCCGAAGATCGACATAGACGCCGCACCCACGGGACACGGCACCGGCTATCCGGAGGAATTCGCCGGACCGTGCAAGCCACGCCGTCGCTGGCGGCTGGGCGATGCGGTCGGGCTGGACCAGTTCGGGGTCAATCTGCTGCGCCTGCCGGCCGGGGCCTGGTCCAGCCAGCGCCACTGGCACGAGGGCGAGGACGAGTTCGTCTGGGTCGTATCGGGCGAGGTCGTGCTGGTCGAGGATGAAGGCGAAACCGTCTTGCGCGCCGGCGACTGCGCGGGCTGGAAGGCGGGTGTGCCCAATGGCCATATGCTGCAGAACCGCTCGGGCGGCGAGGCCGTTCTGCTGGAGGTCGGCACGCGCACCCCGGGCGGGGACACCGGCCACTATCCGGACATCGACATGCAGTTCCGGCAGGGCGGCTTTTTCCACCGCGATGGGACCCCTTATCCGAAAGTCGACCGGCGCACGTGACCGGATCTGTCGAGACGCCCGGCCCGGCCCAGCCCGCGGAGCAACCCGAGGGCCCGGCCAGTCCGTGGGCCATCCGCGACTTCCGCCTGCTGTGGGTCGGGCGGGTGGCGGCGGTGCTGGGGATCCAGATCCAGTCCTCGGCCCTGCTGTGGCAGGTCTATGAGATCGCCCGACGCGACCATCCGATCGCCGAGGCCAGCCTGTATCTGGGCCTCGTCGGCCTGTGTCAGTTCCTGCCGTTGCTGGCCCTGACCCTGCCCGCCGGTGCCCTGGCAGACCGGCGCGACCGCAAGAACACCGTCACCCTGTCGGTCATGGTCGAGGGCGGCTGTGCGCTCGCCTTCCTGTTCATGGCGCTGCACGGATCGCCGCCGCTGTGGGGCCTGCTGGCCGTCGCCTCCGTGTTCGGGGCGGCGCGCGCCTTCCTCGCCCCGGCCAGCCAGGCCTTCCTGCCGATGGTGGTCGGGCGTCGCGCCCTGCCACCGGCCATCGCGGCCCAGTCCATCGCCTTCCAGACCGGGGCCATCGCCGGCCCGGCGCTGGGCGGGGTGATCGTCGGCTTCTCGGTGCCCGGGGCCTATGCCGTGGCGATGGTCATGTTCGCCATCGGCTTCATCAGCCTTGTCCTGATCCGCACCAGCGGCAAGCCGGCCCCGTCCCCGACCCATGTCTCGCCGGTCGATCAGGTCAAGGAGGGGCTGGCCTATGTCTGGAATACAAAGATCGTGCTCGGGGCCATTTCGCTGGATCTGATCGTCGTCCTGCTGGCCGGGGTCGCTCTGCTGACCCCGATCTTTGCGGCCGACATCCTGCACGTCGGGGCGGTCGGTTTCGGCCTGCTGCGGGCGTCGTTCGGAGCCGGGGCCCTGCTGGTGGCCCTGTATCTGAGCCGCTTCCCGATCGTGCAGCACGCGGGCCGCTGGATGTTCGCCTCGGTCGCGGTGTTCGGCGTCTGCACCCTGACCTTCGGCCTGTCGACCAGTGTCTGGCTGTCCGGCGCGGTCCTGTTCCTGGGCGGTGCGGCGGACATGATCAGCGTCAACATCCGCCAGACCCTGATCCAGCTGGCCACCCCCGATCACATGCGCGGCCGGGTCAGTTCGGTGTCCATGCTGTTCATCGGTGCCTCCAACGAACTGGGCGAGGCCTATTCCGGCGTGGCGGTGCGCTTCCTCGGCCCCATCGGGGCGGCGGTGTATGGCGGCATTGGAGCCCTGACGGCGACCGGGCTGTGGGCGCGGTGGTTCCCGGACCTGAGGAAGGCGGATCGGCTGGAGTGATGGGGAGTGGCTAGTGGTTAGTGGCTGGCCACCGCTTGCGGGGTCGCGCAGTCAGCGCCGCCCTTCCGCTGGCAGGGAAGGTGCAGTCGATGGCCACTAGCCACTAGCCACTAATCACTTCCCTCACCCCCACGGCCGGAAATGCTTCGACAGCTTCAGCCCCTGCCGCTGGTAGTGGCTGCCGCCCTCGCCGTAGAGGCGGGCGGGGCGTTCGATGAGGGGCTCATAGACCAGCCGGGCGACGATCTGGCCGTGCTCCAGCAGGAAGGGGGTGTCGTGGGTGCGGACCTCGAGCACGCCCTTGGAGCCTGCGCCGTGCGCCTCGTCGGTGCCGAAGCCGGGGTCGAAGAAGCCGGCGTAGTGGACGCGGAACTCGCCGACCGACGGGTCGATCGGGGTCATCTCGGCGGCCTGGTCGACGGGGATTTCGACGTCGTCGGATGAGGCGAGGATGTAGAACTCGCCCGGGTCCAGCAGCAGTTCGCCGCGGCGCAGGGTCAGGGGCTCCCAGAAGTCGCGCGGGTCATGGCCGGCGATGTTGTCGAGGTCGACGACGCCGGCGTGGCGGCGGCCCCGGAAGCCGACGATCGAGCCCTCGCCGCCCTGCAGTTCCACCCCGACGCTGCGGGTTTCCAGTTTGGGCGGTGCGCCGGCCTTGAGCCGCAGCTGGTTCAGCCGCGTGCCGGGACGGACCAGGATGGGGAAGGTCTGGGGCGAGATCTCCAGATACAGCGCCCCCTCATAACCTTCCGCCACATCGTCGAAACGCCCCCCGCGATCGGTCAGCAGGCGGACGAAGACGTCGACCCGGCCGGTCGAGCTCTTGGGATTGGCGCGGGCGATCAGGCCCTTCGGCAGGCTCAGCCGCTCCTGCAGCCGGACGATGTAGACGCAGCCGCGCTCCAGCACGACGCCGGGCGAAAGGTCGATGGTGTGCATCGAGACATCGGCGATCCGGTCCTCGACCGTGCGCTGGCCCGGCAGGAAGGAGGCCCGGACGCGCCAGGCCTGGTCGGACAGGCGCAGGTCCAGACTGGCCGGCTGCACCTGATCGGCGTCGAAAGGCGTTTCCGAGGTGATGGCACCGCCGGCGATCAGGGCCTCGATGGACTGGCAGGGCAGGATGCCGGGGGTGGGGAATTCGATGGACTGCATGGCTATGGCTTACACGATTCCGCCATCCGTCTCCCCTTCCCGGTGCCGTGCGCTTGACGCAGGCCCGCGTTGCACGACCATGGGCGGATGCACGACACGCCCGCGTATGAAGCCGAAACCGACGGCATCCTGATCCGTGTCCGCCCCAGCTATCTGGCGGGCCAGTCCGATCCGGAGGGGGGCCGCTGGGTCTGGGCCTACCAGATCGAGATCGTCAACCTGACCGGCGTTCCGGTGCAGCTGATGGCTCGCCACTGGTTGATCACCGATGCCCGCGGCCATGTTGAGGAGGTGCGCGGTCCCGGCGTCATCGGTGAACAGCCGACCATCCTGCCGGGTGAAAGCTATGCCTACGCCTCGGGCTGCCCGCTGGGCACGGCCTCGGGTTCGATGGTGGGCGGCTATTCCATGACCGACGCAACGGGCCGCATCTTCGAGGCGGCCATCCCCGCCTTCAGCCTCGATGTGCCGGGGGAGCGGCGGGTGCTGAACTGAGTGGTTGGTGCCCAGTGACGGATGGTTGGCCGGAACCCGTGTGAAGGCGCTGCCAGCGCCGCGCTTCCGCTAACGATGAGCGGCCTGCGCCAGCCACAGATCACGCTTGCCCGCGCAGCGGGCGGGTGAGGGGCTGCGTCAACCCGGAAAAGCGCAGCCCCGCCCCAGTCTCACGGTCCCGTGCGGGTGGGCCGTGAGGCGGACGGCGGCTCTCCAGGAGCCGTTCATGACAGCCGCAGGGGCTGAAAGGGGTCAGATGTAACGCCGCAGCGAACGGGCCAGATCCGTCGCGCCGCGCTTGACCTGCGGCTGGTAGGCGACGCGGGCGTGTTCAACGCAATAGACGCTTTCCGAAGCGCGGCGGCCGCAGAAGCTGAACTCGTTCGAGGACGGGTCGCCGATCGGCCATTTGCACATGTGGGCACCGAGGGTCATCACGGTCGCGGTGCCGGGCAGATCGGGCATGGTAGAGGCGACCGAAGGCACGGCCGCTGCGCGCGGCTGGACGGCCTCGATACGGCGCGGGGCCGACGGCGTCTGGGTCGGCTGCGCGGCAGGACGGGGGCGCGAGGGGCGAAAGGTGGCGCGGGCCGGCTGCGAGGGGGCGGCCCGACCGGACAGGCCGAGGCGGTGCACCTTGCCGATCACGGCGTTGCGGGTCACGCCGCCGCCCAGCTGTTTGGCGATCTGGCTGGCCGACTGGCCTTCCAGCCAGAGCTTCTTCAGCGCGCCGACGCGGTCTTCAGTCCAGCCTGCGGTCATAGCCAACCCTCCGGGTCTCAGATTCAACATATGGGGTCCAAGCTTCCCTCCCGGGGCCTCGACCTACCACTAATCGTAAACGAGCCCTTAACGGACGCAAGATGTGCGAATCGGTCCGTCCACAGGAACCAGATGTAGGGGGTGGTTAACGGGCGTGGGGTGTTGGGGGTGGGGTGGGGGGTTTGGGGTACCCGGGCCACAAGGTCGCTGCTTGATGTGCCGCCAGCCTTCATCCCCCACACCCCACACCCCACACCCCACACCCCATCCCCCTTGCGCCGCAGCGTCCGTCAGCGCATTTCCGCCCCCATGACCGAACAGAGCACCGCCTCCACTACCCCCCAGCCGCGCAGCTATCCCGGGATCAACTGGATCGGCGTCCAGACCCTGTACCTGCGCGAGGTGCGGCGGTTCTGGAAGGTGGGGGCCCAGACGGTGGCCGGCCCGGTGGTGACCACCCTGCTGTATATGCTGGTCTTTGTCGTGGCCCTGCAGGGGGCCCGCCCGCCGCTGCACGGCACACCCTTTCCGGAGTTCGTCGCGCCGGGCCTCGTCATGATGGCCATGCTCAACAACGCTTTCGCCAATGCCTCCTCCAGCCTGATCCAGGCCAAGGTGATGAATACGGCGACCGATTTCCTGACCCCGCCGCTCAGCCCGCTGGAGCTGACGATCGGCTTTTCGCTCGGTGCCGCCACGCGCGGTCTGGTGGTCGGGATCGTGACCGCGGTCTGCGTCCTGCCGTTTGCGCGGCTGGAGGTGGCCAACCCGGGCCTGATCCTGTGGTTCGGCCTGCTGGCCTGTCTGACGATGGGAATGCTGGGCGTGCTGGCCGGCCTGTGGGCGCAGAAATTCGACCAGCTGGCCGCTGTGCAGAATTTCGTCATCATGCCGATGACCTTCCTGAGCGGCACCTTCTACCTCGTCGAAAACCTGCCCGAGCCGTTCGCGACGATCAGCCATTTCAACCCCTTCTTCTATCTGATCGACGGCTTCCGGGCCGGCTTCATCGGGACCGGCAACGCCGAGGGAAACCTGATGATCGGCATGGTGCTGAGCGGTGTGCTGACGCTGGTCATGGCCGTGACCTGCTGGCTCGTGTTCCGCTCGGGCTGGCGGCTGAAGACCTGACGCAGTTGTAAGGTGCGCCGGGCACCGCGCCGCGCTAGCCATGGCGTCTTGTCTCAAGGGGGTTCCATGCTGTTCCGTTCGCTCGCCGCCGTCGCGGCCCTGCTCGTTGCCTCGACGCCCGTCGCGGCCCAGGAGCTTGACCTCCGCGCCCAGGTTGCCGCCTTCGTCCAGCCTTCCAATGAAGCGCGCACGGCGGTCGTGGTCGCCCAGCTGCGGGCCGCGGGGTTCGAACCGACCATCGAGACCTTCGCCGGCGGCAATGGCCGGACCGGTGAGATGGAGGGCCGCAATGTGGTCGTGACCCTCGGCGACGGCCCGCGCGAAATCCTGCTGACCGCCCACTATGACGCCGTGAAGCTGCGCGACGGGACGATGTCGCATGGCGTCGTCGACAATGCGGCCTCCGTGGTCGGGCTCATCGAGGCCGCGAAGATCCTGCGTGGCAAGGCGCTGAACCACCGCATCCGCATCATCCTGTTTGACCAGGAGGAGCTGGGCCTGATCGGCGCACGCAAATGGATCGAGGCGCACGGCCTGGCCAATGTCGCCGCCGTGGTGAACTCGGACGTCGCCGGCTATGGCGACACGATGATGTACGGCCAGAACAATGGCCCCCAGTCCGCCTTCGTCACGCGCGCGGTGCAGGAACTGTGCGCCGAGCGGGCGATGCAGTGCGTCGGCTTTCCGGTCTATCCGCCGTCCGATGACCGCGCCTTCTCCGCCGCCGGCGCCCCGGTGGTGTCGCTGGGCTTCCAGGACGAGATCGGTGCCCATCAGATGTGGCTGGCCTTCAACGGCGGCGAGGCCAACGGCCTGGCCGAGGGCTTCATCCCCCAGGTCTTCCGTCTGATCCACTCGAACGAGGATACGATGGACAAGGTCGATCCGGCGACGGTGGCCCTCGCCGGCGCGACCTATGCGGCGTTGGTCGAGCGGCTGGACGCACAGCTCGACGGTGTTGACTAACACCGTCCTCCGGCCGACAAGGCCTGACCCTTGTTCCAGCGGTCCCGGCGCTCTTCAGCGGCGGGGCCGTCTCGCTTTTGGAGGCTTGTCCCGTGTCCAACGAACATCTGATGGGTGTCTACAACCGCGCGCCGCTGGCGGTGGATCGCGGTCAGGGCGCACGTCTGTGGAGCACCGACGGGACCGAATACCTCGACTGCGTCATGGGCATTTCGACCAATGCCCTCGGCCACGCCCATCCGGCCCTCGTCCAGGCGGTCAAGGACCAGGCTGAAAAGCTGTGGCACGTCTCCAACATCTTCAAGATTCCGGGGCAGGAAGCCCTCGCTGACGCCCTGTGCGAAAAGTCGTTCGCCGATGTGGTCTTCTTCACCAACTCGGGCACCGAGGCGGTCGAATGCGCGCTGAAGACGGCGCGGAAATTTCATGCGGCCAACGGCCAGCCCGAGCGGATCGACATCTACGGCTTCGACGGCTCGTTCCACGGCCGCACCTACGGTGCCATCAATGCGGCGGCCAACCCCAGCTATACCGACGGCTTCGGCCCGCCGATGCAGGGTTTCCACCAGCTGGTGTTCGGCGACCATGAGGCCCTCAAGGCTGCGATCGCCAACCCGAACACCGCCGCCATCATCGTTGAGCCGGTGCAGGGCGAGGGCGGCTGCCGGGCCATTCCCGAGGTCTGCCTGCGCGGTCTGCGCGAGCTGTGCGATGAACACGGCGTCCTGATCATCTTCGACGAGGTCCAGTGCGGCATGGGCCGGACCGGCAAGCTCTGGGCCCATGAATGGGGCGGGATGACCCCGGACATCATGGCCATCGCCAAGGCGCTGGGCGGCGGTTTCCCGGTCGGGGCCTGCCTGGCCACGGCCGAGGCCGCCAGGGGAATGACCGTGGGGGCCCATGGCTCGACCTTTGGCGGCAATCCGCTGGCCATGGCCGTCGGCGGCGCAGCCTTCGCCGAGATCTCGAAGCCCGAGACCCTGGCCCACGTCAATGAGATCGCCGGCTATCTGAAGCAGCAGCTGCACGGGCTGAAGGAGCGCTTCCCCGATGTGATCGTGGACGTGCGCGGCAAGGGCCTGTTGCTCGGCGTCAAACTGGTGCCCAACAACCGCGAATTCATGGGCTGGGCGCGGGACGAGAACCACCTTCTGATCGCCGGGGGTGGTGACAACTGCTGCCGTATCCTGCCGCCGCTGAACCTGACCCTGGATGAGGCGCGCGAGGCGATCGAACGGTTCGAACGGACGTGTGAATTCGCGCGCAGCAAGATGGCGGCGGCCTGACCGGAGCGCTGACGATGGTCCGCCACTTCCTCGACATCCACCGGCTTGAAGCCGCCGACCTGCGCGCCATCCTCGATGACGCCCATGCCCGCAAGGCGGCCCGCAAGGGCTGGCCGAAGGGCCGCCCCGACGCCGACGCTCCGGCGAAGGACCGCGTGCTGGCCATGATCTTCGAAAAGAATTCGACGCGTACCCGGTTCAGCTTCGACGCCGCGATCCGCCAGCTGGGCGGGGCCTCGATCATCGCCAATGCCGGCGACATGCAGCTGGGTCGCGGCGAGCCGGTCGAGGATACGGCCCGGGTCCTGTCGCGCATGGTCGACGCCGTGATGATCCGCGCCAATGATCACGAGGACGTCGAACGCTTCGCCCGCGTCGCAACCGTGCCGGTGATCAACGGCCTGACCGATCGCTCGCATCCGTGCCAGATCCTGGCCGACATCATGACCATCGAGGCGCATCGCGGGCCGATCGCGGGCAAGACGATCGCCTGGGTCGGGGACGGCAACAATGTCTGCCACAGCTTCATGCATGCGGCCCCGAAGCTGGGTTTCCACCTGAATGTGGCCTGTCCGGCGGACTATCATCCCGACCTGCACGACCTCGCCAGAGGCGGCAATCACGTCACCCTGACCAGCGATCCGCGCGAGGCTGTCGTCGGTGCCGATGTGGTGGTCACCGACACCTGGGTGTCGATGGGGGACGGCGACTATGAGGCGCGGCTCGAAGCCTTCGAAGGCTATGGTGTCGACGACGCCCTGATGAATCTGGCCGCAAGCGACGCCGTCTTCCTCCACTGCCTGCCCGCCCACCGTGGCGAGGAGGTGACGGATGCGGTCATCGACGGTCCGCAGTCGCTGGTCTGGGACGAGGCGGAGAACCGCATCCATGCCCAGAAGGCCGTGCTGGCCTGGTGTTTCGCGGAGACATCCGGGGGCTAGGTTCCCGGGACCGGTCAGTAAGGCCGCTGCGGAACGCCCAGCAGGGCACCGAGATGGACGGCGAGGACGAGGATCACCGCGCCCGACAGCAGCATGATGAACCGCCAGGGGATCATGCGCACACCCCGCGTCAGGTCCCAGGGTCGCGATCCCCGCCAGCCGGCGAAGACGGCCAGGGCCAGGGTGGCGAAGAGCAGGACGATCGTCAGGGTCAGACTCATCCGCGCGAGGTGGTCCGTCGGGACCCCGAACGCAAGGGCGAAAGCCTTGCCGGAAGGTTAATCCTCATGCCTCGTTAACCATGTCCGCGCGAGATATTCATCGGGGCACGACGCTTTCCACAGGAACATCGGGCACCGCTACATCTTGGGGTTAACGACACGTTTACACGCTTCATCTTGGCGTCTAGCGTTTGTGAACAGGTCGGGAGTCGAATCAGTGAGGGCAGCCGCGGCACCCTGGAGCGTGAAGGGCATAGAGCCCAAGGCGCGAGAGATCGCCAAGGACCTTGCGCGTCGTTCGGGCATGACTCTGGGTGAGTGGCTGAACACCATCATCCTGGAAGACAGTGACGATGACGAGGGCGGGTTCACGCCGCTGTCGCGTCGCTCGCATGCTGCCGACAGCATCGACCGTCGCGGCCGCAGCCGCCGCATGGACGATGCCTACGGTTCGGGCGTGAGCGAAGACCAGTTGCATCGGCTCGGTGCCTCGATCGATGCCATCGCCGCCCGGCTCGAGGCGGCCGAGCGCCGTTCCACCGTCGCCATCCAGGGAGTCGACCAGGCTGTCACCGGCCTTGTGCGCCGGCTGGAGGGGCAGGACGAGACCGGCAGGGCCAGCAGTCGCCGCATCGACGATATCGCCGAGGAGCTGCGCGAGGGGCATCGGCGTCTGCGCCGTTTCGAGCAGGAGGTGGGACCGCAAACCGCCGAAACCTTCGGTAAGGTAGAGACCACCCTGGGGGTCCTCGCCAGTCGTCTCTACGACATCGAGGAGCGCCAGCGTTCGAGCGTGAACGAGCTGCGCCAACGGATGGACGGGGTCGAGAAGGTGGCCGGGCCCGGTATCGGGCCGGAGTTGCTGGCCCAGGTCGGCCAGCGGCTGGATCAGGCCCAGGGGCGCACGTCCGAGGCCCTGCGCAATCTGCAGGCCTCATTCGCCGGGCTGGACCAGCGCCTGCGCGCTGCCGAGTCCCGCGCCGAGCCGGAGAGCTTCCGCGAGGCGGCCCGGTTTGAAAAACTGGCCGAGACGCTGAGCCGTCAGGTCGAGGGAAACCGCGTCGAGATGATGCGGCGGCTCGACACGGCCGAGTCCGAAGGTCGGATGGACCGCATCGAACGCGCCGTCCTGGCCATCGGCGACCAGGTCAAGGCGTCCGAGGAGCGGTCGGCCAAGGCGGTCGAGGCCATGGGCCACGAGGTTCTGCGCATCGCCCAGAACCTGAACGGCCGGGTCGGGTCGATCGAGGCCGAGGCCCCGGTCCGTTTCGAGCAGCTGAGCCGCAAGGTCGAGCTCGACATGGGCCGGCTTGCCCAGGGCTTCGAGCAGCGACTGACCGCTACCGACGACCGTCACGCCCTCGCGCTGGAGAAGCTGGGCGGTGAGATTACCCGTATTTCAGACCGGCTGAGCGAGCGGATTGCCCAGTCCGAGCGGCGCTCCCAACAGGCACTGGACGACATCGGTCGCCGACTGGCGGACAGTTCTGCCCGCATCGAACAGAGCTATGACCGGGCCTCCGGCGAGCTGGCCGAGCGCATGCGGATGTCGGAGGAGCGCACCGCGGCCCTGATCGCCGAGGCGCGGAACAATATCGAGCGCCGGGCCGAGCCGGTGGTCCCTGTCCCTGACACTGCAACGGATTCCGACTGGCGGGCTGCGGCCTTCCCGGATGCGGCCTTCCCGGGCGCGCCCTTCACTGACGCGGTCTTTGACGACCCGATCTACGCCGAGCAGCAGGCCTGGTCCGCCGGGCTCGCCCCTCCTGAGCCGGACCCTGTGCCCGCCGGCTATCGGGCCCCGGTCGACCAGGTGCTCAGCGCCGAGGCCAGCCTTGACGCTGTCTTGCGCGGCCCGCGCGTGGAGGATGCGTCGCTGGTCGGATCGCCCCCGTTCGGCAGCCGGCCCGCCACGACATCGCTGCATGAAGAGTTCGGGTCCGCACCCGAGGCGCCTCTGGCATCGGAGAGCGTCGGCCATGGGTTCGGCGGTGCCGACGTCGCGGACGCCCTCGAAGCGACGGCCCCGGCCGGTCTTGCCCCCGCCTTTGACGGGGAAGATGTCGGGTTCGGCGGTGAGACGGATTTCGTCGACCGTCACGCCTTGCGTGCCGCAGCGGCACAGGGGCGCGCCTCATCGACCCGCCAGACCATCGACGCGGCTCGCGCCGCCATGGCGACTCCTGTTGTCGAGGCACCGGTCCGTTCGGGTTTCGGCATCAAGCGTGGCGGCAAGTCCCGCCTGCAGGAGCGGCTGGACAAACAGGCTTCCAAAGGTGGCGGCACGGTCCGCAAAGCGCTGGGGGCTTCGGCCGTCGCGATCTTTCTGACCGCCGGCGTCACCTATGCGACGGGCCAGTTGACCGGCACCGGTGTGGCCATCTCCGGCTTGCCGGGGGTGGATCCGGCGAAACCGCTCGCGGCGCTAGCCGTCGTGCCGGCGGTGGCGTCACCCGCTGATCTGGCCCGCGGCGAGGACCTCTACGGCCAGGCGACGGCCCTGCTCGATGCCGACGAGGCCGGTGGGATCGATCTGCTCAAGCAGGCTGCCGCCACGGGCTATACGCCGGCCCAGCTGCATCTGGCCGGCCTCTATCAGGACGGCGTCAAGGGCTTGCCGCTCAATCTGGCGGAAGCCCGGGCCTGGGCGCGCCGGGCGGCGGATGGTGGCGACGCAAGAGGGATGCATGCCTATGGCATGTATCTGTTCGATGGTGCCGGCGGCGACCAGAACCGGGCCGAGGCGCTGGACTGGCTCAAGCGGGCAGCGGTGCTGGGTCTGGTCGACAGCCAGTTCAATGTCGCCAAACTCTATGAGACCGGCGACCAGGGCATCGAGGCCGACCTGACCGAAGCCTACAAGTGGTATCTGATCGCGGCGCGCGCGGGCGACACCGACGCCCGGGCGGCGGTCGAGCGCCTGCGCGCCTCGCTGCCGGCCGCGGACCAGGCCAAGGCCCGGACAGAGGCCGAGAGTTTCTCGATCGAGCCACTCGCCTGACGCGGGAGGGGCGAGCTTTTCTGGCGCATCGGGTGGCGGGAGCCGCCCGGTGGGTCTAGGACACCAGCAGTTCCGTCGTCGCCTTTCCGGCGCCTAGCCTCAGTTCCAGCCGAAGGCGCGTCCTTTGGATATCTATCTGCCGATCGCCGAGGTTTCGGTGAACTGGCCGCTCCTGGTTCTGCTGGGCGCGACGGTCGGATTCGTGTCCGGTCTGTTCGGCGTCGGCGGCGGCTTCCTGATGGCCCCGATCCTGATCTTTCTGGGCATTCCCCCGTCGGTAGCGGTGGCCAGCCAGGCCAGCCATGTGGTGGCCTCCTCGACCTCGGGCGTGATCGCCTACACCAGCCAGAAGGCGGTCGACTATCGCATCGGCGGAGTCATGGCGCTGGGCGGGGTCCTCGGGGCGTTGGCGGGCGTCGAGCTGTTCCGCTATCTGCGTCTGCTGGGTCAGGCGGACATGGTGGTGGCCCTGTCCTACCTGCTCTTCCTCGGCACCATCGGCACCCTGATGCTCTACGAGAGCCTCGGCCAGATCCTGCGCCGGGTGCGCGGCGAGGTCCTGCCGCATCGGGAGCGCCGCCGGCCGCTGTGGCTGTATGGCCTGCCGCTGAAGATGCGCTTCCCCCGCTCGGGTCTCTATATCAGCGCCATTCCACCCTTGGTGCTCGGCGGCTTCGCGGGCATCCTGTCGGCCATCATGGGCGTCGGCGGCGGCTTCATCCTCGTACCGGCCATGCTCTATGTGCTGCGCATGAAGGCCGGGGTGGTGGTGGGCACCAGCCTGTTTCAGATCATCATCGTCACCGCCGTGACCACCATCCTCCAGGCAGGACGCAACCAGACCGTCGACATTGTCCTGTCGACCCTCTTGCTGGTCGGCGGCGTGGTCGGGGCCCAGTACGGGGCGCGGCTGTCGGGACGGTTCCGGCCGGATGTGCTGCGGGCGCTGCTGGCCCTGATCGTCCTGCTGGTCGGCATCCAGATCGGGTTGGACCTGTTCGTGCGGCCGTCGGACCTGTTCGCCTTTGCGCCCGGAGTTCCCGAATGAAGGTGCCCGGGTGATACAGGTCCTTCCACCCCCGCCGCCGGCGATCGTCGCCCCTGCGCCGGAACGCTCGACCGGCACGATCGGCCAGGTCCGGGTCGCTGCCGCGATGACCGACGCGCGGGTCATGATCGACTCCCGGTTCAGCGGAGCCTCGATCGTCCTCTACGGGGCTGTCTTCAATCCGACGGACCGACCGGCCGATGTGGTGGTCGTGGTCCGCGGCCCGGACGGTCCCGTGCGTCTGGTCAAGAAGACCCGCAACATGGGCTTCTGGCTCAACAGCCGTCCGGTGCTGTTCGAGGGTGCGCCCGGCTTCTACATGACCGCCTCGACCCGGCCCCTGTCCGACATCGCCGACTTCGGCCAGTTGCGCCGTCTGGGCGTCGGCGTCGACCATCTGAGAATCGCCGCCCCGCAGGAAAGCCGCACCGTCACCCGCTATGGCGTGCGCGATGTGGTCGTCAGCCGGCTGGGTGAGGACTATCTCGACTATCGTCGCGCCGTGATCCGGCTGCGCGAGGCGGCGGCGCTCTACAATACCGATCCGGACGGGGTGGAGTTCGTCGATACCGGCCTGTTCCGGGCGGAGCTGGACCTGCCCGCCGTGGCCCCCACCGGCCAGTATTTCGCCGAGGTCTGGCTGTTCCAGGACGGCGAGCCGGTCTCCGTCTCCAACCTGACCATGACCGTCGAAAAGGTCGGCATAGAGCGCGACATCTATGAGTTCGCCCATCGGCGGCCTTGGAGCTACGGCGTGCTGACCGTGCTGCTGGCGGCCCTTATGGGATGGGCGGCGAGCCGGGTGTTCAGGCGGACGTGAGCGCATCCCCGGCGGGTATTGGTTTGCGCGCTTGACGCGAGCGGCGGGCCGGGGAAGGTTGCAGACCGACAGCGGATCAGCGTTCGCCGACCGAACCTTGGGGAAGTTTGATGAAATATCGCGTGGGTGTTCTTGGACTCGTGGGCTGCGCACTGGCCGCTTGCGGCTCTGATCCGGAGGCCCAGGCCGCAAGACGCGAGCACCAGCGCGCCGCGGTTGCTGAGGCGGGTGCCGGCGACGAGGTGCTGGCGGTCTGCGGTCCCTTTCTTCCCCGCGTGGGAACCAGCTCGGCGATCGCCTTGCCCGCGGGGGGAAAATTCATCGCTTTCATCGAGCGTGCAGACGAGACGCTGGTTGTCCGCGAGCCGTTCGCGATACCGTCCAATCCGCCAATCACCCAGGATCCGACCCTTGTCGCGGTCGATGCAGAAGGGCGTCCGATAACCGCCGGACCGACGGCCAGAAACGCCATCCTTCGTCGACGGACCATCACGCCGTGGAGTTCCAGCTTCAACGCCGGCCTCTGGCGCGCCGATGCCCAGGGCGGGCCTTCGGGCAATGATAGCGAGACCTACAACGTCTCGAAATCGTGGTCCGGCCACAAGGCGGAGGCTGTGGTCTCCATCAACGGCCAGGCCTCCGAGTTCACCGCTGACTGCAGCTAGGGACCCGAGCCGGCTCGCTTCCTCGCCGACATCCTGACGGCGGCGCCGGACAGTTGTGGTTGCTCGCGGGCTAACCACCTTGCCCAGGAACCGGACCGTCACCGCTACGCTAATGGTCAAGCATGGAGGGCTTTCACAATGCGCAGACTGTTCAGCACCGCCGCCCTGACCGCCGGCCTCTTCCTGGCCGCCGCCTCGTCCGCCCAGACGCCGTCGCCGGATCAGCGCAACGACTTCTGTTATCTGGAGTGCCAGTACCGCTGCTACATCATCTATCCCGGCGGCGGGCCGGCCTGGACGCGGTGCTACCTGCAATGCGCCGCCGAGCGATGCGGCTACGTCGGTTGACTACGCCTGGGCCGCGAACTCGCTGAGCGCGTCGATCACCGCCCGGTTCTGGTCTTCCGTGCCCACCGTGATCCGCAGGCAGTCGGGCAGGCCGTAGCCGCCGACGGGACGGACGATGATGCCCCTGGAGTTCAGATAGTCATTGGCCGCCGCGGCGTTGCGGGTCGCATCGGGGAAGCGGACGAGGACGAAGTTTCCGGCCGAGGGGAAGACGTCGAAGCCGAAGCCCTTGATGGCCTGGGTCAGGCGCGGCCGCCAGGCGTGGACGAGGTCGCGCGACGCCTTCTGGTGCGCCGCGTCGCCGAGGGCGGCGACGGCCGCCTCAATGCCGGGGACCGAGACGTTGAACGGCAGGCGGATGCGGTCGACCGCCTCGCAGACCGGCAGCGGCGCATAGCCGAAGCCGATCCGAAGGCCGCCGAGGCCGTGGATCTTGGAGAAGGTGCGGGTGACGATGATGTTGTCGCTGTTGCGGGCCAGCGGGAAGCTGGTCTCCCAGTCGGGCTCGGCGACGAATTCGGCATAGGCCTCGTCGATGACCAGCAGGATGTGCGGCGGCAGGGCCGCGTGCAGCCGGCGGATTTCCTCGGCCGTATTGTAGCTGCCGGTCGGGTTGGACGGGCTGGAGACATAGACGATCCGGGTGCGGTCATCGACCTCGGCCAGGATGGCCTCGGGCGTCAGCCGGAAGTCGGGCTCGGGGGCCAGTTTGACCGAGGCCTGGTTGGCCAAGGCGCTGATACGATAGGCCAGAAAGCCGTATTTGCCGCTGACGATATTGTCGCCGGCGGTCAGATAGGTCTGGTTCAGCAGGGCGAAGACCTCGTCCGAGCCATTGCCGAAGATCAGCCGCCCGGGCTCCAGTCCATGGTGTTCCGCCACGGCGTCGCGCAGCTTCATCGCCCGGCCGTCGGGGTACATGTGGATATTGCCGATGGCGGCGGCATAGGCCTCGCGCGCCTTCTGGCCCGCACCCAGGGCATTCTCGTTGGACGACAGCTTCATCGGCTCGGCCACGCCCTCGATGCGCGACTTGCCGCCGACATAGGGGGCGATGTCGAGGATGCCGGGCTTGGCCACGGGAGCGTTTTGCGGGGCGTCGGTCATGGGCGCTTTCAGAACTGGGGGGCGGCGCCGATGACGCCGGAGAGGCTGCCGGGCGCGGATGCAAGCCGTCCGTCCTCAGCCTGCACATAGCCCGCGAGCACGAACAGCTTCAAGCCGCCCGCCGCGATCAAGGGGCTGGCGACCAGGCCGGCGGCGCCCAGGGTCTCGACGATCCGGGCATCGGGAGCCTGGCTGTCGGTAGCCCAGAAGGTCCGGTCGTCGCCGGTCGGGCCGGGTTCGGCTCGTTGGATCATCAGGGCGCGGGGCAGGCCGTGGCGGTCATCGGGCAGGGCGGCGACGACGCGCAGCGCGGGCTCGGCCAGCAGCCGTCCCCACCAGGCCCTGCCCGGCGTCAGGTCCAGCAGGGCGCGTGAGCCATCGCGCACGGCGCCCAGGGCCTGCTCCGGCTCGGCGGCCATCCGGGCGGTCAGGCCGAAGCGATCGGCGGCGAGGGTCTGGCTGGTGGCTCCCCAGACAACCAGCGGCGCGCCGATCGCCGAATCGATACGCCCGAGAACCGCACGCACCCCGGCAGTCGCCGCGGGCGGCAGATCCTTCAGCAGGTCTCGCAGGGCGATGGCGTCGGCGTCCTGCGAGGGACGGGGGCCGGCGGTGATCCGCAGACGCACCGCCTCCGCCACTGCCCGATCGAGCGCCAGCCGTTCGGTGTCGGCCTGTGGTTCTTCCAGGGGTTTGGCGGGCATCAGAACAGCCGCGGCGCCGGGGCCAGAGGGAAGGGCCCCAGCCAGGTGCGGCCGTCGCGGAACTGGATCACCAGATCGACGGGCCGCTCGCCCGCCGCAGCTGTGGCGGCTACGGCACCTGCCGCGCCAAGGCGGTTGACCGCACCGGATTGCGCGCGGGCCAGGCCGGCGATGACGGCCACCGGTTTCTCGGCGGTCAAGGCGAGCGACCCTTGCAGCCGCCCGTCGGCCCGGGCCGAGAGGGTTTCGCTGGAAATCAGGGCGGTGCTGTCCCCGGCCTTCAACCGGCCCCGCACGGCGGTGAACCGTCCGCCCGCCGCGGTCCAGGCGGCGAAGACGCCCGCTGAATCCATGCCCTGCAGGCGGCTGGCCCCGACGATCGTGCCCTCGACATCGGCGCTGAGCCGGCCTTGTCCGGTCGCACTCTCGACCGGCCCGCCGGGCCGGCCGCGTGCGTCGACCAGGCGGAACAGCACATCCAGTTCGTCGGTCGAGGCGACGCCGTCGGTCAGATGCGGTCGGGTCTCCAGCTGGATCCGTTCGGCCGAGGCGATGGGAAAGGGCTCGGCCCCCTCAAGCGCGGTGAAGGTCGGGCGGATCATCTCGGTCCTGAGGTCGGGGAAGCGGTCGCGCAGATGGCTGATGCTGAAGCGCAGACCGTCGCCGGCGATCGCGATCCGGCCCTTGCTCACCCGGGTCAGGGTCAGGCCGTCGGGAGCGACGACGACCCAGTGGTCGGGGTTCCAGCTGCTGGCCTCGGCCACCAGTTCGGGGGCCGACACGCCGTGGCCGGAGGGGGCAAGGATATCGGCCTGCGGCATCGACACCCGGGTTCGGAAGGGCCAGCCGGTGATGCGCACGGGGGCATGGGTGATGGTCCAGCCGTCCTGTTTCAGGGTCTCGACCTGGGCCGTCAGCCGGGTCTCGACCTGTGCGGTCAGCCAGAACCACCAGCCGGTCCAGCCGGCCAGCAGCAGTCCGACGATCACGAAGGGCACGGCGAGGCCGCGGCGGGAGTGGCGGGGGGCGGTGTCGGTCATCGGGGCACCGTCTAGTCCGGCTTGAGGAAACCGCCAACCAGTTCCACCGCTTCGGCCAGCCCCATGCGCTGGACCTCGGTGCCGGGCGGCAGGCCGGCGAACAGCCGGGTCGGGGCGGCGGCATCGAGCATGACGAAGACGCCCTTGTCGTCGGCACGGCGGATCAGCCGGCCGAAGGCCTGGGCCATCTTCGCCCGGGCCAGGGCATCGTCGAAATTGCGCCCTCCGGAGCCTTCGCCGCCGAAACGCAGGCGGCGCGCCTTGTGCAACAGGTCCGGGCGCGGCCAGGGCACGCGGTCGAAGGCGAGGATGCGCAGGGATCGTCCCGGGACATCAACGCCGTCCCGCACCGCATCGGTGCCCAGCAGGCAGGAATCCTGTTCGGCCCGGAAGACATCGACCAGGGCACCGACTTCCAGTGGATCGATGTGCTGTGCGTAGAGGGGAAGACCTGCCCTGGCCAGGTCCGGACCAAGCCGCTCATAGACCGCCTTCAGCCGGCGGATGGCCGTGAACAGGCCGAGGCCCCCGCCGCCGGCGGCGAGGAACAGCTCGCGCATGGCCGCCGCAGTCTGGCGGGTGTCGTCCTTGACCAGATCGTTGACGACGATGACCCGGGCGTTGGCGGCATAGTCGAACGGGCTTTCGACCTTGAGGGTCCGGGCCGGCTCGATCAGCCGCGCCGAGCCGGTGCGCAGCCGGGCCATGTCGAAGGGATCGCCCCCGTTGTTTGGCGCATTCGGATCAGACAGGGTGGCGCTGGTGACCAGTACGCCATGGGCCGGCATGATCACCGCCGCCTCCAGCGGCACGGTCGGATCGATCCAGTGGCGGCGCAGGGCCACATCCATGATCCGGCCGAAGGCGGCCTCGGCTGACAGCCAGTCGAGGAAGTCGGGATCCGGCTCGTCCGAAGACACCTCCAGCGCCGCCAGCATGGAGCGCCAGCCGGGCAGGGTCATGCGGGCGCGGCGGTCGAGACCGCGCAGGGCCCCCTCGATCCGGGCACGTGACGCCCCGTCCAGATCGGCGGCCTCGTCGTCGAGGATGTCCTCCAGATGGCGGGACAGGGCCAGCAGCGGCGCCTCGACGGCGGCCAGGGCCTGGGCGGCCTCGCGGGCGGCCTCCAGCACCGGCTCGGTGACCGGGCGCAGGGCGCATTCCATGCCGAATTCGACACCGCTGCCCGACGCATTCTCCGACGTCCGGGCCCGGAGCTGCTCCAGCGCGGCGAGCAGGAAGCGTTCGATCGGCCCGACCGGATTGACCTCGCCCGAGGCCGGGGCGATGCGGCCGGACACGCCCTCGCCGGGCAGCTGGGCGGCGGCGCGAACGGCGTCCTGCAGCGCCTTGGTCGCCGCCGCGTTGTCGGCGCAGAGGTCGCCGAGCCGCTGTTCCAGCCCGCGCCCACGCCGGCCGCGACCCTCGGGCCCGCGTAGCCAGCGCCGCAGCTCGGCGGCCTCCTGACCGGACAGGCAGGCCGAGAAGGCGCTGTCTGCGGCGTCGAACAGATGGTGGCCCTCGTCGAAGACGATCCGCTTCAGGGCCGCTGTCTCGCCGTCCTGTTTCAGGCCGCGCGCCGACCGGGCCCCGTCGAAGGCGGCCTGGGTCATGACGAGGGCGTGGTTGGCGACGACGAGGTCCGCGCGGCGGCTGGCGCGGATGGTCTTTTCGACGAAACAGGTGCGGTAGTGGGGGCAGGCGGCGTGGACGCATTCGCCGCGCCGGTCGACGAGGTTGGCCGCGCTGGCCTGATGGCTCGGCCCCGTGGCGAACAGGCCCGGCAACCAGCCTGGATAGTCGCCGCCGGTCATGTCGCCGTCGCGGCTGTGCATGGCCCAGCGGCTGACGAGGGCCATGCCGATCAGATCGCCGTTCCCCAGCTGGGCGGCCTGGACCATGTCCTGCAGGTTCAGCAGGCAGAGGTAGTTTTCGCGGCCCTTGCGGACCACGGTCTTCTTCCTGCGCTCGACGGGGTCGGGCCAGAGGGCGGCGCTCTCGCGGTCGATCTGGCGCTGCAGGGCGCGGGTGTAGGTCGAGACCCAGGCCGCCCCCTGATTGCGCTCGGCCCACAGGCTGGCGGGGGCGAGGTAGCCCAGGGTCTTGCCGGTGCCGGTGCCGGCCTCGGCCAGCAGGACGCGCGGGCGGCCCTCCTCGTTGCGCGGCGAGAAGGCATAGGCGGCCTCGGCGGCATAGTCGGACTGGGTCGGCCGGGTCTCGTCGAGCCCGGACGCCTGAAGCAGTTTCTCCAGCCGGATGCGGGCGCTCTCGCTGTCGACCGGGGCCGAGCCCGCCTCGCCACGCGGGGCCTCGTCCTCCCACTCTGGCAGGCGCGACCAGACGTCGAGGCCGCTGCCGCGATGGTTGCGGTCGCGAACGGGTTGATGCTGCAGGGCCCCCGTGACCCGCCAGGCCCATGCCCAGCCGGCCCGCCCGAGGGTTTCGGCCAGGGTGAAGGCGGCCTCGCGGTCGGGATAGGCCGGGTCGGCCAGTTCGCGCAGCAGGCCGTCGGCGGCGCGGCGCAGGGCCTCCGCCTGGGCCTCTGCCCCCCGGGGCTCGCTCATCCCCATGGCCAGGGCCAGACCGCTGGGTGAGGGTGCGCAGAAGCGGGCGGGCCGAACGAAGGCGAACAGCTCCAGTACATCCAGCAGCTCGGCCGAGCGCGGCGGCGGGACGATGCCGAGGCGGCGCGCGGTCAGGCTGGCGTGGGCGACCATGACCGGGGCGGTGGTGAAGGCCCCCTCCGCCGCGCCGCGTCCGATCCTGCGCGCACCTTCGCCATCGCAGATCGCCCCCGCGCCCGGCGGAATGGCGAGCGCCGGCGGCAGGGCCAGCCATGGCTCGGCGCCGGTGAGGGCGGAGACGGAGGTGAGGGAGTCGGTGGACACCCCGAAACATAGCAACTAGCCATGTGAAACGGAACGGGAACATTTCCTTGACGCGAGCGTGAACGCAAGATATGGCTATATACTATAGCCATATAGGAGATCGTCGTGGTTTGGAGTGTCGCCAAAGCCAAGGACAACCTCTCAGAGGTCATCCGCCGGTCGCGGACGGAAGGGCCGCAGGAAATCTCCTTGCATGGCGAAGCGGCGGCCGTGGTGCTGTCCGCCGAAGACTTTCGACGGCTGAAGGATCCCCGCGCCTCGCGGGACTTTAAAGACTGGCTGCTGAACGGCCCGTCACTCGAAGGCGTGGATCTGGAACGTGACCGCCGTCCCGCTCGTGAGATCGACCCGTTCTGATGTTCTTGCTGGACACCAACGCCATCAGCGAGCCGAAGCGCGCGCGACCGGACCCAGGGATGATCGGCTGGCTGAATGAACAGCTGCTGTCGGACCTGCACATCAGCGTCATCACGGTCGGTGAACTTCGACGCGGTATCGTCCGACTCGAGCCGGGACGACGACGCGACGATCTCGATTTCTGGCTCGCCGATCTGATCCTTCGGTATGGCGAGCGAATCCTGTCGGTCGATCTGGAGGTCACGGAACGCTGGGCTTCCCTGGCGGAGATCAACCGGGCGGCGGGCCGCGTCTCCGAAATGACTGATGAGTTGATCGCGGCTACCGCCCACGTTCACGGGCTTGCCGTCGTTACCCGCAATGTCCGGCATTTCGAGCACAGCGGGTGTCGGGTGCTGTCGCCGTGGGGCGAGCCGTGAAGCGGCGTCCCGCTCACCGGGCGATTGGCTTGGGCGTCGCACTGATCCTGGGCGCTGTCTTCGTCTGGTGGTACTTCTTCAGCGAGTTCATGGCCATCGACCGCTGTCTCGACGCTGGCGGTCGCTGGGCCGACGGCGGATATTGCGAAGGCGCGCGGGTCGGCGAGTGACGCAGCTGCCCCCCTTGTTCGCCGACTGGTTCGCGCGGCGCGGCTGGTCGCCGCGACGGCATCAGCTGGAGATGATCGCGGCGGCCCAGACCGGGTCGCACGCCCTGCTGGTCGCCCCGACCGGGGGCGGCAAGACGCTGGCGGGCTTCCTGCCGTCGCTGGTGGAGCTGGCCGAGCGCGGGCCGCGGCCGGCGTTCGGGCCGGGGTCGGGGGTGCACACCCTGTACCTGTCGCCGCTGAAGGCCCTGACCACCGACGTCGAGCGCAATCTGATGACACCGATCCGCGAGATCGGGCTGAACATCCATGTCGAGAGCCGGACCGGCGACACCAAACAGTCCAAGAAGCAGCGGCAGCGCGAGTTTCCGCCGGACATCCTGCTGACCACGCCGGAGCAGTTGGCCCTGTTCTGCGCCTGGGACGGTGCGCGCGACTATTTCGCGGACCTGAAACGCGTCGTGCTGGATGAGGTGCATGCGATCTGGAGCGGCAAGCGGGGCGACCTCCTGTCGCTCGGCCTGGGGCGGCTGCAACAGTTCGCGCCGGACATGCGGCGGGTGGCGCTGAGCGCGACGGTGGACGATCCGGAGATGATCGCGGACTGGCTGAGGCCCGGCGTGGAGGCCCCCGTCACCATCGTCCGTGGAGACCCCGGCGCGCCGCCGGTGGTCGATGTCCTGGTCTCCGAAGGCAAGGTGCCGTGGGCCGGCCATACCGGCCAGCACGCCATCCCGGAGGTCTATGAGGCGCTGAAGCGCTCGGGCATGACCCTGATCTTCGTCAACACGCGCTGGCAGGCGGAGTTCGTCTTCCAGTCGCTGTGGGCGATCAATGAGGACGACCTGCCGATCGCCCTGCACCACGGCTCGCTGGCGGCCGAGCAGCGGCGCAAGGTCGAGGCGGCGATGGCGCGGGGGGAGCTGCGGGCGGTGGTCTGCACCTCGACGCTCGACCTCGGCATCGACTGGGGCGACGTCGATCTGGTGATCCAGCTCGCGGCTCCCAAAGGGGCGAGCCGGCTGGTGCAGCGGATCGGCCGCGCCAACCACAGGCTGGACGAGCCGTCGCGGGCCCTGATGGTGCCCGCCAGCCGGTTCGAAATGCTGGAATGCCAGGCCGCGCGCGAGGCCGTGGCCGAAAACGCCTTTGACTGGGAGCCGGTGCATACCGGCACGCTCGACACCCTCGCCCAGCACGTCATGGGCTGCGCCTGTTCCGAACCGTTCGCGCTGGATGCTCTGTACACGGAGGTAACCGGCTGCGGGCCCTATCGCGGCCTGACGTATGAGCAGTTCGAGGAGGTGGTCGATCTTGTCGCCACCGGCGGCTATGCCCTGCGCACCTATGAGCGGTTTGCGCGGATCGTCCGGACGCAGGACGGTAAATGGAAGGTCCGCAACGCCCAGACGGCCCAGCGCCACCGGATGAATGTCGGGACCATCGTGGCGGCCGCGACCCTGAATGTGCGCATCGCCTCGCGGCGTGGCGGCGCCTCGAAACAGCTGATCGGCGGCCGCAAGGTCGGGGAGGCGGAAGAGAACTATTTCGAACAGATGTCGCCCGGCGACACCTTCGTCTTCGCCGGTCAGGTCTGGGCCTTCCAGGGCATCAGCGGCATGGACGCGCTCGTCACCCATGCGCAGGACAAGGACCCCAAGATCCCGTCGTGGGGCGGCAACAAATTCCCGATGTCGACGTCGCTCGCCAGCCGGGTGCGGGCCATGATCCAGGACCGCGATCACTGGCGCATCCTGCCGCCCGACGTGCAGGAATGGCTGGAGCTGCAGGAGGCGCGGTCGATGATCCCGGATGCGGAGACCCTGCTGGTCGAGACCTTCCCGCGCGGCTCGCGCCATTTCCTCGTCGCCTATCCGTTCGAGGGCGGCCTGGCGCATGCGACACTGTGCATGCTGCTGACGCGCCGGCTGGACCGGCTCGGCGTCGGGCCGCTGGGCTTCGTCTGCACCGACTATTCCCTGGCCATCTGGTCGATCAAGCCGATGGATGGCCTCGATCTCGGCGCCCTGTTCGAGCCCGACATGCTGGGCGACGATCTGGAAAGCTGGCTGGCCGAGAGCTTCATGATGAAGCGCACCTTCCGGAATTGCGCCCTGATCTCGGGGCTGATCGAGAGACGCCAGCCGGGCAATGAGAAGACCGGGCGGCAGGTGACCTTTTCGACGGACCTGATCTACGACGTGTTGCGCCGCCACCAGCCCGACCACCTGCTGCTCAAGACCGCCCGCGCGGATGCCGCCGCGGGCCTGCTGGACGTGGCGCGGCTGGGCCAGTTGCTTGAGCGGATCCGGGGTCAGATCCGGCATGTGCCGCTGGAGCGACCGTCGCCGTTCTGCGTGCCGGTTCTGGTCCAGATCGGGCGCGAACGGGTCGGCGGCGTGCAGGCCGCGGAGATGATCCTCGACGCCTCGGCCTATGGGTTCGACGAGGAGACCCTGATCGCCGAGGTGATGGCGTGAAGGCCCGTCCACAGCCCCCTCTCCCGCTGGGAGAGGGCTTGAGCCTCCGGGAGCGATGCGATCGGCAAGGCGAAAGGGTGAGGGCCGGGTCCAAGGGTCGGCGCAAGCCGCACCCCGAACCCTGCGACGGCTTACGCCGACGGACGCAGCCGACCCTCATCCGACCGCTTCGCGGCCACCTTCTCCCAATGGGAGAAGGACGATGAATGCGGCCCTGAAGAACCTCCTCTCTCCCGCCCGTTGCCCCAGCGGCGGCCTGCGCGTGCATATCGAGGGCGAGCCCTGTGTGCTGCGTTGCTCGGGCGCCCTGTGGGTGCTGAACCACCGCACCCTGATCGCCGCCGACCTGCATCTGGAGAAGGGCTCGGCCTTCGCCGCCCGCGGTCAGATGCTGCCGCCCTATGACAGCCGGGCGACGCTGGACCGGCTGGAGGCCGAAATCGACGCTCTGCAGCCCGCGGCGGTGGTCCTGCTGGGCGACAGTTTCCACGATGCGAAGTCGGTGGGCCGGATGGCGGCGGACGATAAGGCCCGGCTGGACCGGCTGGCGGCGGGCCGCGACTGGATCTGGCTGGAGGGCAACCACGACATCGCGGCCCTGGCCGGGGCCATGGACGATCTGGTCGGGGAGGTGGTGGAGACGATGGCGCTCGGCTCCCTGCGCCTGATCCACGAGCCCCAGCCTGGCGAGCAGCCGGGCGAGATCGCCGGCCACCTGCACCCGGCGGCGCGGGTTGCGGCGCATGGGCGGGGCGTGCGGCGGCCGTGTTTCGTGACGGACGGACGGAGGGCGGTGCTGCCGGCCTTCGGGGCCTTCACGGGCGGGCTGGATGTCAGGGATCCGGCGATCGCGGGGCTGTTCGGAGAGCCGCCTATGGCTGCGGCGCTGGGGCGGGATCGGGTGCATGCATTGGCGTGGGAGGCGCTGCGCTAGACCTCCGCGGATTTTTGCCCGCGCGATCCCAAGGTCAGCCCAAAGGCCAAGGCCAAACCGACACTCCAGATCAAGCCGAGCCACAGCGACAACGCCCGCGCGGCGTCAACGCTGTTCTGCGTCTGACATATGTGAGGGTAGGTGCAGAGGGCGAGGTTAATCAGCGGCGGGGTGAAGGCCAAAACCAGCAACAGGCCTGCACCAGTGGCAGACAGTGCCACGGTGGCCCCGACGCGCAGACGCCACGTGACGATGCAACCCGCTCCACTGATGAAAAAATAGCCCAAGCTGATTTGATAGGGCGTCATGGCACCCACCAACAACGCGAGCGCGATGAGGACCGCCAACGTCCCTTGAGCAGAACGCCACATCAGCAGTTTCACTGAGTCAGCAGCGCGTTCGACGCGCCCTCAAGCCGCTCCTCCAGCGTCGCCATGAACGCGTCCCGCTTCAGCCCCGCCGGGATCGACGGCAGGAACTCATAGACGATCGTCCCCGGATACCGGCGGAAGCCGTGGGCGGGCCAGTGGACGCCCGAGTTGGTCGCCATCGGGGTGCAGGGGCAGTCGAGGTCGCGGTACAGTGCCGCGATGCCTGGCTTGTAGTCGGGCGCAGCACCGACGGGCGCGCGGGTGCCCTCCGGGAAGATCAGCATCTGCCGCCCCTCAGCGAACCGGGCCCGCGCCTGCCGGACCATGTCCTTCAGCGCCTTGGAATGGGCCGAGCGGTCGACCGCGATCATCTTCGTCTTGACCGCAAACCAGCCGAAGAAGGGCAGAGGCGCCAGTTCCTTCTTCATGATGAAACAGTTGTCGGGCAGGACCGCGAAGGGGGCGATGACGTCGAGCATCGACTGGTGCTTGCCGGCGATCAGGCAGGCGCCGACCGGCATATGCTCCACGCCCCGGAACTCCACCCTGACCCCGCCGATCCAGCGCAGGCCGAACAGGGTGAATTTCGACCAGTTGCGGATGACCCACATGGCCTGGCGGTAGGGCATCAGCAGGGCCGGCGACAGACCGACGGCGAACAGGACCATAGACAGATAGAGCCAGGCCACAAAGGCCAGCGACCGGAGCCATGTCACGTCAGGCGGCCTTCTCTGCCACGGGTTCGTCCGTAGTCGGACGATCAATGCCGCCGACCATGGCGCGGGCCAGGGCGGCGAGGTATTTCATGTATTCCAGGGTCATCCGCCGGGCTGTGACGGCGGCCTTCCACCAGCGGGAATTGTCCAGCGAGGGCGTCTCGACGGCATAGGGGGTCAGTTCGATCCCCGGGGCCGCCGCGCGGATCTCGGTCAGGGCGCGCGGCATGTGATAGTCCGAGGTCACCACGATCAGGCTGTCATAGTTCTTGGCCTCGGCCCAGGCGGCGATCTCCTGGGCGTTGCCGATGGTGTCCTCGGCCTCGAACCCCAGGTCGACGCAGCAGTTGAACAGGCGGTTGGAGCCGGGGGTCAGGGCGCGCAGCTCCTGGCGGCGGACCTCGCGGTTCACGCCCGAGATCAGCACCCGCTTGCCCTTGCCCTGCTCGAGCAGGCGGATGGAGGCATTGACCCGCTCGGCCGAGGGGCCGGTCAGGGCCACGATGGCGTCGGCGCGGGCCGGCTCGGGTGCGGGGGTGAATCCCCGCACGCGATCGGCGAAGGCGAACAGGCCGATCGTCCAGATCAGCACCAGAGTGGCGATGAAGGTCAGAAACTTCATGTCCTGGACCTAGTGACCCCGCTTGAGCCGCGCCAGAGCGGTGGCTCGCGCGACGACAACCGCCACCGTAGCCGCGAGCAGCGGACATGGCGAGAGGATCAGGAGGTCGCTCCAGGCCAGCGGCAGGGCAGGGGTCACACCTTCCGCCCCGCCGAGAAAGCGCAGGGCCGCTAACAGCCCCATGGCGACGACGGCACCGACCGCCCCCGCCCCGGCGGCCAGCAGGCCATAGCGGGCCTGGAACAGACCGGCGATGGCGGCATCCGAGGCGCCGTTCAGGCTCAGGGTGTCCACTACGGTCGACTGCGCGGCCATGCCAGCCCGGGTGGCGTAGGCGACAGCGGCTCCGGCCGCCCCGGCGGTCAGCAGGAAGGCCGCGGCGGCCAGAAGGGTGATCAATCCCGCTGAACGCTCGACCTCGCTGCGCCAAAGGCTGTGGTCGTCGACCGTAGCGTCGAGCCCGGCCTCGGCCATGGCCCGGCCCAGGGTGACGGCACTGGCGGGCGCGGCCGGATCCAGCCGGACGGTGACCAGATAGGGGATGGGCAGGTCGGGCAGGACGGCGTCTCCGACCCAGGGCCGTAGCAGGGCCTCGGCGGTCTGGCGGTCCATGGCCTCCGCTTCATCGACGCCCTCAACCCCGGCCAGGGTCTGGGCGGCCCGGGCGGCGGCCTCGGCACCGGTCTCGCCGACGCGCGGCCGTACCTGCACGGTCGCCTCGGACCTCAGCGCGCGGGCCCAGCCCTGGGCGGCCCGGTCCGCCGAAACGGCCCCGACGGCAGCCAGACAGGCCAGAAAGCACAGGACGGCGATGAGCCCCGCCAGCCAGGCCTCGCCCCCTGCGTCGCGCGGGAGCAGAGGCGCGCGCATGTTGAACAGGCGGCGGATCATGACCCGCCACCCGTCAGCTGCCCACCTTCGAGTCTCAGGACGTTCGCGCCGGATCGTCGGGCCAGGGCCTCGTCATGGCTGGCGATCAGCACCGTAGTCCCGAGCCGGTTCAGGGACTGGAACAGTTTCAGCAGCCGTTCGGCCATCACCGCATCGACGCTGCCGGTCGGCTCATCGGCAAGGATCAGGTCGGGTTTGGTGATCACGGCGCGGGCGATGGCCAGCCGCTGCTTCTCGCCGCCCGAGAACGACGGCGGCCGGTCGTCCATCCGGTCGCCCAGCCCGACCCAGTCGAGCATTTCCTCGACGTCGCCGGCATGGTCGGCCTGTTTCCCGCCCGCCAGTCTGAGAGGCAGGGCGACATTGTCGAAGGCCGACAGGTGGTCCAGCAGGCGGAAGTCCTGGAAAACCACCCCCATCCGTCGACGGAAGGCGGGCAGGGCGCGGCGCGGAACCATGGTGGCGTCCTCGCCGAACAGATGCAGGGTTCCGGTCAGCGGGTGCTCGGCGAGGGTCAGCAGCTTCAGCAGGGTCGACTTGCCCGCCCCGGACGGCCCGGTAAGGAAGTGGAAAGAGCCGGCAGGCAAGATGAGGTTAACGTCCTGCAACGTGCGGTGCGTCGCCGCATAGCCAAAGCCCACGCCAGACAGGCGGACGGTGGCGGTCGCGGAGTCGGATTGATAGGCGCGGCGGGGCTGGACGGACATGAATTTCGGATCAGGACGCGGCCAGGCCGCGACGGGAGGGGGCGAAGAGCCTCTCAGTCGGCGCACATGATACTGACCTGCCCGTCCTGCGCCACCAGCTATTTCACCCCGGATGAGGCAATCGGGGCCAGCGGCCGGACCGTGCGCTGCAAATCGTGCCGCCACACCTGGCGGGCCATGCTCGATGAACCGCTGGAACTGTCCCACGCCCCGGTACCCGGCGAGACCGTCAGTTTCAGCCAGCACGACGAGTCCGAGCCCGAATCACTGGCCGAGACGCCGGCTCCCGAACTGCCCAAGGCCTTCCGCGCCCGGGCCGAACAGCAGCGCCGCCTGCGTCGCGCGGCGACCCATGGCGTGGTCTGGGCCGGCATCGCTTCCGGATTCGCCGCCCTGCTCGGCTCCGCCTGGCTGTTCCGCGTCGAGGTGGTCGAGATGGCCCCCCGCGCGGCTGCCGCCTATGCCGCCATCGGCCTGACCGTGAACCCGACCGGACTGGATTTCGAAGCGGTCAGCGCCAGACCTGTGCCGTCCGACCCGGGCAAGGTGCTGGTCTCGGGTGCCCTCCGGAATGTCCGTGACAATGAGCGGATCGCGCCGCCGGTCCGCGTCGCCCTGCTGGACTCCCACGGTGCCGAGATCGGCCACGCCATCGTCCGCATCGATGCCGCCCCGGTGCTGCCCGGCAAGGTCCAGGGTTTCGCCGTGGTGATTCCCGATCCCGGCGCGCGCGGTCAGGGCGTCGGTGTTGCCTTTGTTCTGGACGAAGACCGGGACAAGGCGGCCCCGCATCCGGCCCCTGTCCATGCCGACACCCGCCGTCCCCCGGCGGCTCCGGCTCATGCTGCCGCCCATGAAGCCAAGGCACCCGCGCCCTCGCCGGCGTCAGCCGACGGTGCCGACGGTGGGTTGCGCCCCGCCCTGACTCCGGCCCCGCCGCCGGAGATGCATCCCATCGACGCCGTGCCGGTGGTGGACACCCACCGGTAAGGAGCGGTATCCGCCTCGCATGGCTGATACCCCCCCAAAGCCCACCGTCCTGCTGCCCGAAGCCGAGGTCCAGCGCATCGTCGCCGATCTGGCCGCGCAGATCGCTCCGGTGATCGACGATGAGACCGTGGCGGCCGTGCTTCTGACCGGCGGCCTGTGGTTCGCGGCCGACCTGACCCGCGCCCTGTCGCGGATCGGACGCAATGTCCGTTTCGACGCCCTGTGGCTGGCGTCCTATGGCGACGGGACCGAAAGCCGGGGCCGGATCGATGTCTATGCCGATTTCCAGCGCTCGATCGAGGGCCGGCGGGTCCTGATCGTCGATGATGTCTTCGACACCGGCCTTTCACTGGCCGAGGCCGTGCGGATCGCCCGGGAAAAGGGTGCTGCGGAAGTCCTCACCGTCGTCTTCGCCAAGAAGCCCTGGCCCCTGCCGCGCGCGCCCGAGCCCGACTTCGTCGGCTGGGAGGCACCGAACCGGTTCCTGGTGGGCTATGGACTGGATCACGCGGGCACGCTGCGCGGACTGCCGGATGTGTGCGCGCTGGACTGAGGGGTTCGGGGGTTGGTAGCAGGCTGCCAGTCGGCGCGATTTGCGCCGCCACCGGCTCCCGCTTCCGCACCTCATCCCGTGACGGACGCACCCTGACCACCGCCCCGGCATGCGGCCCCTGCGGCGCGCCTGGGACTGAAGCGCGCCGTCGATCCGGTCGAATGGGTGCGAGGAAACCCTAGCCGGGGTTGGCGCCCGACCCGCCGTAGGGGCTCGAGCTGGGGCCGCCGTCGATCGGCATCTGGCTGGGCGGGCGGTTGACCGTGGCAGGCTCGGGCAGGTTGGGGGCCCGCCCGTCGCGCATGCCGCGCTCGGTCTGTTTGGCCGGCGGGGCCTCGAGGTCGGCGATACGCCCGCAGCCGGCGGCGGAGACGGCGATCAGGGCCACGACGCCCGCAAATACGATCTTCTTCATCCCAAACCCCTTACGCGAGACGCGTCTTCCACTCGACGATGCGCGCGCGGACCTGTTCCGGCGCCGTGCCACCAAAGCTCTGGCGACTGGCACAGGAAGCCTCAGGGGTGAGCACCTTGTAAACCGCTTCCGTCACGCCCGCCTCAAGCGATTGCAGTTCGGCCAGCGGCAGTTGCGACAAATCCACGCCCAGGGCCTCGGCCCGTTTGACTGCCGCGCCCGTGACATGGTGCGCCTTGCGGAACGGCAGGTTGAGCTCGCGCACCAGCCAGTCAGCCAGGTCAGTGGCGGTGGAGAAGCCCGAGCCTGCCGCTTGCCGCATCCGCTCCGTGTTCGGCTGCAGGGCCGAGACCATGGCCGTCATGGCCCCCAGCGCCAGGGTCAGGGCGTCAAACGCCTCGAACACCGGCGGCTTGTCCTCCTGCATGTCCTTGGAATAGGCCAGCGGCAGGCCTTTCATCACCGTCGACAGGGCGACCAGCGAGCCCATGATCCGACCGGTCTTGGCCCGCACCAGTTCGGCGGCGTCGGGGTTGCGCTTCTGCGGCATGATCGAACTGCCGGTGGTCAGGTCGTCGGGCAGGGTCACAAAGCCGAACTGCGGCGTCATCCAGATGACGATCTCCTCGGCCAGACGCGACAGGTGCCCGGCGCAGATCGAGGCGGCGGCCAGGCTTTCCAGTGCAAAGTCGCGGTCCGAGACGGCGTCCAGCGAATTGCCCATCGGCCGGTCGAAGCCCAGTTCCGCGGCCGTCATGTGCCGGTCGATGGGGAAGGGCGAACCGGCCAGGGCGGCGGCGCCCAGCGGATTCTCGTTCATCCGCGCGCGGGCGTCGGCGAAGCGGGCCGCGTCTCGGCCGAACATCTCGACATAGGCCATCAGATGGTGGCCGAAGGTCACCGGCTGGGCCGGCTGCAGATGGGTGAAGCCCGGCATCAGGTCGCCGGCGTGCTGTTCCGCCCGGACCAGCAGGGCGGCTTGCAGACCCTTCAGTTGTTCGACGGCGGCGTCGCAGGCGCCCCGGACCCAGAGGCGGAAATCGGTGGCTACCTGGTCATTGCGGCTGCGCGCCGTGTGCAGCCGACCCGAGGGCTCGCCGATCAGTTCGGCCAGCCGCGCCTCCACATTCATGTGGATGTCTTCGAACTGGTCGCGGAACGGGAAGGACCCGTCGCGGATCTCGGCCTCGATGGCGTCCAGCCCGCCCAGGATGGCCTCGGCGTCGGCTCCGGTGATGATCTTCTGTGCCGCCAGCATGCGGCAATGCGCCCGCGAGCCGGCCAGGTCCTGGGCCCACAGACGCCGGTCCACGCCGATGGAGACGTTGATCGCCTGCATGATGTCGGCCGGTCGCGCCGAGAAACGTCCGCCCCACATGTCTTGACCTTCCGCGTTCGGAGAAGGCTTAACTGACGCTGGCGACGGGGAAGGCTTTGTCATGAAGGGCTCGAAGGCAGCGGGGATTGCAATTGCGGGCGGACTCTTGGCCGGCGCTCTGATCGGCGGTGGGCTGGTATACGTCAATCGCGACGCCTTCTTCAAAGCCGCAACGCCGGAACCGGCGGCCAAAAGCGAACTGGCGCGTTTCGCCACGGGGTCGCTGACCCGGCTGGAGACGCTCGAGGCCACCCCGATGGCCCCGGACTATGTGTTCAAGACCCGGGACGGTGCGGATGCGAGGTTCGCGGATTTCCGCGGTAAGGTTGTGGTGGTCAACCTCTGGGCCATGTGGTGTGCGCCTTGCCGCACGGAGATGCCGACTCTCGCCCGGCTGGACGAGGCCTATCCCGACAGCGAGCTGATGGTCCTGCCGATCAATGTCGACGCCACGCCCGACGGTCTGACCGACGCGCGTAGTTTTATCGACGTGCACGAACCCCTGCCGCTCTACAGCGACATGAAATTCCAGCTGCCGTTCGAACTGCCGGGCGAGGGCAAGATGCCCCAGACGGTGCTGCTGGACCGCAAAGGCCGCATCCGCGCCTCCTTCTCCGGCGAGGCAGACTGGGCCAGCCCCGAAGCCCGCGCCCTCGTGGATGCGCTGCTGGCGGAACCGGCGTAACGCCCGGACACGCCGCACATCAGCTTCCTGTAACTTTACGTTATGTAGCCTTGCTTGCGGCTACCTGCCAAAAAGTCCAGGACGCCGAAAGAATTTGTAGAAGGGTACAGTGATACGACGAACGGCGTTCGGCCTCTTTTGGTGAGGCGAAAATTTCTCACCAAACGTGTGTAGGAGGCTGCGACGAATCTGCCTCAACGAGGCATACTGGCAATTCAGGTGCGCGAATGCGGGAATTCTGTGTCCTCGCGGCAAGGGGGGTACGTTGGCAGACCGATCATTCCGCAGTCTCGAGAATCTTGAGCGGACGGCGTCGACAGCGCGGGTCCTGAACCTCCTGAAAGTCTCCCGGGAGCATGAGGGCGATTGGGACTGGAAAGAAAAGCCGCTTTTCCAGACGCCCGAGCTGAACCGATGTTTGCTGATCAAGCACAGGCTAAGGAGCAACGAATACGATCGTTTCCCGGACGATCGTCAGGTTGCGCTCAAAATTGTCATACCGATCGATCGCCGTGACCTTAAAACTGGTGGTCGATACATATTTGTCGGACAGGTAAACTACGAGAAGGCCATTCTCGAAGCTTTTGGCATTGGCCTCGAACATCCAGACTGCATGATTCTGGATGTCATGGATCGGACGCCGTCGCTGGATCCGTTTTTGCTGAGAGAACAACTCTCCCGCGTGGGCGTTGAACCTGCTGACTGTTACTTCTCGCTCAGTGAATCTGATTTCAAAAGCATGCTGGAATTCGTGCGGGCCGAAATCACGCCGCTGGTAAAGATGAGTATGAGCACAGGTGCCACGGGCGTTCGCTCGATCGAGCGAATGGCATCAAAAATCCTGTCCAACGTGCCCGGCGAGGACACAAATATTCTTGGAACAACGCTTCGTATGAGTGCCAGTGAATATCACGAAGGCGTTTTTTGCTGGAAGGGGTTCCTGTATTATAAGTGGTCCCTCGGTGTTCTGATGAAGGATGTCGTCGCAGTATCGGCAAAGCTTGATTCAATAAAACCGAAGGGTGCTGTCGACACAATTTCCAAAACGTACATTAATAGAAGTCGCAAAACTGTGCGTGACAGAATTGTGCGAACCTGCAAGGAAGTAAAAGGTACGCTTCAAATATATGATACGGCCTATTCTGCCCTGACCCAAGAAGGCAAGCCGATGGCCTTCCGTGAATTTTTGCTCAAGGCGCCATCGCTGTTTACACGACTCGGCGAGCAGGTCGGCGCACTTCAGCATATTGTCAGCTTCACGAATTACCGATTTGGCCCCCGGCGAGGCTATATTGGAAGCGAGGAGCTGATGGATATCCTGATCGATTTTGAGCTCAGTCTTCGCGACCGTGTCGACGTTGACTGAGCCGGGCGTCCTGTTCGCCGGCCCCGGCCGAGCCTCTACCGGGCCCGGAGATGGCGCCGCGCGCTGCCAGAGCGGCGTGAGGGCCGGCCCCGAAGTGCGGGCCCTCGGGAACATCCTGCCCGCTGAACCAGCCTGACCGGCTAGTTGCCCTTTTCCTCGGCCTCGCCTTCGGCATTCATGGCCGCCGCATCGGCCGCCAGCTCGTCTGTGGCCTGATCGACGTCGCGAACGGCCTGGCCGGCGACGGCCGTAATCGCCGAACCGACCTGGGCGGCCTCTTCCCTGAGGGCCGCCTTGACCTCGCCCGCTGCCTCCTCAGCCTCGGTCTGGGCCTCTGCGACCTCTGTTTCAGCGTCTTCTGCCGCCGGGCTGCAGGCGACGGTGCCCAGGCCCAGGGTGGCCAGGGCGGCGAGGGTCAGGAAACGCTTGATCATCGGAGGCCTCTCGAAAAACGCCAGTGTGACCCGGGATGACGCTTTGCAGAAGGGGGGTGCGACGATGGTGGCTGGAGGCGGGCTCGAACCGCCGACCTGTGGGTTATGAATCCACCGCTCTAACCAGCTGAGCTACCCAGCCCCGTTTGACGATCGTGTCGCTCGAGTCCCGGCGGGAACTGGTCTGTCCGCCGGAAGAGCGGTGCCTATATAGGCGGGTGCCGGTGGTTTCAAGCCGCCTTCACGCCGTCGCGGGGCCGGGACCTTGCGTCGCATAAGGGTGACGTGGCGGGGCGGGAACGGCTAGGCTGGCGCGACTGTTCGCTTCGCATCCGATTCAAGGGGTTTCCCATGCGCCTGCTCGCCCTCGCCGTCACTGTCTCCGCCGTGACCCTGGCCGCCGCCTGTGGTGCCAACGGGCAGGACGCGGTCCGGCCCGGGGATCCGGTCGAGACCCGCGCGGCCAATGCGCCGGACCAGCAGCCCGCCTTTGCCGGCCAGACCCGCGCGCCCGGTGTTCGCACCGGGGTAACCATGGCGCACTCGGTGGTGGCCTCGGGGCTGGAGGAGCCGTGGGGCCTGGCGCTGCTGCCCGACGGCCGCTGGCTGGTGACCGAGCGGCCCGGCCGCCTGCGGATCATCACCGCCGCCGGCGCGGTCAGCGAGCCGGTCGCCGGCCTGCCGGCTGTCGATGCCCAGGGGCAGGGCGGCCTGCTGGACGTCGTGACCGGCCCGACCTTCGCCGACGACCGAATGATCTACTGGAGCTATGCCGAGCCCCGCGAGGGCGGCAACGGCACCGCCGTGGCGCGCGGCCGCCTGTCGGACGACGGGTCGCGGGTCGAGGGCGTACAGGTCATCTTCCGCGCCATGCCGACCTATGCGGGCCGGCTGCACTATGGCTCGTCCCTGGCCTTTGCGCGTGACGGCAAGCTGTTCATCACCCTCGGCGAGCGGTCCGATGCGCCGATGCGTCCCCAGGCCCAGGACCTGGCCTCGCACATGGGCAAGACCATCCGCATCAATGCCGACGGCACGGTCCCGTCCGACAACCCCTTCGTCGGCCGCGCCGGGGCCCTGCCCGAGATCTGGTCGCTGGGTCACCGCAATGCGCAGGGGATCGCCATCGCGGCGAACGGCGATGTCTGGACCGTCGAGCACGGCACGCGCGGCGGCGATGAGGTCAATCTGGACCGGGCCGGCCTGAACTACGGCTGGCCGGAGGTGACCTACGGGATCGAGTATCGCGGTGTCCCGATCAATGAAGGGATCACGGCCCGTGAAGGCACCGAACAGCCCGCCTACTACTGGGACCCCTCGATCGCCCCCGGCGGCATGACCGTCTATGACGGGGCCATGTTCCCCGGCTGGCGCGGCAATCTGCTGGTCGCCGTGCTCAAGGACAAACACATCGCCCGGCTGGTGGTCGAGGGCGGCCGCATCATCGGCGAGGAGCGGCTGATGACCGACCTCGGCGAACGGATTCGCGACGTGGCCGTGGCGGCCGACGGTGCAGTGTGGGTGGTAACCGACGAGACCAACGGCAAGCTGGTGCGGCTGGCGGCGGCGAACTGATCAGTCCCGCAGCAGCTCGTTCACACCCGTCTTCGCCCGCGTCTGGGCATCCACCCGTTTGACGATGACGGCGCAGTAGAGCGACGGCCCGCCGTTCGGGTCGGGCAGGCTGCCCGGCACGACCACGGAATACGCCGGCACCTCGCCGCGGAAGACTTCGCCGGTGGCGCGGTCGATGATCTTGGTCGAGGCCGACAGATAGACGCCCATGGCCAGGACAGCGCCCTCGCGGACGATGACGCCCTCGGCCACCTCGGCGCGGGCCCCGATGAAACAGCCGTCCTCGATAATGGTCGGATTGGCCTGCAACGGCTCCAGCACCCCGCCGATGCCGGCGCCGCCCGACAGGTGGACGTTCTTGCCGATCTGGGCGCAGGAACCGACCGTGGCCCAGGCGTCGACCATGGAGCCTTCATCGACGAAGGCCCCGATGTTCACGAAACTGGGCATCAGCACGACGTTGCGGCCGATGAAGGCCCCGCGCCGCACGATCGAACCCGGCACGGAGCGGAAACCCGCCTCCTGATAGTGGGCCGCGGTCCAGTCGCCGAATTTGTTGGGCACCTTGTCCCACCAGGGGCCGACGCCGGGGGCGTGGCTGGCTGGGCCGCGGTCGCCGCCGCGCAGGATCTCATTGTCATTGAGCCGGAAGGACAGCAGCACCGCCTTCTTCAGCCATTGATGGGTGGTCCAGACCCCGTCGGCCCCGCGCGAGGCGACCCGCGCCTGGCCCGAGTCCAGCAGGGCCACGGCCTGGTCGACGGCCTTGCGGACCTCGCCGTGGGTGGCGGCCGAGACGTGGGCGCGGTCTTCCCACGCCGTCTCGATGACGGATTCCAGATGCGCGAGGTCGGTCATGCGGCGGCGTCCTTGAAGGTCAGGTCGGTCAGGAAATCCAGAAGATCGGGGGCGATATGGTCGATGTGGTCGCCCAGCGGCTTGCCGTGGCCGTCGCCAATCAGGACGGTGGTCATGCCCAGCGCCTTGGCCGGCTCCAGATTGCGCGGCGTGTCCTCGAAGAAGGCGGCCCGGTGCGGGTCGAAGCCGTAGCGTTCGATGAAATGCCGGAAGGTCGAGGGCGCGGGCTTGGGCGTCAGGTCAGCGTCCTCGATGGTGAAGACGCCGTCGAAACAGGCCGTGACCCCGAGGCGGTCCAGCACCCGGTCCGCATAGTCGCGCGCGCCGTTGGTGAAGACGAAGCGGCGGCCGGGCAGGCGCATCAGCTGTTCGACGAGGCGGGGGGCGGGCTCCAGCGAATCCATCGGCACGTCGTGGACATCATGCAGGAAATGCGCGGGATCGATCGTGTAGTTGGCCATCAGGCCGGCCAGGGTCGTGCCGTGTTCGTCGAGGAACTGGCGCTGGAGCAAGCGGGCGGCGACGGGATCCAGCCCCACCGCCTCGACGACATAGGCATTGATCCGTGCCTGGACCAGCTGCATCAGCCCCTGCTCTCGCGGGTACAGGGTGTCGTCCATGTCGAACACCCAGGTGGAGACGTGCGACAGGTCGATCAAGACGCCTTCACCAGGGTGCCGGCCCCATGTTCAGTGAACAGCTCGACCAGCATGGCATGGGGGCGGCGGCCATCGAGAATGACCACGGCCTCCACCCCGTCGCGCACGGCGGCGATGGCGGTCTGCAGCTTGGGGATCATGCCGCCGGTGGCGATACCGTCCTCGATCAGTTTCGCGGCCTCACTGACGGTCATCTGACGAATGATCTCACCGTCTGCGCCCTTGACGCCTGGTACGTCGGTCAAGAGCAGCATGCGTTTGGCGTCCAGCGCCCCGGCGATGGCACCGGCGACCGTGTCGGCATTCACATTGTAGGTCTGGCCTTCCTCGGTCACGCCGATCGGCGCGATGACCGGCACCCAGTCGGCGTCGGATTCCAGCAGGCGTCGGATCAATTTGGGATCGACCCGGGTCGGCTCGCCGACAAAGCCGAGATCGACCTCATGCTCGATCATGCTGTCGGGATCGCGCTTGGTCCGTTTGGTTTTTTCCACGGTCAGGAGCCCGGCGTCCTTGCCTGACAGGCCGACGCCGCGCACGTCGGCTTCCTTGCCCGCCATGGTAATCCAGTGGGCGATCTCCTTGTTGACCGCGCCCGACAGGACCATTTCGGCGACCTGCATGGTGTCGGCGTCGGTGACCCTCAGACCGTCGACAAAGGCCGACCTGACCCCGGCCTTGTCCAGCATGGCACTGATCTGCGGCCCGCCGCCGTGGACGACGACCGGATTGACGCCCATCAACTTCAGCAGCACCACATCGGCGGCAAACTGACGCGCCACGGCGCTCTCGCCCATGGCGTGGCCGCCGTATTTGATGACCACCGTCTTGCGGTCATAGATCTGGATATAGGGCAGGGCCTCGGCGAGTGTCTTCGCCGTGTCCCAGCCACGATCCCCGGATTGGCGCTCGGTCTCGTCCATGATGAGCAGGCTCCTAAAGCGAGGCCCGGCCCCTGTCACCCTGAAACCGGCCGCGGAGGCCCCGGCATTCCGCGAGACGATTCCTCCGGATCTGAGGCGCTGGCCCGCCTGCGGGGCGCAAAATCGGACCGGAATTCCCGCCCTGCGACAACTAAAGGGCCGGTCTGTAGCGCAGCAGCCACGCTTGCGAACCTTCGCGCCCCACCATCTCGACCTCGGACCGTCAGGCTGTTATGTGACCTCAGCGGCGGCCTCTACGCCGTCACAAATTTCATTTGGGCTGCGGAGGGCATCCACCCATGCGCGTTAAAACTTTCATTCTGGCCACCAGCGCAGCGGGGGCTCTCGCCCTGTCAGCCGGCGTTGCCAACGCCGAGCCGAACGGCTGGTACGGCGCGATTGATGCGGGCTACCACACGATCGGCACCATCGAGGCTGACGGCCAGCGTGGCCCGCAGTTCGATATCGAATC